>NZ_JAPPRQ010000001.1 GCF_026719745.1 Clostridium sp. ZS2-4
TTTAAGCTTACATGCTACGCATACCTTTTTATCAAAAGGCTTTTTGTTGTACCTTTTTTTGAACAGTTTCAAGTGAATTTTTAAAAGTTATCCACATTTTTAATTTTTAAATTCTGCAATCATCTATTGTGATTTAAAATATAACTCTAACGCTTTTTCAATAACATCCTCAATTTCAGGCTGCTTAGTTTCAGGTGCAAAGAATTTATTGATAAGCTTAGATTTTAATTTAATAGGTGATGGCTTATTTATCTTTTTCTTTTTATTTAATTCTCCTGAAAGAATTGCATAAGCTGTTTCTTCATTTAGTTTTTTTCCTTCTGAATATGCTCTTAAACTTTCAGCTTTCTTCATATCTACTTTGAAGTTATGTTCAGAAAGAATAAGTTCTACAATACATTGCTCTTCCTCCGTTAGATAAGAAAGAGTTACTGAAGCTGTAAAAGGTATTTCTTCCATATCTAGTCTATCTTTCAACTCTTTTATAAGATTGCATATTCTTAAATATCTTGATACAGACCTACCTGAAAGATTATAAGTTTTTCCTGTTTCATCTACACTTGTCAACTTCTCGCCAACTTGTCGAGAAGTTTCATCGCCCTTGATTTCATCAGCCTTTAGGAGACTTTCAATCTCTTTTAAAATATCTGTTCTTTTACCTTGAGAAGCTAGTGCCTTATGATGCTGCTCTAATGCAGCTGCTCTTTCTGAATGAAGCATATCACTAAAAGAACGCTGCATAAGATTTGTTTCTGTTACAATAAGCATTGCTTCTTCATCTTCAAGGTTGTCCTTAATTATTGCTGGTACTTTCAATAGTCCTGCTATTTTAGCAGCATTTACCCTGTTATGACCAGATAAAATCTCATATTTTTCACCTTTAGGTCTTACAATAACGGAAACAATAACCCCAAGCTCCCTAATACTTCGCACCATATTTTCAAGTCGCTCACCCTCATATAATTTAAATGGATGGTTTTCAAAGGATACAAGCTTTGATATATCAATTTCAGTTTGATTAGCAGCTTCTTTTTCCTCAGTATCTTCTCCAAACATATCAGCTAAACTCATTAACTTTTTCTCACTCATATTGATACAACCTCCCTTGCAAAGTTCCCATAGGCTATTGATACTTTATTCTTAGGATTATATTCTATGATGCTTTTATTTCTCAAATTAGATTCTCCAACCTTTACTGATGTTGGTATCTTGCTTTCAAAGATATGAATATGACTTCCATAAGCTTCTTGTATAATTGACAGCACTTCCTTTGATAATTTCATTCTTTCTGCATACATAGTAAGAAGTATTCCATCAACTTGTATTTTAGGATTAATCCTCTTTTTTACCCTTAGAATATTTTTTAATAATAATTCCAATCCTTTAGCAGAAAGGTATTGAGGAGTAACTGGTATAATTACACTATCACAGGCTGCAAGAGCATTAATTGTCAGCATTCCAAGTGATGGAGAACAGTCAATGATAACATAATCATAATCTTCTTTAATTTCATCAATAATAGACTTTAAAATAAGTTCTCTACTCATGACATTAACCAGTGCTATTTCTATTGCTGATAATTCCAAGTTACATGGAATAAGATCAACCTTTCCTGTTGAAAGAATATACTTATCTTTTTCAGGCAGATTTTTCTCTTCAATAGCCAGTGCCATCAGATTGTATATTGTGGTATTAATGCTGTCAGTGTTATCATAGCCAAAACATACAGTTAAACTGCTCTGAGGGTCAAAATCTATAAGTAAAACTTTCTTCCCCATTTCAGATAGAGCATATCCTAAATTTAAAGTTGTTACAGTTTTAGATACCCCTCCTTTTTGATTAACGATTGCTATTACTTTACTCATATCTTTAGCATCCACCTTCCTAAATTAATTTTGCTTGTTTTTACACTTAACATTTTATAGTTTGATAATACACTAATAAGTGTATTATTTCAAGTAATATTAAATTATTTAGTTTAGTTTTATTTGTATTTATTGATAAATCACATTTAAAAGTGTATATTGTTAATAAGGATGGTGAATAACATGGCTTTAACAATGGGCGAAAAAATTCGCATTTTAATAAAAAGGAAAAAAACTACTATATCTGAGCTTGCAAGATTAATAGGAACCACTAATCAAAACTTATCCAACAAACTTTCTCGTGATAATTTCTCAGAAAAAGAGCTTCAGCAAATTGCCAAAGCTCTTGGATGTAAATTTGAAGGATTTTTTGTTTTTGAAGATGGAGATAGAATATAGTACTTTTTTGTGATTTATAAAACACAAAAAGACTATGAATTGTAAGCTGTATAAGCTTTTCATAGTCTTTTTCTATTTTATAATTATACGATGTTGTATTATAAATTTTTATAGTTTTAAAATCACCATCTTATGCATAATAGGTTGTTGCTTTTCTTATTAATCTAGTCAAAAAAAACTTATATATTGTTAAGTAATTATGATAATCTCACATTTTTATATGTTAAAAAGAAATAAATGCAAATATAATCTATGCTATAAATCAAATCTGCTAAAATTATTTTAGTATACCTATTTACAATTTATCTTTTAAATTTTTGTAGATTGAATCAATTATTGTTATTTCAAATCATTACTACCAGCATGTTTTTTATGTAATATCTTCCAATATCTAGATTCCTCGCAAAATTTATGCCAATTTTCCCCATTCCTTTTTTTTATATTGTAATATTTTGATCTTACTAAAACACACGCTTTTTTAGCTCTACTTATACAAACAAAACACATTCTATTTTCTTCAGCCACTTTTCTTGAATCAGATACACTTCTATAATCCGGAAAATTTCCTTCTTCCATACCCAAAATAACCACTACTTCAAACTCAAGCCCTTTTGAACTATGCCTTGTAGTCAAAGTAACTTGATTTTCAGGTTTTCCTAGTTTTGAAAACTTTGAAATGTCATAGTTCTTATACCTGTTTTGAGAAGCCACATTTAATAACTTTTCCAAGTTATCTATTTCATCTGGATATACACTTGACCCATTCAATATGTTGAATATATTGAGATTTTCTATAATATTTTGTATCCATAATTTAAGTTTACTTCTACTTTCATAACTATTAGCTAAAACATCGTAAAGTTTTCTCTTTTCAAGAATTCTACGGTTTCCATTAAAAAATTCTTTATCATTATGTAGCAAAATTAATCTTTCCCAATATAAATATATTTCATCAAAAGAAACGCTTATTTTGTCATTTACCCACGAACCACATGTTTCTAACCATTTAACAAAATCAGATCTTTCAAAATCATGTTTTGAAATGTAATGTGGTATATTCTTTTCCGAAAACTTTTTAGCTAAATCTTTTACATTTTCATTTATTTTTGCAAGTATTACTATTTCTTCAAGCGATATTCCTTTATCTATATAATAAGGAATTATTTCATTCACACAACAATTATATTGATCTTCTAAATCCTCTTCACATGTTATAAAAACAAATTCTGCTTTTTCTTCTTTTCTAGTTGCTGCAACATAATTCCGTTTCGAATTCAATACTAACTCCGATCCGTCAACAATGTCTTGATTACTCCTGTAGTTATTCTTCAGCTCAATAGCTATGATATCATTTCTCTTATATAACTCGTGCAAATAATCTGGTATAGCTCCTGAGAATCCATAAATTGATTGATCCGGATCACCTACTGCAAATATTTTTATTTCTGTTTTAGTAAAAAGAGAGAGTATCATTTCATGTAAAGGTCTGCCTAAATCCTGATATTCATCAACTACAATCCATGGAAATTTTGCACTTAAACATTTTCTAACGTATTCTTGTTCTTGTATTAATAAAGTAGAAAATTTAATAATACTTTCGTAATCCATAAAGCCAGATTTATGTAACCTTTTTTCATACTCATGTGCTGCTTTTAAAGCAACATCATATGTTGGTATTTTTACACTACTGATTCCTTTAATATTTAGAGTTCTTTCTTTATCCATCTCACTGAGCTTAATTCCAGTATTGTCTATTCCTAAATCTTCAACTACTTTTTTAAATAACTTATTTTTATTTTTATCAGAAATAATTTTTATTGGCATTGGTATATTATAATCGTATAAATGAGCAAAATTTCCTAACACTTCTGAGATACAAAATGAGTGTACCGTTCCTAAAAATACGTTTTGTCTTTCTTCGTATCCCAATTTATTTAATCTCTGTTTAAACTCTCTGGCAGCTTCTCTACTAAAGGTTACACAGGCTAAACCCCTTGGCTCTTTAATCATTTCTCTTAATAATTTAATAATCTTTAATGTCAAAACTGTAGTTTTTCCACTTCCAGGACCTGCAATAACTACAGTACTCTCTTGGGTATTATACGCTTCAAATTGTATCTCATCTTTTTTTATCTGTTGCATTTTCTCCATATAATATCTCATATTAAAACTCATCTACCTTTTTATAAATATCATTTATTGCAGATTTCATGTATGCTGGAACATGTTTTTCATCACATTTAATGGACATTATTTGAGCAAATCTACCTTTTCCAATGCCATTACTCTCAATTTTTCTTAAGCAACTCCAATAATCACCTTTTTCTAATTCATTTTTAAAATTCTCTTTTTGCCTATCTCCACCATTTGTCAAACTATTAAAAACATCACATATTATTTTTTTCGCTTTAGCATTCTTAGCACAAGCTTTCATCATATCTACTTCGAATGTATAATATCCGATAAAAAATCCTAAATCATTAAACAATTCATCTTGTTCTATAAAAGCAGATGGAATTTCATCACTTTTCTTTATATCAAGATCTAATATAATGTTTTCAATTATTGAATTTCCTAAGTAACCAAACTCTCTTTGATCATCCTCATCATTCATAACATGAAATTTTTTCGTTACATCTCCTTTATCAGATACATTTTCATAATAAAAATCTCCATCTGTAATAACAGCAAAAGGGATTTTCAACTTCATAAGCAATTTAACATATGGCTTAAAATTAGTAGAGTTTACGTTACACACAACTATACCTTTTTCATCTAATGGTTTTCCTATTAACTCAGCAAATCTTGGTACTAAATATTCTTCCGCGATACCTTCAACAAGAATTACACCTTTGCCCAAATATATTTCTCCACGCTTAACATCAACATATCTTTCAACATCAAGTAATTCATCGGATGATAGATTGAGTTCAGTCGTTGAATTTATATCTGTACCACCATCTTTATTGTTATGAAGATGAACAATTGATTCAATCGACGCTATTGATGTAATATGTGTTGAATGTGTTGTTAATAAAACAGAATTGTCACTATTTTTTATAACATCCTTATATATAAGTCTCTGATATGTAGGATGTAAATGTGCTTCTGGTTCTTCAATTACTAAAATCGTTATACCATCACATTTTGGATCGTGTGTATCCATGAATTTATATAGTTTTTCCTTTGTTACAACATCTAAACTGTCCTTAATAAAATAATTACACTTATCATTTATTTCATAAACACTATCTAAAATCTCACCATCTTTTTTAGCTCTAAGTTCTTCAAATTTTGATTTCTTTAAATATGTAGGTACCGTGTTGTCCTGAAGTAACAATAAAACTAATGATATATAAAGGATGTTATTTAAACCTAAGCTAATCTCACTAGTATTTCTATCGGATAAAAGAATTTTCAAAGATGTAAGAAGTTTATTTGGATCAATATCAATAGTTTTTAGAGAAACATTAAAATCACTTCCCATTCCCAAAATACTAGTGAATCTACTGTTAATATTATTACCTAAATCAATAATTTCATCTAAATCTAATACATCTGAACCACTTTCCCCAAGCTTTTCTGCAATATCTTTTAAATCATTCTTGTCTATACAATAACTTCTAAGCAATCTATTGACAGGAGATGTCCTAGTATTTTTCATTTCACCTTCTACATCTCTTAATGCTTTAATAACTTTTAGATTTATAAATTTTCTATCTTCATGAGTAAATCTCTTTGACTCATCTTTCCCCTTAAAAATAATATACTGATACTCTATTTCTCCATTTTCCTTCTCAATTGGGAAATATCTATATGTAATCAAAAGTTTCTCTTCACCATTTTCTTTTACTGTTGCATCTGAAAGCTGAGCAAGAATGTTCTTGTTATTAATGTAATTACTTAAATAGATTTTTATCTCTATTATTTCTTTGTTTTCTATTGGATCTTCTAAACCGTCAAAAAAATCATTTTCTTCTAAATATCTATCCTCGTCAGAAAAACTTGGATCTAACACTAATTGTAAAGCTCTTAAGAAATTTGTTTTTCCAATATTATTTTCACCAATAATTACTTGCTTATGATTTAATCTAACATCAATATCTTTAAAATTTCTATAATTCTTTATTATTACCCTAGAAATATATAAACTTTTCATATTATTATTTACCTCCATAAAATTTCTTACTTCCCACTATATAAATAATTCGTCTTATTACATAACTGCACAATTATCTAAAACTAAAGATTGACCCGTTAATTCAGTTATTCAAAATAACACTCTATCGTAATATTCTACAAAATCCCGAATCTTCCTTCTAAATAATCACAAATACTCCAATATATTTATATTTTTTATTAATATATAAAAATTAACATTATTCGCACAGTGTATAATTTATAAAACACAAAAAGACTATAAAGTTTTAAGCTATAATAGCTGTCTTCATAGTCTTTTTCTATTCTATAGTAAATAGCTAAACTCTCCCATACAAAAGTTTATTCAACATCAAATAGTTTTAATTCTATTATAAAATTGTTAAATATTTCTTTAAACTCTCTAGATTCTCTAGATAAATCATAGTCTTTAAAATAATTAGCTATTTCTTGTTTAACTTTAGAAAAAGATATTTTGTCATCTTTTTTTAATATATCAGAAATAATTCTAGCATTATGACTTCTACACTCATTAATAAATTCCTTTAAAAATGTATCTTTAAATTTAAGATATATTTTTTGTGAAATAATTTCAAACCTTTTATCAAAATTATATCTATCATTTAACCACTTTACTCTGTCTTTACACTCTTCCGAAAGTTCATTTTCTGTATAACTATTCAATAATAATTCTTTAAAACATTTATTTTTTATCGAACAATTTTTACAATGACTTTCGTAAGAAGTAAAAGTAGTAAGATTAAGCTTTTTGCATCCAATAAAATACCTAGAAAATTCATTAAATAGCTTTAATATAGGTGTTGTCTGTTCCATTGAAAAATTGGCATCAAACAAGTTCAAAACATCATCCTCAGATAATTTTGAAAATACCTCATTATATCCAGTTAAAAATCTTTGACTCCACAAATCACAATATGTTCCCCAGTAGCCTAGTTCTCCTTTTCTAATTCTTGTTATATTCGCTTCTTGTGTTCTCCAATGTCCGTGTCCAGAATTTCCACTATACCATTCTATTTTGGAAATTGCAAACATTTTGCGTAATAAATTGTTTATAACAGCTTTTGCATTATCTTTTTCGATATTCTCTACAATATTATTTATTGATATCAACTCTGTTCCTAAATGTTCTTTATTAACAATAGCCTTTAATAGTTTTTCTATATGATATTTATTATTTTCTTTATAATTGATATTTTCTAACTTTGCACAATAAGGTATTAAATTTTCAATTAGTACCTTGTAAGTACTTTCAATGAGTGGTTTGGGGATTTTATTTTCTCCCATTTTTTGTTTTATACTATGAGGTTCTTTATAATAATCATCACTTTTTTCCAAAAAATATTCTACGGCTTTTATTGTTTTTTTCTTATTTAATTCAATCAAATCTATAATAGGGTTATTATTACATTCACTTGAGATTAAATCATTTTTATCAATTTCAGTAAAAATCATATATAAAATAACTTTAGGATTAATATCATATAAAACTGGAATAGCTGTACTTAAATCTGAAGGAGAAGCAGAATTAAGCTTTCTTATATAAAAAACTGTTTCAATGTTATCATAATCTTTAAATATTCTTGGCAATCTATCTTTTAATAAATTTTCACTTAATGCCTCATTCTGATCAAGCCCATATGTATCAATTAAGGTTAATTTATTTATGTTCAATCTTTTCAAGTAGTTCTTATAAATATCACAAATATTATCCTTTATAATAACTTTAGATATCATACCCGTAACAGAAATTTTATTATTATCCCCTTCACAAACTTTTAAACAATATGTCAATTTATTCTTAGTCTCAATATCCATATCATCTTTTAATTCAATTTTTTCAGGAAAATTTTTAATGGCTTCTTTACAAATGTCAAAAATTCTACGATAAAATAACTCTATGATATCTTCTAATTCATATTCTTCATCTTTTTTGTCTTCATTATCTAAATTTATATTTTTATTAATAATATATTTTTTATATTCTTCATTTGAATATTTTTCCTTAATTCTTCCTTTAGAAAACCATTTTTGAAACTCTTCATATATATTTGCAGATATATTTTGCTCAAAATCAAATTCTTTGTATGAAAAGAAACCATCTATTTGTAATAATGTATGAAATAATTTTCTTTCTAGCTCATTTTCTTTAAAAGAATCTATTTTTCTTTTGATATTTGATTCAAGTTTTTCTTTTATCTGCATCATTCTAAGTTCAACAAAATCTGCCTTATTTAAATATTTTATCTTTACATGAGGTTTGCATTTTTTTGAATCTGAAAAAAAATTGTATTCTATGTTTGTTCTAGTAGTTTGTCCTTCTCCACTAGCATCAATTAATTTTTCATGTTTAGAAAAAGATTTAATAAAAGTGGATTTTCCACTTCCACTGCTTCCAATAACTAAAATTGAAACATTCTTATGTTTATCTGTATTGTTCGAATTTGTAAATTTTATATTCAATTCACTTTTATTTTTAACATCCATGCAATAAATTAAATTTTCATGTTCTAATTTTTCAATAATACTTTTAATTGAAATTATGTTTACTTCATTATAGGCAAGATCTGAATGTTCTACTCTATTAAACACTCCTAATAAATATACATTATCTTTTTCTAATATGTATGCTGGAGAACCTGACATCCCATCAATCAAAGATTTACCATCACTATAAAATGTATCCATATTCTCATTTAATTTCAATCTATAATTTCCTTTACTTTTTCCATAATACTTAGCTTCTAATTTTTCATATTTTATATCATTATCTTTTTTATAAACTGGATATCCATATATTAAAATATGTTTATCGCTAATATCTTCAATATCATCTAGAATATATAATGGTATAGTTTCATCATTAAATTTTTCTATAATTATAACTGCAATATCAATCTCTTTTTCAATATCATTTATCCATACATCTAATATATTAAAATTAAAACTAAAATCAAAAGTAATATCTTCTTTTGTTTTATATTCCGCTAAACAATGTGCAGCAGTTATTATAATATCCTTATCACTATTATTCAGTTTTATTAATACTCCTGTTCCTTGAATATCTTTACATTCGAATTTTATACAAAATGGACTTATTTCGCATTTTTCACTCATAGTTACTTTCTCCTACATATTCATTATTAATTTGTATACACTTAAATTCAAACTGTTCATAATCTTTTTTTTTGAAAATTTTTTCATATACTTTGTAATTAAAATAAAAAGTAATATTTTTTTGTGTATTAATTACTTTTGCTAATGTAGCTTTATTGGGATGATTATATCTAACTCCATTAGTAGAAATAAAATAATTAGAACATTCTATTATATTTAAAAAATCAGTATTAATATTTTTATTACTCCCATGATGTGAAAGTTTCAAATAATCCAATTTTAATTTATTCAAATTAGAATACCCTAATTTTTTTAATGTGTTTACAATACTATTTGGATATGCATCTCCTAACATTAAAATTTTGTATTCATTTATTTCTAACAAAAATGCAATGCTTGACTCATTTACTAAAGAACTATCATTTTTATCTTTATTACTATCTAATAATTCTTGAATAGTTTTATTATAGTCATTCATCTTAGCACTACAATTTAGATCTTCTAATTTTTCAATTTCCCAATTATCATTAAGTAATTTAAGCGTTTCTTCTAAAGGTGATAATATTGTTAATTTTGCATTTCCTATCTCTATAACATCTAATGCTTTAATAATGTATGGTTCTAATAAATTCAATTCTTTTAGTTTTTTTTCTAATGTGAGTCCTTGCTTAAAGCTAGTACATGTTCTTCCATCTCCAATCTTTTGCTCTCTATTTAAATTATATATTGTATTAAAATTTTCAGCTAATGACCATGCTGAATTAAAAACAACTCTTTTAACTATACTTTTATCTATTGAAACGTCTTCAAAAAATTTAATAATTCCTCCTATATGATCATCATCTACATGTGTGATTATTAACAAATCTATAAATTCTTCAGATTTTATAATATTTTCAATTTCTTTCTTTAGAGTACAATTATATGTTCTACTTATACCTCCGTCAATTAATATATTATAATTCGTTTTTTTATTTTTAGGAAATGATATAATCAAGCTATCCCCATTAAAAGCTTTTAGCATTTTTATTTTCATACTCTGTCCTCCTATATAAAATAGACATAGGATTTGGTATTTTTAAAAAAATAAAGCTGAATTAATTCTTATAGATAAAATTATCTATAACTTAATTCAATTCAATTTTATTTTATATTTAATCATTCTAATATTCTCCAAATCTAACGTAATTAACATTTAAGTACTGTATTCTACAAAATTTAATATTTACCTTCTAAATATCTATTAATATTACAAAATATTTATTTTTCATTAATATATGAGGTTTAACATCAATTTTATAATCTCAAGTTTATAAAACACAAAAAGACCATGAAGTTTCAACCATAATAGCTCTTCATAGTCTTTTTCTACTTTATATTAAATTTGCACTAACGTGTCCCCTTACATCATATCAAATACCCACTCTTACTTTCACACCATTAATTTGCTCTTTATTCTTAAAATCATCACTTTGTGTGTTGAAGTTAAAAAAGCTGGTAAAGTGCATGAATTCAAGTATTATAAGGTATCTTTGCGACGTATTCTTACTACGCACTCCACATGAGGGGTGTGCGGGAACATGTCCTTAGCCACAACCTTCTCAACCTTATATCCAGCTTCTATAAGAACCTTTAAATCAGTTACTAAAGTCTTAGGATTACAAGAAACATAGATTAAATCCTTAGCATTAAAGTCAATTACATATTTCAATGCTTCCGGATGAACCCCTGGTCTTGGTGGATCTAATATTATTATATCAGGCTTAACTTTTACATTTTTTATTACCTTAGCTACGTCCCCTGCAATGAACTCACAATTGTCAAGGCCGTTAAGCTTAGCATTTTCATTAGCCGCTTCTACTGCTTCTTCTATAAGTTCTATTCCAACAACCTGTTTTGCATTGTGGGCAGATATCTGTCCAATAGTTCCTGTTCCACAGTAAAGGTCAAATACTACCTTTGATTTAGCATCTCCCATAAAATTTCTAACTATGCTGTACAGCTTTTCTGCACCTTTAGAATTTGTCTGGAAGAAAGAAAATGGTGATATTTTAAACTTAAGACCTAATAACTCTTCAATTATGTAGTCCTGTCCGTAAAGAACTTCTATTCTGTCAGCTTGAACCACATCTGACAGTGAATCGTTAATTATATGCAGAATTCCTTTTAATTCACCTTTATAGCTTATATTCTTTAATTTTTCTGCAATCTCTGTCATATCAAAATCTATTTGAGATGTAGTTACTAAACTTATAAGAAGCTCCCCTGTATTTTTACCTTTTCTTATAACTAAATTTCTTAAATAGCCTTCATGGCTCATTATTCTATATTTAGGCAGTCCTTTTTCTCTGAAATAATCCAGTACAACTTTTAAGGCAGCGCGGAAATCTCCATCTACTATTTGGCATGCATCAGCATTAACTATTCCAAAGCTCTTTCCTTTCATATGCATTCCAAGACATAGTTCTCCACCCTTTTCCATATCTCCAAAAGAAAACTCCATCTTGTTTCTATATTCCCATTCTTCTGGACTTCCTTCTATACCTAAAAATTCAAAACCATCAATACCCGCATTTTCAAATAGCTTTAGCACCTGCTCTTTTTTAAACTCTAATTGCTTTTCGTAAGAAATGAATTGGTGAGAACATCCCCCACATATTTCAAATACAGGACACTTTGGTTCTATCTTATAATCTACATCTTCAAGAATTTCATTTATCTTTGCTTGTGCATTACCACCTTTAAATTTATGTACGAAAGCTTTAATCTTCTGCCCTGGAAGTGCACTTTTTATTAAAACTTTGTTACCTTCATGGTAAGCCACTCCGAATCCTGGAAATTCTGTGCTTTCTATGTTAAAATCGTATACTTTTCTTTTTCTCATATGTTCGACTTCACTCCTAAATAAATTTCTTTATTTTGTTATTCTTATTCTTGATACCCTTTTTCCTATAGTATCTGCACTTTTGTTTTCCATAATACTTGTATACAAAAGTGATGAAATTAAATAAAAGATAAACAGCATTGGTATTTTTTCTTTTACATAATATCCAGCAGTTACTCTAATTAATATATCAAATATATATAGTGCTGCAATTGAAATTACTCCAGTTGATACTATATCAATTAAATTTGATTTGAATGTATCAATAAAAGTTATTTTTTCTTTTGTTTCACAAGCAAAACTCTCAATACTTTCACTTTCTATTTTCATTTCTTCATTCTCTACCGTTTTCATAACATTTTCCTCTTCTCTATTCTGTTCTAACATACCATTTGCCTCCCTTGTCAAAAATACATAAATAGGATTCTAAGTTTCAGGTGGAGTTTTTGCTCCATCTAAAACTTAGAAACCCTTATCCATGTCGTAGCCACTTACCTATCCACCTATAGAGGCGAAAATATTAGCGACGTAGACATCGGATAAATTTATTATGCACCAGTATCATGCATATGTAAAGTCAATAAAATTTAAAAAATCCTCTAGCAAAACTGCCAGAGGTAAAATATTCCACTATTTACTTCCTTCATCATAAGCTTCTGCAATATGCTGAAATCCGTATTTTCTCAATTCTTCTACAACAATTCTGTGTATTTCTTGCGCTTTAACAGAATCTTCATTATATGTTTTTATGGTACCTTGTATACTTTGAGTAATATTGTCAATATCTGATGAATTTAAAGGTTGTTTCAAATCATCTGAAGCTCTCATTATGGATACCTTAATCTTATTAACGTCAAATTCCTGCAGTCTTCCATTTCGCTTAATCACTTTCATAAAATTCCCCTCCTAAATTTAATTAAAATACATATTTTTTCCTTAGTATTGAAAATAGTCAATAAGCAGGTCAATTGCCGCTCTGGTCAACTGCCTGCTTAACTCGAGGTATTTACGTCAATTGCCTCTTTCAGGGTCAATTGCTAAGTAATTTAAACGTTTCCTTAATATGTTTTACTGCATTTACATGTATAATATACCTCTTTTAGGCCAAGCTGTCAACATATATTTTAAATTTTTTTATTAACATATATATTGTAATTCTCAATATTAATGGTTCAATTATCAATTCATAAAAAAACTTCAACGAAATCTTAATACAATTAATAGTATTTACAACTTATATATATTCTTTATCAGTATTTTATTTGTCACCATAGGAATTCATATTATTTATTTTCCCACACCTTTTGCTGCAGAAATTCTCTTTTTTTATACATATCACTTCTGTGGAACTGCATTTTGGACATTTTCTCTCTTTATTTTCATAATTTACTTCAAAAACATCTCCACATTCTATGCATTTTAAGGCACAAATATTTATGGTGTAATTTCCACCTTCTATTTTTATAGCTTTGCCTTCTGTTAAAGCTTGAGCAACCTTACGTCTTGCTTCGTCGATTATATTTTGAAAAGTCTGCCTTGATACCCTCATTTTTTCTGCGCATTGTTCCTGGTTTAACTTTTCAATATCTTTAAGTCTCATAGCTTCTAATTCTTCTATTTTAAGTACTATTTCTTCTATTTCACATTTTCTTTTGTTCAATGGCATGAAATAATTATTTTCAGGAACAAATTGAACTCTTCTCCACTTAACAGGTCTTGGCATCATTATCCTCCTTGTTATTATAACAAATCTTTATAAGTTTTATTATAATAAAAAAAGGGGATAAAATCACCCTTTTTTTTTATTCTTCACAATGTCCTTCGTGTGCATGTTCAGTACATACTGAACCAGTAGATTGTACTATTCCTTGTAAGTATCCCTCTACAATCTTATCAGATTCTCCACTAGCTCCTACAACAACCTTAATACCATTTTCATTAAATAGTTGTTGAGCAGTTGCTCCCATTCCACCAGCAATTATTACATCAGCATTTTGTTCTTTTAGAAATACTGGTAAAAAACCTGGTCTATGACCTGGATTTGCAACCATTTGACTGCCTATAACTTTATTATTCTCTGCTTCATAAATTCTAAACCCTTCACAGTGTCCAAAATGTCCACTTACAAAATTCCCCTCTACTGCTACTGCTATTTTCATTTAAAATTCCTCCTCTTTTTTATATAAAAATTTTTTTATTTTTTCCCACATTCTAATTATTTCCAAGTTTACTTTACTTTCCTTATATTCTGTTATAGCCTTAAGCTCATTTATGGCTTTCATTACTGTATCATCATAAGGAATTTCTCCTACAACTTCGTAATTCTCTTCTTTACAGAAGCTTTTTATTTCTTTTGTAATTTCTTTATTTATATCTGATTTATTTATGCATACTAAAGCTTTAACTCTGAAATAATCACAAACCTCCAAAACTCTTTTCATATCTTCAAGTCCAGATTTTGTAGGTTCTGTAACTACCAAAGCTGCATCTGTACCAGTTATTGAAGAAATTACTGGACATCCTATACCAGGTGAACCATCAATTATTACCAGATTATCTTTTGAATAATCTTTTGCATTTTTTCTTACTTCAGTTATAAGCTTTCCAGAACCATCCGCACCTATTTCCATCTTTGCTCTTGAAATAATTCCTTTAGCTGCTTTTGTAACCAGAGTTTCAGCTCCAATATCATCTTTTATTTCAACTGCACCACTTGGACACACTAAAGAACAAGCTGTACATCCTTCACACTTGTATTCATTAATTTTATAATTTTTTATTGCATCAAAGCGGCATACCTCTTCACATTTTCCACATTTGATACATTTATCTATATTTATTTCAGCCTTTTTTCCTGTAATAAAGTCATTTCCTTGTATATCTTCTCCTTTGTACATAAGATAAAGATTTGGTGCATCCACATCACAATCTGCCTTAACTACATTGTGAGCAAGCTCTGATAAAGCTACTGCTATAGTAGTTTTACCAGTTCCTCCTTTACCACTTATAACAACTAATTCCAAGATATCACCGCCTTTATCTCTTCAGCCGTGCTGTCAAATATAGTTTTATATTTTTGATGGTCAACTAACATTTCTCCTTTTGAATATACCTCAGCTATTTCTCTGCTGTAAGGTATTGAACCAAAGACTTTAATATTTTCCTTACTGCAGTAATCTCTAATTATGTTATCTTCCTTCATTTCTTTATTTATAATTACTCCAAAAGGTATGTTAAAGTTTTTCACAAGCTCTACAGCAAGTTTTAAATCGTGAAGTGCAAATTCTGTAGTTTCAGTTACAAGTACAGCTGCATCTATCTGCTGAAGAATATTTACTACATTGCAGGAAGTCCCTGGAGAACAGTCTACAATATTAATACTACCCTTTATACTGTTTAAAAGCTTTTTTATTACAGGAACAGCCATAGGTTCTCCAATATTAAGTATCCCTCTCATTGAACTCATATCCTCTGATTTTCCTTCTTCTATAATTCCAATTGGTCTTTCTTCAAAAGTAACGGCATTGTTCGGACATACTATTTGGCAGGCTCCACAACCATGACATAATTTTTCAAACAACAATATATCTTTTTTGGTTTTTGCTAGAGCATTAAACTGGCATATCTGTGCACACTTACCGCACATAATGCACTTTTCATCGTTTATTACTGGATATATAACCCTAACCTCTTCTTTTTTAACTATCTCAGGCTTTAGAAATATAAATCCATTTGGTTCTTCTACATCACAATCAATGTAGTTAGCTTTTAAAACCTTTGCCAAATTTGTTGATACTGTTGTTTTGCCTGTTCCACCCTTTCCACTCAATACTGCTATGTTCAAAGCCTTCAACTCCTATCTTCCCATACCTTTGTGAGCGGCTCCAGCACCTGAAATTTCTTCAAGCTTTCCTTCTTCATACATCTTTATAACATCTTCAACTTTTTCCTCTGTTCCTTTAAATATTTTTATATTTGAATCATTTAATATCCTAAAAGCATTAGGACCTGCACTTCCAGTAATTACAACATCAACTTCATTATCTACTACCTGCTGTGCTGCTGCTATTCCTGCACCTTGCGATGAAGTAACCCCATTATTTTCCAATGACGTATATTCATTAGTCTCTGTATTAAAAATTTGAAAATAACTGCATCTTCCAAATCTAGGATCTAAAAGATCAGTTTTATCCTTACCTAAAGCTGATACTACTATTTTCATTATTAATCCTCCTGTTCTCTAAATATTTATATTGTGCATAAGCAGTTTTTATGCTTTTATTATGGCATATGCTATATATAATTATACCCCATTTTTTGTTTAATGGCAAATGCCAATAAGTATTTGTTATTTTATTATATATATGCTATATTTTTAATAATGATTTAACGCAAAGGATGTGACAATTTTGGAACTTGTTAAGCTAAAAGGAAATACTTATTACATTCCTTCTCAAACCAATATTGGAGTATATGTATTCAAAAATAAATTCTGTCTTTTAATAGACTCTGGAATAAACAATACTATTGCAAGGAAAATTGATGAAGTTCTTAAAGAAAATAACCTTCACCCAAAATATATAATTAATACACACAGTCATATTGATCACTGTGGGGGTAATCACTACTTTAAAGAAAACTATCCTGGAACCCTAGTTTACACTTCTGAAAAAGAAAGGATATACATGGAAAATCCTAATCTGCATGCTGTTTTATCTACATCAGCAGTTCCTTCAAAAAAATTATTTAAACCCAAAAAAGCCTTTGATGTAGACTTTACTTTAGAATATGGAATAAATAAAATTAATGATGATAAATTTGAAGTTTTGTCTTTAAGCGGTCATTCTGAAGGAGATATTGGAATTATAACTCCTGAAAAGATATGTTTTCTTGGAGATAGTATTTTCAGCAGCGAAACTTTGGACAAATATCCTTTTCCATATCTCTTTAACATAGAAGAACGACTGGGAACCTTAAACAAACTGAAGGAAGTTGAAGCAGAATATTTTGTAATAAGCCATGGTAAAGATATACTAAGCAGAGATGAACTTAACATATTAATAGATAACAATATAGAAAATATAGAAAAAACGTCTCAAACAATCCTGGAATTATTGGATCAACCTTGTACAAGAGAGGATATTTTAGAAAATATAATAATATTAAATGATATTTCTGTGGATGTGAAAGAATACTTACTAGACTTGTGTTCTATTTCTGCATTCATATCTTATCTTTATGATTTAGAATTAATAGACTGTTCCATTGAAGACGGAAAGCTTTATTATTTCAAAAAATAAACAAAGGCATATATTGCGTAAAAGTTTTTCACGCAATATATGCCTTTTCTATTCTTATTCATCTATAAATTATTATATTTAAAATATATTGAACACTCTTTAAATCTTTTATATTTTTTTATCTTTTCTGTAACTTCTCCTTTTTTAAAAAAGAAAATTGAAATAGCCTCCCACAAGAACACCCAAGCACCTATCATTATACCTTCTTTTATAGTACTAGCCAGAATATTTTCTTTGTAGATACCTGTAGATAAAAATATTATAACTAGAAATGAAAATGAGGTTACAATATATTTTAATATTTTTTTATGAGATTCTTTTAAAAATTTTGTTTCTGACATGTAGTAATAATAATAGTAATTCCTAAAACTAGATCTTAAAGCTTGTTCTCTACTTTCATCTTTTTCCTGTTGGGAAATATAAAAACACACATCAATTCCATATTTAAAAGGTATATCTTCTGAACAATCCTCTAGAAAATCTGCTAAATCTGGGTCCATATCTCTTTTTTTAAAAGGAGCATTATCCCAATCATTAAATACGTCATTGCACTTGTCTAAAGATATTGGAATAATATAATTACCATTCTCTGAATTTCTCTCATATATCTTGTCTAAGTAGTCACCTTTCTTTATAACCCTACCCAAGATTTCTCCTGCCCTTCAATCCAAATTTATATATCTATTATTATTATATTCTTGTAATCATAAAATAAGTCATGGTATTGTTTGATTTATTTCTTACAAATAGATTAAGCATTTCCTGTTCTTAATGAATCTACTAATTGTTTAGGAAAATTTCTTTCTTCCATAGCTTTTATGTTTTTTTCATACTCATAAGGGATTTCAAGCACCTGAAAGTCTATAGTATCCTCATCACATGTTAAAATACCATATGAAGCATTAGGTCTTCCTATTTTAGGCTTACCAACACTTCCATCATTAATAAGTATCTTTTCACCATATTTTTTCATATATGGCAGATGAGTATGTGCACAAACCAATATGTCTCCATCATATTCCTTCATTACTTCTTCAGCCTCTTTAGAATTTTCCTTTAAATATTCATTTATGCTTCTTGTACTGCCGTGAACAAAAGTCATAACTTTTCCTTCATCAATAACAGTAATATTTTCTGGAAGCCTTTTTAAATATTTTTTATTATTTTCATTCACTTCATTTACAGACCAAGGCAGTGCAAAGTTTCTGTTTAATTCGTTATCTTGTATGTATTTTATATCATTGGAAACAACAGCAGCATCATAATTTCCCATAATAACTAAAATATCTTCTTTTCTGATTAAATCTATAACCTCATTTGGGAAAGGACCATATCCAACCAAGTCACCAAGGCATATTACTGTATCTACATTTCTATTTTTTATATCTTGTAATACCGCTTCCAGTGCAAAAATATTTCCATGTATATCTGAAATAACTGCTATATTCATTAAAATTCCTCCTAAGTTTAGTTTTTAAATAGTGTTATTATAGATTCATTGAAGTTTTTTCATAAATCGATCTTCAAACAATGAACCTTGATAATTGCAACCAATAGGTAATATTAGGTACAATTTTTTATCACATATTTATACTATAATAATATAACAGTATTTTCAATTAATTATTTTAGATACTGGAATTCTAATCAATATGTATTTTAATTAATTCTATTCTTTTGTTTATTACCTTTTCTATAAAAAAAGTAATATTCTTATACTGTACTGAATATTCCTTATCTTCTGTTGGAATGATTCCAATTAAATCTAAAATAAATCCCCCTAAAGTATCAACATCTTCCTCTGGCAAACCAATACCTAATTCATCATTTATTTTCTTTATAGATATCAATCCACTTACAATATAAGTATCTTTATCTATTTTTACAATAACTTCCTCATTTTTTCTAAGTTTATCGTATTCATCAAAAATATCTCCAAGTATTTCTTCAATTAAATCCTCAATTGTAACAATACCTGAAAATCCTCCATACTCATCAATTAAAATAGCCAGGTGATTGTTACTTTCTTTTAGCTCTCTAAATAATATGTTTATATCCTTTGTTTCTGGAACAAAATACGGTTTTCTCGATATATCTTCCAAGGATGTAATTTCTTTTTCCTTCCCTACTAAAAATTTAAGTAAATCCTTCATATTTATAATCCCTATTATATTGTCCATATTATCTTTATATATAGGCACTCTGGAGTATTGTTTTTTTATGATTAAGTCTACTGCTTCATTTATATTCATTTCCACATCAACAGCAAAAACTTTAGTTCTGGGCGTCATTACTGCTTTTGCTAATTTATCATCAAAATCAAATACCCCTTGTATCATTTCTTTTTCTTCTTTGTCTAAAACTCCCTTTTCTTCTCCTTCATTAATAATTCTTCTTATTTCTTCTTCAGTTATTTTTTCTTCAACCTTATCATGCTTAATCCCTAACAATGAAATTATGGAATCCGTGGAATATGTAAGAATTCTAACAAAAGGCAAAGTAATTTTATACAATAACATTATAGGTCTTATTGCAGCCATAGCGATTTTTTCAGACTTCTGTACCGCTATACGCTTTGGTACCAGTTCTCCTAACACTAAAGTAATATAGGCTAAAATTATAGTTACAATAATAATTGCTATTTGACTGCTGGCATTAGAAATAAATTTAATATCAACTTTTTTTAATACCTTTCCCAATTGTTTTGAAATACTGGCAGTTGCCGTAGCACTGGCAAAAAAGCCTGCTAAAGTAATACCTACCTGAATTGTAGCAAAGAATTTGCTGGGTTCATCAACTAACTTTATAAGTAAGCCAGCTTTTTTATTACCTTTCTCAGCCAAATTATTCATCTTGTTTTTATTTAAAGAAATAATTGAAATCTCTGCTGCTGCAAAAAATGCATTTAAACAAATCAATAGTAATATAAAAAATAATTGCAATAAAAAGCTTCCATTATTATTCATCTCTTTGTTTCCTCCAAAGACTAAGTTGTTAAAATATATAAATATTATTCCATTAACAGTTCCATATTATTATGGAATTTTATTATCATAATAGTAATTAATATTGGTCATCCTAACCATATGACGTATTAATTTTAATTATAAATTTGCTTATTAACTTAAAATCATTTAAAATGGTTAAAGTAACTTATAGAAAGTAAGGAGATTTAATATGAGAAATATAAAAATTATTATTCAATACGATGGTTCTAGATATAAAGGATGGCAAAAACTTGGAAATAATACTAATACTATTCAACACAAATTAGAAAAAACTTTAAGTGAAATACTTAGAGAAGATATTGAACTTATTGCTTCAGGAAGAACAGATGCAGGAGTTCATGCAGAAAATCAAGTGGCAAATTTCTTTACAAATTCTAATATTTCTATTGAAAAGCTTTTAGACTTTTGCTATAGATCTTTACCTCAAGATATTGTAGTTAAAAAAGTAGAAGAAGTAGAAGAATCCTTCCATTCAAGATTTAATGTTTCACAAAAAATTTATACCTATAAAATACATAATTCTAAAATTCACGATGTTTTTAATGGTAAATATACCTATCATGTTAAAGAGAAATTGAATATAGAAAAAATGAAAGAAGCAGCGGAATTTTTTATAGGTGAACATGATTTTAAAAGCTTTACAGCTCTAAAGTCTAAAAACAAATCCACAATACGCAAAATACACTCTATTGATTTTAAAATATCCGGAGAAAATATTGATATAATTTTTAATGGAAATGGTTTTTTATATAAGATGGTTAGAATTTTAGCTGCAACTTTAATTGAAGTAGGACTAGGAAAATTTCCCCCAACAGATGTTAAAAGAATAATGAATGAAAAGAATCGTTCTTTAGCCTCTGATACTGCACCAGCCCATGGACTGTTTTTAACTAATGTTATATATTAAAAGAACTAAGCCTCTATTTATTAGCGGCTTAGTTCTTTTATTCTATTACGTCAATACTTTTCATGAATACCTAGCATGTTATAATATCTGCTTATACTTTGCTCTAATTCATCCATGCTTATGAACCTTGCTCTTCTTATAACTTCTTTACCATTTATAAAAAAAAGAACAGCTGGTATTGTAAAAATTGAAAATTCACCTGCAATTTCAGTATATTCATCTATATTTACTTTTTTCAGTTTAATTTCAGGGTATCTTTCAAGCATTATCTCAATTTTAGGCAATAAAGCATGACATACCCCGCATTTGTTTGAAGAAATATATACTGCTACCAAAGAATTTTCTTCTATAAATAGTTTTAATTTGTTTATCTCATCTTTAGTTTTCATAATTTTATTAATCCTTTCTTTATATCAATAAAAATATAGGACAAATAGTAATATATTTAACTATTTATCCTATATTTATTATAATATATTTAGTGAATAAGAACTATTTTTTAATTCTATAATACATACTTAAATACCATAAAGTAATGACAAAAGCTTCCTGCAAGTACAAACAGATGAAATATTTCATGGAATCCAAAAACTTTAGAATTTATCTTAGGCCATTTAGCTGCATATATTACTGCACCTACAGTATAAAAGACTCCACCCAATATAAGCCATACTATACCTCTTATATTTATAGCCTTAGAAATAGGAGAAATTAAAAATACAGCAATCCACCCCATAAATACATAAAATAAAGTTGATAACCATCTTGGACAATTAAACCATATCATTTTAAATGATACCCCTATGATAGCTAAAGCCCATATGGATATAAACATTATCCATCTTAGTCTTCCATTTAGTGAAATAAGGCATACAGGAGTATATGTACCTGCAATTAATATAAAAATCATAGAATGATCTAATTTTCTTAAAATTTTAATAACCTTATCTGAGGATTTAACAAGATGGTAAACGGAACTGGCTGTATAAAGCAAAATAAGACTTATTCCAAACATTATTACTGCTGTTAACCCTAAAGGCGTAGAATTTGGAATATTAAGTTGATACCTTATTAATATTATCAACCCTATTAAAGATGCCAAAGCTCCAAATAAGTGTGTCAATCCACTAACCGGATCTCTAAATATATTTTTCATACACTTTCACTCCTTATTATAAGATATAAACATTGAATATCATCACCACGCCACGTAGTTTTCAATACTACGTATTGTACTGAACTTATTTTACCACATTAATATTTTAAATATAAGTTCCATATTTTATCAAATACTTTAATTTTTCCTTAATAATGGAGATTATATTATATTTAATCCGTTTTACTACAAATTTCTATTTATATTATTTTCTTAAATATTTATATATTAAAACGTAGTTTTGATTACTATTTGTTGAAATATAGTCATATATATGATAATATTTTTTTAAGTTGATTAAAATAATAGGAGTGTTTTTATGGAATTTAGCGAAAAAGATATTTCTTCATTTATAGAAAGACTTTCCTTAAATGAAGATTTAACACTTTCAGATATACCCTCATTAGATTTATATATGGATCAGGTAATAACATTATTTGAAAATAAGTTAAATCATCTTAAAAGGAATGAAGAAGATAAAATTCTTACTAAAACAATGATAAATAATTATACCAAAGCAAAAATACTTATGCCTCCAAATAAAAAGAAATATACAAGAGAGCATATAATCTTACTTATTCTTATATACTATTTAAAACAAAATCTATCTATCAATGATATCGGTTATTTGCTTAAACCAATAATTAAAAGTTTAGAAGATGATTATATAGATAGACTTGAAATTGATAAAATCTATGACTCATTCTTAAAAATAAAGAAAACTGAAGTAGATAATCTAAATAAGAATTTGCAAGAAAAATCCACTTTAATTAAAGAACATACTGAAAATCTGGATAAAGTTGATTTATCTCAAATGTTTATTACAGTTCTTACCTTAATAAATGAAGCTAACATAAAAAAAAGGTTAGCTGAGAAAATAATTGATGAATTTTTTATGCAACTTTAATAATTCAAAATAAAAGCAGCTTAATGTGTATTAAGCTGCTTTTATTTATTGTTCTTTCCATTTAGCTAATGCATCAGCAAGTGCTGAATTTATTGGTTCATCTGCCTTTTGATTTTTTAAATATCTGTTTACATCTTTCTTACTAACATTCTTACTTTGACTTTCTTTCCTTTTCTTAAAGGCTGACATTTTTTCTCGGTAACCACAATTAGTGCAAACAAATATTTCACCTTCGCCTTTACCTCTTAACTCTAACTTTCTATTACATTCAGGGCATCTGGCATTAGTTACTTTTGCTATACCTTTTCTATATCCACATTCTCTATCCTGACATACAAGCATCTTTCCTTTTTTACCGTTAACCTCAAGTAAATATTTTCCGCATTCAGGACATCTTGCTCTAGTCATATTGTCATGAATATATTTATCTGTACTAGATATAACATCTCCAACAAGCTTTGAAGCATAATTTCTCATATCTCCTATAAATTTCTTATCATTTAAATTTCCATTACTTATTTGTGACAACTGCTTCTCCCATTCTGCTGTTAATATAGGAGATTTTAAATCAGAAGGCACAAGTTCTATAATCTGCTTTCCTTTAGATGTTGGAATTATTTCTTTTCCTTTTTTCTCTATGTAAAATGTATTAAATAATTTTTCAATTATATCTGCTCTTGTGGCAACTGTACCTAATCCACCAGTCTCTCCTATAGTTTTCATAAGTTCTTTATTATTAGTTTGCATATACTTTTGAGGATTCTCCATAGCTGAAAGCAATGTAGCTTCATTAAATCTTGCTGGAGGTTTAGTCTGTCCTTTAACAACCTTAACCCCTGTTAGCTTTATCTTATCTCCTTTATTAACCTCAGGTAACACTTGATCTTTTATAATATTTTCATTGTCGCCGTTGTAATCTTCCTCGTCTAAGTCTTCATCCTTATCGTATACAGCCTTCCACCCTTTAGCCTTAACTATTTTCCCTTGAGCCAAAAATACTTCTCCATTAACTAAAGCCACAGTACTAATCTGTATATATTCAAAAGGTGGGTATAATACTGATAAAAATCTTCTTACAACTAAATCATAAATACTTCTCTCTTCAAAGCTTAATTCCCCTAAACTAACCTTCTGCTCAGTTGGAATTATAGCATGATGGTCTGAAACCTTATTGTTGTCTACAAAGCTTTTGTTAGCTCTTATATTTCCTTTAAGCACAGTATTAGCCGCCTTTGCATATGGACCAATAGCTATGTTTTTAAGCCTTTCTTTCAAAGTATCTACTATATCTGTAGTCAAGTATCTGGAATCTGTTCTTGGATAAGTCAATACTTTATGATTTTCATATAATCTCTGCATTATTGATAATGTTTGCTTTGCAGAATATCCAAATTTTCTATTGGCATCTCTTTGAAGCTCCGTCAAATCATATAATAAAGGTGAATATTTTTTCTTAGGTGTTTCTTTAACTTCAACAATCTCTCCTACTTTTCCATTAACCTCTGAAACAATCTTATCAGCTTTTTCCTTATTGAACGTACGGGTTTGATTTCCTTTAGAATCTTGCCATTGAAGTATAAAACCATTAGCACTTCCTGTTATAGAATAGTAGTCCTTAGGTATAAATTTCTTAATTTCCTCTTCTCTTTGTACTATCATAGCCAGTGTTGGAGTTTGTACTCTTCCAGCTGAAAGCTGGGCATTATATTTGCATGTCAAAGCCCTTGTCACATTAAGTCCCACAATCCAATCAGCCTCTGCTCTGCATACTGCTGATGCATATAGATTTTCATATTGCTTACCTGACTTTAGATTATTAAACCCATCTTTTATCGCCTTGTCTGTTTGAGAAGATATCCATAAACGTTTAATATTCTTTTTAAAATTGGCTTTTTCAATTATCCATCTTGCAACAAGCTCACCTTCTCGTCCAGCATCAGTAGCTATTATTAATTCATCAACATCTTTTCTATTCATTATTTTTTTTATTTCATGAAAATGTTTAGCTGTCTTTTTAATTACAGCTAAATCCATTTTCTTTGGTAACATTGGTAAAGTATCGAAACTCCACTTTTTATACTTTTCTCCATAGCTTTCTGGATCAGCTAAAGTAACTAAATGTCCCAAAGCCCATGTAACAATATATTTATCACCTTCTAATGAACTTTTTCCTTTTTTATTGCACTTTAGTACCTTTGCTATATCACGAGCCACTGAAGGCTTTTCCGCTAAAACTATAATTTTTCCCATACTGTATCATCCTCTCGCCTTATTAATTTTTATCCTTTGCTTATTTTCTCAATCCATAACCACCATATACTGTTTTAGTTTCATTGATAGATATAACAGAAGGAATATTTGTATTCTCTATAATCTTTACAATTTCATTTTTCCTTCTTCTTTTAGCATGAATAAGTAATACTTTCTTTTTGGTGTTTATCCCTTCTCCTTCAATAACAGTTACTCCTACATTTTTCTCTCTCAATGTACGAGCAAGTTCTTTACTATCTTCCTCAGTAACTATAACATTTATAGTTAAAACTCCCAAAGCTAACTTATCTTCGATGATGCATCCTATGTAATTTCCACATGAAAAACCTAATGCATAAATAATCATCTTTTTAGGGTCTTCTTGTATTCCCGTTAATACTCTACCTATAACATAAAGCCAAATTGATACTTCAAAAAAACCAATTACAGCAGCCCAAAGCTTTTCCCCTCTTGTTATAAAAACAGTTCTAACAGTAGTTAAGGATACTTCAAATATTTTTGCAAAAAATATAAAAATATAAGTTGACATTTCATTCTCTCCTTAGTTGTAAAATAAAACTACTTTGCTATTATATTCTACACTATTAAACAGCTTTTTTAAACAAAAATAAGATGCCTAATAAAATTTACTAGAACATCTTATCTTCTTTGTATACTCTACCACCCTATAAACATTTGAGTCCAATATAGCTGTCCGTTTTTTGCCTTAGCAGCACCAACACCTATTTGGGAATAATTAGGGTTTAGTATGTTTTGTCTATGTCCTGGAGAATTCATCCAAGCCTTCATTACCTCAGCAGGTGTTCTTTGTCCATAAGCTATGTTTTCTCCAGCTCTTCTATAATTTATTCCAAAGTTTTTGATCATATTAAACGGAGATCCATATACAGGTGATGTATGAGAAAAATAATTTTTATCTATCATATCCTGTGATTTGTATCTTGCAACTCTTGATAGCTGCCAATTAGCTTTTAATGGTTTTAGTCCTTGCTTTCCCCTTTCAACATTCACCAATCTAAGTACTTCGTTTTCTAATCTTTTTACTTCGCTTAAATCTGGAACCTTAATTACTTGATTAGGATATATTAAACTAGGATCAACAATCTGAGGATTGACTGATAATACCTCTGAAACGCCAATCTGATGCTTCACACATATTTTCCATAAACTATCTCCCTGTTTAACTAAGTAATCAAAAGTTTTATAATTAATTTCTTGTGCTGATGAGCTAAAACTCACGGTTAACAATAAAAATAATGTTGATAATAAAACCTTTATACTATTTTTCTTTTTCATAACTTCACCTCTCATCGTAATTGCTTTATAATATTTTTCATAATTTATTTTTTACAAAATACCAATTTTTTATTTTTGTAATTTATAGAAAATAACTAAAACCTCTAATAAATATATTCCTTAACACTAAAATAGAAGCTATAAGTTATTTTACAGCTTCTATTTTATATCTATTTATTAATTTTTTTATCATCTTTATATATAACTTTATTTATTTCTTTTGCTAAAAAATCCTTACTCATATTTTCAATATTATCGATAGAATTTAACAGTTTAATTATTCTATATTTAATGTTTTCATCATTAAGCTTCATGTGTTCATTGATATAATAGCTTTCTCCCATGTCCATTATTCTTGCAGTATAATTTTTTGATTCTAAAAGTGTTTTAAAGCTTTCTTGTGCTTTTGCATCTCCATGAACAAGCAGTATTTCTTTTGGTCTTTGCATGAATTTATCTACCCAATTTATTAATCCTTCTCTGTCAGCATGACCTGATAATCCTTCAAGAGAATATATCTTGGCATTAACAGCTATTGGTTCTCCAAATACGGTAACTTTTTTATTTCCATCCAATATGGATCTACCTAAAGTGCCCTCTGCTTGATATCCTACAAATACAATTGATGACTCTTTTCTCCATAAATTGTGCTTAAGATGATGTTTAATTCTTCCTGCTTCACACATTCCACTTGCTGAAATAATTACAGCTCCACTATCCATATTATTTATCTTTATTGATTGTTGAGGTGAACTTGTAAATACCAATCCTTTAAATCTTAGAGGATTAATACCTTTGTATAATAATTCCTTAGTTTCTTTGTCAAAATATTCACTACATCTTTCAAATATTTTAGTTGCATTTTCAGCAAGAGGACTATCTACGAAAACAGTTATATTTCCCAATTCATTATTTTCAACATATTTATTTAAAGCATATAAAATCTCTTGAGTTCTTCCTACTGAAAAAGATGGTATAACTACATTTCCACCCCTTTCAAAGGTGTATTTTATGATATTTACCAATTCTTTAAAAGACCAATCAATATTACCATGTACTCTATCACCATATGTTGTTTCCATTATTAAATAATCAGCATAATCAATATAAGAAGGGTCTTTTATTATAGGCTTATTAGTGTTGCCTAAATCTCCAGTGTAAACAATTTTAATCTCTTCTTCATATTCTTCTTTAATGTATAGTTCTACTATAGATGAACCTAACAAATGTCCTGCATCTCTAAACCTAATTTTAAGTCCATCAAAAACTTCAATAAATTCATCATAATTATATTCTCTGAATAAATACATTGATAGTTCAGCTATTTTAGCAGTATATAACGGTTCTACAGGCTGAAGCCCTTGCCTTATTCTTTTTCTATTTTTCCACTCTATTTCTGTTTCTTGTATATATCCGCTGTCTGGCAGCATTATACTGCATAATTCCTTTGTTGCTTTAGTACACAAAACTTCTCCTTTAAATCCTTTTTTATATAGCAAAGGAATTCTACCACTATGATCAATGTGTGCATGAGATAGTATAACACAATCAACTGACTTGGGATCAAAATGAAACTCATCGTTTCCTCTTTCCTTTTCATCTTTTCCTTGATAAAGTCCACAATCTAAAAGAACAGTTTTATTATTTATCTTTAAAATATGACAAGAACCTGTTACACATTTAGCTGCACCATAAAACTCTATTTTCATAATCATTCCCCCTGTCTGCTATTATTATTGTTGTTATTCATATTATATTATATATATTGATTGTTTTCAAAATTTTCTAAATTTTATTTTTGTGTATAAATATAAAACAGTAACGAAAACTTAATTTCATTACTGTTTTATATTTATTTAGTATATTGTTTTATTAATTTAATTATCTCACCTACACCATTGTTAATAGAACTTGAGTTCATCTTTTTCATATATTTATCCCTGTCACTATACAGCTGATTTAACGACTTAATAAGTAAATTACTATTAAGCTCCCCCTCTTGCAAAACCATACTGTACCCATTTTTTTCAAAGGAAGCTGCATTCAAAATTTGATCTCCTCTACTGGCGTTAGCTGATAGCGGTATTAATAAATTAGGTTTTCTCAAGGCTAACAGTTCAAATATTACATTTGCTCCTGCTCTTGAAACAAATATGTCTGCAGCAATCATTAAATGTGGCAGTTCTTCATTTACATATTCAAATTGCACATAACCTTTTACATTTTTTAGCTTTTCTTCTAAATTTCCTTTACCACATATATGAATAATATTAAATTTTATAAGTAATTTATTTAATTCTTCTCTTACAGCATCATTTATAACTTTAGAACCTAAACTTCCCCCTATAACCATTAGAACAGGTTTGTCATCTTCAAAACCGCATATTTTTCGTCCTTTAATTTTACTGCCTCCAAATAATTCACTTCTGATAGGTGTTCCTGTAAGAACCCCTTTATTATTTTTTATTTTATTTAATGATTCATGAAAAGTAACACACACTTTAGTGCAAAATGGAACAGCTAATTTATTTGCTAGTCCAGGAGTCATATCGGATTCATGTACAATAACTGGAACTCTATTCAAGTATGCACCCATTACAACTGGAACTGATACAAATCCCCCTTTTGAAAAAACTATATTAGGTTTTTCTCTTTTTATTATATTTTTTGCTTCAAATACTCCTTTAATAACCTTAAAAGGATCTGAAAAATTTTTTATATCAAAATATCTTCTTAACTTCCCACTGGAAATAACATGATATTTTATTTTCTCACTTTCAATTATCTTTCTTTCTATTCCATTTTCTGTGCCTATATATTGTATCTCATATCCTAATTCTTTCAACTTAGGTATGAGTGCAAGATTAGGAGTTACGTGTCCGGCTGAACCGCCTCCAGTCATAATAATTTTTAGCTTTTTCAAATCACCATCTCCCAACTACTATCACCTTCACATTTTAGTTTTATTCCATACTTATTGTCTATTATTCAGTATTCCTTGTCAATTATAATATAAAAATTTTTTAAATAAAAAATAACATATGATATTTTTTTTACTAAAATAAGTACAAACTTCAACTTGTACCTCTAATATACTAATATAATATTTAATAAATAGGTTAAGATACTAGTGTAACATAAATTCTTCAATTTAAAAAAACATTATAATAAAAAGGAGGAAATATTATGGCACAAAAATTAATACCAGAAGCTAAACAAGGATTAAATAAATTTAAAATGGAAACAGCTACTGAACTTGGAGTAAACTTTACAGATTACAATGGTAACCTTACTTCTAAACAATGCGGCAGCGTTGGTGGAGAAATGGTTAAAAAGATGGTAGAACAATACGAAAGAACTTTATAATTTTTAATATAAGCAAATAAAAAGTAGGAGAGGTAGTTATTTTACCCCTCTTGCTTTTTTATTTGTATTAATATAATTTTATCCCTTGACTAGCAATTAGAATTTATCTGAAGTAAAAACTCTATCTAAATTAAGTTTCACTTTATATCCAAAATATTGTTAACCTTAAGAGTATATTTTATTTGGTTTAGGGTATCATAATTCATGTATCACGATAATAATTGAAAAATATAGTTTGTTATGAAATCATATTTAATTTTAGAGACAAGTGCCTTAATTTCCTCTAATTTTCTATTATATATATCTGAATAATGGATAAGCTATTATTACAAAGGAAAAAGGAGGTGAAAATTAATGGCACAAAAATTAGTACCAGAAGCTAAACAGGGATTAAATAGATTTAAAACAGAAGTAGCTACTGAAATGGGTGTACCTTTTACAGAATATAATGGTAACCTTACTTCTAAACAATGTGGTAGCGTTGGTGGAGAAATGGTTAAAAGAATGGTAGCTCAGTATGAAAGAGGTTTATAATAAATATATAATCTATAATTAAAGATACAATAAGGAATTACAGATTATATTAGGAAAAACGCATAAGGCAAATGTCTTATGCGTTTTATTTGTCAACTTAAATTAACATTTTAATTATTTTCTCTATTGTGCCTTAAAAATGAACGTTGTTCTAACACTTAATTGAAACTTAATTTATTTTAAATCTTAGGTAATCCTCTTGTAGGTTTTTTCATATCTGGGTCAACATCTAAAGTAATTGGATTTGCACTTTTTTGATTAGTTGTCTTATTATCATTTTTTCTATTTTTTTCTGATTTAGTTGCCATAATACTCACTCCTTTCCAATAATATATTCCCCACACATATGAGTATTATTCAATTAATATACCTCCCATAGTGAAGTTCCCATTTCTTCATTTCTATCATCAGTATTTAATTCTTTTATTACCATTCCTCCAGTTCTGCCTTCACATTGTTTTAATATTTCTCCAAAATAAGCATCCCAAGTTAATCCTAATGCAGTTTGCATCTCGTTTTCATAAGTTCCTTTATATGCAGATATAATATCACTAGTACTGTATTCTCCTGTGCCAAGTCTATTAATTAAAACATTGTGTAAATTTTCAACTTCTACTTTTAAATCTCCATATTCATAAAAATCTATCATATCTATTCTCCTTTCCAACATTATTTTTTGCTTACAAGATTCTTTTATACTATGCTTTTAAATTAAAATAATAAGCCATTCAATATATTGAATGACTTATTATTTTTTATATAGCCTATTTAGTTGTATTTCCACGCTGATTATTTGTTTGATGCTTTTGATTTGATTCTTTAGATGCTGAACGTTTTTCTGTACCTTTTTTAGCCATTTTTTTCACCTCTTTATTATAGGTTTAGCATGATATCTAATTAAAATCAATTGTATGATTTTCTATATTATTTTTTACCATAAATTTTATTTAATTCATAAAATAATAATATTAAAAGTGTTTTTTATTATCTTCTTTATAAAATGGTTTTCTTTCTTCACTAAATGGGAATGGATTACTTTCAATGTTCGTACCTAATTCATGTGTATCGATTAATTCAGTATTATTACCTATTACAGCAAATTCATCTTCACTACTCACTGGATTATATTTCTCATTAATTTCATCTATTTTATGGTGAATTTTATTCTGTTTATTTTCTGTATAGCTCCTTTTCATTTGCAGCACTCCTTTCTTACTTTTATCATTAGCTTATCCTTTGAAAAGTCTTTTATTCTTATATCCTATATTTTAGAATTTACATTATTATCTTAGTTTACATAATTGTTAATATGTTAATGAATTAATTTAATAAAAAAAGAACAGTCTATAAAGACTATTCTTTTGGTGGAGATAAAGAGATTCGAACTCTTGACCCCCTGCGTGCAAGGCAGGTGCTCTCCCAACTGAGCTATACCCCCATATATTATTTTATGAATTTAAGTGGGGTGGACGAAGGGACTCGAACCCTCGACAACCAGAACCACAATCTGGCGCTCTACCAACTGAACTACGTCCACCATATATGGTGCGTCTTAAGAGATTCGAACTCCTGGCCCACGCCTTAGAAGGGCGTTGCTCTATCCAGCTGAGCTAAAGACGCATATTTTGGAGCGGGTAAGGGGAATCGAACCCCTGTGTTCAGCTTGGAAGGCTGACGTTCTACCATTGAACCATACCCGCTTATGTGGCGACCTAGAAGGGACTCGAACCCTCGACCCCCGGCGTGACAGGCCGGTACTCTAACCAACTGAGCCACTAGGCCAAATTGTTTGTGGTGGGCACAACAGGGCTCGAACCTGTGACCCCCTGCTTGTAAGGCAGGTGCTCTCCCAGCTGAGCTATGCGCCCACAAACTAATGGTGACTCCTAGGGGAATCGAACCCCTGTTACCACCGTGAAAGGGTGGTGTCTTGACCGCTTGACCAAGGAGCCATATTACCCGGCGGCGACCTACTCTTCCACACCGTCTCCAGTGCAGTACCATCGGCGCTTTGAAGCTTAACCTTCGTGTTCGGAATGGGAACGGGTGTTACCTTCAAGCCATAACCACCAGATGCCATAGTTCTTGAAATCTTTGATTTCTTAGAAATATGGTACTCATCAGCTCTGCTGAATGAGTGTCCTTATTGAAAGAATTATTCTTTCAAAATTGCACAGTGAATTAAACTTTTGATCAAGCCCTCGACCTATTAGTATTGGTCAGCTGAATACATTACTGTACTTACACCTCCAACCTATCAACCTGATAGTCTTTCAGGG
>NZ_JAPPRQ010000010.1 GCF_026719745.1 Clostridium sp. ZS2-4
CGATTTTCAAATGTCAAGTGTTTTTCAAAAATAAATATATTTTTCTCTATAAATTAATAATAACTAGAATGATTTAGAGTTATTTTTAAATCTTCCTAGTTATTTACATTTTAGCTTGATGACATTGGCCTGACGGCTAAAACATATTCTGAATTTATTTAAAAGACCATTTAGCAATTTCCACATAATTCTATACTTAAAACCACAAGAGTGTGATAAAATATCTTATGTAACACTCTTGTGATTTTTTCTCCTTAAATGTTTAGTCGCTTAAAGGATACTATAGAATCACCTAAGAGTGTTATCTTTTTTTATATGAAATTATTGGAATTAACTTTTGACTGTCCAGTTATTTAATAAAATAACAACCGATAATTTCATACCAAATATTATTTTAATTATTATTATAACCGCTATTTTTATTATCAGTGGAATTATTTTGTTATTTAAAACTCCCGTAGCAATACAGGAATATGATGACTTAATGGATACATTAAAGCATAAAAAAGAAAATTATAGTATTGAAGAGATTAANATGTATAATGTTTCATTGGTTATATTTGCACTTAGTTTCATATATTATATATATTTAATACTTTTTCGCAAAACAGACGGAATTGATATAGCACTTTTAACATGGATAGAAACATTATTGGGTGTGAATTGTATTTCGTGGAAATTTAGCAGGGACAGTTTGAATAAATTAGTAAACAAATAATATAAAGCACTTTTATATATAAATAAATCCCCATACTTAAACTAAGGAATAGCTCCTGCTATTCCTTTTTATATTTCTTGGTATTTTTTATAGTTGTAATTGCTAGGTGAAGAAGCTTATAGTGTCTTTGTGAAAAGCGAATTATATACACGAACACGTGCAGAAAATGTTCGTTACAAACGAAACGAAAGAAAAAAATACAAAAAAAATATTCGCAAATATGGTTTTTTATGATATAATGAATTTGCAAAAGATGTCGAAAAAATGAAATTTATTTATGAAAATTATATATGCATTAAATGAGTAATTGACAAAAGAGAAAACTAAGGGGGAAGAAAAATGAAAAAAAACACATCTGTATATGATTTAGATGGTATACCACCGTTAGGGCATGCCATTCCATTGGGGCTGCAGCATATTTTAGCCATGTTTGCAGGGAATGTAGCACCTTTAATTATTCTTGCAAATGCACTTAAGTTGCCTATGCAAGAAAAAACATTTTTAATTCAATGTGCTATGTTTATAGCAGGAGCAGCTACTTTAATTCAACTTTATCCTGTTGGACCAATTGGGGCAAGACTTCCTATAGTTCAAGGAACAAGTTTTGGATTTTTACCAACATGTATAGCTATATCAGCAAGATATGGACTTGCTGGTGTACTAGGGGCATCATTTATTGGTGGATTTTTTGAAATGATTTTAGGAGCTTTTTTAAAACCACTTCGTAAGTATTTCCCACCAGTTGTTACAGGAACTGTGCTATTATCAATTGGATTATCTCTTTTACCAACAGGAATCAAATATTTTGCAGGTGGTGTTGGAGCAAAAGATTTTGGTTCACCATCTAACCTTTTGTTAGGTACAATTGTTTTGGTAACAATTTTATTTTTCAAACAGTTTACTAAAGGAATTACAAGTATGTCTTCCATACTAATTGGACTTGTTGTAGGATATGTTGTTGCAATACCTATGGGGAAAATTGATTTTACTGGAGTAGCTCAAGCAGGATGGTTTGAATTTCCTATGCCTTTTAAATATGGAATGGAATTTCATGCAGATGCTATAGCTGCAATGCTTCTAATGTATTTAGTTACAGCAGTAGAAACAGTTGGAGATATTTCTGGAGTTACAATTGGAGGAGCAAATAGAGAAGCTACGGATAAAGAACTTTCAGGTGGAGTTATCGCTGATGGATTTGCTAGTTCTTTAGCTGCAATTTTCAATGTTTTACCGAATACATCTTATAGTCAAAATGTTGGAATGACTGCATTAACAGGTATTATGAGTAGATTTGTAGTTGCTATAGGAGCTGGCTTCTTAATTGTATGTGGTCTATTCCCAAAAGTAGGAGCAGTTGTTGCTTTAATGCCTCAAAGTGTATTAGGAGGTGCTGCTATAGTTATGTTCTCCATGATTGCGGTAAGTGGTATTAATCTTATTACTAGACAACCGCTTTCAGGAAAAAATAGTATTATTGTTGCTGTTGCTATGGGATTAGGTTTTGGGCTTGGTTCTGTACCAGAAGCATTAGCATATTTCCCAGAGACCGTAAAAATGATTTTTGGAGGTTCTGGTATTGTTGTTACTGGTATAATTGCACTTGTATTAAATGTAATTTTACCAGCAGATGAAGAAAAAACTGCAATACAAAAAGAAGCTGAACCTGCTTAATAATTATAGAAATTCATAATATATAATCATTAAATAAATAAATAAAGTAAGAAGCCCGTAAAGCCTTCAGAGTATATGTAATATATTAATGAAGAGCTAGGGCTTTTTTTGGAGAATAGGACTTTGTTTTACATTAAAAGGGAGGAATACAAGTGATTACAATAAAAAATTATACACTTCCAGAAACATTAAAAGAAGCGTACAAGATTTTAAATGAAAAAAGAAATAATGTAATTTTAGGTGGTTGTGCTTTTTTAAGAATGGGATCAAAAAAAATTGAAACTGCTGTTGATTTATCTAAACTTGAGTTAAATTATATAAATGAGAATGATGAAACAATTGAAATAGGAGCAATGACTACTTTCCGTGAAATAGAAACAAATTCTATTTTAAAGAAATATTTTAATGGAGTACTGCCTAAATCAGTAGAAAATATTGTAGGAGTTCAACTTAGAAATATTGTTACTGTAGGTGGAACTGTTTATTCAAAATATGGATTTTCGGATTTTATTACAGCACTACTTTCACTTGATGCTGAAGTTATATTGTATAAGCAAGGAAGAGTGTCTTTAGAAAAATATTTAGAACAGGATGTAAAAAAAGACATATTAGTAAAAGTAATTATTCCAAAGACATCTAGAAAAGCAGCTTTTCAGATGATGAGAAATTCTAGAAGTGATTATGCAATTTTAAATGTAGCTGTTTCAAATAAAGATAATGACTGGAAGATAGTAGTGGGAGCTAGACCACAAAGAGCAAAAATTGCTAAAGAGGCATCGCAATATCTTTCTAAAAGTAATAAATCTATTGAAAAAATTGAAGAAGCAGCTTTAATGGCATCAAAAGAATTAAATTTTGAAAGCAACATGAGAGGAAGCAGAGAATATCGTGAAGCAATCTGCAAAGTACTTGTAAAAAGAGCAGTAATGGAGGTTTTATAATGAAAATAAAAGTTACTATTAATAATAAATATATGGAACTAGAAGCAGCATATGATGAATTTTTAGTAGATACTCTTAGAAGATATGGTTTTTTAAGTGTAAAAAAAGGCTGTGATACAGGATCTTGTGGATTATGTACTGTATGGGTTGATGAAAAACCAGTACTTTCATGTTCAACTCTTGCACCAACAGTAAATGGTAAGAATATTACAACTATAGAGGGTATACAAAAAGAGGCAAGTGAGTTTGCAGAATTTCTGGTAAATGAAGGAGCAGAACAATGTGGTTTCTGCAGTCCTGGATTTATTATGACTGTAATTGCCATGAAAAAAGAACTTAAAAATCCAACAGAAGAAGATATTGTTCACTATCTAACAGGAAATTTATGTAGATGTACTGGGTATGTTGGACAGTTAAGAGCAGTTAAAAAATATTTGGGGGTAGTATAAGGATGAAAGTTGTAAATAAGCCAATTTCAAAAATTGATGGTATGGATATTGCAACAGGTAAACCTGTTTATACGGATGATTTAAATATTAACAATAATGCTTTAGTTTTAAAAATACTTAGAAGTCCACATGCCTTTGCAAAAATAAAATCTATTAATACTGAGATAGCAGAAAAAGTACCAGGAGTAGAGTGTATATTGACATATAAGGATGTACCAAATGTTAGGTTTACTTTAGCTGGTCAATCATATCCAGAACCTTCACCTTATGACAGATTAATTTTAGATGAGTGTGTTCGTTATGTAGGAGATGAGGTTGCAATAGTAGCTGCGGTAGATGAGAAGACAGCGGTAAAAGCTATGAATCTTATTAAAGTAGACTACGAAGTTTTAGAACCAGTTTTAGATTTTGAAAAAGCAGAAGGACATACATCTGTGGTTCATTCAGAAGATGATTTACAATTAAATATGGATATTGGAATGCAGAAGGAAAAAAATATAGCAGCTTCGTGTAAAATGGAAGTTGGAGATATAGAGAAAGAATTAGAAGAAAGTGATGTCGTGGTAGAAGAAACCTATTATACACAGGCACAGGCTCATGCAATGATGGAAAGCTACAGAGCATTTAACTATATGGATCATGCTGGAAGACTTACAATTGTAAGTTCTACACAAATACCTTTCCATGTTAGAAGACATGTTGCAAGAGCACTTCAAATTCCTAAAAGTAAGGTTAGAGTAATTAAGCCAAGAATTGGTGGAGGATTTGGTGGAAAGCAAACGGCAGCAGTAGAGATTTTTACAGCCATAGTTACTTTGAAAACAGGAAAGCCATCAAAGATTATATATGACAGAAGAGAAACTTTTGGTTGTACAACTAGCCGTCATGCTATGAGAATCAAAGTTAGACTTGGAGCAGATAAAGAAGGGAATATTAAAGCTGTAGATATGACTGCTTTATCAGATACAGGTGCTTATGGTGAACATGCTTCAACTGTATTTGGTGTTGCGGGATATAAAACTCTTCCTTTGTATAATAAAGCAAAGGCATCACGATATATGGGAAATGTAGTTTATACAAATAAAATGCCTGCTGGTGCTTTAAGAGGATATGGAGTTACCCAAGGAATATTTGCTCTTGAATCAGCGGTAAATCAATTAGCTGAGAAATTAGGTATGGATCCTACTGAATTACGTGAAAAAAATCTAATTAAACAAGGAGAAACACATCCTATTTTAGGACATACTGAAGATGGTAGTCCAAATGAATTAAAAAGCTCTACTTTGGATAAGTGTATAGAGAGAGGTAAAGAGCTGATAGGATGGGATGAAAAATATCCTAGAAAAGTCATTAGTAATACTAAAGTTAGAGCTGTTGGTATGGCAATTACTATGCAGGGTTCGGGAATAGCAGGTATAGATACAGCTTCAGCAGTAATTAAATTAAATGATGATGGATTTTATACACTTTTCTTAGGTTCTACTGATATGGGAACAGGAAGTGACACTATCCTTGCTCAAATGGCATCAGAAATTTTAGAAACTACTATGGACAAAATAATTGTACATGCAGCAGATACAGATATTTCACCATATGATACTGGTTCATATGCTTCAAGTACAACTTATGTTACTGGAAATGCAGTTATAAAGGCTGCTGAAGATATGAAAAAACAAATAATAGAAAATGCAGCAAAGCTTTTAGGTGTGAATGAAGAAGAAGTAGAATTTGATGGAGAATTTGTAAAAACTATAGATGGAAAACAGTCCTTATCTCTTGACGAAATAGCACAGCGTTTAATATCAGGAGAAGGTAAAAATCAACTTATAGGAACAGGTACTTTTGGTGGAGATACAAGTCCTCCTCCATTTATAGCAGGTTTTGCAGAAGTTGAAGTTGATACAGAAACAGGAAAAATAGAACTAATAGATTATGTGGCAGCAGTAGATTGTGGAACTGTTATTAATCCTAATCTTGCACGTATACAAGTAGAAGGCGGATTAGTACAAGGAATAGGAATGGCAATGTACGAAGATGTACAATATAGTAACAAAGGAAAGATGATTTCAGATACTTTTATGCAGTATAAAATTCCTTGTAGAAAGGATATTAATAAAATTACTGTGGATTTCGTAAGCAGCTATGAGCCAACAGGACCATTTGGGGCAAAATCTGTAGGAGAGGTTGTAATTAATACCCCACCTCCAGCAATTGCTCATGCGGTATCTAATGCAGTTGGTGTAAATGTAAGAAGTTTGCCTATTACACCAGAGAAGGTTTTAAAAGGAATAATGGAAAAATAATAAAATGGGGCTGTATAGCCCCAATTTTATTAATGAAACAAAAAAGGTGATTTTATGGAACTTTCTAGTTATGTTGGATTAAAACAAAAAGATATTATATCAATTGTAGGGGCTGGTGGTAAAACATCCTTTATGTTTCAATTAGCTCAAGATATTAAGAAAAATAAGAGTAAGGTTTTATTAACAACCACAACGAAGATTTATGTTCCACAAAAGGAACAGTATGATTTTATCTGTATAGGTGAAAAAGAATTTTCAAAGTATGCAGATATAGATAAAAAAGGAATTTATGTTTATGGGACAAAAGTAAATTTAGAAAATAAAATTATTGGATTAGGAGAAAAATATTTAGATAAACTAGTTTCAAAATTTGATTATGTGCTTATAGAAGCAGATGGTGCTAAAAAGAAGCCAATTAAAGGATGGAATGATAATGAACCTGTTATATATGAAGGAACTACAAAAACAATAGGAATTTTAGATATTCAAACAGTTGGAATGAAGATATGTGAAAGTAATGTTCACAGAAGTGAACAGTTTTGTAAAATTACTAATTCAAATCAAGGAGAAAATATAACACTTGAACATTTATTAAATGTTATTTTTCATCAACAGGGATTGTTTAAAAATGCTAAAGGTGAAAAGATATTATTTATTAATAAAGCTGATGATTCATATTATTTGAATCAAGCTGAACAATTAAAAAATGAGATTAATAAGTGCTGTCCAAAATTTTTAAATAAAATTGTTAGTGGAAGCATTAAGAATATTGCAAAACAAGGAGTAGAAATATTATTATGATTACTGCTATCATAATGGCATCAGGATATTCGAGAAGAATGAAGGAGAATAAACTTCTTTTAAAATATAAAGGTAAACCATTGATTCAGCAAACAATTGATATGGTTTTAAAGTGTGATTTTTCACAGATAATTTTAGTGGCCAGAGAAAAAGAAATATTACAATTTGGAAAAAACAGTGGATTAACTGTAATTGAAAATAAAAAGGCAGATAGAGGAATTAGTGAATCTATTAAGCTAGGGGTAATATCTGCTGATGAGTGTGATGGATATATGTTTTTTACAGCAGATCAACCTTTGTTAAATGTAGATATAATCAACAAACTACTACAATCATTTTACCAAGATAAATCTCATATTATTGTTCCTCATTATGCTGGAAGAAGAGGGAGTCCAGTTATATTTCCTGAAAAATTTAAACAAGACTTGATGCATTTAGAGGGAGATATAGGAGGGAAAATAATTATAAATAAATATTTTGAACAAGTACGGTTTGTAGAAATTGATGATGAAAAAAACTTATTTGATGTTGATACACAGGAAGATTATAAAAAAATATTAGAATGGGATGAGGCTGAAGATGATTTTTGATGAAATTGTTGTTGTTCGTGGCGGTGGAGATTTAGCTACTGGTACAATTCAAAGATTGCACAGATGTGGATTTAGAGTATTAGTTTTAGAAGTTCCAAAACCTACATCAATTAGAAGAAAGGTTTCATTTAGTGAAGCTATTTATGATGGAGAAATAGAAATTGAGGGTATTACAGCAGTTCATGTGGATTATTTAGATGAAATTAAAAAGGCGTGGAATAATAATAAAATACCAGTTATTATAGATCCAAAAGGGCAGTATATAAAACAACTAAAACCCAATATAGTAGTTGATGCTATTATAGCTAAAAAGAATTTGGGAACTACAAAAGATATGGCAGACATAACTATAGCTCTTGGACCAGGGTTTATAGCAGGAGAAGATGTTAACATAGTTATTGAAACAGCTAGAGGGCATGATTTAGGAAGAGTGATTTTTGAAGGAGAAGCGAAGAAAAATACTGGTATTCCAGGAGTAATTGGGGGATATTCAAAAGAGAGAGTTATTCACTCGCCTTGTGATGGAATTATAGAAAATATTAAAGACATAGAAGCAATTGTAGAAAAGGACGAAATTATTGCTTATGTAGGAAATACTCCTGTAAAAGCAACAATTTCAGGATTGTTAAGAGGAATTATTAGAAATGGCAGCCAGGTAAGAGAAGGATTAAAAATAGCAGATATAGATCCTAGAATTTCAGAGAAGCCTAATTGTTATACAATTTCTGATAAAGCTAGAAATATTGCAGGAGGAGTTTTAGAAGCAATATTTTATCTGAAAAACAATAAAAGGTAGGGTAGTATATGGAAGAGAGAATTTTAAAAGAAATTTATGAAAGCTTATGTAGAGGGGAAAATGTGGCTCTTGCTTCTATTATTAAAAGTACAGGGTCAACTCCAGGGAAAAAAGGTGCACTAATGGCAGTTTGGCAGGATGGAAGAATTTTTGGAACTGTTGGTGGAGGAAGAGTAGAATATGAGATTAGACAAAAAGCTGTAGAATGTATTAAAGCTGAAGAGGATGGAGAGTTTCATTTCCAGCTGAATGAGCATGGAAATTTGAATATGCAGTGCGGTGGAGAAACAAAGGTATATATTAAGGTTTTTAAACCTAGACCCAGACTTTTAATTGTAGGTGGAGGACATATAGGAGTTGAACTCTTTAAATTAGCTAAAATACTAGATTTTTATACAGTAATTTTTGAGGATCGTGAAGAATTTGCTAATGAAAAAAGATTTGAAGAAGCAGATGAAATTATTGTTGGAAAATATGGAGAGAAAATTTCAAAATATCCTGTTAATAAAAATACCTATGTAGTTATTGTGACAAGGGGGCATGCACCTGATGCAGAAGCTCTTAGAGAAGTTGTGAATTCGGAAGCGGCATATATAGGAATGATAGGAAGCAAGAAAAAGACAGAGTATGTTATGAAAAATCTTATAGATGAAGGAATATCTAAAGAAGCATTAAAAAAGGTTTATGCACCAATAGGATTAAATATTTCATCTGGTGAGCCGAATGAAATAGCCTTTGGAATTATGAGTGAAATTTTATTGTTCAAAAATAAAGGTTCTTTAGAACATATGAAAGATATAAAGAAGATATTATTTTAAATAATTTTATGTTTAATTTTATATAAAATTAAACATAAATAAGAGGTGATCAGTATGAAAAAAATATTGGTACAGGATGCAGTTGGTTCGGTTTTATGTCATGATATTACACAAATCATTCCAAATACCATTAAAGATAGAGCATTTAAAAAAGGACATATAATTAAGGAAGAAGACATACCTGTTCTTCTTTCATTAGGAAAAGACCATATTTATGTATGGGAGAAAAAAGAGGGAATGCTGCATGAAAATGAAGCGGCAGAGCGTATAACAAAGCTTACGGCAGGTGAAGGACTAGCGTTTAGTGAAATAAAAGAAGGAAAAATTAATTTTATTGCTGATTGTGATGGACTTCTTAAAATTAATACGGAACTTTTATATAAATTAAATTCATTAGGAGAAATTATTTTGGTTACACTTCACAACAATTATCCTGCTAAAAAAGGGAAAAAAGTAGCTGGAACAAGAGTAATTCCTCTTGTGATTGAAGAAGAGAAAATAAAAAAAGCAGAAGAATTGATTGGAGAAGAGAAAATTATAAATGTTGTACCTTACACTCCAATGAAAGTTGGAATAGTTACTACAGGCAATGAAGTTTATCATGGAAGAATTAAAGATGCTTTTGGACCTGTGATTCAAAAGAAGGTAGAGGAATACGGATGTGAAGTTTTAGGGCAGACTATTTTACCAGATGATGAAAACAAAATTACAAATGCAGTAGAAGAGTGGATAAAAAAAGGAGCAGAAATGGTAATTTGTACTGGAGGAATGTCTGTAGATCCAGATGATGTTACACCAACAGCTATTAAGAAAACAGGAGCAAATATTATAACCTATGGTGCACCAGTACTTCCAGGAGCTATGTTCTTATTGGCATATAAAGGTGAGATACCTATCTTAGGTTTACCTGGATGTGTTATGTATTGCAAAAGAACAGTATTTGATTTAATACTTCCTAGAATATTAATAAAGGATAAAATTGAATATAAAGATATTGCTTCATATGGCCACGGTGGTTTTTGTATGGAATGTGAAGAGTGCAGATTCCCAGATTGTACTTTTGGTAAAGGGGTATAGTGTGAGGAGGTTTCAAATTGGGGGCTAGTGAAGGGAGGACTTTTAATGGCAAAAATTTTAGCCGTATGTATAAGTAAAGAAAAAGGAACAGCAAAAATAAATGTAGGACAAGCTGAAATGATTGAAAATCATGGATTAAAGGGAGATGCGCATGCAGGTAATTGGCACAGACAAGTGAGCTTACTTTCTTATGAAAAGATAGAAGACTTTAAAAAAACAGGTGTTGATATAGATGATGGAGCTTTTGGAGAAAATCTTATTGTTGAAGGAATTGATTTACCTAAATTACCGATTGGAACAAAATTTAAAATTAATGAGGTAGAAATGGAAGTTACACAAATAGGAAAAGAGTGTCACAGCCACTGTCGTATTTATGATACAGTAGGAGATTGTATTATGCCTAGAGAAGGAATATTTGCTAAAGTTTTAAAAGGTGGCATTGTAAGTAATGGAGATGAGGTAAAGGTGATAGAGAACTAATAAACATTCTCATTAAGAGAATGTTGTCGAAATTTTTGTAATATGTTATACTAACGTATATAATAGAACAAGACAGTTCGTAACCATCCTGTCTATAAACAAAACTAGGACTTAAGTACCGTTTTATGCGGTTTTTGTTTATGGGGCAGTTATGCCCTTTTTTAATGTCCTTTTTTATCCATATTAAGGAGGATTAATAAAATGAAAAAAATAGGTTTAACAACTACAGTACCAGTAGAGGTGCTTTTAGCAGCAGGATATACTCCTATAGATTTGAATAATCTTTTTATAACATCTGAAGATTATTCAAAATATATAGATATAGCTGAAAGAGATGGATTTCCCAAAAGTTTATGTGCTTGGATAAAAGGGATATATGGAGCTTGTATTGAGAATGACATAAAAGAAATAGTTGGAGTTATGGAAGGAGATTGTTCTAATACAAAAGCACTTATAGAGGTATTGGAACTTAGAGGAGTTAAGGTTTATCCCTTCTCATTTCCACATAGTCACAAGAAAGAAGATGTGCATAAAGAAATAGATAAGTTTATGCAAAGTTTTAATGTAAGTATAGAAGAAGTTGAAAAAGTAAGAAATAGATTAAATAAAATCAGAGAACTAGCTAAGGAAATTGATGAGTTAACATATATAAGTAGTAAAGCCAGTGGATTTGAAAATCATTTATATCAAGTAAGTCTAAGCGATTTAAATGGAAATATGGATATTTTTGAAGAAGAAATTAAAAAGGTTATTTCAAAAATTAAAGAGAGAAAGCCAAATAATAAGAAACTTAGATTAGGATATATAGGGGTTCCGCCTATGACTGGAGATATATATGAATTTGTGGAAAATTTTAATGCACATTTTGTGTATAACGAGGTTCAAAGAGAATTTGCTTTTCCAAGAGCAGATAAGGCAGTGGATATATATCAGCAGTATTATGACTATACCTATCCTTATGATACGAATTTTAGAATTAAAGAATTAAAGAAGCAAATTAGTGAGAGAAAATTAGATGGTATTATCCATTATACTCAAGCATTTTGTTATAGAGCAGTTGAAGACATTGTTTTAAAGCAGCAGCTTGATATCCCAATTTTAAATATTGAAGGGGATAAGCTAAATACTTTAGATGCAAGAACTAAGCTTAGGATTGAGGCTTTCCTTGATATGCTATCAGATTTAAAGGAGGAGTCAAGATGAGAGTGCTAGGTATAGATCTTGGAAGCAGAGAAGTAAAGATTGCAGTAATGGAAGATAACAAGATAATAAAAAAACAAAAGATAAGCACAATGTCTTTTTATAGAGATTACTGCAGTTATGATGGAAAGATTACAGTAGATTTAGAGAAACTTAATATTACTAATATCGATAGATTTGTATCTACTGGATACGGGAGAAATAATACGGATTTAAATAAGTTTAAAGCTATAAATGAGATAAAGGCACATGTTTATGGTGGATTTTATCAAACAGGATTAAAGGATTTTATATTGCTAGATGTAGGTGGTCAAGATGTTAAGGTTGTTAAAATCGAAAAAGGACTTACTACAGATTTAGAACTTAATGAAAAATGTGCTGCTTCTTGCGGCAGATATTTAGAGAATATGGCAAGTGTTCTTGAAATACCTGTTGATGAGATGAGTAAGCATTATGAAAATCCAGTAGAGCTAAATTCAACTTGTGCTGTATTTTCTGAATCTGAGTTAATCGGAAAAATAGCTGAGGGTGTAACAATAGAAAGATTGTGTGCAGGTGTTAATTATTCTTTATACAAGAGATTAAGTCCCCTTTTAACTAAATTTAGAGGTAGAAAATTAGTTTTAACTGGTGGTGTTGCTAATAATGAAGCAATAAAGGAATATCTGAAGAAGGATTATGATGAGATAGTTGTGGTTGAAGATCCTCAGTTTAATGGAGCAATAGGATGCTGCTACTATGGAAAAAAGTTTTTATAGTGACCAACTAGCAATCAGTAACCAGTAACCAGTTACTAGTAAGAAAAAAATTCGATGAGTTGTTTACTAGATTAGATTGAAATTAGAATGTGTAAAAATATATGGAGGAAGAGTATGTATATATTGAAAGCGGAGCATAGTTTTGATAGTGCTCATTTTCTTGCAGGATATGAAGGGAAATGTGGAAATATTCATGGACATAGATGGAGAGTAGAAATTGAGGTTCAGTCAGAAACACTAGTAAAAGGCGGACAGCTTGATGGAATGGTAATAGATTTTGGTGATTTAAAAAAGCATGTTAAAGAAATAGTGGATTTTTATGATCATGCTTTGATTATAGAAGAAGGTACTATGAGAAAAGAAACATTAAAATGCTTATCAGAAGATGGATTCAGGATATTAGAGGTTAAATTCAGACCAACGGCAGAAAATTTTGCATCTTTTTTCTTTAATTATATGAAGGAAAAAGGATATAAGGTAAAAAGAGCTACTGTTTATGAAACTCCAACTAACAGTGCTGCATATGAAGAGTGAGGTGAAAAAATTGAAATTGAAGGTTGTTGAGAAATTTGTAAGTATCAATGGAGAAGGTCGTTTATCTGGACAATTGGCTGTATTTATAAGGTTTGCCGGATGTAATTTAGACTGCAGTTATTGTGATACAAGATGGGCAAACGAAAGTGATGTACACTATGAACTTATGAGTGCAGAAGAAATATATAACCATATTAAAAATCTTCAGGTTAAAAATGTAACATTAACTGGAGGAGAGCCGCTGCTTCAAGAGGGGATATTAGAATTATTAGAAGTGTTATCTAAAGATAAGGAGCTTTCAGTTGAAATAGAAACAAATGGAAGTGTGCCTTTAGATAAATTTGCTAATATAGAAAATCCACCAAGTTTTACAATGGATTATAAACTTCCTTCAAGTAATATGGAAAATAAGATGATAATGGATAATTTTAAATGCTTAACTGAGAGAGATACTGTTAAATTTGTATCGGGAAGTATTAAAGATTTAGAGAGAGTTAAAAATATAATTGATAATTATAATCTTGTAAACAAAACTAATCTTTATATTAGTCCAGTGTTTGGCAAAATTGATATGAATGACATTGTAGAATTTATGAAAGATAATAAAATGAATGGAGTTACTTTGCAAATACAACTTCATAAAGTAATATGGGAACCTGAGAAAAGAGGTGTATAGATAATATGGCAATTAATACAAAAGAAATTGAAAAGCACATAAGAGGAATACTAATAGCATTAGGAGAAAACCCAGATAGAGAAGGGCTTAAGGATACTCCTGAACGTGTAGCTAAAATGTATGAAGAAGTATTTCAAGGAATGTGCTATACAAACGATGAAATTGCTGAGATGTTTGATAAGACCTTTGAAGATGATTTATGCATAGAAGATGAAACCAAAGATATGGTTTTAATGAAGGATATAGAGATTTTCAGCCACTGTGAGCATCATTTAGCGCTAATGTACAATATGAAAGTAGCAGTTGCATATATTCCTAAAAAGAAAGTTATTGGTTTGAGTAAAATTGCTAGAATAGCTGATATGGTAGGGCGCAGATTGCAGCTACAGGAGAGAATTGGTACGGATATAGCTGATATTATGCAAATAATAACTGGTTCAGAGGATGTGGCAGTTATTATTGAAGGAGAACACGGCTGCATGACTACTAGAGGAATAAAGAAAACCAATGCGAAAACAATAACTACTACATTAAGAGGAAAGTTTGATAATGATCCAGTTTTTATAAATAAATTAATGATGTTGTATAAATAATAAAACAGGAGTGACAAAGTATGAATAAAGAAAAGGCCATAGTAGTATTTAGTGGCGGACAAGATAGTACAACTTGCTTATTTTGGGCAAAAAAGAAGTTTAAAGAAGTTATAGCAGTATCCTTTGATTATGGTCAAAAGCATAAACTAGAGTTAGAGTGTGCAAAGGATATCTGTAAAAAATATAATGTAGAACATCATATTTTGGATTTGAATTTATTAAATCAATTAGCACCAAATTCATTAACTAGAGTAGATATAAAAGTTGATAAGGAAGCACCAAATGGAGAATTGCCAAACTCTTTTGTTGATGGAAGAAATATGCTGTTTTTAACTTTCGTTGCAGTATTTGCAAAGCAAAGAGAGATAAATAACATCATAACTGGAGTATCACAAAGTGATTTTAGTGGTTATCCGGATTGCAGAGATGTGTTTATAAAGTCTTTAAATGTTACATTAAATTTATCTATGGATTATCAATTTGTAATTCATACTCCACTAATGTGGATTAATAAAGCAGAAACATGGAAAATGGCAGATGATTTAGGAGTTCTTGATATAGTTAAAGAAGAAACTCTAACTTGCTATAACGGAATTAAAGGTAACGGATGTGGAGAATGCCCAGCTTGTAAGTTAAGAAAAAATGGATACTTAGAGTTTAAAAAATTATATAAATAGTATGTTCAAGGGAGAGACTTTTAATCTCCCTTAAATTTTTATAATATTAATTTTGGATAAAATATTAAATGAGGATATATTTCTATACAAATCAAATTTTAAATATGAACAGGCAGGGATTTTATTGAGAAAGATTAATTGGAAAATAAAATTAGGAATATTATTTATAGTATTATCTTGTGCAGTCTATACTGTGCACTATTTAATATTTAAAGATAGTATGTACATATTAGAGACTATTATTGCTCAATTAGGTTTTTTACCTCTTTCAACATTACTGGTAACTTTCGTTCTCGATGAATTGATGAGTAATAATAAAAAGCAGGAGCTTATTGAAAAATTAAATATGGTAATAGGAGCATTCTTTGCTGAAATGGGAGATGAACTTCTTAAAATAATTATTGAATCACAAGCTGATTTATGTGAAAAAACTGAATGGTTTAATTTCTCTGATGAATGGACTAAAAAAGATTTTATGGAATTAAAGAATAGGCTTAGCAATGAAGAATTTGATGTTTCATTAGAAATAGTAGATATTATAAGATTAAAAGAATTTTTAGTTAATAGAAGAAAGTTTATGTTATATCTTTTGCAAAACTCTAATTTATTAGAACATCAATCTTTTACGAATTTATTGTGGGCAAGTTTTCATCTTACAGAAGAGCTTATGAATAGAAAAGAAATAGACAACCTATCAGAAGCAGATTATGAACATATTTCTAAGGACATATCTAGATTATATAGTAACTTAATATTAGAATGGGTAAATTATATAGAACATTTGCAAAAGGAATATCCATTTTTATTTTCACTTGCTGTGAGAACTAATCCTTTTAATAAGGAAGCGAAGGTTGAGATTGAGTAAAGAGTGATTTGTGAATTACTCACCACAACCTTATATAAGATGGAGACTTTCACACAATAATGTTAAAAATCAATTTTCATTATAAATTTTATAACTTTATAAGCTAATATTCCAATTAAGGTTCCCAAAGTGTTAAGTATTAAATCATCTACATCAAAAGCACCTAAATTAGTAACCAATTGAATTGATTCCAACAATAAACTAACTAAAAAACCTACAAAAGATACTTTAAATATACCCTGTGATTTTTTTGATAAAACAGGTAACATAAAACCAAGAGGAAAGAATAGTACTATGTTACCTAGTACATTAGTAACACTGGCATAACTTATTCCTCTTTTGATGTAAAGATCAATAGTTTCAAAAGGAACGAAATTAGCGAATCTTATATTATTTTCTAAATTATTATATTCAAATACTCTTTTTAATAGATAACAATAAGAAAATTTAAATAATACCAACTTTATTAAAATGAATAAATATATATAAAATATGGCATATGTTATTATTCTAAAAAACTTGTTTTTAAAAGTCATTTTTTTCTCCTTTCAATATATAATATAAGTTTTTAAAACATAGCTTATCAAATCTCCTATTTATATATTAAATAATAAATGTAATATTTGTTTTTATATTTTGTATTAATTTTGTAAAATTTCATAGCTATCATATCTTAAAGAAAAAATTTATAGTATAAAATTAAATAGAAAGTAAATAGGTGGCAATGAAAATAGGGTCTGTAAATAAGTTTGTGAATTTATATAAACTTATTTACAGACCCTATAATTTTGTTTAGATAATATTAATAATCTATATCTATAAGATGCGAAGTTATTCTTGTTCACATAAAAGTTCTGATTTATTTGGAAGTATTAATTCATTAAATATTATAGCTATAAAGGTACCTGCAAAAACATATAGAATTTTTCGAATGCAGTTATAATTGATCATAAAGAAGGTATTATAAAATACTAAGTCAATTTAGTACTATTTATTGAGTATATTCATATCTTTTATTATTATCATTTTAGAATTGTATTCTATAAGTCCATCTTTTTTCATCTTGTTCAATTCTCTAGATAGGGAGGTCCTTTGTATACCAAGTCTTTCTGCTAACTCTTTTTTAGTTATATTCAATTTAATTTCATAAGTGTTTTGTTCATAAGATTCGTAGTTTAAAAAATCTATTATACATTCTCTTATAGATTTTAAAGAGAGGGATTTTATTTTATTTGTTAAAATCAAGGTTTTGTCAGATATACATTTTAGAAATTCAATTAAAAAATTTTTGTTGCTTTGGCATAAATCTAGAATAAAATCTTTTTTTATGTGAAGAAGCACAGCATTATTTTTTGCAATAATAGTCAGTGGGTATGAATTATTGTTAGCAAATATAAGGTTCTCACCTATAATATCTCCCTTTGTAAATTCAGTTAAAGTTAAAACATTTCCATTTTCATTTATTTTTTGAACAACTAAATCTCCAGAGATAATAAAATCTAAAGTAATACACTTTTCATTTTGAAGGTGAATTATGGTGTTTTTTTCATATTCATAAATGTTATGATTATTTTCATTAAATAGCTTTAGAAGTTCTTCTTGAGAAAAATCTTTAAATAAACTAGTAATTTGTAAAAGATTAATATATTTTTTAATAGACATAAAAAGTCTCCTTTTATTTCAAATTAGTTACCATGGTAACTGAAAAAGTATAGAAAAAATTATAATATAAAACTATAGAAATATAAAGGAGGACTTTAGGATGTTAGAAAAAGTTTATGATTTTAAAAAGACAAGTGAAAAAACAATTGAAAGGATAATAGATGATAACAACGTTGCTCTTAATCATATGGTACTTACAAAGGGTACAGGACTTCCAGAACATTATTCAAATTCAAATGTTTATATGATAATAATAAATGGAACTATGACAATTAAATTAGATGAACAAGAGCCGAAAAAGTATTCAGCAGGCAATATTCTAAACATACCATATAATATTAAAATGAATGTAAATAATTTGGATGATGAAATTTTAGAGTTTTTCGTAGTTAAGTCTCCAAATCCAAGAAATTATAGTGGTGAATAGCTGTGGATATATTTACATTAGCTCTGTGGATTATTATAATTATTGCATTTATAGTTTCTATTATCAAGGATAAAGAGAAGACTTTAAATTCAATGAAAATGTCTAGAGGTATGATGAAAAATATGATAGGAGAAATCATAGGAATATTGTTTCTCATTGGTCTAATTTTAACATTTATACCACCAGAAATAATTAAAAATATTTTAGGAAATTCTAATACATTAATATCAACTATAGTTTCAGCAGTGGTGGGGAGCGTTACACTAATACCTGCATTTGTTGCATTTCCGTTAGTAGGTTCTTTTGTTGATGCAGGTGCCAGTATAGTTCCAGCTGTTGCATTTTTAACTACTCTTACTATGGTTGGATTTGTAACTTTTCCTCTTGAAAAAGAGGAGTTTGGTTTTAAATTTGCTATCTTAAGAAATGGACTTAGATTTTTTCTTTTATGCTTGGTAGCTTTTCAGCTGGACCAATATATGCAGCATTTCCAGTGTGTAAAATGCTGTTTAAAAAGGGAGCAAGTATTGCAAATATAGTTATAATATTAAGTACATGGGCAGTAATCAAAGTTCCTATGCTTGCAAACGAAGCAAAGTTTTTGGGTGTTAAATTCATGGGAATAAGATGGATTTTCACTACTATTTCTATATTTGTAATGGCATATATAGTAAGTAAACTCGTAAAAAAGGAAAGTATACCTTTTGCTTTAGAATATAGTAAAAAAAATATAACTACTGCTGAAGTAAAAAGGGAATACTGTATAGGGTGTAGACTCTGTGCTAAGCTTTCACCTAAGCATTTTAAAATAATTGATGGAAAGGCTGTATTTAATAATGAAAATATGGAACAAAAGGATTTTCAACATATTAAAAAGATAGCTTCAAAATGTCCAGCTAAGGCAATTTATTTTAAATAATTAAATAATATTACAAAAAACAGAAATATAAAAGTAAGCGCATGATATAAAATAATAAAAATTCTTTGCTGTAAATCAGCGGAGAATTTTTTTATTTTAAAATTAGAGGCAAATTTATAAGCAAAATTTAAATCAAAAAAAGGTTACTATTAGTGGTGGAGTTGCTCAATTAGAAACAGGAGTAGAAACACCGGAAAAAATGGTTGAAAAAGCAGATGAGCTTTTGTATAAAGCAAAGGAGAATGGAAGAAATAGGATACAATGGTTTTAAACCCACACATTTTCAAAATGTGTGGGTTTTCTTTTAGTATATCATTTATTTATAGAAGAAAGGGCTTTTGGTATATAGTTTATGCTAAGCTTCTCATATTTGTTAACATCAATAATATAATTAAAATTACTGGTTTTATTTAAAATATTTTTCTCGTATTTTTTCTAAATCAGCAGTTTTAAAATCATCTGTAACTTCAATAATACCTAAAACAGTATTTTGAGAAATAATAGCATATCCACCGCTCTTTTCAAAAATAGTTTGGATTTCAATAATATCTTTTTTACCATAGAAAGTAGTTAAAGTATCTTCTGAATCAATAGAGAGTATTTCATATTTAGCCTCTGGGTTATCAAAATCTTTCAGATCCAAAGTTAATTTTGTTGGCATATTTTTACCTGATACCATTATTAATGGAGAAAATTCATAGCCTATTCCTTTTATAGTTAAAGTTTGAGTACCATTTTGAATATTAGCTTTATTAATTAACTTGTTAGTAGGTAATTTATCTAAATCATCCCCATATATACTAGGTTTAGATGGTGTAGTATCTTCAATAGGAGAACTGCAGCAGCTTCCGTCAGTGGATGCAGGAGGTAGAGAGGTATCAGATTTTGATATATCAACAGAATCAATGTTATCTACCACTTTTATAACTCCTCTAATCATGCCCATCCAGCAGCTAAAATTAATGTCTTCACTTTGTTCAGACGTAAATTCGATTATATTTTCACCAGATTCCAATCTTTTCTCAATATTTAATGAAGGTATTACAATTTCATTATTACAAGAAGTTAGCTGTTTGCCATCGATTATCCATTTAACAGGTATATTGCTCTGGATATAAAAAGCATTTGGTGTGTAACCTTTGTAATCAGCATTCATATTTATAACTTGAACTCCATTTTCAATAACAGCTTTAGTCACATTAGCTTGTGATGAAGCTGAATTTCTACTTAAAAATATATTATTATTTAGCGAAGGTAATCTAATTCCAGCTAAGGCAAGCCCTCTGTTTCCCATTATTAATCCTAGAACTACCACAAGAATTCCGCTGAATTTAAGCATTTTTTTTGTATATCCTTTACTTAACAGACCAGAAATGGCTCCAAAGGTTAACATAAGTGGTACAGTTCCAAGGGAGAATAAAAACATTGACACAGCTCCTTTTAAGGCACTACCTGTAGCAAGAGCATATAACTGCATAGTTTGTAGTGGACCGCAGGGCATGAATCCATTTAAAACACCTACTATAAATGGAGAACTTGGCTTTTTCTTAATAGAGCAAAAAGACCAAGGTAGCTTGATATTAAATTTTCTGAACAAACTAAAACCTATCATATTAAGTCCCATAATAACCATAAATAGTCCTGCTAAGATTTGAATTCCAGCTTTAAAATTTAAAGATAGTGAAATTACAGAACCTAATGCTCCGACTATTCCACCAAGGATGGTATAAGAAAATACTCTTCCAGCATTATATAAAATAGCGGGTTTTATTGCACTTAATTTGTTACTACTTTCTTCTGACATGCTTTGAGAAAGCATTATTCCTCCACACATACCTACGCAGTGTAAGGATGTAAGTATACCTACTATAAAAAGTACAAAATAAGTGGCATTACTTAGTTTTTCATTCATATCAAATCCTTCAGTGGAATTGCCTAGAAGGATAATAGCAATTGCTATTATAAATATTCCTATTAACTTATCATTATTGGAGTCTTTAATACTGTAACCAGCATTTTTTATAGCATTTTCAATTAGCTTTGTATTGCAAAGTTCAGTATCGAATTCTACAATTACGTATTGCTCACTGTAGCTTGCTATAGCATTTGAAATACCATCTAGCTTTTGGATTGATTTTTCAACCAATTTTTCGCAAGATGTACAGGTCATATTGTATACTTTAATCTTTTCTTTTTTAATATTCATAAAATGTTTCACCTCAAATATTTATTTTGATTTTTTTAATAAGGTATAAAAACTTAAGTGAAGTTACAAAGTGTAGATTTTTACAAGGTGCAGTAGTTTGTAACAAGATAATTTTTATGTAATTATAATAAAAAGATGTGTAGATTTTATGTAACAAAATTTATATAGGTTATTTTAGAATTGTTAGGAAAATTAAATTTTAAAAGATAAAGGTGCTTTATCTACAAAATATGTAGACAAAGCACCTTTAATATTAAATTAAAACTATATTTTTACATCCATTCTTCACAGCAAGTTCTTTAAGATCCTGCATCATATTATCAGAAGGTGAATAGCTATCCAGTATACCAGGACGGACTCCGATAGACCTATATTTTATTAGTTTATATCTTATATTTGGATTTAATGATGCAATAAGCCTGCTTGTCATATCTACATTGTAATAGTTATTTAGAGTTTCAGGAACAATAACAGTGCGCACTTCATAGAGCTTGTTAATTTCTGCAAGATATTTTATGTTTTCTATTACAACCTTGTTGTCCATGCCTGTCAGCATTTTATGTTCTTCAGGATTATAGGATTTTAAATCTACCATAGCCATATCCATAACTTCTACCAGTTCCTTTTGGTTTTGGAAAGTGGTAGAGCCATTGGTGTCTACAAAACAGGTTAATCCAATTTTTTTTACTTCTGTGAATAAAGAAGTTAGAAATTCACACTGAAGAGTACATTCTCCACCAGAAACTGTTATTCCAGATATAAAGGCATTTGTTTTATTTATTTCTTTCAAAACCTCATCTACACTCATAGATATAACCTTTGGTGAACTAGTATTTGGACATACATCTAAACATTTATCACATTTTTCACAAAGAGTTTTATTCCAAATTATCTTATTATTTTTAACAACAAGAGCACCAGAAGGACATTCTTTTGCACACTTTCCACAGTGAATGCAGTGATTTAGTGTTTCAGGATTGTGGCAGTACAGACAGTTAAAGTTACAGCCTTGAAGAAAAATTGCTGTTCTATTGCCAGGACCATCTACAGAGCTAAAAGGAAGAATTCTATTTATCAATGCTTTAGTCATTTTTTCTTACCTTTCTATTTAATACTCTGTGATTTTTAACAGCTCCAAGACCTAGAGCAACAGTATCACGAAGAACTTGTTCACCTCTATCTAATTTTTCAATTTCTGATTTTTTTACAAGATAACCTGTAATTCTTATAACATCACAATCAGTACAATATAGTGATAAATATCTCATGTTTTGACTAAAAGCACCTTTAATTATATCTAAAATAAACTCAGGATTTTTCTTAGTAGTTTCATCAAAAGCAAAAATATCACCTATTCCTGATGGAAAAAATTTATGAAATTTGGCTGATTGTATTAGATGCTCATGAAGTTCTGGTTCTTCTCCAATAGGTATTCTACATCCTGGACTTATATTCTCATCACTATCAATTCCTACTTGAGCATGGAGTAAGAAGTTTTCACCAGTTATTTTGCAGTAAGGGTTTTTATGTTTTTTAACTTCTTCATCTAGTTTTTCAATAATCTTATATCCTAATTCATTTGCTTTTTCACTGTGGCCAAAGCTATCTCTTTGTTTTACTGCACCTAATAAGTGATTTACACATTCAGCAAGTCCAAACATACCGAACATAGCTGTAAAATTATCTCTGGATATTAATCCTTCTCTAACTAAAAAGCTGCTTTCAAAGAAATTGCTTTCTTCAATCAGGAATCTTATTCTTTCATCCATATATTCACTCATTCTTTTCACTGCATCAGGAAGAAGGGTATTTAAAAAGTTTTCTTCATCTACAGCTTTTTTAGCAAGTCCAGCTAAGTTTAATCTTACTAAAGTGTAGCTTCCGCCACCTATGGGAAGTCCATTATAGCAGCTAGCAATGCAATAGTTTCTGTTAAATTCTTTTGAAAACATATCATCATTTGCAAAGCTTGGTTTTGCTGTAACTAAAGCAGTTTTTACTGCTTCAATTGCAAAATCATCTGGAGTATCATTATTGTATTTCATACTGATATTTGGTATAGAAGTTTCCAGTTCTCTTTGAACTTTTAAAATTATTCTTCCAGTCTTTGTAGCTATTGGACCAATGTTAGCATGACAGAAGGAATCTGTTATAGTTCTATCAATATGAGTTAAGAATACTTTAATTGCTTCATAGGCTTCTTTTTCATCTTTTACAAAGGGGTCTAGCAAAGTATCTATATTTCCAATATATACTGGAAAAGAGGTTATTGAAGGTACATGTTTATAAAGAATCAACAGGTTGTTTACTGCCTCCCAGATGTTAGTTGGAGGTTGCAACCCTAAGAAACCGCTCCCATTTTTCATAAACTTTTCATAGTCTGGAGCTACATATCTTGGTCTATATGGGGCATGCCCTTCATTAAGATCACAGATAATGCCATCATTTCTATATTCTTGGGCTTCTTTGCTTATGTCAAGTACATTCAATCTGTCCTCTGCTGCTCTTGCCAGGCTTAACACCTTTTGTTCATAGGTTAAAGTTTTGTCTTTAATAATGTTTAAGATATTGTTCATACAATTCACTCCATCAAAATTATTTTAACCACAATTTTAAATGGTTGTTTAACATGTAAAGCGTTTACATGCTGTTAATTATATTTTATAACTAATAAGCAATCTTAGCAATGTTATTCATTAAACAATATTTACCAATATGCCATAAGGTAAACAAAGGAGCAGAATTAAAAGGTCGTGCATAATTTGTTAGTGAATAAAACATTTTAAATTTGAATATTGAGGTGAAATTTTGTGAAAAGTATAAAGAGCAAATTAATATTTTGGTTTTCAACAACGATAAGTATAATTTTAATATTAACATGCTTTTTAAATTATGATACAGCCAAGAAAAAAATTATTAATGAATTTGAACAAAAAGAACTTATGAACACTCAGAAGATATCCTATGATATAGGCAGAGTTATAAAAGGGGTTGAAGCTCAAGGTGAAACTGTTGCAGCTATGAGCAGAAGGTTGGAATATAAAAAAGAAAATTATAAAGATGTAAAAATGTATTTAAAAAATTCTTTATCAGATGTTTTAAAACAGGATGACAATTTAGAAACGGTATATACTTTTTTAAAACCTGATATGCAGATAGATAAGGAACTGCCATATGTATGTATTATTAGAGATGAAAATAAAAATCCACTATCTTTTGAAACAGATACTATAGATGATTTTAAATATTGGGAACAGGAGTGGTATAAGGTAGGAATTAATTCTAATAAATTTATGTGGACAGAGCCATATTTGGAAGAGGCCACAGGTAGAAAACTTGTTTCAGGGATAAAAATGCTTGAGGATAATAAAGGTGATATTACAGGAGTTTCAGGAATAGATGTCAATCTAAATAGAATTCAAGAAATAATGAAAAATATAGATTTGAAAAATGAAGGATTCCCATTATTAATTTCTAAGAAAGGCACATATATATATCATCCTGATTCAGAGTATATATTGAAAAAAAATATTGGTGATGATCAAGATGAAATGCATATGTCATACGATAAATTAAAAAATAAAGATTCAGGATTTGAAATTATAGATTATGATGATAAAGAATATTATGCATTTTGTGATAGTATTAATTCCACGGGGTGGTATTTAGTAATTTTATATAGAAAAGCGGCTATAATTAATCAATTAAACAGTTTTCTAATTACAGATCTTTTAATACTATTTATAGGAATAGCTTTTACAATTCTTATTTCAGTAATTTTAAGCAGAAGATTATTAAGAACTATTGATATAGGTATAGATTGTTCAAAAGCATTAGAAAATGGAGATTTAACCCAAAATACAGATATAAAAGAAGAAAATGAAATGGGTATATTGATAAAAGCTATAAATGAATCATCAAAGTCTATAAGAACTATTATTTATGCTGTTAAGAATGATATAAGGGGATTGAAACAAATTTCTGATGATTTACAAACTACTAATAATGAAATAGTTTCTACATCAGATGATATAGATAGGCAGGTAAAAAAAGTAAAGTCAGATATAACAAAACAAAATCAAAATATAAACAGTATTTATGAAAGCTTTGATGACGTAAATACTTCTATGGATAAAATCCATATTGCATCAAAGGAAAATGTGAATAAAACAATCTATAGTGTAGAAACAATGAGAAAAACTAAGGGTTTAATGGAAACTTCGGTAGAAGAGTTAGATAGAATTATTAACTTAGTTAATTTTGCTGTAAATTCCATGAATAATTTAGAAGTTAGAACAAAACAGATAGAGGGAACTCTTAATATGATCAAGAATATTTCAAATCAGACTAATCTTTTAGCATTAAATGCTAGTATAGAAGCTGCAAGAGCAGGAGAAGCTGGAAAAGGATTTTCAGTAGTTGCAGAGGAAGTTAGAAAATTAGCATCCGAAACCAATAATACTCTTAACAAAATAGAGAGTTTGGTAAATGAGATAATAAAAGAATCCAAACAAACTGTAAAATCTATGAATTTAGATGTGGAAAATACAATAACTAAACTAAATTCCATAAAAGATACCCAATCTAATTTAAATAGTATTATAGGCAATTTTGATAGTTTTCAAAAATATTCTGAAGAACTAAGCAGTATGATACAAGATCAAAAGAATTTTAATGAATCAGTAAGAAATCTTCTTGAGACAATAATACAGTCTTCTGATGAGATAAAACAGTCTATTGAGAATATATTACAAGCTTCTATTAAACAGGAGAATACTGTTAACAGCTTAACCAAAGGTTCAAATACGTTGAATTCTATTTCAAAATCTTTAGAAAAGTTAATATCTAAATTCAAGGTGTAGGCAAAAAAAAGGTAAGTTGACAACTTACCTGTATTTTTTATTATTGGGAAAATAATTCTTTTACCAAGTTTGTAATTAAAATTTCTACTCTTGGTGAGAATATTAATGAGATAGCAGAAATAATTAAATTTATAAACATTATTACAGAATAAACAAAACTTTAATTTCTTAAAATATTTCCGATAAAAACCAGAATAAAAGAAAGGGGCTTTTTGTGAATATACCAATAGAACTAATAGAAGAAATTAAACAAAATAGAGTTATTTTATTTGTTGGTGCAGGAATATCAGAGAATTTGGGGAGAGCACCTTGGGGAAAGCTTATTGATGAAATGGCTATAGAACTTGGGTATGATAGAGATGTTTTTAGAAGTATGGGGAATTATTTAGAATTGGCTGAGTTTTATAAGATTAGGAAAAAATCTATTAGGACTCTTAAGGAATGGATGGATATAAACTGGCATAATTCTGAAATAAAAATTGAAGATTCTAATGTACATAAGCTTATTATAGATTTAAAATTTCCAATAATATACACCACAAATTATGACAGGTGGCTTGAAAATGCATTTGATTATTATAATAAAAAATATACCAAGATTGTGGGAATAGATGATTTGGTAAACTTAAAAGATGGAATTACCCAAATTGTGAAATTTCATGGAGATTTGGAAGATGAATCTTCAATAGTACTTACAGAATCTAGTTATTTTGAAAGATTAAGCTTTGAAAGTTCTCTAGATATAAAACTTAGAGGCGATGTATTGGGAAAAGCAATATTATTTATTGGATACAGTTTAAGTGATATAAACATAAGATATTTACTATTTAAATTAAATAAGATTTGGAAAGAAGCAAAATTTCAAAAATATAGACCTAAATCCTATATCCTCTTATTAAATAGAAATTCAGTTCAACAGGAGATACTGGAAAACAGGGGGATAAATACTATAATTTCTAATACCAATGATAAAAAAAAAGGTGTGGAAAATTTTTTGTGTGAGTTAGCAGAGCGGGTTATAAAAAATAAATGATTTTTGAAAATTTTATGTCCAATTATCAATTTAGTGTGATAAAATAGTAAAGTGATTTTGCAAAAGATAAAGGAGGACATAAATGATAATATTAAATCCAGTTATTATTTCAGTTTTAGTAATGATAGTTTTGAGTCTTTTAAATTTAAATGTAATTTTAGCAATACTCGTTGCAGCCATGACAGCAGGTATATCCTCAGGTATGTCATTTGAAGATACTATGGCAGTTCTAATAAATGGAATGGGTGGAAATTCAGAAACAGCTTTAAGCTATATTCTTTTAGGAGCTTTAGCTGTAGCTATCAGTAAAACGGGACTGGCAGATATTTTGTCTAAAAAAATAGCTGAAATTGTTAAGCAGAGAAAGGCAGTATTTATTTTATTAATTGCTTTTGTAAGTTGTTTTTCTCAAAATCTTATTCCAGTGCATATTGCATTTATACCAATTATAATACCACCTCTACTTGAACTTATGAACAGATTAAAGATTGATAGAAGGGCAGTGGCATGTGCTTTAACTTTTGGTTTGGAGGTTCCATATATAGCTCTTCCAGTAGGGTTTGGACTTATTTTCCATAACATCATAAGAGATCAGATGATTGCAAACGGAATCAGTATAACAACAGATATGATTTGGAAGGCTTTATGGCTTCCAAGTGTAGGTATGCTTGTAGGCCTTTTAATTGCAGTATTCTTTACTTATAGAAAGCCAAGAGAATATAAAGAGATTGAGTTAGATAATCTTAACCAAATTAATATTGAAGAACTAAAGATGAATAGGATACAATGGATTGCTTTAGTAGCAGCAGTTGTAGCTTTTACTGTCCAGTTAGTTACAGAATCATTGCCTCTAGGAGCATTGGGGGGAATTATTTTCATGGTATTAACAGGAGCTATAAAATGGAAAGAAATTGATAAGTTAATGGATGAAGGCATCATAATGATGGCATTCATTGCTTTTGTTATGCTTATTGCAGCAGGGTATGGAAGTGTATTGAGACAAACTGGAGCTATTGAAACTTTAGTTAAAACAGTTGCAGTAAGTATTGGCGGAAGTAAGATACTAGGTGCGGTATTAATGTTATTTGTAGGACTATTTGTAACTATGGGTATAGGAACTTCCTTTGGAACTGTACCTATTTTGGCAGCAATATACTGTCCTTTAGCTCAAAGCTTAGGATTTAGTGTTCTGGGAATAACTGCTCTTATAGGAGTTGCTGGAGCTTTAGGGGATGCAGGTTCTCCAGCATCTGACAGTACATTAGGGCCAACTTCTGGGCTAAATGCAGATAATCAGCATAATCACATATGGGACACTTGTGTACCTACTTTTACACATTTTAATATTCCATTGATTATTTTTGGAGTCATTACGGCTTTGATTTTTTAGTAAAATATAAAAAGACTAGGAAATTTCCTGGTCTTTTTATATTTTATTTTATGTTTTTTTATTCTTTTTTCATAAAGAAATTGAACTTGTCTTTTTTAGGAGTTGAAAAATCTATATTTCTCTTGTGAAGAGTATCACTGTACTCAGATATCTGGCTGTCACATATATTAGCATAATTTGTCTTGCCTTCTTCAACCCATCCCATAAAGATATACACATGAGTTGGAGAGTTGGACTTAGAAGCGGTTGTAAAAACAATATCACCTTTTTCTAACTGTTTATAATCAGTGTTTTTCTTCCAACCATTTTTTCCTAATTCGTCAACCAAGCTTTTTGTGTTAATAATAGATTTTGGCATATCGTATTCGTTATTTCTTAATATCTCTGCTATAAAAATTGTAGAAAGTCCTTTATCACTTCCATGATTTAATGATTTGGCTTTATTAAGAGAAGCTGTTCTATTAGCTTTATCACTTAAATAGGTATATATTTTAGTGTTTAGTGCTCTGGCATTAGCCGCATTTTTATTTTCAGATGAGGTTGTATCTTCTGTGGATTGAGGGTTATTAACTATATTTTTGCTTTGTTCTATATTAGTATTGTTCTTAACCATATTAATGGAAACCGAAGCTAGTTGTTTTACCATGAAGGCAGCTATCAGTATAAGTGGTACAGCAAAGGATGCAAAAATTATCTTGTTTTTTTTCTCATTCTTGTCTTCCATTTGCTGCATTTCACTTATGTATTTTTTCGTTTCTTCACTGGTCTCTAAATTACTGTATGAATTATCAAAAATCCCCTTTTTATTCATTAGCTAATCTACTCCTATATTTAATGTTTTTTGAAATTGATATTTTTACTTTAGATTTATTTAATATCTTATAATGTCTATAAATATAGACATTATAATTTTAATTTTATCAGATAACCTTTGTTAAGTAAACAATCATATTTTAACAAAGTGAAAACTTTAATTTAACAATAATGCAGCGTAGCAATATTATTGTAGTAGCCAGTAGCTAGAGAACAGTGATAAGTTATGGACAAAATATTTAAAATATGGTATATTGACGTTAGTAAACGGTTACGTAAAAGGAGAGAACTATGAAATCAACAATAAGAGATGTGGCAGTGAAAGCAGGTGTATCCGTAGCAACAGTATCCAGAGTATTAAATAATCAGGAAGGATATTCTGAAAAGACTAAACAGAAGGTATTGAAAACAATTAAAGAATTAGGATATAAACCAAATGCAATAGCTAGAGGATTAGCTAATAAAAGTACAAAAACAATAGGAGTGTTGGTTCCGGATGTATCAACTATGTTTCTTTCAAAAATTCTAAATGGAATAGAGACTAATGCTCATCAAAAGGATTACAGCGTAATTGTGTGCAACACAGGAATTTTAGGAGAAAGAACAACAGAGTATTTAGATATTTTATCTGAAAAGCGAGTAGATGGGATTATTATAGTTAGTTTGCCTATGAAAAATGAATATAATGAAGCAATTTCAAGTATGAATGTTCCATGTATGCTAGTATCTACAATGTCATATAGATACCAGCTTCCTTATATTAAAGTTGATGATAGGCAGGCAGCTTATAAGGCTACTCAATTTCTTATAGAGAAGGGTCATGAAAAAATAGCTATGATTAGCGGTACAAAAGACGAGTTAATAGCTGGAAAGTCAAGAGTTAATGGATACATAGATGCATTAAGGGATTTTGATTTGACAATAGATGAAAGGCTTATAAAGTATGGAGATTTCAGTTATATAAGCGGAATCAAGTGTATGGAGGAGCTTCTTGAAGAAGGTATGGAAAAATTTACTGCGATATTTGCAGCTAGTGATGATATGGCAGTAGGTGCATTATCTGCTGCTTATCACAGAGGAATTAAAGTACCAGAGGATTTATCTATTATAGGATATGATAATACACAAATAGCTGAAATGAGTATTCCACCACTTACAACCATTTCACAACCTTTTGGTAAAATGGGAGAAAAGGCAGCAGAAAAGCTAGTATATATGATAGAAAGTAAAGAAACAGTAGAAAGTATTATAATGCCTTATTCTATTGTAGAAAGAAGTACTGTTAAAAATATAGATAACAAATTTTAAAACTTAAAATTTGTTATCTACCAATTACATAAGATAAGTATAAGGATTTACGTAAGCGGTTACGTTGATAATCAGAAAAATGGAGAGCAAAGCAATAAAGTTAAATTATAAAATGGGAGTGATAAAAATGAACAAACAATGGTGGAAAGAGAGTGTTGTGTATCAAATATATCCAAGAAGCTTTAATGACAGCAATGGCGATGGAATAGGAGACTTAAGAGGAATAATAGAGAAACTGGATTATTTAAAAGAACTTGGTATTGATATGATTTGGTTATCACCAGTTTATAAATCTCCAAACGATGACAACGGTTATGACATAAGTGATTATCAAGATATCATGGATGAATTTGGAACAATGGAAGATTTTGATGAAATGTTAAATGAAGCTCATAAGAGAGGAATAAAAATTATGATGGACTTAGTTGTTAATCATTCATCAGATGAGCATAAATGGTTTGTTGAATCTAAAAAATCTAAAGATAATGAATATAGAGATTATTATATTTGGAAGCATGGTAAAGATGGAAAAGAACCGACTAATTGGGAGTCTTTCTTTAGTGGTTCTACATGGGAATATGATAAAAATACAGATGAATATTATCTGCATCTATTCAGTAAAAAGCAGCCTGATTTAAATTGGGAAAATCCTAAATTACGTAGAGAAGTCTATGATATGATGCATTGGTGGTTAAGTAAAGGGGTGGATGGATTTAGAATGGATGTTATAAACTTTATTTCTAAAGATCAATCCTACTTAGATGGAGAAATTCATGAAGGAAAGAAGTATGGAGACGGCTCAAAATATTGTATGAATGGACCAAGAATACATGAATTTCTACAAGAAATGAATAGAGAAGTATTAAGTAAATATGACATTATAACAGTAGGGGAAACTCCAGGTGTAAATCCTGAGATTGCTAAAAAATATGTAGGAGAAAATAGAAATGAGCTTAATATGCTATTTCAATTCGAACATATGGATTTAGGGAATGGTCCTGATGGTAAATGGAGTGATTTGCCATGGAAATTGACTGAACTAAAAGAGATAATGACTAAATGGCAGAAGGGGTTAGATAGCGATGGGTGGAACAGTTTATATTGGAACAACCATGACCAACCTAGAGTAGTTTCTCGCTTCGGTAATGATAAAGAATATAGAGTAGAAAGTGCAAAAATGCTTGCAACCTGTCTTCATATGATGAAGGGTACTCCTTATATATATCAAGGAGAAGAAATAGGAATGACAAATGTAGCTTTTGATTTTATAGAACAATATAAAGACATAGAAACATTAAATATGTATAATGAAGCGGTAAATGAACAGAGAAAAGATCCTAAAGAAGTAATGAAGGGGATTTATAGTAGAGGAAGAGATAATGCGCGTACTCCAGTTCAATGGGATGACAGTGAAAATGCTGGTTTTACAACAGGAACACCTTGGATAAAAGTTAATCCTAATTATAAAGAAATAAACTGTAAAAAGGCTTTGGAAGATAAGAATTCTATTTTCTATTATTATAAAAAATTAATTGATATACGTAAAAACAATGATATTGTTGTATGTGGAAGATACGATTTGATTTTAGATGACCATGAAGAAATTTATGCGTATACTAGAACTTTAGAAAATGAAAAATTATTAGTAATTTGTAATTTTAGTGAAGAAACTCCAAAATTTAAATTACCAGAGAATTTACTATATAGTTCAAAAGAATTACTTATCTCAAATTATAAAGTTAATGATGATAATATAGAGAAATTTCAACTAAGAGCTTACGAAGCAAGAGTTTACTACTTGAAAAAATAAATTTCAAATTTTATTTTGAATCAATTTCCTCTAGAATTTAATTTTAATATATTAAGAAAGTCACTTTTGAAATTTGAAAGGTGGCTTTTTTATGTGTATTAATGCAAAGGGTAAAGCTGTGCTTATGAAATATCATTGGAAGCCCGTTGGAGGAGTTCAGTATGTAGAGCGTAAGTAAGCAAACCGTCTTGCTGGAATTGATCCTGATATAGCCAGCAGAGGTTGAACAGTCGGCATCATTCCCTAGCACCTAATCCACTATTTTGGTATAAAGTTCATTATAATTCTAATATATAAATCTTCAAAATAACTATAGAGAGATTTTCAAAACTTTAAATTATTTCAACTCTATAACTTGAAGGTCATCTGGAACCAGTATAGTACCATTAAAGTATTGTTTTCCTTCCGCAGTGAAAAGTTCTTTTCTTTTTTCAATGTCTGCATCTATAGTGTGAAATAGAAGTAAGTTTTTTACATTCAATTTGACAGCATTTTCACAGGCTTCTTTAACAGTTACATGATGTTTTTCGTAAGGATGAAATATATCCCTTTGTGAATATAAACAGAAGGCTTCGTGCATAAGATAATCACAGTTATTTACATAGTCAAAAATAGCATCTCTATAAGGTTCATCTCCAAGGAAGGTTAGAGTTTTTCCATTAGAAAGTGTTGTTTTAAAACCAAATTGAAGCACTTTTGTGCTTTGAATGTTGAAGAAAGTAATTTTTAAATCTAATATATCAAATGTATTGTTATCAGCTATTTGTCTGAAGAAAATTCTGTTATCTATGTATTTGGTAAATCTGGTCTGAAGAATTAATTCGCAAATCTTTCTTATGATATCTTCAATGCTTTCATGGCAATAAATATTTAGATTACCATCATAATTACCTTTTGATATTTCGGTGGCAACTGATCTTATAATCCATATTATTCCTGAAATATGATCATTGTGTTCATGGGATATAAATACATTATGAAGTCTATTTATAGGTATTTGTGCTTTTTCAAGATTGGTGAGAATAGTATTTCCGCCACCAGTATCCACAAGAAAGTATTCATCATTTATAGAAATAGTAAAACAAGTATTATAGCATTTTGTAACCATAGCAGAGCCGGTGCCAAGCATAGTCAGTTTTTCCATAGTGTAACCTCCGTTGAAAAGATATTAGTCTAAGCTAGTGTAAAAATTTTTATAATATTTACCATATAGTAAATATTATAAAGCAAAATATACTTATTAATAGATTTTTGAAAAATTCGGATACTTTATATCAGGTTTTATGCCGCTGTTATTTTTTTATAAAAACTTATAATTTACTCAAGGGTAAATTTGAAATAAAATAAGTATATGAAATATTTTATTTTGTTTAATGATAATAAAACAGAAGTCAAATGGAAAGGACGATAAAATGAATTTAATAACTTTAGAAAATATAAGTAAAAGCTATGGAGAGAAGGTTCTTTTAAAAGATATATCCTTGATAATTAATGAAGGCGAAAAGATAGGATTAATAGGTATCAACGGAACAGGAAAATCCACATTGTTAAAGGTGATAGCTGGTGTAGAAAATTATGATGATGGAAAAATAACAAAAGCCAGCAAGCTTACAATAGAATATCTGTCTCAAACAGCAGATTTTGATGATGATGCCAAGGTTATAGAACAGATATTTAAGGGAAATTCACCGATAATGAAGCTGCTTCGTGAATATGAAAACACTATTGAAAAATTAGAAAATAATCCTGAGGATAGTGGACTTCAGAAAAAGATTTCGCAGCTTAATGAAAAAATGGATGCAGCAAGTGCATGGGAAATTGAAAGCCAGGCAAAAACAATACTTACTAAGCTTGGTATAAAGAATTTTGATGATAAGGTAGGAACATTATCCGGAGGACAGAGAAAGAGAATTGCCTTAGCAGGAGCATTGATAAGTCCCTGCGATTTATTAATCTTAGATGAGCCTACAAACCATATGGACAATGAAACAGTAAAATGGCTTGAGGAATATTTGAATAATAGAAAAGGTGCTCTTATAATGATTACCCATGACAGATATTTTTTAGATAGGGTAACCAACAGAATGTTAGAACTGAATAATGGAAAAATATATAGTTATGTAGGTAATTACAGTACTTTTTTAGAAGCTAAAGCAGAAAGAGAAGCATTTAATGAATCTGTAGAGATGAAAAGACAGAATTTGTTAAGACGTGAGCTTGCATGGATAAGAAGAGGAGCAAAGGCGAGAAGTACTAAACAGAAGGCAAGAATAGATAGATTTAATGAATTGACATCTCAGGAAATAGATACAAAAAATGAAAAAGTAGAAATATCTGTAGGAAGCAGCAGGCTTGGGAAGAAGGTTATAAACCTTGAAAATATAAGTAAAAGTTATGAGGGGAAAAAGCTTATTGATGATTTTAGCTTTATTTTTAAGAAAGAGGATAGAGTTGGTATCATAGGTTCTAATGGTATTGGAAAATCTACACTGCTTAATATAATTACGGATAAGATCAAACCAGATAGAGGAACTGTAGATACTGGTGAAACAGTTAAGATAGGATATTTTTCTCAGGAATATAACAATATAGATGAATCTATGAGAGCAATAGAGTATATAAGGGAAGGTGCTGAATTTATAAAAACAGAAGATGGAACACCAGTCAGTGCATCTAAAATGATGGAGAGATTTCTGTTTATACCAGAGATTCAGTGGACTAAGATATCAAGATTATCTGGAGGAGAGAAAAGAAGACTTCATCTTCTAAGAGTTTTGATAGAAGCTCCTAATGTTCTTATACTAGATGAGCCTACAAATGATTTGGATATAGAAACTTTAAATGTTCTTGAAGAATATATAGAGCAATTTAATGGAACAGTCATAACTGTTTCTCATGACAGATATTTTTTGGATAAGGTGGTAAATGAAATAATTTCATTCAAGGGTAATGGTACTGTAGAAAAATTTACAGGAAATTATTCAGAGTATATGGAATGTGTAGAAAAACAGATTAAAGAAGAGGAAAAAAGTGAAAAACAAATAAAAAATAATAAGGATAAGAACAATAAGGAAAGTGAAAAGCCTAAAGTTAATAAAAGCTTAAAGTTTTCATACAAGGAAAAACTAGAATATGAACAGATTGACGGAAAGATAGAAGAGGCAGAAATGGAGCTGGAGGAAGTGAAAGAAAAATTAAATTCCGCTGGATGTGAATATACTCTTCTTCAGGAACTTCTTGAAAATCAGAAAGAAATTGAGGATAAATTGGATTATTTGATGGAAAGATGGACATACTTAAATGAATTGGCAGAACAAATTAATATGGGAAAATAGGTGAAAGATATGTATGAACAGCTTACATATAGTAATAAGACTATGTGTAAGCTGTTTTTGTATAGAGATTTATAAATTTTCCATGAAAAACATATGATTTTATATAATGAAAGTTTAAGAAAAATTTAATGTAGATGTAGGTGGAAGTTTATGGAAATAAATGGTAATATAAATTTAAGTTTATTAATAAAATATTTTAATACGCATTGATTATCTATTTTTCATGAATTGAAGATATAATCAATGTTTATGTAATTTTGGAAACGTACAAAATTAAGGGGGGGATTAATTGTGAAAAAAAAATTTCTTACGTTTCTTTTGAGTATCAGTATGGTATTTTCTATGAGTACAATAGCTTTTGCTTCAGAAGGGAATGACAAAGCTGTTAAAAGTTCCATAGTACAAATTAAAAAGGTACAGTCAGAAACTGGAAAGCAAGAACAAAAAGTATCTGATGTGATTGATGAAGTAAATCAATCAGTAGTAGCTGTAATAGGTGAAAATAAAAAAATACGTGAGCAGGATGAGCAATATACAAAATTCCCCAAAGCTCTGCAGCATGGTTCAGGTGTAGTATTAAGCAAAGATGGAAGAATATTAACAAATAATCATGTAGTAGATGGCCTTGATGATATCTATGTTGTTACATATGATGGAAATGTATACAAGGCTAAGCTTTTATATGCAGATAAGGACATTGATTTGGCTCTTCTTAAGATTAATAGATCAGATTTAAAAGCAATAAAATTAGCAGATAAAGAGAATATGAAAGTTGGAGATGAAGTTGTTGCTATTGGTACTCCGTTATTTTTTGGCTACAGAAACAGTGCCAGTAAAGGTATTATAAGTGGTTTAAACAGACCGGTAGATCGTTCATATATGTATTTGCAGACAGATGCTGCAATAAATCCTGGAAATAGCGGTGGACCCTTAGTAAATATGAATGGAGAACTGGTTGGTATCAATACTTTGGGATACATGTTCACTCAGGGAATGAATTTTTCTATTCCAATAGATAATATCAATTACTTTGTAGATCAATATGATAAATTTGGAAGAATAAAAAGATGTTTTACAGGAATAGAATTTGAAGAAAACTGGGCAGCACTATTGGGACTTCCAAGCAATCAAGGATTAAAAGTAGTAACAATTCAAAAGGATGCAGTAGTGAATTCTAATCAGGTAAAGGAAGGGGATATGTTGGAAGCAATAGATGGAAAGTCCATAACATCTATTGCTCAGTACAATGAAATATTAAAAAAACACTTGCCAGGTGATAAAGTAAAAGTAACCTTCAGTAGAGGAAATGAAAAATTTGATATTACAGTAACATTGAAAGAAGCAAATAATAAACAAAACAGCAAAGCTGGAAAGGAGGATTAGTTAGTATGAAAAAGTTTGTTTCAATTTTAGCCAGTGTTTGTGTATCTGCCAGCTTGTTTGCACCAGCAGCATATGCTAAGGATGATAATGGAAAAATTGATTTGTATCAAGTGTTTTCAAATAAAAAAGATATGATGAAAACTGATGTAGGAAGCCGCATATATAAATGGTCAATGCATTTACCAGATGATGCTGTTATCTATAAATCCGATAGAGTAAATCGTTTTAATATGTCAACAATTAGTTATAAGTCATCTGTTGAGTTGGAAGTTAATAAAAATAAAGATAAACTATCTTTAGAAGAAGTATTATATCAAATGCAAAATTCTTCAGATAGACATAACTTTTGGGGATGGGGAGATAAAGAATTTGCTGTTGATATTGCTAAAGATGAAGCAGGGCAAAGGTACATTAGAGTAATAAAATCGAATAAAGGTTATGATTATTTTATGGTAGATGAAGCGGCAGAAGAATTAAGAGATTATATAGAAAATAGAATTTATGTAACAAACAATTATATATATAATTTGACAATAAGTATGAATGGAGAGTTTTACAAACAGCATGAGGAAATGTTCGATAAATTGGTATCTTCTTTTAAGCTTTCTTTTGATGAAAAGAATCCTTATATAAAGGAACTTTCAGATTCAGTAAGCACTACTAGAGAATATAAAAATACAAGTTATGGCTGGAAATTAGTAATGAGTCCTTATTGGAAAGTTGAAGGAACGCCTAATGCGCGTAATCAAAATTTTCGTCCTGTATATAGTGATGAAGAGTTAAATCAAAGTATAAAAATCAGCCAAGAGAATAAAGATGAGTTTAAGATACCAGAAGGAATTACTGTCAAGTTAGTAAGTTCAGCTAAAAATGGGGAAACTTCTTGGAAATGGGCAGAGAAAGAAATAAACAAATTAAAAGACAATTATAACAATGAAGCTTATGAAATATTAAAAAATGAAGGGAAAACCCAAGGAAATACAAAGGTTCAACATGTAGTAATCCGTTATAAGACTGTTACTAAAAATCCATATATCGTTCATAATGTATATGTTGTAGGAAATGGTTACAAGTATCTAGTAACTGCAACAATGATGGAAGATAAATATAAGGATAATAGTAAGAGAAGCAGTTTTGAAAATATGTTAAATTCATTTAAATTGGAAAAAGATTATTTTAGTAAATATTTAGGAAAATTTATTTCTGCTGAATCATTGATAAACTTAAATGCTTCAAAAGAATTAAAAATGAAAAAATATGATTTTAATACAAAAGTAACAAAAAGTTGGAATACTTTTGGAGACAGATTTGGCTTTGATGATGATTTTTATGATGATGAATTTTTCTATAAGTATGGAGAACAAATATATAGAGACAATATTAGCAACAATGAATATGTAGATGCCTTTGAGCCATCGAGTAATATGCGTGTTAATATGTTTGCAGGATTGAATACAAGTGAACTAAAGGAAATTATTGAAGATAAAGCAGAAAGATATTTAAATGATGATGAAATTCGAATGGGATTGGCAAAGGTTAAGATTGAATCAGCTGAATACAATGGAATACAGATATATTACATTGAAAAAGAATATAATTTAGATGCAATTAAGAAGTTTGTAAATCAAGATGAAACAAAGACATATGACTTAAAAGGCTTGCAAAATGAATATACACATATTATAAAAATCGGAAAAGACACTTATACACAAACTATAACGTTACCTGTGGCGAATATTACATCTAAAAATAAGGCTAAAGTAAAGAAAATATGGGGGAATACTACTATAAATAAAACAAATTACAGTAATCTTAATCTAAAATGGCAGCAGCATAAGCTTGAAGAATTTGATAAAGAAAAAAAGTAAATTGTAAATAAAAATGACTAATTTATATTAAACTTAGGACTGTATATGGATCGTTATTAAATCTATATACAGTCCTTTTATTTGTGTTGAGTGTAGATGTAATTATATCTATTCACGATAATACTCCTAGATCTATGGGATGAGAGTAGGAACTAGGATAAGGATTTCTAAGCTTCTGATTTAACCAAGGATTTTTTATCAACGCTAAAATTGTATGTCAATCCTGCAATAATCAAAAATCCACCAATTATTTTGCCTTTAGAAATCAAATTACCTGTAAAATAATCTATAATTATTCCCGTAAAAAGTTGTCCACTAAAGATAAGTAAAGTTGAATAAATTGTTGGTATTTTAGGTATTACGATATTTGATATGGCAACAACTATTACCCCTACTAATCCACCTAAATAAGCCCAAAATGGAATATTAGATAAACTATTGAAAGATAAGTTCATAGTATCATTTCTAAATAATAGAACAATAATGGTAAATAATAATCCTACTATATAGTTAACAAAAGTACCTTGAAAGACACCTATCCTTTTGGCTAATTGTGAATTAATTATCATTGATAGAAGAACCAAACACCCAGCTATAAATGCAAGTATAATATACAGCATATCATTTACCTCCTTAATATGTTATCATTACAGCTATTCCTATAAAGATTAATAAAAATCCTATTAGCTTTTCATTTCTAAATTTGTATTTATTCATTCCTAACAATCCAAAATGATCTACAATTACTGATGCGATAGATTGTCCTAATAAACCTAGAGATAATGTTAGAGATACTCCCATATTTTTAAAGCATAGATTATTAAACAGTACAAGGAAAACTCCAACACCACCGCCGCTAAGCAGATAAATAGGAACTTTTTGTTTAAAATTGAAAGTTTTTTTCTTAATTATTAAGAGTAAGCTTATTGATAACAGTCCTACTATATGGATTATTAGTATTGAAAAATAATCATCCAGGTGTTTTGCTAAGGTTCCATTAAAGGTCACCATAATGGCAATCAATAAACCTGAAAATGCAGCTGATAATTTATACATTTAACGTCCTCCAGTTCTTAATTATTTCCTTTTACTTCATTAAAATTAACACATAACCAACTGATAGTAATAGGACATATGTCCTAAATTCAATTAAATGCTTTATAATATAATTAAGTCAGGAGGAATATATGAATGCTGAGAATAAATGATGAAAATAAATTAGAGTATTACATTGATAAATATAAGATTAGAGATATTTTTGATAAAGATGTGAAAAAATACATGGAGTTAATCTTATTTAATAAAAATGATCATATCTGCAGATCTACTGAAAAAATAGAGTACTTTTATTTTTTAGTTAAAGGAAAGGTAAAAGTATATACTTTGTTGAAGAATGGAAAATCTCTTTTATTGCAATTTTATAAACCATTAAATATTTTTGGTGATATTGAATTTGTTGATATTGATAAAACATCATCTAACATTCAAGCTATGGAGAGTACTTTGTGTATAGGTATTTCAATGGAGAATTTAAGAAAAAATGCACTTGATGATACAAAGTTTTTAAAATATATATGCAGAAATTTGGGAAGTAAATTAGATAAATTTTCAAAGTTTAGTTCCATTAATCTGCTATATCCATTAGAAAATAGATTAGCTAGCTATATTTTGGCTATTACACCTGACAGTGACAATTCATCTAATACAGATGGTTTTTTTACATATAAGCTGACAGAGATGGCAGATTTGCTTGGAACCAGTTATAGACACTTAACCAGAACTATAAATAAATTATGTAATGAAAACATCATAAAAAAAGAAAAGGATTCAATAATTATTTTAAATAGAGAATTATTAGAAGAATTAGCTTGTGATATTTATGAATAATGAATAAATTATCTTTTAGAAAAAAATTCACACCACAAGAAAAGCCCGAAATATAGGGCTTTTTTCTATTGTTACAAAATTTACCTTACAAAAAAGTAAATTAGCATATTGACAAAGTGGTATAAGCATATTACTATGTAATTGTAAATGATAATTGATATCAATTGAATTAAATTAATTGTTGAATTGAATTATCAATAATTAATTTATATTTTGAATGTCATACTTAAACCACCAATTTAAACAAAAGAAAAATTTTTAGGAGGAGATTAAATGTTAAAGAAAAAACTAGGTATCATTTCAACAATACTAACAGTAGCAATATCATCAAGTTTATTAGCTGGCTGTGGAGCAAAAAGTGAGTCAGTACAAAAGGCAGCGCCAATAAATAAAGAAAAGGTAGTAAATATATATACAGATAGACATTATGATACAGATGAAGCACTTTATAAAGTATTTACAGAAAAAACAGGAATTAAAGTAAATGTGGTAAAAGGCAAGTCTGATGAGTTAATTGAGAGATTAAAAAGAGAAGATAAAGATACAGAAGCAGATTTATTGATAACTGCAGATGTAGGAAGATTATATAGAGCTAAGGAAAGCGGAATGCTTCAATCAGTAAAAAGTGATAAACTTACAAAAAATATTCCAGAAAAATATAGAGATGAAGATAATCAATGGTTTGGTTTAACTAAGAGAGCAAGAGTTGTCGTATATTCAAAAGATAGAGTTGATCCAAAAGAATTATCTACATATGAAGATTTGACAGCTGAAAAGTGGAAGGAAAAAGTCTTAGTTAGATCATCAACAAACATTTATAACCAATCATTATTAGCATCATTCATTGAAATCAATGGTGAAGAAAAAGCTAAAGAATGGGCAAAAGGACTTGTATCAAACATGGCTAGGCAGCCAGAAGGTAATGATAGAGACCAGGCAAAAGCAGTAGTTGCTGGCGTTGGTGATGTGGCAATAATGAATACTTATTACGTAGGAAAGCTGTTAAATTCATCAGATACGGAAGAGGTTAAAGTAGGAAAGAGTATTGGAGTCTTCTTCCCAAATCAAGATACAACAGGAACACATGTAAATATTAGTGGCGCTGGGTTAACAAAATATGCTAAAAATCAAGAAAATGCAGTTGAATTTATTGAATTCCTATCAGGGGCAGAAGCTCAAAAGCAGTATGCAGAGGCTAATTTTGAATATCCAGTAAATCCTGGAGTTGAAGCATCAGAGCTTCTAAAATCTTGGGGAAGTTTTAAAGAGCAAAATATAAAATTATCTAAGCTTGGAGCAAACAATAAAAAAGCAGTTGAAATATTAAATGAAGTAAATTGGAAATAAGCATATTGCAAAAGCAGTTCATTTAGCTGCTTTTTTCTAAATTTATTATAAAGGATGTGATTTCAGTGTTTAAACTAAAAAAAGTCAGGCTTAATATGTGGAATGTATTAAGCTCCATTATAGTGATGCTTATTGTTTTACCTAATATAGAAATGCTTATGAATATTTTTAAAACACCTAATGAAAATTGGTATCATATTAAACAATATCTTTTAAAAGAATATGTAGTAAATTCATTAATACTAGTTTCAGTAACGGCATTTTTCACTGTATTAATAGGTACAACTCTTTCATGGATAATATCTGTTTATGATTTTCCTATGAGAAAATTCTTCAAATGGGCTATGATTTTGCCATTGGCAATTCCACCTTATATTGCAGCTTATACATACAGTGGAATATTTAGCTATACAGGAGTGATACAAGCTACTTTGAGAAAGCTTAATATCAGTGTAAATCCTAATTATTTTGATATTATGTCAATGAAAGGCGCTGTATTTATATTCACTATATTTTTATTTCCCTATGTTTATATCATAACTAGATCTTTTTTAGAAAAACAGTCTTCAGCATTGATAGAGAATGCCAGAGTACTTGGAAGAAATTCTTTAGAAATATTCTGGTATGTAGTTTTGCCTATATCCAGGGGAGCAATTATTGGAGGAGTCAGCATAGTTATTTTAGAGATATTAAATGACTATGGAGTTGTTAATTATTTTGGAGTACAAACCTTCAGTACAGCTATTTTTAAAGCTTGGTTTGGTATGGGAGATATAGATTCTGCATCAAGATTAGCCTCCATATTGATAATAATGGTTTTAACATTATTGACATTAGAAAGATTTTTAAGAGGAAGAAAAAAATATAGTTTTACTACAACTAAAATAAGACCTATATCCCTAATAAAACTAAAGGGGATTAGAGCCTTTGCAGCTTTTTCATTCTGTTTAGTTATTTTTTTACTAGGTTTTTTAATTCCAACGGCTCAGTTATTTAGGTGGAGTTTATTAACTTATAAAAAAATATTAAATGTTGAATTTGTACACTTTATGTTTAGTTCAATATCTGCAGCTTTAATTACAGCATCTCTGATTATTATTTTTGCTTTGATTGTGGCAAATTACTGCAGAATTAATGATAATTTAATTTCAAGGCTATATTCAAAAATAACAGTTTTAGGATATTCAATTCCAGGTGCAGTTATAGCTGTAGGTGTTATTGTTGTTTTTGTTACATTAGACAGAAAACTCAGATGGGTTTATGAGATTATAGGGGTTACTTCTTCAGGGTTAATACTTAGTACAAGCATTACTATGTTGATTTTTGCTTATATAATAAGGTTTTTAGCAGTAGGATACAATTCAATAGAAGCAGGTTTTGAAAAGGTAGGAAATAAGTTTTCGGAGGCATCAAGAACGTTAGGTTTTGGCATAACAAAGACTTTCTTCAAGGTGGATTTGCCTATGATAAAAGGTGCGGTTTTAGGGGGATTTTTACTAACCTTCATAGAGGTATTGAAGGAGCTTCCTTTGACATTGATTCTAAGACCATTTAATTTTAATACATTGGCAACAAAGGCTTATGAATATGCTAATGATGAAATGATTCATGAGGCATCAGTTGCATCAATATTAATTATTGCAATTAGTTTTTTTAGTATATATCTCTTTTATAGAATGGAAGATAAGGAGGAAAAATAATGTATATTCAGATTAAAAATCTAAATTTTAAGTATAAAAATAGTTTAGAAAATGTAATTAAAGATTTTAATTTAAATATAAAAAAAGGAGACATTGTCTGTATATTAGGCAAAAGTGGATGCGGTAAAAGCACCATATTAAGATTAATTGCTGGATTAGAGGAGCCTTTAAGTGGAAACATAAGTATAGAAGATAAAATTGTAGTAGATGAGAAGAACTTTATATATCCAGAAAATAGAGGTATCGGAATGGTGTTTCAGGATTATGCCTTATTTCCACATATGACTGTGGAAGAGAATATTAAATTTGGACTTAAAAAAATGATTTCAGAGCAAAAGAAAAAAAGAGTAAAAGAAGTATTGGAACTTATAAATTTACAAGAATACGAAAAAAGATATCCCTATGAGTTAAGTGGAGGACAACAGCAAAGAGTGGCTTTAGCTAGAGCTATTGCTCCAAAGCCATCTTTACTTCTTTTAGATGAACCTTTTAGTAATCTCGATGCTCATCTCCAAAGCAAAATAAGACAGGAGCTTAAGGATATAATAAAGGAAACAGGTATAACTTCAATTTTTGTCACTCATGATAAAGAGGATGCAGAGACTATAGCTGATAAAATTGTAGTTTTAAATCAGTAAAATACATATCTTGTGTAAACAAGGTAAAGGAACTCTATATAGTAATGGAGTTCCTTAAATTTTAATATTCTTTCTTAGAAACATATAATTTTTTAGAACTATCTATAGTAGCAAGATAAATATTTTTTATATTATTTACATTATACATAGCTAGATTATTCATAAGCCATTCTTTGTTTACTCCAGATTTAATTAAATTTTCTTCAAATAACTTACCGTCATTGATAATAACCAAGGGTAAGTCTATAGGTTTGGCGAATAAATTATAATCTGTTGGAGTAACTGGTCTATGAGCTTCTTTTTTTATAATACTAAAATGGCCATTAGGTTCTAAAACTGCATATTTAACCTCTGAAACATCAAAAATATTCTTAATTCTTAATTCGCTCATAAGTAAATCAATATTTATAAAATGTTTTTTTAGGTTTTTCCTTATTATTTTACCATTATCTATTAAAATAATAGGTTTTCCATTGAAAAATAAAGATGCTTTTCTGTTTTTCAAGGATATGAAAGTAAAGACAAAATGCCAAAAAAATAAAGTTAGTAATGGAATAAGGATGTATTTGAAGGAAATTTCTCCATCTAGCAGTGGTGCTACTGTAAGAGCTCCAAGTATCCATGTTAACGCAAAATCGTATGCAGTAAGCTGGTTTACGGCTCTTTTAAAAATAAATTTTCCGACTAAAAAAGCCAGGATACCTACTAGAAAGGTTCTTAATATATATCCTAATAATGAAATATCTTTTACAACTCCTAAAAACTCTGGCATAAACTTCCTCCTATAGATTTATATATAGTTTTTTATCAGAAGTTAAAATTCCTAAGTAAACAGTATCTATATTATCTATATTATTAGATTTAAGTTCATTTTGAATCCAATCATAATTCAGTCCATTTTTTTTAAGGACTTTTTCATCTAGCTTTCCTTCATAAATAATAATTTCAGGTAAAATATCTAGTGATATTTTTATTCCCATATCTAATTTAGTTACAGGCAGACTATTACTATTGGAGGCTGCGCTAAAATCTCCTGTAGCTTCAGCAATTAAATAATCCAATTTTTCAAAATTAGGTGCGTCCTTTTGTCTCATTATTGAAAATAAATTATCAATTGTCAGCTTTGCTTTTGAAAGGTTATTTTTTATTAAGGTTCCATTTTTAACTAGTATAATTGGCTTTTGAGAAACTACAGATGGAGTTTTAAAATACAGATATGATATAAACAAATTAATCAAGGTATATAATATAATTATAGCTGCTGCATCTATTAATCTTGATTTGGGATTTACCATACGAGCAGCTGCAATATGACTCATACCGGCTGCCATCAAGAAGTTATATGAAGTTATTATACCAGGCTGGCGAAATCCCATTAACTTAGTTGAGGCAAACAATACAAAATATAAAATAGAGGTTCTGATAAATAATTCTAATATACCTAATTTTTCTGCTTCAAAAAAAATAGCATGTATATTCATAAAATCACCTTTTATATAAATTTCAATAAAAGATAAGTTCAATAGTTTTTATTGAACTTATCTCAATTTATGTATATTGTAAAGTTTTATTTTACAGTATACATTCCGTGACTATTCATATAATTGAAAAGTTCTTCACCATGTCTTTGTTCATCTTGTTGAATATGCTGCATAGCCTGCCTAACTGCTGGATTAGCAGATTCAAAAACGTCAATATCATAAGTATTTGAAACATATTTTTCAGTAGATAATAAATCGGTACAAAGTAGTTTGTCAGTTTGATTGTTCATAGCTCCTTGTAAATTACTTTGAGTTGGAGCTGGTTGAGGTTGTGCTTGTTGATTGTGACTTAGGTTTGGCTGTTGGCCTTGAAGCAGTTGGTTAATAACATCATAGTGATGTTGTTCTTCACCAGCAAGTTTGGTAAAAAGCTGTTTTAATTCTGGGTCTTGAGCCTGCTGAGTATAGTTGTTATATTTTTGCACACACATATCTTCTTGAATTTTACCATCTTCCAAAAACATTCTTTCCTTTTGACTAAGTTGTATTTGCATGATAAATTCACCTCCTATAAATATTTTTAGCAATAAATAAAATATTATGTAGGTAAATAACATAAAGTTATATATTGGTGGCTTTTACTACCACCAATTCGTTTTTGTATGCACTATTTCTGTTGTCCTTACAAATTGTTTTTCTTTTTTCCCTAATATTCGAGCTAAGAATAAAATAGCTGCGAATGAAATTGTTGTTTTAAATATTGTATTCAAAATATTAATAATCATATTTTGAAAATCGCCTGCCATAATTAAGCTTGTTTTATCCTATGACCAACAATTCTAATAGTTCTTTCAAAATCATATATTTTAATCATACTGTTATTATTACCATTCATTTTATGAAAATATTATTATTTTTCAGAATAAAAAAGTTTACAAAAGAAATAAATTCATTTTAGGTATAACATATGATATATGCGACAATTGATCATAGAGATAATTTACTTATGGTTCAAGGGGTCTCAGCTTAATGGGAATAAATACATTGATTATATATCAAAATATTAATTGATTGGAATTATAAAAAAAATAAACATTGTGTGTACTGCTTAATAGATAATTAATGGGATATATAGACTTTAAATTTAGTATATGTTCACAAATATTTTAATGTTTTGTCACGAAACTGTCACACTAAATGTCTATACTAAAATCATCAAGCAATGAAATAAAAAATAGAAGGGAGCAATTAAAATGAAATCAAGTAAATTATCTTTAAAAGCTAAAATATTATGTGGAGTATTAGCAGGGGGAGTAGTTTTATCAGCAGGAAGTTCAGCTTTCGCTGTAAGCGAAAATGCTTCAGATTCTACTCAAAACTTAAAAATAGAGCATAGAATCCCTATGAATAGGGATAAATTTAATAAAGATAAAATGGAAGAGAGGAATAAAATATTTGAGTCAGTTTTACAAGAAGCTGTAAAATCAAATACAATTACACAGGATGAAAGTAATAAAATAAAGGCATATACAGATAAAAAGGCTGAAGAAGCAAAACAATTTATGCAAGAACGTAAAAAGGAAGGAAAAAAAGAAGACAATAAAGCACCAAAAGATAGAAAAATAAATAAAGCAGGCAAAATCGGTAAAGAAGGAAAAGGAGGATTATTTGCAGAGTTGGTTAATGAAGGTATACTAACTCAGGAAAAGGCTGATATTCTAAGAGAAAAAATGCAGGATAAGACTAAGGCATTAAGAGATGCAAGATTAAAAGAAGAATTAAGTAAACTTGTAGAAAATAAAACATTAACTCAGGAGCAGGCAGATAAAATTGCAGCAGCTATAAAAACTGCAAATGATGCTAGAAAAGCTGATTTTGAAAAAATTAAGGATATGACTGATGAAGAAAGACGTGAATATATGAAAGGTATAAAGGATAGTTACAAAGATCCTCTAAAGACTCTTGTAGAAAATGGAACAATTACAGAAGTACAAGAGAAAGAAGTGAGAAAAATACTACATGGATATAAAAATAAACACCATGCACCGAGAGTTAAAGGTAAAATACCTGGTAATAAACTAGTAAAGAAAAATACAAAGAAACAATAGTAACTAACATATGTTAAATTAGAAAAGTAAAACTTATTACATTATTATACAAAGCTTCTCAAGGGTTTTTGAATAAAACTTCTTGAGAAGTTTTTATTTTGCAAAAAAACAAAAAATGTATATTTATACTTTACATCTAATTGATTTAGGGGTATACTATGGATATATTTATGAATAAAATTACAATTAAATGTATAATTATAAATAAACTAAAATATTCATATATAAAATTGTGAGGGTGATGTGGGATGTTTAGAAGATATGCAAGTACAAATATGGAAAGAGCGAATATACTTATTCAAGCTTTACCATATATTCAAAAGTATAATGGCAAGACTTTTGTTATTAAATATGGGGGCAATGCCATGATAAATGAAGAATTAAAAGAAGCGGTTATTAGAGATATAATTTTATTAAGCTGTGTAGGAATCAGAGTTGTAGTTGTTCATGGTGGAGGTCCAGAAATAAATAAATTATTGAACAAAATAGGTAAAGAAAGTGAGTTTATTAATGGCTTGAGAGTAACAGATGAAGAGACCATTGAAATGGTTCAGATGGTACTTGCAGGTAAGGTTAATAAAGATATAGTTTCTTTAATTCTTGAAAGTGGTGGAAATGCAGTAGGTTTATGCGGCATAGATGGCAATATGCTAAAGGCAAGAAAGCTTCAGGAAGCAAAAGGTGTAGATCTTGGATATGTAGGTGAAATAACAGAGATCAATGAAGAAGTTATAAAGAATACTCTGGATTCAGGGTATATACCTGTAATTTCAACAGTTGCTTTAGGTGAGGAAGATGGTAAAGTATATAATATAAATGCAGATTATGCAGCAGCTAAAATTAGTGTTAAACTTAATGCTGAAAAGCTGGTTTTACTAACTGATGTACCAGGAATTTTGAGAGATATTGATGACCTGGACAGTTTGATTTCAGTACTGAACCTTAAGGATGTACCTGAGCTTATTGAGAGTAAAGTAATAGAAGGAGGTATGATACCTAAGGTACAATGCTGTGTGGAAGCTGTACAGGGTGAAGTAAAAAGAACTCATATAATTGATGGAAGAATACCTCATTCTATACTTCTTGAAGTTTTTTCTAATGAAGGTGTAGGAACAATGATAGTAGAGTAAATGTATTTATGCATAAAAGAGGTTTAAGTTATAGGTAAAAAGGATATGTTTGAAAACATATCCTTTTTTGAATATAATTAGTACAGTAGATAAACTCTAAAACTTTATTAAAGCAGAGAATTCTTAAATGTGAATTTGTCTACTGTAAATTATTTAGAATTTTGATTTTAAAAATTCTAAATTACAGGGGGAAAGGGTAAAATGAAAGATAAGCTTTTAGGTGGATTTTTAGTAACAATATTTTTTCTAAATATGAGAATATATTTTAGCATGGATAGAATAACAGACAGATTATACAGAAACTATGACCGCATAGAGCAAGTAAGTACAAAAGTTGATAGTATACATTCTGATGTTACAAATACCATGAATAAAATATATAACGAAAATAAATGGATTTATAATGTGGATTATTCTATATTAGAGATAACAAAGGATTTGGAAAAGGTAACTTTTACATTAAAATGGAGTCTTCATGATTTGGATAAAGGTTCAAAGGTATATCTTTTATATGGAGAAGAAGAGGAAAAAAATAATGAAGTAACTAGCTGGAAGGAAGTACTTGCAGAGGATTTGGGAAACTTAAATTATAAATCACAATTGATTCTGCCTTATAAAAGGAATTATGAGTTTAAGGTAGTTGTTAAAAATGATAAAACTATAAAAAGTGAAAGAATAACGGAAATAGATTTTCTTTCTAGATTAAATGATAGAGTACAAATAGATGTGAGTCCTGAATCAAAAAGTATTTCAAATAACCATGTTGAACTGAGTTTTTCAGTTAATGTAGAGAACAGATATGATTTGATGGATAAAGAGTTAGATAAACTTGTTAATAATAATTTGTTAAAGATGAAAGATATTAAAATAAAAATCTACAGTAATGATAAAGTAAAAGAGGAATTTGACATATTGAAAAATGGAAAATCAGTATGTGACCAGGTTTCTTATGAAGAATCTTTTAGAAAACAGGAAGATATAAAATTAGAAAAAGTAGAATTCAACAAAAACATTGAGTATGACAGTACAGAAAATAGTGTTGAAAAGATAGAAGTAATAATTCAGGATTACAGTGGAAAGATATATACTAAGGTAAGTCATGGTATGTAAAAACTAATATATAAACACTTGAAAATAAAGCTTAAATAGATGATAAAGGCAGAAAAGAAGCTAGTAGATGCTTCTTTTCTGCCTTTATTAATCTTCTTCTTTATATGCTCTTCTACTTTGATCCCCATTTAACAAATTTTCTATCTGACTGCCTATTTCATGTCCTTGTCTATAAGAAGCTATATGCTTAGCATCTATTTGATTTTTGTGAGAATCCTGTCCAGATAAACTATCTATAATTCCCATTTTAGCAGCAGGCATATTACCTACGTGAATGTCTTTTAAGTCATCTAGTTTAAAATTGTGCATAAAAAAACCTCCTTTTATTTTATAGTATTATGTTGCCCTAAATGTATATAAAAATTGATGTAATACAAAGTGAAATTTAATTAAGAGTAGAATATTTATATGAAGGTTAGTTTAAACTAATTGAAAATAATAATAACAAACATTATTCTGAGAATTTTATTTTTATATTGTATAAAATATATATTTTAAAGAAAAAAGTTAAAAAATACAAAATTTACAAGTAACAACTTATATGCTATAATTGAGTTGTTTAAAGAAACATATTTTATAAATCATAGAAGTTGTTTCTTTGCAAAAGGGGGGAATAAATTGAATTGTATAATTAGTAAATTAAAAAAGGACAAGGTGTTTTATATTTCAAGTATCAGCTTAATATGCATTTTGATTTATGCATTTTTTAACATTAAAGTTTTTGAAAGGGTATCAAATAATGCTCTTGAATTTTTACTTAATAAGTTCTATTGGTTTTACTCTGGAGCTATGCTTAGCTTTTTTATATTTTGCGTTTACCTTATATTTAGCAAGTATGGCAATATAAAATTAGGAAAAGATGATGAGAAGGCTGAATATGGTTTTGTATCCTGGCTTGCAATGCTGTTTTGTGCAGGTATGGGAATGGGACTTGTTTTCTGGGCAGTAGCAGAACCATTAATTCATTATACACATCCTCTTAATATGGAACCATTTACTGAAGAAGCAAAAATGTTTGCTTTAGGAAAATCATTTTTACATTGGGGTACTTCAGCCTGGGCTTGTTATGCTATTCTTGCATTAATACTGGCATATATGCAGTTTAGAAAAGGAAAGCCTGCTTTAATGAGTAGTGCACTCATACCTATTATTGGAGAGAAAAGAGCTAAGGGATGGATTGGAAATGTTATAGATATATTTACTATATTTGCAACAGTAGCAGGGGTTATTACTTCTCTTGGACTAGGAACTTTACAAATTAATGCAGGGCTTAATTTTTTATTTGGTGTTCCGGAAAATATAAAAATAAAATTGGTGATAATAGGCATAGTTACAGTTTGTTATATGACTTCAGCTGTTGTAGGAATTAACAAGGGAATAAAAATTTTATCAGACATAAATCTCTTTATAGCGGCTTTAATGATTACACTTGTTGTTATTGTAGGACCTACATCAAGCATATTTAAAAATTTGTTTAGTGGATTAGCCATATATGGCAAAGAATTAGTAACCACTAATAATAATATATTTTTGCATGGTGATTGGTATAAGGATTGGACATTGTTTTATTGGGGATGGTGGATAGCATGGGCACCTCCAGTAGGAATATTTATTGCTAGAATTTCAAGGGGAAGAACCATAAAAGAATTTTTAACTGGAGTTTTAATAATACCATCTTTATTATGTTTGGTATGGTTTTCTGTATTTGGAACTATGGGATTCAATGTAGGACATTCAATAGCATTAGAAGCAGCTGAAAAAACACAAACAGCATTTTTTATTGTTCTTAACAAATATCCTTTAGGATTCTTTATATGTAATTTAGTTATGATATTATCAATGATATTCTTTATTACTTCAGCTGATTCATCTACCTTTGTATTAGCTATGCTTTCTTCAAATGGGAAGTTAAATCCAGATAACTCAAAAAAAATTGTATGGGGAATACTTCAAGGTGCTTTAACTGTTGTATTTTTACTGGCAGGAGGACTTAAGATGATACAAACAGCTTCTGTATTAGCTGCATTTCCTTTTGCTTTTATAATGATATTTTCTATGGTTTCCTTTAAAAAATGCTTGAAAGAAGAAAAACAAGTGTTATTATCAGAAAATGAAGACCAAAACGAATTTAGAGGAAGGATTAAGGAAAACATTACTAGCTTGGAAACTAAATGCAAAGTTAAACAGGAATTCTGAATAATAGAATAAAGTTAAAGAGGCTGATAAATGATTTTATCAGCCGTTTATTTTTGTATAACTAAAGTTATATTGAGATGAAATTTTTAATTCAGAAGGTTTTTGTATAAATTAAAATACTAGGTTAAAAATAATTATAGATTTTGGAGGTGATTAAGTTGAAAAAACTATTATATATACCAGTCAATTCAAAACCAGAAGAAATGTCTACCAGCAAGACTGTAGGAAGAGAATTTGTAAATCGCTTTCTTGCTGAAAATGAAGGTTATGTTGTAGAGGAGCTTGACCTTTATAATGAAGATATACCAGAGGTAAACCATATAATATTTAAATCAAGAGCGGAAACTGTTTCAGGTGCTGAATATGATGTATTGTCAGAACAGGATAAAAGAGTGGTAGATAGAGTCAATGCTCTTTGTAACCAGTTTTTAAGTGCAGATACCTATGTAATTGCTGCACCAATGTGGAGTGTAAGCTTTCCTGCAAGGCTTAAAAGATATGTAGACTGCATTATATTGAATAACAAGGTAATCAAGATATCATCAGAAGAGGTTAAGGGACTTCTTAATAATAAGGAAAGAAATATGATTTATATTCAATCTTCTGGTGGAGTTTATCCAAAGCTTTTGAGCGGCAAATTTAATCATGGTGTTGATTATTTTCATGACATATTCAAATTTTTAGGTATAAGCAAGTTTGAAAAAATACTTGTTCAAGGTGTTGATATGCAGGATGTGGGAAGAGAAGAGGCTCTGAGAAGAGCATATGAAGATATTGATAAGGTAGTTGAAAAGCTTTCAAGAGAAACCTTGTTACAAGTATAAGATGCAAAGAAAAAAACTTTTTAAGAATTTTTATTGAAAAATTCTTAAAAAGTTTTTTTCTTTGTCTGGATTATATTTTATTTTAAAAGCTGAAATTTAAGTTGAAATGGCAAAATAATTGGATAGGTTGGCTTTTAAACAGGATTTTTCAATAAAAAACATTTATACTATGGATAAGAATTTTTAAAAAAAAGTGTCATTTTTTTTTATACTGTGGTGTTTATATTATTGAAAGATGAAAGGAGGGATTAATATTTTTGGGATCCCAAAGCGCAGAAAAGTGAAAGAAGACCAGTTTCAGACAAATTATCAAAAATATTATCCAATAGTTTATAAGCAGTTGTATTACTTAGTTGGAAGTAATGAATTGGCAGAAGATTTAAATCAAGAAGTTTTTATAAAATATTATAATTCAAAGGAAGAAATTGAGTTTTTAGGTTCTTGGCTTTCAAAGGTGGCAGCAAATACAGCTTTTAACTATTTGCGAGGAGAAAAAAGAAGAATAAAAAGAGAGGAAAGTATTCTAGAAGAAGTAAACAATATTTTTTCAATGGAAGATGAAATATTCAGAAATGAACAAATTAAAGAAGTTAGAAATATTTTATCTAATATACCAGAGAAGCAAAGAATATGTTTAATTTTAAAATTTTCGGGATATTCTTATGAAGAAATTCATAAGGCAACGAATATTCCTCAAAATAGCATAGGACAGCTTATTGCACGGGGAAAACAGAAATTTTTACAATTATATCAAAAGGAAGGTGAAATAAATGTGCTATGAATTAGAGGAACTTCAAAAAATAATTGACAATACCTATGAAGGGAATGTAAATGAGGTATTAGAGCACATAAAAGCTTGTCCTGAATGTAGAAAAAAAATTCAGAAATTAAAGCAGCAGGATAAGCTTATAGAGAGTGTTCTTCAAATGGACATGGTAATACCACCCCCTCGTCCTATTAATGTTTGTACGGTTGATTTTAAGGAGAAAAATAAAAGGAGGATTTTTAATATGAGTAAGAAAACTAAAAAATGGTCTGCGGTAGCAGCTGGAGTTGTATTATGTGGAGGAATATTATTTGCGGAGCCTGTTCGTACAAGAGCAGAGGAACTATTGAAAATATTTCGTATGCAGAAAATTGCTAGTATATCCATCAATCAAAATGACCTTAGTGAAATTAATAAGATATTTAATGATGGTAATGGATCTAAAAATATAGAAAATATTATGAAAGTAGATGTTGCATCAGAAGGTAAGGAAGCTTTTGTAGAAGGTCCAAAAGGGGAGTCTGATATTAAAGAAAAATTATCTATAGACAAGGTAATTAAAGTACCAAAGGGATTTGTTTATGAGCATGTTGGTAAAGCACCAAAAGCAGATGTTACTATAAAATTAGATATAGACAAAACTAATGATCTTTTAAATTATTTGGGTGAAAAAACTAAACTTCCTAAATCTTTAGATCAAAAGCCTTTTGTTATTCATTTTAATGAGGTAATATCTTATAATTTTGGAGCAAAAACTGGAAATCAAGAGGGTAAAAGAAAATATATTAATGTAATAGAAATGAATACGCCTACAGTGGAAATTCCAAATGATGTAGATGAAAAACAATTAATAAAATCATTATTTTCTATGAGCTTTTTACCAGAAAATTTAAAGAATCAATTTATGAAAATAGATGATTTGACATCTACAATTCCAGTACCTTATGATGTTGAGCATCAAACTAAGGAAGAGATAACTGTTAATGGAGAAAAAGCTATAGTAATTAAGGAAAAAGATTCAAATTACTTAAATGTTTATTTGCAAGGTAAAGAGAAGTTATATATGGTAAATGGTAACTGTACATCAGATGAAATCTTGTCGTTTATTGAGGAGATGAAATAGCATATGGTTATAGAAACTTATGATTTAACAAAACAATTTGATGGAAAAGGAGGCTTCCAAAATATTTCCCTCTCTGTTAAGGAGGGGGAAGTATTTAGCTTTTTAGGTAAAAATGGTGCAGGAAAAAGTACTTTTATTAGAACTCTTCTTGGAATACTTTATCCAACCTCCGGTAGTGGATTGATACTGGGAAAGCCTATAGGGGATATTGAAACTAGAAAGAAAATAGGATATTTACCGGAATTATTTCAGTATCATAACTGGCTTACAGGATATGAACTTTTATTTCATCACGGTCTTTTATATAAAATGAACAAAAAAGATATTAAAAAAAGAATTGAAGAAGTGCTTGAAATAGTTGGTCTGAAAGGACATGAGAATAAAAAGATAAAGCAGTACAGTAAAGGTATGAAGCAGAGAATAGGTTTAGGCTGTGCCATACTATCAGACCCAGAGCTGCTTTTCCTTGATGAACCAACAAGTGCACTAGATCCTGTTGGTAGAAAGCATGTTCGTGATATTATTTTAAAATTAAAGAATCAGCAAAAAACTATTTTCCTAAATACTCATTTATTAAGTGAAGTAGAGTTAGTTTCCGATAGAGTTGCTATTTTGGATAAAGGTAAAATTAAAAAAGTTGGAAATATTAATCAGCTTATGCATTCTCCAATACTTCTTTCAATAGGAAACTGCAGTGAAAAAATAATCAATGAATTAAGATGTTTTGATCCATGCTTGGCAAAAGTTGAAAATGAAATTGAAATGCATATAGGCAATGATGAACTCCTTCCTAAAATTGCAGAATGTATAGTGAAAAATGAAGGACTTCTGTATATGATGAAGAAAAAGGAAAATGTACTTGAGGAGCTATTTATTAAAACAGTAGGTGAGGAGGATGAGAGATGAGAACTATAATAAGGCTTACATTTCTTGAAATGAAAAAAAAGAAAATTTTATACCTCACATTGATACTTACTGTGATTTTTCTTGCTCTTTATGGAGTGGCAGCAAAGTACGCATATAAATCTTTACCAACAGATAATGCAATTGTTAGACTTGGTGTTGTTAATCAGTTTTTATCTATGGGAATGTATGTTGCAGGATTTATAATAGCTTTTTTAGCTATTTTTTCAAGTTGTGGTGCAATTTCATCGGAAATTGAAAGTGGTACCTATGATGCTGTTTTGGCAAAACCAATAGCAAGATATGAAATAGTTTTAGGACGTTTTATAGGTATTTTACTGATACTTATTCCTTATGTAACATTGTTATATTTAAGTATTATAGGGGTAAATGTTTTTTGTGGAAAAGGAGTAGTTGTTAATTTTGCTTTTCAATCAATAGTAAAATCCTTATTAACATTGTATCTTTTACCTGTAGTATTAACTTCAATAGGAATATTTTTAAGCTGCTCTACGTCGACTATGGCTTCAGGAGTTATATTAGTTATTTTATATTTTTGTGGTATGATAGGTGGATTTTTAGAGAAAATAAGCTTTTTTCTTACAGATCAAGTGGCAAAATCAGTTACCAGTAACATAGGTATTGTAACAAGTCTTATAATGCCATCAGATGTAATATATAGAAAGGTATCTTCACTTTTATTTACAACTAAATCAGGGCTTAATCTTAATATGGAGAATATGCTAGGTGGAGATATTCAACCAAGTTTTTTTATGATGGGGTATGTTGTTGTTTATAGTATAGTTATGATTATTTTAGCTCTTAGAAAATTTCAAAAAAGAGATTTGTAATATATGTCTGGAATTTTAATTTCTAAATTCCAGACTATTTTTTTAGGAATTTTTAATTACCTAAGTTTCGTACAAACAAAACTTTATTAGTTTCCATATTATAGTTTCCAAAAAATAAATAGTGGATAATACCAAGCCTTGAAGTATAATTTTCTTACCACAAAAAAATTAAGAAAGGC
>NZ_JAPPRQ010000100.1 GCF_026719745.1 Clostridium sp. ZS2-4
AATTAGAGAAAATGTTAAGCTTTTTCTAAATGAAATAAACAAAAATCCTGAAGCAATTATTCAACGTTTGTGCTTAAAGTTATAGTTGTATAACTTTAAGTGCAGATATTACTTTCTATTTATATAGAAGAGATGGTAATATTCTTATAAGCATAGATACACATGCACTATCAGAAATATTGGATAATTTAATTTCTAACAGCATAAGGTTTACTCCAGAAAAAGGAAGCATAAATTTGAAGCTGCAATTGACTTTAAAGGAAATGATTTTTTCTGTTTTAGATACAGGATGTGGATTTTCTAAAAAGGATATGTCAAATATTTTTAAGAGATTCTATCAGGGAGATGAATCTAGATCAAAAGAAAAAGGACATTCAGGATTAGGGCTTTATATAGTTAAAACGTTAGTTGATAAGTTTGATGGTTCAATCAAGGCAGAGAATAATTCGGCGGGTGGAGCATGGATAGAATTTAACATACCAATAATCAGTAAAGGCGTTTAGTTACATCAGGTAAATATACTAAAAATAATTAATGTGTGAAAAAACTAAAAAAATGTTGACATTTGTTAAATTTACTGATAAAATATTTATTGTGCTAAGCGATAATATAGATTAATGTATGCGGCTTCATAGCTCAGTCGGTAGAGCAGAGGACTGAAAATCCTCGTGTCACTGGTTCGATTCCAGTTGAAGCCACCAAAAACCTTAACTCTTATGTAGTTGAGGTTTTATTATTTACAAAAAGTAAAAAATAAAAAAAAGTTAAAAAATTTATAAAAAAATGTTGACTTTTGTCTAAGACGCTGATATAATAGTCAATGTGCTTAAGGCACGGTACATCTGGTGGTTATGGCTTGAAGGTAACACCCGTTCCCATTCCGAACACGAAGGTTAAGCTTCAAAGCGCCGATGGTACTGCACTGGAGACGGTGTGGAAGAGTAGGTCGCCGCCGGGTAAAATATGATTCACTAGCTCAGTCGGTAGAGCACTTGACTTTTAATCAAGTTGTCCGGGGTTCGATTCCCCGGTGGATCACCAAAAACACATCTCAATTTTTGAGATGTGTTTTTTTATGTTCAAAATTTATATGTAAAAGCTAAAGCTTTAAGCTATACAGAATTAACAATTTAATTTTTATAGCTAAAAAGTAAAAGTGGGGATAAATGATAAATTTCATTTATCCCCATTTTAGATTAGTTTTATTATTTAAATGTTGAGTTAATAATTAATATTGCCTTATTATTGTAAAATTAAACTTAAATTAGGCTTTTATATAATAAAAGTGTATACATTTCTTTAGGATAGTTGTTATATAAGTGAAATGCCTTCTATAGATTGTAAAACTGGAATGTGCGTTCTAGAAAAGTTAAGGGAGTAGAACATGGAAAATGAAAGACTAGAAGAACTTCTTATGAGGCAAATAAAAATAGTTTATAAATATCTTATTAAGATTGGGGTACAAGTAGAGGATGCGGAAGATATAATACAAGATACACTTTGTAAAGCTATTAGTTATATTGATGCTATAGATGAGGAGAAAATTTCATCATGGCTTTTCAAGGTAGCACTTAACAAATATTATAATCTCTATAAGAAGAAAAAAAGAAAGAAACAAATTTATCTGGATGATGAAGTAATAGCAAATTTAGTTGTGGATAATTCAGCTGAATTTTATATTATATCCTCTGAATTAAAAGATACTGTGCAAAAGGTTTTAAATTCTTTAAAGGAAAGTTACAAGAACTTACTTATATTTAAATATGTAATAAATTTATCCTATAAGGAAATCGGTAATATATTAGACATGAAAGAGGATAAAGTTAAGGTGTATCTTTATAGAGCAAGGAATAAATTCAAAGAGTTGTGGGAGGATTGTGGAGATGTCAAGTAAAAATGGTTTAAATGTGGATGAAAAAAATATAGATGAATTATTTGAAAACTGTAAAAAGAATAAATTGAGTAAAGTAGTTAGAAAGGCAAAGTGGATTTCTATTATAAGAAATATAATTATTTGTATATTTGTAATAACAGCTATTTCAATAGCTAATTTACAAGCAATGGGTAGTAAAGGACAAAAACTAATAGATGATATTCAAGAATTTAATTGTATTTCTGCTCCAAATACATTTATATCACAATATATGAGATATATGGGAGTATTAAATGGTGAGGTACAATACTATACTTATAAAATAGTTGGAGATAAGCCCGTATATTTTGACCAAAAAAGAGTGAATTACAGTATTATACCGCTATTTTCTGATATGGGGTCTAATATTACTAATATCAGTATCGAAAAAGCAGAAACAGAGCAGGAACTTTATGATAATCCTAAATACAATAAATATGGAAGAGAACTTATGAAATTCTATTATCCATATGTGAAGTATGATAAATATCAAAAAGATTTGCAGTTAATAGATAACATTAGTAATAATAAGTACATTGAAATAGCTTTGTCTTTTGATAAATTATATTCTATTGATGAAGTTAATAAATTGATTCCTAAAGATGTTACCTTAACTTGGTATTGGGTTGATACTTCAAACAATAAAGAAAAAGAAGAACATAAATCTAGTAGTGAAAAGTATTATGATAATAATAAGGAAAAAACATATATTTCTCCAAATGAAATTGCTTTAGAAGATGAAGTATATGGCATAAAGGTAATAGATGAGAATAGTGTAATAGATGAAGAACCTGAAAATAGATTTATAAATGTTATTGAAAGCCAAAAGGATAAAAAAAGCAGATTTCAATCTGAATATAAGAGAATATATGATAATTTAAAAGGAGAAGATGAAAAAATAACAAAAGAAGATTTAAAAATCCAAGGTGTAGTGGTTACTGGAGATATTAAAAAGACGAAAAAATTAAAAGGACTTCCTTTCATAAAAGCATCTTCAATTGGAGTTATAACGGATAAATATTAATAATAGAAATACAAAAAGTTTTTGTTGAGGTATGGTTAGTTATGTTATGATAGATAGGTAGGTTTTTAACTTGCGAATAAATATCAAAGGAGAATAAGAATGGAAAATAAAGTTTTAGCGAGTGTTAATGGAAGAGAAATAACAGAAAAAGATTTAGAATTAGCGATGGTAAGATTTCCACAAGATAAAAGAGGTTTTTTAGCTACTGAACAAGGAAAAAAACAATTAGTAGAACAATTAGTTGCTTTTGAATTATTCTATAATCATGGAAAAGATAGTGGAGTAGAAGAATCAGAAGAATATAAAGAAAGATTAGAAATCATGAAAAGAGAAATGTTAACTCAACTAGCTATAGAAAACCTATTAAAAACAGTTGAAGTAACAGATAAAGAAGCTGAAGATTATTATAATGCTAATAAAGAAATGTTTAAAGTACCTGAATCTGTATCAGCTAGACATATTCTTGTAGAGACAGAAGAGACTGTAAAAGAAGTTGCAGATAAAATAAAAGGTGGAATGTCTTTTGAAGATGCTGCAACAGAATATTCAACTTGTCCTTCAAAAGCTCAAGGTGGAAACTTAGGTCAATTTGGAAGAGGACAAATGGTTCCTGAATTTGAGGAAGCTGCATTTACTTTAGAAATAGGAGCTTTAAGTGAACCTGTTAAAACTCAATTTGGATATCACTTAATAGAAGTTGAAAGCAAAAAAGAAGCAGAACAAAAATCTTTAGAAGAAGTTAAAGATATGATAAAAGGTCAACTTCTTCAAGAAAGACAAAATCATAAATACATGACTTTCACAGAAGAATTAAAGAAAAAATATGCAACTGAAATAAAATAATATATAAGTTAGAGGTGTAAAGATAGAAGATATCTACTTTTACACCTCATTTTTATTAAAGGCATATTACGTAGCCAATATTGTATGCAATTTTATGTAGAACTCATCTGGATTTTCATTCATGACAAAATGCCCACTATTTGAGATGGAAATCTTTTTTATAGATAAAAGTTGGTTTAAAACATCCATTTGTGAGTTCTTATCCCCATGAATATATATTTTATTTAATCCAAGGTTATTAAATATCTGTAATAGTCTACTGCTATCTGACCATTCTACAAGAGATTTTGAAGTTTTATAGAATCCTAAAGGGTCTGAGTTTTCCAGCATTTTACCCCATAATCTTATACCAGAATTTTCAGATGCTTCAGAGGCAGATTTCATTTTATGAAATTTATTATCTTTAAAATCTTGCAAAGGAAACCCAATAGTTCTTCTGCTTACGAATCTACAGTCTTCACTTACTAAATTTCCTTCTACATTTATAAAGGTGGCTAATCTATCTTTTATACTTTCAGCCAGTAGTAAACCTACTGCTCCTCCCATACTGTGAGCTACTATATGAATTTTGGGATGCTGAAACTTATCTAATAGCAGTTTACAGATGTTTGCTTGTTCTTCAATGGCATATGAAAAGTCATGGGGCTTTGATGAATTTCCAAAACCAACTAAGTCAACGGTTAATATTGAATAGTCGTCAAACAATGAATAATGCCAGATATCTTCAAAAGATTCTTTGGAACAGCCTAATCCATGAATTAGAAATATAAGTTCATTATTAATGTTTCTGAATTTGGTAGATAAATTAATTTGTGTTCCTTTATAGTTTATTGAGATATTAGATAACATATTATTTTCTTTAATGATTATCCCCTCCTTTTAAAGCGTTGCTTTATGAGAATTACATAATATGACACATATTTAACTATATTTTATATTTTATATTTTGTTCTTACTTTTTACTTCAATGCAACATATTGTCCTTGAAATTCTGCTGCCAGGGTTTCCCCATCATAACAAGATACTTTAAGTTTTAATTTTGATTTTTTACGTTCATTATACATTTCTAAGAAGTTCTTTTTATCTTCTGCATCAGATAAAACACATTCTGCAACAAAATCATTATTAATTGGAGCTAAATAATTTATATTGCTTTTCTGAAGTACTATGTGAGCATTTGGATCAATTTCTTTAATATTTATATATGCCATTGACCATCCACAAACAGTCATTAAGCTGTTGATACTTCCTCCAAATGCTGTAGACATATGATTTGTATTTGCTTCTAGCTTTGCGACTACTCTTACCTTGTATGGCGTAAATTCTAAAATACTAAATTTCATTGTCTTTGTAATAGGTATTTTCTTATGTAAATATTGTTCAAATTCATATTCAGTCATTCTTGAAAACCTCCATTGGATATTTAGTATAAATATTAGTTCTATTTTTATATTACCATATAACACTAAAATCATAATTAGAAGTAATAATCTTTTTACTATGTTTAGCTAAATTATTTACTAGTTGTATTTAATATGGGCGAATTCACAATAAATTAGATATCATTAGTCAATTATTAATCCCATAGCTATAGAGTCATAAAACTTACCGTTAATGAAAAAATCTCTTGTTAGAGTTCCTTCTTCTAGGAAGCCAAGCTTTTTATATAAATTAATACCACGTATATTATCAGCTCTAACTCTTAAATTAATTTTTCGGATTATTTCTGATTTCTTGCTCCATTCAATTAAGTATTTTATAAGTTCTTCACCTATACCATTTCCCCAATATTCTTTAAGAACACTCACTCCAAATTCACCTACATGAGTAATTCGTGGTGATAACCCTGCTGAAAAATTTAGATTTCCAACTATCTTTCCGTTAAGTTCGGCAACGATAAATAGAGCATTGTCTTTCTTTGAAGTGCTTTCAATAAATTCTTCTATTTGTTCAATAGCTTTTGGGTATTCATCTGCACCAAATGTCAAGAAATCTGATTGCCCTCCTATTATGTTTAGATATTCTATTAATGATTTAGAGTCAGATTTAAGTCCCTTTCTAATTATAACTTTTTCATTGTTGATTTGTATTTCTTTCATCATAGATTCCTCTTTTCATTTAATTTGCAATATGGTTATTATGGCTAAAGTAATATTTAAACAATTATACCATTTAATTTACTTATTATAACTATACTAACAAGCCCAACTGGTACTAAAGTTATTAATTTTAAGCATGAGATACAATAAACTTTTTAAACCAACACACCATAGAATGATGGTAAGACATAATATTTTATTATAATAAAGTATACTCATCCTTGTGTATCAAGCTAAGAATAACTTATATATAAGGAGAAAAACATATATAAATAGAGTTAATTTAGAGTAATGATATATATAGTCAGTTTTTAAAATGATATTTATGATAAGATATTCCTTGTCGTCGCGAGAGCGGCGGAGAGGAAACAACAAAGTATGAATTAAGATGATTTGAGAAAATTAAAAAAATTCAAAAAAGTTGTTGACAAGAAGAAATTCAGATGATATAC
>NZ_JAPPRQ010000101.1 GCF_026719745.1 Clostridium sp. ZS2-4
TTCATTTAGTATTGATTCTTTTAATTCTTTTGTATAACTTTTACCTTTCATAAAATACCTCCAATCACTTTTCTTTATTATATCTATTCCAAAAGCAATTGTCCAAGTGTTCTTAGGGGCTTAAGAGAGAAGCATCTGTTATATTAAAAAATATGAATAAAAGTATATTGGAAATTGCGGTGGATTTTCAATACGGCTCACAGGAAGCTTTTACACGTGCCTTTAAAAGCTGTTTTGGAATGACACCAAGTAAGTATCGTAAGCAACAAGAAAATAAAATTAATTTTCTAGAAAAAATCAATTTTATGGACTATGAGAAAAAAATTCAAGGTGAGTTGATAATGTACAAGCCTGAAATTATTTGCTTAGACAAATGCTGTATAGTAGGGTATGAATACAAAACAAATACAAATGATGAAAAATATTTTAATGAGATTCCAAAATTTTATGATGATTTTGGTAGGAATGAATACTATATGAAAATTCCCAACAGGATTGCACCTAAATTTCCTTTTGGAATAAGTAATAATTATCAAGATGATGGTGGTTTTACCTTTGTTATTGGGGAAGCTGTAAAACATCCAGGTGAAGAATTGGAGAGTGGTTTTGTTAATTTAGAAACAACTGAAGGAAAATATGCTGTATTCAAAGCTAGTGATTCTGTTTCTATAGCTCAAAACATATGGAGATATATTTATGGGATATGGTTACCGAATTCCAATTACGATAGGAGAGACGGGCTAGATTTTGAAAGAATTGATGTTTGTAATTCAGTGTATCCAGATAATATGGAAATAAAAATATACATACCAATTAAATGATTTGAGTAAAGGAGTTTATGGTGAAAATGAATATAGAAATAATTTTTGGAGAACTACCGGTTTTAGAATCTGAGAGTATAATATTAAAGAAAATTGAAAAAACAGATATTCAAGAAGTGTTTGCAATTTATAACAATGATAAGGTGTTTAAATATTGTGGGATTTTACCCAAACACAATATTGAGACAGTTGGAAATATGATTGGTCATTTTGAGAGGGATTATAATAAGAGAAGTAGGGTTAAATGGGGGATATTTTCAAAAAACCATACTAATAAATTGGTTGGAATTATTGAAGGTATGGACTTTAACCAAAAGGTTAACATGGTGACTATTGGTTATTTTTTAGCTGAAGAATATTGGAAAAAGGGTATCGCCACAGAAGCGGTAAGTATATTGATTAAATTTTTATTTGAGACTGTTAATATTAATCGTATTCATGCAGAGGTTATACCTGAGAATTTTGTCTCTAAAAAAGTGCTGGAAAAAAATAGATTTATTAAGGAGGGTTTGGTAAGACAAGCTAATCTTTGGCCAGGTAAAGGTGTGATTGATTTAGAAATATACGGTATATTAAGAGAGGACTATGACAAATGAAATATTAGCTGAAGGAAGTTTAATTTATGAACATTTAGTGCCAAGCGAAATTAATGAACGATATTTTAAGCATTATAACTACCATAAAAATGAAAATAAAAAAATCTAGGCTTTTGAAGCAGTTGAAAAATAAATCTAGTTTAATAGAATTTTAAGGTGTGTGAACTTTTTACAGAACTTCCTCAAAATTATTGTTCATTATTAAGATATATATATGGCAGAGATATAAGAATTGCTGAGTGGCAAAGAAAGCAGTGTGTAAATAACAACTTATGATAAAATAAAACTGTTATGAAGTAATTGGAAAATTTCTAATTTATACGGTTGATATACAAATTTCACATTTAATTCTTAAGCAACTTTTATTTTTAGTATACCCAATATAATAATCAACACTTGTTATTAATTATATCAAGTGTTTTTATTTTATCTAAAATTATAAAAGTATGGTGATCTTATGGCAGTATTAGAATTTATCAACGCATCAAACAATACCTACAAAGGCATGAAAAGAGCCATTGACTATATTAAAAATCCCTTAAAAACTGAGCTTCACTTAGTTGGAGGAAAAGATTGCTCACCAGATACTGCTTATGATGAATTTGTAATGACTAAGCAAAACTTTAAAAAAGAAACTGGAAGGCAATTTATACATTTTGTACAGTCTTTTTCACCACATGATAAAGCTATTCCAGAAGTAATAAATGAAATTGGGAAAAAGCTTTTAGACCATGAAGCTTTTAAAGACTTTCAAGTTGTATATGCTACCCATACAGATAAAGAGCATTTACATAATCACTTTATCATTAATTCTGTAAGTTTTACTACAGGACGAAAATGGCAGTTATCAAAAGAGCAATTAGAAAGCTTAAAGGAATATTTAGATGAGTTATGTAGAACTTATGGACTTATTATTGTTGATGGAGCTAAAGGAAATCATAAAGACAGAGGAGAATATAGGGCTAAAGATAAAGAACAAAGTTGGAAGTATGAACTTTTCTTAGCAGTAAGGCAATGCAAATGGTGTAGCAGAAGTAAGGAAGAATTTATTGATAATATGGAGAAGTTAGGTTATAAAGTGGATTGGAGTGATGAAAGAAAATATGTTACTTTTACTACTCCTAACGGTAAGAAATGTAGAAATAGAAAGATGTATCCCTCACAGCAATTTACTAAGGAAGCACTTCTTAAAGCTTTTGAATTAAATAAACAGAAGGCTGATAAAAAGCAGCTTGAAGCGAAAATGGAATTATTATTAACGGTAATTGAAATGATCTCTAATGATAAAAGTAATAATTATAAATCTCATTTACCTTTGACTGCTCTTGAGGGACGAGCAAAGAAGGAAAGAGCAATTGAGGAAGCTAAGGGAAGAGGACTAGATTGGGAAAGTGGAAAAAGTATGTAGAAAAATTATGGATTTAGATATTTTATTATGATAAGATAAGTTTGTATGAATTGGTAAAAAAATGAGGTATATTTAAGCGATAAATAGTAATTTGTCATTGAGTTAAACATAAATTTCGTACAGTGCAATGTATCATCATAAACAATTTATAAAAAGTTCTAAAAAATGCAACTCGATCAGTGTCATTGATGTGCCAACTGGGTGTTGGACTAGATGTGCTAATTTTATATATGATATAGTATGATTTGTAAAAAATATAACTGAAAAAGAGGTATAAATTATGATAAAACCAATTATAAAAGATATATTGTTTTTAGGACAAAAATCAGAAGATGCAACTAAAAATGATATAGTAGTAATTGATGATTTAATAGATACATTAAGAGCAAACCTTGAGAATTGTGTTGGATTAGCTGGTAATATGATTGGAGTAAAAAAGCGTATATTAGTATTTACTGTAGGCAACCTTATTGTGCCTATGATAAATCCAGTTGTATTAAATAAAGAAAAGATTTATGAAACTGAAGAGAGTTGTATTAAAATATGAAGTAATTATTAGCCTAGAGGTCATTGAGAACCATGTGAGTTTAATAAGTGAAGTTTTCCTCTGATCATTAATTAATAATGATTAGGGCTACTGTTATTTAGAAACATAGTATATACTTGATTTGAAGAGAAATAGGTATTTTAAAAAAGAAAGAGAGTGAAAAAGTGGAAAAGTTTTTTAAAGCAATAGAGGAAAAGATAAGAAAGTCAGGATATCCTGGAGAAGTCAGTGGCGAAGAAATCTACGCTGAAATAAGTGATGAGGCCGAGGATCAAGAAGAAGGAAGTTACTTATTCATGAAGAAGCAAAATGATGATATCATGTTCGAGTACAGAGTGGATATTTTAGAGGACAATATTAATTTAGCAACCCTCACGATACATACATCAGAGAGAAATTACTTTATTGATTTTGATGCTGAATAGATAGACGTATTGGGGATGAAGTATGTTACTGGTAAAATAAAATTGGATTTTAAGAATTTTTGTGATTTTTTTAAATTAAGAAATAGTTTTGTTGATAATAACTATGGTGTGATTACACTGGAAGGAAACTTATTTCCAGTTAGAAAGCCTAGCGACAGGTATAGAAATAATAATATTGAAGCAATAACAAAAAGAAATTCTGAAATTTTTGCATAAATTTAGAGAAAAATTCCAATTTATAGAGTAAATAAAACTTTAAGACTTATCATTGGTAGGTCTTATTTTTATCCCCAAAACTCAATTTAGAAAGGAAAACTTTTTATTAAATTCCAAAATAAGAAACTTTTAATAAGCCTGCTCATATTAGTGAGTGGCATACTATTTAATCTTTATTTTTCAACAATAATTCATAAGCTGCTTTCAAAGCAAATGACAGTTTTAAAAATTTCCAATTTAATAATTTGTATTCATAGCATGGCGGTAAGTAAAGAGCACTTACTGCTTTTTTTATGCCTAAATGGATTTACAGTTTAATTTGCAATATTTTTCTATGCAGCCAATAACAAACCTTATCAAAGTGAATTAAAACAAATAACTCCTAAAATTTCAACACCAGTATCAGCAGGGCAAAAACAGTTTGGTTCAGCAGAATGGCTTACAGAGCAAGAAAAGGATTCAGCTTTTGAAAGCTTTATTCTAAATACCAATCACAGCACAGTTAAAACAGTAATAAAGCAAGGATATGATGATCTACAAAAAATTATGAAGGGAAGTGAATGTGAAAATGAGAAGGAAGAAAATCAACAAAAGCAAGAAGAAATTCAAGAAAAAGCAGTATTGGAAAAGCAAGAAGGAACTGCAGAAAACACTGATGAAACCACCAAAAGTATTTATGAATGCTCCAAAGCTTTTTTACCGCAGGGTGGTGTAGTGCTTGGTTGTAGAAGGGAAGGTGGTAAAGAAAAAATATTCTTTGTTGGTGAGGATGTTCACAGTTTATGTATTGGTGCAACACGCTCAGGAAAAATAAGGACAGTGGTACTTCAAAGCATAGGAACTATGGCTCTTGCAGGTGAAAGTATGATTTTGAGTGATCCAAAGGGCGAGCTATACCAATATACCTATCCTTTTTTAGAAAGGTTAGGATATGAAGTTATTGCAATAGATTTTAAAAATCCTTTAAAGAGTGATAAATATAATTTTTTAGAACCTGTGATTGAAGCCATAGACAATAACGATATAGCTAGAGCTATTGATGCTACATGGGATTTAACTTCTCAGCTTGTAGGTGAGCCAAAGGGAGAAAGGATATGGACAGATGGTGAAGCTAGTATTATTGCCAGTGCCATTATGAGTGTTGTTTATGACAATAGAGAAGGAAAAAATCGAAAATATCAAAACATGACTAATGTGTATTATTTTATAAGTGAAATGTGTAAAGCAGTAGGCAACTCAATGCCTATTGTTGAGTATGTGAAAAAACTTAGTCCTACACATCCAGCTAAAGCTTTACTTGCTATATCAGAAGTTGCACCAAGTAAAACAAGAGGAAGCTTTTATACAGCTGCTCTTACTACTTTAAGGCTTTTATAGTACTCCATCAAGTTCACATAGTATCAATCTTACACATAGGGCATTACTGACAGTTGATGAAATAAGACTTATTTCAAGACCGTACAGCTTAATTACATCAAGAAATAATCCTGCAATTATGAATTCTCCAGACTTATCAAAATGGCAGTTTAATAAAATCTTTGGGCTGGGAGATAAGGAACATAATCGAAAGGTAAGAGAATTAAGAGAAAACAGAAGGAAAGTAAGAAGTGCAAGTATGGAAAATATGGATTTATGGGGAGTGTGGCTTTATTACACAGCTAATGAGCAATTAAGTATTACAAAAAATTCAGTAACAGTATTACAAGAAAAGATTACTAAAGCTCAAAAAATTAGCTATGTAACAGGAAATGAGAAAGGAGATAATTATTTTGAAACAGATTAGAAACTTTTTAGAAAAGACAAAAGAAAAAATCATACTGACTTTAGTATCAATCTATACAGTCAGTATGATTTCAATACCAGTGTATGCAGCAAATGATGTTAGAAATAGTCAAATTGTAAAAGGTACAGAAAAGCTAATAAATGATACTACAACTTGGCTAATGATACTTGCTCCTGTATTAGCAGGACTTTTGGAGGTGTGAATATATGGAAAATTTAGTATTAGGAACACAAATTAAGGCTATGAATATGGTAGGAAAGGCAAAGAAGGCTCTCACAAGCAAAAGCGGTGAGGGCTTTGTTGATACAGCGGTAAAAATCTTAATGTCAGTTGTGATTGGAGCATTAATCCTTGGAGGATTATATTTTCTTTTTCAAGGTACTATTCTTCCTACTTTAACTCAAAAAATTAAAGATATGTTTAACTTCCAAGGCTAATATAAAGGTAAGCGTCAAAGTTTTAGCACCTTTAATAATTCCAAGAATAGTATTAAAATATCCTAGTAAGGCAAGAATATGCTTTACTAGGATTAATTTATTTCTTATCTTTAATTTTTATATTTTTAGGAATC
>NZ_JAPPRQ010000102.1 GCF_026719745.1 Clostridium sp. ZS2-4
TACTTTAATGAAAAAGGCTATGATATAGAATATCATCACTGTTCTTCTGATAATACTTCCTTAGATGGAGTGGTTATTAAAGAGTTAAATATAGCTTTACTTGATGGAACCGCACCACATGTAGTTGACCCTATAAATCCTGGTGCTGTTGATGAAATCCTAAATATGGGAGAATGTTGGAATGAAGATGGTTTTAAAGCTCATAGAAATGCAATAATCTCTATAAACAAACAAGTAGGCAAAACATTTAAACATGCATACAGGTATATTGGTGCTTCTAGAATAATTCATGATGATTGGAGCAGCTATAATTCTGAGGCATTGAATATATCTAAATTGAATAATTTTAAAGAAGACTTGAAAAATGAATTATTTAAAAACACTGATGTTTCAATCACAGCTAAATGCAGACATTTATTTGCAACTGCCTTTACTCCAAACGGAATAGTAACTTATATCGATTCAATCGCCAAAAATTACAAGCATGTATATGTATTAAAAGGCGGTCCTGGAACTGGAAAAACTTCAACACTATCATACATCTTAGAAGAGGCTGTAAAACGTGGATTATATGTGGAAGTCTATCATGACCCATTAATTCCTGAAAGAATAGAGCATATATGCATACCAAATCTAAGTACTGCCATATTAACCTCAAATGAAATAAATACAAGTGATTCTGCTGGAAAGCAAATCAATATGAGTGACTTCCAAAATAAAGTTCTTCTCAACAGAAATAAAGCTAATATTGAAAAGTCTCAAGAAACCTTCTATTTGCTTCTTAATAAAGGATTAAGCATTATATCTGAAGCAAAACTTCTTCACGATGAACTTGAAAAACACTTTATACCAAATATGAATTTTGATAAAGTACAAGAAAAAATCGACGAGGTTATCGCTAAAATTTTAAAATATGAAAAAGAATATAAACATCTATAAATTCTTATAATTAAACCCCCTATGCATGCATAGGGGGTTTAATTTCTCAATAATTAAATTCTAAGTTACATATTTTTAAATGTTTATATTATAAACATAAAGCTCATGCAGTGCTCTTGTTGACATAACATACTTTAACTTATCTTCTTTTAATTCTTCATATGCTTGAGAATTAACGATAATAACTGCATCAAATTCCAATCCTTTTGCAAAATATGCAGGAATAACTATTTCTCCTTTGTTATAAATTATATCCTCTCTGTCTAAAACCTTTATTCCTGTCTTTTCTCTAATTAAAGAAGCTATTTTTTTAGTTTCTTCAAGATTTTTGCATACTATTGCAATACTTTCAAATCCTTCATTTCTCAATTTATGAATAGTCTCACGAACTTCTTCTACAAATTCTTCTTTTGATTTGAAGTCTTTCTCTATAACTTTCTCTCCATTTCTTACTAGTGGAACTATCTTATCATCCTTTAGATAGTTATTTGCATATTCCATAATTTCTTTAGTCGACCTGTAGCTCTTATTTAAATTAAACTGTTCTACATTATCCATTACCTTATCAAGCTTTAACATAGATACTTCCCCTATAACAGGTAATAATCTCTGATTCCTGTCTCCAACAATCGTAAAGCCATTAGCTTTAGTTAATTCCTTAATTACTATAAACTGAAGCAAGCTGTAATCCTGTGCTTCATCTATAACAACATGCTTGATTTCTTCATCCAGCTTTAATCCTTCCAGTTTAATCTTCAAATATAAAATAGGAGCTAAATCATCTACTGTTAATTGCTTATTTCCATTCAAGTCATTGTATAAAGTTATAACTTCTTCATTATCCAACCAATCTAAGGATTTTTTTGAAATTATTACTTCCTGTATAACTTCTCTAATTTTTAATCTTTTTTGGAACATTAAGCTAGTTTCTTCTAAAATTCTTTCCTCTTCACTTAATTTGGCAATAGATTCTCTATACACTTTTTCTATTTCTCTTACTTTTTCATCTCTAACATCTCTAATCTTTGCAAAAAGTATTCTCTTTATTTTCTTACTTCTTCTAAATAAAGGCATATATTCATAGTAATCAAAAAGCTCTTTTACAGATTCTTCTGGTACTATTACCTGATTCTGAAAAATAACATTCTCAATCTTGAAATACTTTTCATTTAAAGCCTCTATAAACTTGTCTAACTCTTTAATAAATCCTTCTGAAATTTTAAAGAGTACTTCTTTAGTAAAGTCTTCGTCTTTATTTATTATTTTCTCCATATACTCTCTAAAATCCATAATATTATTTATATCTAAAAGATCAAGAGTAAATTCCGTAAAAGTCTGCTGTTTTACTCCTATTTCTCCCAGACTTGGCAGAACAGTTGATATATATTCCATAAATATATTATTAGGACCCAATATAAGAACCTTATCCTGAAGAATCTTTCTATAATTATATAGCAGATATGCTACTCTATGAAGAGCTATTGTAGTCTTTCCGCTTCCTGCTACTCCATCTACAACTATTGTTTTTTCTCTAGGCAGCCTTATAATATTATCCTGTTCCTGTTGAATGGTCATAATTATATCTTTTAGTTTTTCTTCAGCCTTTTTACTTAAAACCATTTGTAATATTTCATCTTTAACATCTATTTCTGAATCAAACATTCCTAAAAGCTTTTCTTTTTTTATAATAAACTGTCTTTTTCCTTCTATATCAACTTCAACTTTTCCCATAGGAGCATCATACTTAGCATCCCCAAGCTTTCCTGCATAAAATAAAGCCGCTACTGGTGCTCTCCAATCTACAACTACTGGTTCATAAGCTTCCTGTGGAGTGATTCCAAATCTACCTATATATATGGAATCTCGGTCTTCAAACTCCTTCTCTTTGAAAGTAACTTTTCCAAAATAAGGAGAAGGTTGAAGTATAGTAAGCTCTTTAAACTTTCTATCAATTGCTTTAAAACTCTCTTCCCTTACAAATCTTTCATGATCGAAATACTCAATTAGCTTATCTTCATCATCTCTATATTCTTCTACCGCCTTTTTTCTACTATCAATCAAATATTGAGTAATATTCTTTCTTTTTTCAATATAATTTATAAGTTCAGTTTTTATTATTTCAACAGTTTCTTCCAGCTTTTGTTTTTCAGCTTCTAGTTGAATCTCTTTCTCAATTTCTTTTTCCAACTCATTATTTGGCATTAACTTCAACTCTTTTCTAAATAAATTATTGCATGTTTTCTTCTTTTTGCTCTTCTTTATCTAATACTATTTGTGCCTTTTCTTCTTTAGATAATTCTTCTGGATATTCCATTCTAACCATTTCCATAAATTCTTCACCCATTAAAGTTTCTTTTTCAATAAGTCTTTCAGAAATAGTTGTAAGTAATTCTCTGTTATCTTGTAAAATTTCAATTGCTTTTTGGTGGGCTGATTTTATTATCTTTAAAGTTTCTTCATCAATTACAGCTTCTGTTTGTGCACTACAATTTCTAACCGGTCTGCCGTCAAGATATCTATTAGAAACTGATTCTAGTGCCATCATATCAAATCTATCTGTCATACCATAAATAGTAACCATATTTCTTGCAGTTTGAGTTGCTTTTTCAATATCATTTGATGCACCTGTTGATATTGTATTAAATTCTACTTCCTCAGCAGCTCTACCCCCAAGCATCACTTTTATTTTGTCCATCATTTCTTCTTTACTTACCAAATATTTTTCCTCTTCTGGAAGCTGCATAGTATATCCTAGCGCTCCCATTGTTCTTGGAACTATAGTGATTTTATGAACAGGGTCTGTATGCTTTAGTAGAGCTGCTACCAATGCATGACCAACTTCGTGGAAAGCAACAGTTCTCTTTTCCTTATCAGACATTATTCTGTCCTTTTTCTCTTTACCAGCAATTATTATTTCAATTGCTTCTTCCAAATCCTCTTGTATAACTGCTTTTCTTCCCTTTTTAACTGCAAGGAGTGCAGCTTCATTTATTATATTGGCAAGGTCTGCACCTACTGCACCTGGAGTTGATCTAGCAATAGCTTCAAGATTCACATCATCTGCCATTTTTACTTCTTTTGCATGAACTTTTAAGATTGATTCTCTTCCTTTTAAATCTGGAGTATCTACAATAACTCTTCTGTCAAATCTACCTGGTCTTAATAGTGCTTTGTCTAAAACTTCCGGTCTATTTGTAGCGGCAAGTATTACAACTCCTTTTGAAGCATCAAACCCATCCATTTGTGCCAGAAGCTGATTCAAAGTTTGTTCTCTTTCATCATTTCCCCCACCGACTCCACTATCTCTACTTTTACCTATAGCATCAATTTCATCAATAAACACTATACATGGTGCCTTTTCTTCTGCTTGTTTGAATAAATCTCTAACTCGGGCAGCTCCCATACCTACAAACATCTCTACAAAGCTGGAACCAGATAAAGAGAAAAATGGAACCTTAGCCTCACCAGCTACTGCCTTTGCAAGAAGTGTTTTTCCTGTTCCAGGAGGTCCTACTAAAAGAGCACCTTTGGGAAGCTTAGCACCTATTTCAATATACTTTTCAGGGTTATGTAAAAAATCAACAATTTCAACTAAAGACTCTTTTGCCTCATCTTGTCCTGCTACATCTGCAAAAGTTTTTCCAGTTTCATTCTCAGCATAAATTTTAGCATTATTTTTGCCAAAAGACATAACCCCACTGCCCATTCTTTTTTCCATACTTCCAAATATGATTCTACCTATTACAATAAATATTAATAAAGGCAGTATCCACTCTACGAAAAAGTTCATAAAAGGATTATTATTTTTCACAGGACCATCGTATTTAATTCCTGCTTCCTTTAATTCATCTAATAAATCTGATAAATTCTGCTTTTCAATATTAGCTGTATAAAGTACTTTTTTCTCTTCACCATTTTTAACTTTAGGCATTATTACTAATTCATTATCAGTTATTTGTACTTCTTCAATCTTTTTCTCTGAAAGCATTTTTTCAAACTCACTATACTTGATATGCTGTGTTCCAAAACTTTTCATAACTGAGTTCAATGCGATAAGCAGTATTAGAACACCAGCAACATAATAAATCAAGTATTTAAATTTTTTGCTATTAAACATTCTATGTCCTCCCATAAAATTACTTTAAAATAAAATTAATTTATAATTATTGTATTTTTGCCAAAACAAATTATAAACAGTCATATCCAATGCTGCTTTTACACTTGTATTACCATTATAGTATTATCTATTATTGACATAAATTCTTCTAAATTATCAATAATTATTTTATTGTCATAGATAATACCTACCACAATTTTTGTTAAAAATAATCTTTAATAGTTATTATACCTTTAATACTGCTTGCCTACAAGTCTTAAGATGTTTGTACATTTATTATGGATGTAAGAAATATATGGTCATTTGATAAAAAATTTCATACTAATTTAAATAATACTAATCATTTTGTTGACATTGAAATAAAGTAATAATACAATATAAACTAGGAGTAGAAATTTTATACTTCATAAAAATAAATATAGCATAATTTAATTAAAGTATTTATTAATAAATAGTAAACTTATAATTATTAATAAATAAAACCATAAGTCATACATGGAATCGAAATCTCGTATTTCCCTCCCACATCCATGTATGGCGTTTTTTATTTACTCTCTTGGTAAAAATTGTAATTTAATTTAGCTCCAAGCTTTTTAATTGCATATATAATGCAATTATAGTATTATATAGGTGAATATAGTAAAAAAAGTAGGAGTGAACATATTGAAGAATGAATTTTTTGATAGAATACAGATAAGTCCAATAATTGCTGCTGTTAAAGACCTTGATAAACTGGACAGTGCCATAGAATCTCCTTGTGAAATTATTTTTCTTCTTAAAGGAGACATTTTTAACTTAAGAGAAATCGTTAACAAAGTAAAAAATCAAGGTAAAAGTATATTTATTCACATAGATTTAATAGATGGATTTTCTAAAAATGTAACAGCATTAAAATATATACACGAACATATTAAGCCTGATGGTATAATCTCAACAAAGGCTACTTTGATTAAAGCTGCAAAAGAAATGAAAATGTTTGCAATACAAAGATTTTTTATTCTTGATTCTCTATCTTTAAACAACGCTGTAGAAGCTATGAGAACTCTTCATCCTGATGCAGTAGAAATTTTACCAGGAATTATGGGTAAAATAACTGAAACATTACATCACCAGACAAGAAAACCTATTATTACTGGTGGCTTGATAAAAGATAAGGAAGATGTAATTGAAAGCATAAAATCAGGAGCTATAGGCATTTCTACAACTGACGAAAAAATTTGGTATATGTAAAAAAGGCGATAAAATCGCCTTTTTTTTTACATATACCTATGTAGCAAACTTATATAGCCTTAATTTTTTTAGTAGCAATTACATTTACACCAGTACCAGCAAAGTTTTCTAAAACAACATCACCAATATTTACAGGTGCTTTAACTGCTAATCCTTTTAGAGCTTTTACACATTCAAAAATCTTATCCTTTGGTATATCTGCCTCTGTTTTTACAGGAACAAC
>NZ_JAPPRQ010000103.1 GCF_026719745.1 Clostridium sp. ZS2-4
TATGCCTATAGCTGGTATAACCATCTTAGACCTCATTCCTTCAATAAAGGATTAACTCCTTTTGAAGCTCGGTACAGCTCATAAAAATATTAGGCAAAAGTGTTACAATTTTACTTGACCAGAACACCTCTACTTGGGGTGTCATCAACATTTCCAACAAAACCCACGCTAAGGAATACAATGGACAATCATTCTATAAGAGAAGGAAAAGTTACAGGATTAGCTGCAGCGAGCCAGTGCTTTAAATATTTTAATTAATGCTATAAGCATTTGGAATACTACTTATTTACAAAAGGCTGTGGAACATCTAAAACAAAACTATACTTTTAATGTGTAAGAAAACAAGGTAATACTTATGAGAAATAAAGGAGAAAAAAGATGTTTACAATTTTAATAGTTGAAGATGATGATACAATTGCTTTTGGAATTAAAGCATTTTTATTGAAGAATAATTACAGAGTTATTCATGGAAAAAATTTAAAAGAAGGTAAAGAGCTTTTTAAAACAGATATAGACTTAATATTACTAGATTTAAATCTTTATGATGGATCAGGATTTGATTTTTGTAAGTATATAAAAAAAATTAAAGATATTCCTATCATTTTTCTTACTGTTATAGATGAAGAAAGTAGCATAATAAAAGGATTAGATATGGGTGGAGATGACTATATTACAAAACCTTTTAAATTAAGTGTTTTGAAATCTCGTATTACTGCTGTTTTACGTAGAACCTCTAAACATAATAGGGAAGAAGAGGTTTTATGGTGTAAAGATATTAAAGTAATAAAGTCAGAAGCAAAGGTGTATAAAAATAACCATGAAATAGAATTGACAGTTGGTGAATATAACCTATTACTACAATTATTAGAGAATAAAAATCGTACTTTAACAAGAACTATCTTATTGGAAAAGTTGTGGGACTCTAATGGAGACTTTGTAAATAATAATACATTATCAGTAGCTATAAAGCGTCTTAGAGAGAAGCTTGAAGATGATTCTCTTATTAAAACAGTGAGAGGAATAGGCTATAGGTTGGAGGGATAAAATTTATATGGACAAGAAAAACAGAATAATATGGATTTTTACTAGTTTTATATATATAACATTTCTTTGCACTATATTTGGTAGTTTTATTTATACACAGGCAAAAAAGAGCTTTTATGAAAAAACAGCGCAACTTATAGCAGCTGGAGTTAATGCTAATACTGATATGGAACAAACTCTGGTATCATCACTAAAAAATAAAAATGAAACAGAGATAAATAAGGGGAAAAAAATATTAGAACAATATGGTTATGTTGAACACTTCAAAAACAATTTTAATAATTATCAAATGTTTAGTAAAGTACTTATTAGTGTTTTGTTACTAATTATTTTACTTTTTTTTTATTTTGCAGGCTCAGTAGTAGTGTCAAATATTATAAAGCGTAAACGCATATGTGATTTAGCAGAATATCTTTATGACATAAATCAAGGAATTTATAGAATGGCCACCGAGAAAAAGGAGGATGAATTTTCAATTTTAGAAGATGAATTATATAAAACAGTTATGATGCTTAGGGAAAGTCGTGAAAAAGAAAGAGAAGAAAAAGAAAAGTTATGTAATAATCTTGCAGATATATCTCATCAACTTAAAACCCCACTTACGTCCATGTCATTAATGATTGAATTATTAGAAGATAGTTCTATTGAAGGAGAGGAAGCCTTATATATTAAAAGTATTTCAGGGCAAATAAATCGTTTAAATTATTTAGTCTCATCATTGTTAACACTTTCAAAAATTGATGCAGATGCGTTGACATTGGAATACAAACCTATAAATCTTTATGAACTGATATGTGCTGCTGTTGAGCCATTGCACCTGATGATAGAAAAAAAGAAACAACAACTTTTTATAAAAGATCATAGTGATGTATTTTTTTATGGTGATTTTCATTGGACTAATGAAGCTATTTTGAATATAGTTAAAAATTGTTCTGAGCACGTACCAAATGAAGGACAAATTTCTATAGATTGTAAACAAAATCCTATATGCACACAAATAACAATTGAAGATAACGGTGAAGGGTTTGATAAGAAGGATATTCCCCATCTGTTTACTAGATTTTATAAGGGTTCAAATTCATCCAAGGATAGCGTGGGAATTGGACTTGCTGTTGCAAATTCCATAATTAAAAAACAAAATGGTGAAATAATTGCTGTAAATAAAGAAACAGGAGGAGCAAAATTCATTATAAAGTTTTATAGAAATTAATTACCAATGTCACCGAAATGTAACTTAACATAGGTATTATAAATTTACATAAAAGAAAAACGATCGGTAAAATAACAGATTTTTACGGTATTTAAATAAAGAAAGGAGATAATATTTTGGAAATACTAAAAACTGAAAATCTTACAAAAACCTATGGAATAGGTGATACAAAGGTTACTGCATTGGATAATTTAAACTTGAAAATAGACAAAGGAGAATTTGTTTCAATAATTGGAACAAGTGGATCAGGAAAATCTACACTACTACATATGTTAGGAGGAGTAGATAAACCTACAAAAGGAAAAATATATATCGATGGAACTGATATTTCATCAATGAATGAAACTAAGTTAGCCTTATTTCGCAGACGAAAAGTGGGGTTAATATATCAGTTTTTTAATCTTATCCCTATTTTAACTGTTGAAAAAAATATATTATTACCTATGCTATTAGATGGTAGAAAACCTAAAAAAGAAGAATTTGATAAGATTGTAAAAATGCTTGGTTTAAAGGAAAGGCTTAATCATTTACCAAACCAGCTTTCAGGTGGTCAGCAACAAAGAGTCGCTATTGGTCGCTCATTAATTTATAGACCTGCTATTATTTTAGCAGATGAACCTACTGGAAACCTTGATAGAAAAAATTCTGAAAATATTCTTGAAATGTTAAAGCTTTCAAATAAAGAGTATAATCAGACTATTTTAATGATTACTCATGATGAAAAAATAGCATTATCAGCAGATAGAATAATTAGAATAGATGATGGTAAGCTTGTATCAGATGAGGTGATTAAATAATGAATATCATGAGTGAATACACATATCATCATTTTAAAAAAAATAAGAGGCATACCTTTTCTATAATAATTGCTATTACAATTGCTTCAGCACTTTTATGTTCGCTATGTATTTTTGCACATACTTTATGGAAAGGAAAAGTAACTGAAACAATTGAAAAGACAGGTTATTGGCATGGGGAACTCTGGGATTCTATATCTGGTGATAAATTAAAATATGTAACAGAAAATCCAGAGGTTGAAACTACAATGGTTAAAGGAACTTGGATTACTGCTAAACTTTCAAATACAAAACGTCCTTATTTATTAATGAGAGATGCAGATGCAAATTTTTGGTCAGATATGAATTTGAAAAATACTCTTATGAAGGGTAAACTTCCTGAAAAAACTGGAGAAATTGTTGTATCAAAATTATTCTTCTTAGATAATCCTTCCTATAAAATTGGTGATAAATTAACCATTCCCATAGGTGATCGTATGTTAGGCAATAAAAAAATTAAAACCCAAGATTACAAACAGTTAGGGGAGACTTTCAATACAATAGGTACTAAAACATATAAAATAGTTGGAGAGATAGATAGTTCTGGTCAGTCTATATATCCTGGATATATTGCTATGGGATACTTAGATACTGCAAAAATTAAGCCTAAAGATGAACTTACGGTTTATATGCGTTTTGTAAAACCTCGTAAAATATATGATGCATTACCGAAAATAGCTAAGTCTGTAGGATTAACTCAAGATGAATATGGACAATATGGTGTTCGTTATAATACAAATTTATTATCTTTATATGGAATTAGTAATAAAGATAACACAAACACGCAAGTCATTGTTGTTATAGCAATGGCAATAATAATAACACTACTAGTTATGGGAGCATTTATTCTTATAATATATAATGCATTTTCTTTATCTTGTAATAGCAGAATTAAACAACTAGGTATATTAAAAAGTTTAGGGGCAACTCCAAAGCAAATTAAGCATTCTGTTCTTTATGAAGGTTTTTTACTATGGATTGTTCAATTACCAATAGGAATTATAATAGGATATTTATTTAGTTATGTGGTTGTCTCTAAAGTTAATACAATTCTTAGTGCTACAGAGGATTTTAGGGAAATAGATATTTCCTTATCATGGGTAGTAGTTATCTTTGCTGTTATTATTTCATTAATTACCGTTTTAATATCTGCCTACATTCCAGCAAGGAAAGTGGCGAAAGTATCAGCTATTGTTGGTATACGTCAAAATGCTAGTAAAGTAAAACTTAAAAAGCGAAAGAATCATCTAATAATAAGAAAAATATTTGGTATAGAAGGGGACCTTGCAAAAACACAATTTTCAGCTAACAAAAAAAGTTTACGTACCGCGGCACTCTCTCTTTCAATGTGTTTTATATTAATAGTTGGATATCTAAACATTATATCTATATACAATTTAGCTAATTCTAAGAATTATGAAAAAGATAAATATGATATGGGAGTTAATCTAGATCTCGCAGATAAACCTAGTGATGAGATGCTAAATAAAATTATTTCACTGCCTGAAGTTAAAGAAAATGTAATGCGAAGGCAAGTTCGTACTTCAACTTATGTAACATCAGAACAAGAGTCAGATGTTTTTTCTAAATCTGGAGGCTTTGATGATGTAAACACAATGAAATATAATGTATTGAATGAAAATGGAAAGCATAGAATTATAGCAAACTTAGTTGGATTAAGTAATGAATCATTTAAAAATTATTGCAGAAAAATTGGTATTAATTCTGAGAAATATTATAAAAATGGTGTATCTATAGGAATATTATTAGATAGTACATATCATACATTAAAGAATTCAAAAGTTACAAAAAAAATACCATTATTAAATATAAAAGAAGGTGATGAGCTAGTTTTAAATGAAAAAATAGAAAAAGATATGAATGGAAATTATAAATTTAATGCTAAAGTTGGAAATGTTATAGAAATTTTTCCAGGAGATTTACAAATGAATAAATATAGCATAGCTTATATAGTTCCTATGAAAAATTATAAAAAAATAGTTAGTAACTTTATGCAAGATCGTATCCTTGAATACAATAGGATGTCAATTGATTTAGTGTTAAAAAATAAGACTGATAGCCCAAGAATAAAGAAAAAAATAAGTAAGATTTGTAATTCTTATATTGGATCTGAAGATTTTAGAATATGGACTCTATTAGAAGAAAAAAATCATGAAGAATTGGTTCAAAAATCTATAACTATTAGTGTTTTTGCTATAGCATTAATGATTGGTCTAATTGGCATTTTCAACACTTTTTCTACTATATCAAGTAATCTTAGATTACGAAAGAGAGAATTTGCTATATTTAGATCAGTAGGATTAACACCAAAGGGATTAAATAAAATGCTTTTAATAGAAGGTTTATTCTTTGCAATAACCCCTATTGTTGTAAGCATTCCAATAGTATTTGTTATTTGCTTTTATATGTTAAAATTAACTCTAATTACATGGGCTGAATTTATGTCTGTTTTGCCAATAGGAATAATTTTAATATATACAATGATTATAATTGTATCTATTTTCTTAGCCTATTATTTTTCTTCAAAGTCCGTTAAAAAAAGTAATGTAGTAGAAGTAATAAAAAACGAAATAGTATAATGCTATGCTATATTTCTACTCATTTGATAAATAAGCCTCTTAAAAGCTATAGTCTAAATACGTTTGGCAATTTCATGTTTTAATTTAATAATAAGATGAGAGCATATGTAAGAAATTATATATATTATTATAAAACTATATAAAGAATTCATATTGAAGTAATCTATTAAAAAATATCCTGTAGTTAATGCAATAAGAAAATATGATACATATAAAATTATATTATCTAATCCAGAATATTTATCTGTTCCAAATATTTTCAGCTTCATAAAACAATACCCCTTTAATATGTTTATAATTTTTTATTCTATAGAATTATATTGCTATGACCCCTGGGGTCATAGCAATAGTACCATAGTGAAAGACGTAGTCTGATTTTCACCCCAATAAATCTATATTTATATTATGTTATATTCAATATCTGTAGCATCTACATATTTTTTAAGCATAATAATGGCTTTATCCACTTTTTCTTTTATATCTTCTTCTGAGAAAGATATCATTATCATAAGTAAATTTTCAGCACCTTCACTAACCATTGTTCTGTCTGAATCACTTGTTGGACTACCAAAAGCTCCTTCATTATCTACGAAAACAGGCATACTAGTTAAATTTACACTACCTTTTCCTATTCCTTTATATACTTCCCCTTCTTCTCCTACTCTAAATACTATAAACTCATTAACCTTATCTAAATTATAAGAACCCATTGGAAGTAAATAAGTTAAAGAAATTAAATTATTTACTTCTACTATATTATTAACCTTATAAATACCTTTTCCTTGTAAAACTCTTCTTAACAATGCTTCTGAAGAAACTCTATATGTAGTGGTATACTAAAGTTGTAACACCTCAGTCGAATAAATGATATAATTTATTTCAGAAAAGAGGTTACGACAATGAAAAAACGAAGATACGAATCAGAATTTAAAAATAAGATTATACGCC
>NZ_JAPPRQ010000104.1 GCF_026719745.1 Clostridium sp. ZS2-4
AATCATTGCCAAACCTGCTTCGCAGACAATACCAAAAACTTCTTTCTCTATTTGCTTGAAATTTAATTTTAAATCATCTAAAATTATATCATTCATGTTAAAGCTCCTTTCTATATTTGTTGTTGGGTAACTATAATTATAAAAAGTCTTTGACATGAATAAAAGGCCTACCGGCAAGGTAATTGCTGGCGGCCTTTCCTTATTTTTTGCCTAAAAATATTTTACTTACTCGTTCAATGATCAATTTGTGAAAAAACTTCGACAAAATTTTAATACACTGAATAGTAATTGTACAAATTCACTTCAGTAAAAATGCTATTCTCAATCATAATTGAAAATAGCATTTTTATGTTTATATTTCATATCCTACTGTCTTTTATCTAAAACTTAAAATTTTTAATTTTATATGTTCTTCTAATCTCCCCAAATTTACTTCTTTAATTGTAACTTTAGGATTTCCCATACTTCTTTCCTCAATAAATCCTCCATGAAAATCCGAACCCGCAGTTATAATTGTATTATTTTTTCTGCACCACTCTAAACATAATTCAGTTATTTTCTCATTATGATGTGGATGAAAGCATTCTACGCCTTCAATACCAATTCTCAAAAATTTATCTAATTTATCAAAAACTGTTGTATCATCTTTACTATAATAAGGATGTGCTAAAACAGGTACTCCATTAGCTTTTTTGATTATTTTTATTACTTCTTCCGTATTTGAGAATTTCGGAAATTGAATTCCATTCTCCTCACAAAAAAGCCTTGTAAAGTAATCTTTTACATCTACACACAGCTTCTCATCAATTAAGAAATTCAGAGCCTTCCATCCACCTCTGGCATTATCCTGCTCATATTTCTCATACTTCAAATAGTCAATATCATAGCCTTTTTCTATTAAATATTTTATAGAATCATCATCCTTTTTTTCTAACAGATATCTGTTATGTTCCAGCAATTCTGATAATTCTTTATTTGTATTATCTGTACCATATGCTAAAATGTGAAATAATTTTCCTTCCAAGGTACTTGAAACTTCAATCCCCGGCAAAAATGCTATTCCTTCATCTTCAGCAAATTTTTCTGCATCTTTGACATTTTTAATCTCATCATGATCAGTTAATGATATTAACCCTATTCCCTTTTTTGCAGCTTCCCGAACAATTTTTTGTGGACTATATGTTCCATCGGAAGCTGTAGAATGAATATGCAAATCCAATATAATATCTTCTTTTAAAATCATACTACACACCTCATCTATTTACATTATACTGTATAATCGTCTTTTTAGTTCCACACTATTTTTCTACCAGTTAGCAAAATGTATTCTGTTTATTTATATATAAATTTCCCAAGACTCTTTTATACTATTCTTCAACATTCTGCATCTTTACCACAAACTAAAAAAATGGCACTTTTAAATGCCATTTTTTTACTCATTTATTTCTTTAGTTCTTCATAATCAACATCAATTACTTTACAATTAAATATATCATCAATATTTTGTTCAAATATTTTACTTGTTTGAATATCTTCATTATCTTCTTTTCCTGTAAATTCATTCAATTTATTCATAATAACTTTTATAATCTTATATCCTATCCATGAAATTAATGCTACAGGTATCAATAAAAATATACCTTTCAATAGAATTAATAAAACAAAACCAACCACTATCATTGATATCATTGATTTTAAAGTTCTTGTTGCATTTAATCCATTATTTGAATATTCCATTCATATCCCTCTTTCTGATATTTCATTTATATATATAATATCATACTTCCCGAGAATATGGTACTGATTAACTCTTAAAAAAGTATTAACAATTTGTTAATTGAGTGAATTTTTTAACTTTTTCACTTTACAGTCTTCTGTAAAACTCATCTTTAAATCCATGATTTTCTTCAATACATCTGTCCAGCTTTGCTAGCAATTCTTCTTTTTCCTCGTTTAATGTTGCTGAAAGAGGTATATAGTTAGATGCATGATTACTTCTAAATACGCAATTACTTACTTCCAGGTTTTTAATAAATTCTCTTGTTTCCAGCATAACTTCCTGTGGTGATAAAAGAGTAATTTCTCCATTTTGTACTTGTTCATACATTTCTGTACCTTTTTCAACCATAAGAGTAAGTAATCCTAAATAATCTGGATTTATCCCATTAACAACATTAGCAGATTCAACAGCATGCATTTGCCACTTTCCTTTTCCTCCTAATCCCGATATAAGAGTTGCAGAAAGTTTTATTCCTGTTCTTTTTACCTTCTTACCTGCTTCAATCATCTCAGCTGCAGTTGCACCTTTCTTTATATCCTTTAGTATCTCATCACTTCCTGATTCAATACCCAAATATATTATATGCAATCCTAACTCTTTTAACTTAACAAGATCTTCTTCACTCTTTCTTATTATGTCCTTAGGCGTACCATAAATTCCAACTCGTTCACATTCTGGGAATAATTCTTTGATTTTTAATAAAATCTTCTCCAAATCTTCAGTTTTTAAAACTAAAGCATCTCCATCTGCCAAAAATATTCTTTTTACTGTACTGTAGTAAGATCTCGCCATTTCTAAATCTATAATTATATCCTCAAGTTTTCTTACTTTAAAATTTTTCTCCTTAAACATGTCACAAAATGTACATTTATTATGCGAACATCCTAAAGTAACTTGAATAATTAAACTATAAGCTTCACTAGGTGGTCTGTATACCGCTCCTTCATATCTCATCTATGTAGTCCCCTTTCAATTGTATTTTATTAATATGCATTACAGATATTTAGCTAAACCCAACATATGATATAAGATGTCTTTCACAATTTGTATTAAAATAATTATGTTCAACTACATCTCTACCAATATCTGTTATTGGATTATATCACACTGCCTCTAAATGACAATATTCGTCTTTTATTTTTGTACTATTACTTCTGTACGCTCTCTATATATCAAATTCATACACATTATATCATATTTTCTCTCAATGTGATACTAATTGATATATTTTGTAGATGTGCATTTCGGATATTTTTCCAAATTCCATACATGGTCCCTGGACATCTTTTCATCATTTACATTAAAATAATTATGTGTTATTACATTTCTGCCTGTATATGTCACTGGATCATCCCAAGTTGCATCTAAATGATAATATTCACCTTCTATTTTCACAATATTCCACGCATGAGCAATAGTACCTGTTCCATCATCACCATACCCTGTAACATATATACATTCTATATCTGCCATATTCAGCAATCTATATAAAGCTCTTGCATAACCTGCACAAACCCCTGTATCTTGCACAAGAATTCCATAATCAGTATAAGACTCAGAAGGCATATTTCCAGTAAATAATCTCTTATCATATTTTGAATTATTGACTACATAATCATGTAAAGCTAATTCTTTTTCACAATCACTCATTCCTGCTTTTATAACTTTTGAAATTATCTCCTCAGCCTTTTCTTCCGACAACCTTCTCATTTCCATCATGTATTCTTTAGAAAACTCATATTTAATATTTATTGTCATTTTAGCTGTACCATCTTTATAGGATATTATACTGGCTTCAGCGCCATTATATCCATACTCAATATTAGGATAATCTTCTATAACTTTATTTATAACGTCCAGCTTATAGTCTTGTGAATTATACTTATTTATTTGAATTACAATTTCACTTTCAAAATTATGTAAAGCATGTCCTATTGCGTAATAAAATTCATCATAATTATTAATTATGCCACTAGGTTCCTTTGCAAATTCTTCTCTTTTATTCTCAGTGATAAACTCAAATTCAACAGGTTGTACTATTGTTTTACCATCTAGACACTGAAGTCCACTATTAATTATCATCGTATAACTTTTTCCATACTTATATCCATTTACTGCTGAAACTTTTAGAGCTTTATTTTTGTCATCATAATTAAATCGTAAATCCACGTTCTTATTCGTGTCTTGTTCTACTATTTTTATATTATTTAAAGTATTTTTATCTATTTCTTTATTGAATGTTATCGTCCAAATTTTGTTTATACCTACATCTTTTTTAGAGTCCCACAGTTTATAATTCATTTCACTTCCAAAGCCATACTGAAATACGAATAATAAGCTTGCCAATAAAGTATAAACAAATATTTTTTTGCTTTTATTTTTAATTCTCATAAAATCCCCCTATTTTTCTTTAGTTTTGATATATTTAATTATCTGTTAAAATAATTTAAACTTAAGTTATTTATTTGATTTATTCATTTTTTCTAATTTCTTGTTTCACCTCATTCATAGCTAGTTCAATTTCTATTTTTTTAATCTCTTCTGAAGTAATTTCTTTATAATCTAAATGAGCTTCATTCTTATAGCTTTGATAATATATTTTCTTTTTATTCATAATCTAACTTACACTCCTCCCTTTAACATATGGTTTGTTCAGTATATAGTCTGTTCTAAGCATCTATTCTAAGGTAATTTTTTCACCACATCTTAAAGGTATTATTTTTTATAGAATATATTTGGTATTAATAGTTTTAAGCTATGCACATTATGATTACTTAGCGGAGTCAAAAATGTTAGAAACCAGTGCTTCTAGCTCCTTAGATATACGTAAAACTCAAATAAATATGGTATAATATATAAAAATAATGAAACTGCTAATAATATAAAAGAGCCTTGATTAAATGTTGTATTAGAATTATTTTAAAAATTTCTGTAACAATTTCTTTATAAATTCTTAAGGTAAAATATTGAATTTGTAAGAAATATTTCATTATTCAATTATTTTTCCGTACATTAAATCGCTAAATTTTTTGTATGAATTTTAAAAATTGATTGTATTTTCAGCAAAATTACTATATTATATTTATTAAAAACAAAACTGTAAACCATGAGATTAGGAGGAATATTATGAGATCAATCATCACTGTATTAGGTAAAGATAAAACTGGAATTATTTCTAATGTGAGTACTATACTTGCAGAGGCTAATGTGAACATTTTAGATATTAGCCAAACAATTCTTCAAGAATATTTCACAATGATTATGTTAGTAGACTTGTCTAAATGTAAAATATCCTTTAACGAATTAAAAGATATTTTAGACGCAAAGGGAAATGAAATGTCTTTATCTATAAAAATTCAACGTGAAGACATTTTCAATTCAATGCACAACATTTAAATTTTGTAAAAAAGGGGCTATTACTATGATAAATCAAAACAAAATAATAGAAACCATAAAGATGATAGAAAAAGAAAAACTAGATATTCGTACTATAACTATGGGAATTTCATTGAGAGACTGCTGTTCTTCCAGCGGTGAAAAATCAAGACAAAAAATATATGATAAAATAACTAAATATGCTGAAAATTTAGTTAAAGTAGGTAATGAAATAGAAATGGAATATGGAATTCCCATAATAAATAAAAGAGTATCAGTAACTCCTATAGCATTAATTGCTGAATCATCTGAAGATGATAATTATGTTGAATTTGCCAAAACTTTGGATAAAGCTGCTAAAGCTGTTGGCATTGACTTCATCGGTGGTTTTTCTGCTTTAGTTCATAAAGGATATTCTATTGGAGACAAAAAACTTATAACATCTATACCTGAGGCATTAAGTGTTACAGATAAAGTTTGTTCATCTATAAATATAGGTACAAGTAGATACGGAATAAATATGGATGCTGTAAAAGAAATGGGTGAAATCATTAAAAAAACAGCATATTTAACTAAGGATTCAAATAGTATTGGCTGTGCTAAGCTTGTTGTATTTGCTAATGCAGTAGAAGATAATCCTTTCATGGCAGGCGCTTTCCATGGGATAGGCGAAGCTGAATGTATAATCAATGTTGGTGTAAGCGGTCCTGGTACAGTAAAATCTGCTCTTGAAACAGTTAAAGGTGAAAGCTTTAATGTATTATCGGAAACTGTTAAAAAGACAGCTTTTAAAATTACTCGTATGGGTCAGCTTGTTGCATCAGAAGCTTCAAGAAGACTTAATGTTCCTTTTGGAATAATAGATTTATCCTTAGCACCTACTCCTGCTGTTGGAGATAGTATTGCTCATGTACTAGAGGAGATGGGGATCGAAAGCTGTGGTGCACCTGGTACTACAGCAGCTCTTGCTCTTTTAAATGACGCTGTAAAGAAAGGTGGAGTAATGGCTGCCTCTGCAGTTGGAGGTCTTAGTGGAGCTTTTATTCCAGTAAGTGAAGATGCTGGTATGATTAATGCCGTACTTAATAATTCTCTAAACCTTGAAAAGCTTGAAGCAATGACTTGTGTTTGTTCTGTTGGTCTTGACATGATAGGAATACCTGGTGATACTCCTGCTGAAACAATTTCAGCTATAATAGCTGATGAAGCAGCTATAGGTGTAATTAATAACAAAACTACCGCTGTAAGAGTAATACCTGTATATGGTAAAACTGTTGGTGACATGGCTGAATTTGGAGGACTTCTTGGAAGTGCACCTATTATGAATGTTAGTAAATTCAGCAGTGCTGACTTTATCAATAGAGGCGGACAAATTCCTGCACCAATCCACAGCTTTAAGAACTAAACAATAAAAGAATGTTGCTTCGCAACATTCTTTAGTAACCAGAGACCAGTAACCAGTAGCCAGAAAAAAGAAGATTAAAAATTTTAAATTCAATAAAAATAAACATAAAAAAGAGCAAGAACATAGAGAATTTCTATATTAAAATGGCACCTATAGATTGGACACTAAAAAAAGTGTCTAGTTTATAGGTGCTTTTTTATGTATAATTATCATTAAATATGGAGGTCTTTAATATGAGTAAAATTACATTCTCAAAAGAATCTATTGAAAGATTA
>NZ_JAPPRQ010000105.1 GCF_026719745.1 Clostridium sp. ZS2-4
AAATTAGAGAAAATGTTAAGCTTTTTCTAAATGAAATAAACAAAAATCCTGAAGCAATTATTCAACGTTTGTGCTTAAAGTTATAGTTGTATAACTTTAAGTGCAGATATTACTTTCTATTTATATAATTTACTATTTTAGAGATTTATATAAAATAGAATTTATTTTTTTATTCTTTAGAATTTTTATTAATTTACTCTTTTACTCTCAAGAGTAAATACTATTTTATTCTTTTACTTCTATACTGCATTACTTTTATATTTTTAAGTGAAATTTATAGATTATGTTGAAAAAATTAACAAATGGGTGTATAGTATACGTACAAGATGCTTATACACACTATGCATACATATGTACTAGGAGGGGATGAAAATGGCAAAAGCTATTAGAAAAAATATATATATTCCAGAAGAACAAACTGAGCTTTACCAAAATGGGGAGGAACTAGCCAAAGAACAGGACTTGTCTATGTCTATGCTTATATTACAAGGGATTAAAATGTTCATTGATGCTAATAAAAACAAAGGTAATACTATAACCCTTACAATTAAGCAGTATGAAAATAATTCTAAAATACCAACTATGAAACAAATAAAATTTATAGGAGAAAAAATAGCTGAAAGTGATTATATTTGTGATAAAAAATTTTTAGACTATGTTAAAACTCATAATTATACTATCTATAGAACGAAAAAAGATAAATTACTAGTGCATATCAATATGGTACTTACTGATTCTGTTAAAAATGAAATGGAAAAACAAACTTTTTCTCACAAAATATATAACACTTTAGAAGAAATGGTACAAGATTTAAAAGATCTTCCTCCAGAAACTATTGAAGATATAGTTAAACACGATATAGTTGAAGAATTTTTAGATATATAAATTGAAAACTGACTTTAGAAAGGAGAACTTAATTTAATGCCAAATGACGAAAAAAAAGAAATTTTTAAAGAATTAGATAAATTTGTCTATATAAAAACAACTGGTGATAAGGAGCAAGAAAAGAGAAAATGTTTAACTTATGTAGATGAACATGAAAAAAACATTAATAATAAACTTAGAGCAATTAGTATAGTAAGTTTTACAGCCCTAAAAAACACTTATATAAATGAACTTGAAACAAAATGGATAAAACTTAGGAAAGATAATAAAATCCCTAAAGGAGTTCCTATTCATTTTACAAGCTTAAGAACTATCATGAACAAGATAAACTATAAGAATTCATTAGGTGAAGAAGTAGAATCTTTAGGTTGGAATGAAGAGTATGTTTTGAAGAAATATAAATATTTTAAACATAAAGCAACAAAAGGTTATACATTAGATGATAGTGATAAAATCAAAGAAAATCTTTTGGGCGATAGACAATTTAGAAATTTTATAGAACAATATGAGTTATGGAAATCTTTTAATAAAACAAATGAAAATGGATTTAAAATATTAGATCTTTATAAAGTGAATAACTTTTTTAAAGATCTCTTAGATATTCTAAATTCAACAAAAATGAATATTCTTTGTACAAGCTTTATATATGATAAAAACGCCAATCATAAAAAAGAACACGTAATTAATAAAAATAATTACAAGACTCCCTACCAGATAGCACTTATGGAACATTTAAATCTGCTATGTTTTTATTTAAGACATGGATATATGACAAAAGCAGATATAAAGAAAGACTTATTATATCATAAGCATTTTACAACAAAATTAAGATGCGATGGAGATGATGGTTTTAGCAGTAGAAAAATTTATCGAACCACTTTTAATGAATCTATAACCTCAGGAACAAAGCAATTTTCAGGAGATGCAGTAAGAGATACAATTGATGAAATACGCTTTATAAATAAGAGTGAAATAGGTTATTACAGTGAAGATAATGAAAAGTTCAATATAATAAGTCACATTGGATGTGATATTGCTGACTTTATTTCATATTATGTAAGTATGTATAATATAAAAAGTCTTTTAATAAAAGAGTATACAAATGAAGGATTAACTACTGGACTTACTAATGTTGAAGCTAAAAAAGAAGCTGAAGAAAAATTTATAAACGAAGTAGCATTTTCCATTAATGAAGATACTTATATGCCATATGAACAAGTATTAAAACATAAAATTATAAATATGAATGGGTATAAAACAACTCAATTAATTTCAGATTGTAATTTTCTTAATTTTGAATAAAATTTAACTAATTTATAATTCGTTTTGTAAAATAGACTTTACAAAATACAAAGTATACTTGACATTTTGTAAAATCTACTTTATTATTAATGTAGATAGAGGGTAGCAGTGGCACCTGTACTATCGAACCTTGCTGGAGTTCTTTCCGGGCAAGTAATACTGTTGATATTCCTTGAAGCGTAACTTCAAGGTTTTTTATCTTTTTTGAATAAATTAAGGCATATTGGACATATATATTACTAGGTGGAGGGTAGCAGTAGCACCTATACCACCTTTTATAAAGGGGAATTTACTTTTAGAGTAAGTTTCCTTTGTATTTTTACGTTCAAAAAACTTTAGTTTTTGTTATCCTTGAAGATTTCTTATCTTTATATTTTCATTGATTTACTCTTTTACTCCCAAGAATAAATATTTCTTTATTCTTTAACAACATTTTTATATAAATAAATAGAGCTGCTAATTCAGCAGCTCAACCTCTAGTTTTTCTTATATTCTACATAATAATATTTTTCTATCCCTTAAAACTTATTACTTTTTATACTTATTCAAGATTTCTATAAATTTAGGTTCATCTATATATTTATCATATATTGCATCTTTATAAATTTTAGATAGTGGCAAACCATTCTCTAATGCAAGTTCAATATTTTTATAGAAACCTTCTGAATCTCCCTTATCTTTACAAATTTCAACTTTTGTAATATATGTAATACCATATTTGTCATTCATTTGTAATGATGCAGCAATTTCCTGTTCTGCTAAATCTAATTTTCCCATCTTTCTATAAACATTCGCTCTATTATTATATATACATGCATCATTTGGATTTAAATCTTTAGCTTTATTATAATTTTTCAATGCTTCTTGATATTCTTTTTGGTTTCCATATATAGTTCCTATATTATTATATATCCTTGCATTTTTGGGATCTAATTCTATAGTTTTATTATAATATTCCAATGCCTTTTCATAATCTTTTTCTTTATGATATTCATAAGCTTGATTAAAGTACATACTTGCTTTAGCCTTATTTTCTGATTCTTTAGCTTCATCTACTGCTATTTTGGCTTCTTTTGCTAATTCTTTAGCATCCTCAGCTGAAGCTTTTGCCTCTTGCGCCAATATTTTAACTTTATCTGATGATTCTTTAGCTTCTTTGGCAGACTCTTGCGCTTCTTCTAATTTAGTATCAACTTTCTCTTCTAAAGAATTTAATTTTTTTCTCAATCTATTTTGCCCCCAGGCTGTTATAGCTGGAGCTACGGCACCAAAAGCAGCAAGTATTGTTACAATTACTGCTGCACCAGTAATTAATCCAGTCATTCTGCTTATATCCTTATCAGTATTTTGACAAATCCTCTCATTTTCTTCTGTAACTGATCCAATGTTACCTTTGGTTTATTAGCAGCAATTGCAGCAAAAGCATTGATCTATCTAGGGTTTAATCACTAAATGATAAAGCTCTTTTTTTTTTTACTCAAAACCAGTTAGTTAAAGTACAATTATAGTATTGATAATACTAACTAAGTGAGGGATAAAAATGACAAATGATAAAATGAAAAAAGGAAGCAAAACAGTAGATCCAATAAAAAGCAAAAGAGAAATTCAGGCAGTAAAAAATTATCTATCCGGAAAAAATTTAATAGATAATATGGGACCTTTGAGGGATATACTATAATGATATACTAATAAATAGGTTGTAGTTGTAAATTTATACGAAGTAACGATTATTTAAATAATCGTTCACAAATCAAAAATATATTTTTATATGCCATCACATAAAAAAAACGCCACTATAAATGTGACGGTTTTGTAAATTTTTGATCTTTAATATATTCAGTATACCACAAAATAAGAAAAATGTCAATACTTGTAATACACCTAATAAATTGGTATTAATTATTAGAGGTGATGATTTTATGGAACAAAAAAGTATGACTGCATTGATTAGTGCATTTTCGAGAGCATATCATTCAGTGAAAAACAAAGAGAAAGTTTTTGATGATTGCTTAGCAAAGGATATTCTAACTCAGACTGAATACGAACAAATTGCTAGTAATATGTCAAAAGGTATCAAATTTTTCAATCCATCATTTGATGGTACACAGGATGAAGCATTGCGTTGGATTGTTGATAATCAGTTATCTCCAACTCCAATTGGTAGAGCTGCATTTACAGAAAGGTCACTTGAAAATGCAGTGAAAATTGGTGTAAAGCAATATTTGATTTTTGCTGCTGGGTATGATACATTTGCATATCGTCAGCCTGACTGGGCAAGAAATATTCAAATATTCGAACTTGACCATCCTTTAACTGGTGAAGATAAGCAAAATCGTATTAAAAAGGTAATTACAGAATTTCCCCTCAATATACACTATATACCTATTGATTTTACAGAAAAGAATTGGGAAAGAAATATAATTAAATGTCCTCAATTTGAGCAAAATAAAATAAGTTTTTGCAGTTTACTTGGAGTGAATTACTATTTGACTAAGGAAGATTTTGCTTATGCAATTAATACTATTTCAAGTATTGTGCCAAAAGGCAGCAGCGTTATTTTTGATTATCAAGATGAAGATACGTATACTCCCAAAGCAGGTGAAAGAGTTAAAAAGCAAATTGCGCTGACTAGTGCATCAAATGAAAAAATGCTTGCAAGTTATTCTTATTTAGAGTTAGAACAACTATTGGCTGATAGTAATTTCTTAATTTATGAACATTTAACACCAAATGAAATAACGGATCAGTATTTCAAGAAATACAATCAAGCAAATCCAGAGCATCCTATAGAAGCATTTGATAATGTGAATTATTGTTTGGCAGTTAAGAAATAAGCATGATCTTTACTTAATTAATACGTGATTTTCATAGTGTGACTCAAGTCCTACCATTTTCATTCTTAAGGAATATGTTTAAAATATATTTTAGAGTAATTAAAACATCGATATATTCAAAAAGCTCTTTGAATATAAAGGTGTTTTGGCAATATATGTCTTAACGTATAAAATCCATGTATTGCGGTTACTACCCCTATAATTTCCTATTTGATAGACCACAGAGGAATACTAAGAAAGGGTGGACTTGCCTTGCGGCACTAAAGTACGGACATGACTTTTTAATGCTTGTACGTGCTGTTTGGAGCTGGAAGCATGTCCACCCCGCCCCTGCGCTCTGTCGGGTACCCATGAGCAGAGAGCCAAAATCTATGATTTTGTGCGAATCGCTTACTCATTTGAGGAACGAAAAGGAGTTTCCTTAGATCTTAAGAGGGCTTTAGCAGTACTTGTGCTCTAAAAGGCTTGAATATATGAAAGACTTATAGAGCTCTAGTACTGCTTCGCAAAACAAAGCAGTTCGCTGGGTGACAGGGTTTAGCGCCCATATAGTTTATCGGTATATATACACTAATACTAGTAAGATTACCAATATGAATACAACTATACTAGAAATGTATTATAGTTAATAACTCAACTTTCGCACTTATGTTTTAGGGCGGTAGCCCTTAGCTTCATTGATTAAAGTATAAAAAATAGAAGAACATTCCTCCATTTGGTATAATTGAATCACGACAAACAACCACCAAGAAAGGAATGTTCTCCATGAATACAATTATACCAAACAATGACACAGAAAAAAAGTTTGATTCTACAATAAATAGATTTTTTAAAGATAACAAGATAAATTCACTTTTAAGAGAATCTAATTTTAAAAAGGAAAAAGGTTTTTCTTGTATCTTGGTTTTTAGGTTTATTTTTATGTTGATATTTAATGGAAAAAATCTTTTCAGAACTTTAGAGTCTCAAAACAATACATCTAATTTTTGCAAAGATACAGTATATAGATTTTTAAACTCTACCAGTTATAACTGGAGAAAATTCTTATTGTTGTTATCTTCTAAAATAATTAAAACTAGGATTAAACCACTAACATCTGATGATAGAGTAAATGTTCTTATTGTTGATGATTCCTATTACAGCAGAGCTAGAAGTAAGTCAGTTGAACTTCTAGCAAAAGTATTTGACCATGTTGATAGAAAATATAAAAAAGGATTCAGAATGCTCACTTTAGGATGGTCTGATGGGAATACATTTCTCCCATTAGCATTTACGCTGCTAAGTTCTGAAAATGAGCAAAATCGTATCTGTTCAATTAATGATTCAATAGATAAAAGGTCCAATGGTTTCAAAATCAGAAAGGAAGCTATTAAGAAAGCTCCGGATGCAATGCTTGATTTATTAAAACAAGCGGCAGCTTATTCATTGCCATCAACTTATGTCTTATTTGATAGTTGGTTTACCTATCCTAAAACATTGATTAAGATATTAAATTTGAATCTTCATACAATTGCTATGGTAAAAGCAATGCCTAAGGTTTTTTATACTTACAGAGGTAAAAAATATAACCTTAAATCCTTATTTCTGCATTGAAAAAAAGGCGAGGTAAAGCTAAAATTAAAGCCTCTGTAATTGTACAGATTGGTGAAGATAAGCAGGCTACTCCTATAATGGCAAAAATAGTTTTTGTGAAAGATAAAAACAGATGTAGAAACTTTTAGTGTTGCATCAATACAATATTTTTATATTGACATTAGAAAAAAAGCACTTAATGGAAATTATATTCCATTAGGTGCTTTTAAATCTTAATAATACAAATATATGATAATAATTACAATATAC
>NZ_JAPPRQ010000106.1 GCF_026719745.1 Clostridium sp. ZS2-4
TATGCCTATAGCTGGTATAACCATCTTAGACCTCATTCCTTCAATAAAGGATTAACTCCTTTTGAAGCTCGGTACAGCTCATAAAAATATTAGGCAAAAGTGTTACAATTTTACTTGACCAGAACACTTTATCTTATAGTTCTTTTACATATTTTAAGAATATATCTACCATATTTTCTCTACACTTAAAGCCAAAATGTTCAAAAGTTTTTTGTAACACCACTAGAGTATGTACTATCTTTTCTTCTCTAGCATTCTCACCCATGTTTCCTATTCTTATAACTGTTCCTTCTAAAAAACCAAAGGAAGCTGCTATTAAAACATTATATTCTTTAAACATATAATCTATGAATTCATTTGAATTGATACCTTCTTGCAGCTCTATTGCTGTAACTGTATTTGAATATCCATTTTCAGTGTAAAGATTTAAACCTGCTTCTTTCACTGTTCTCCTTAAAGCTTCTCCAATTCTATTATGTCTTGCTAAAACATCTTTATCCTCTAAAATATTATCTACTGCCTGTCTTAACCCTATAATATCACTTATCGGTGGAGTATATGGACACCATTTCTTTTCATAATAATCCTTCCACACTAAAAGGTTGCAATAAAATGAGGCTATTGGTGTTTTTCTGCTTTCCATAGCATCAAAAGCGTCATTACTTATACTTAAGAATGTAAGTCCTGCTGGAGCAGAAAGACACTTTTGTGAACCTCCAAGAGCTAAATCTATTTTCCACTCATCAACCTTAATTTCTTCTCCTCCCATAGCCGCAACAGAATCTACTACAGTAAGTATTCCTTTTTCCTTTAAAAGAGGACAAATTTTATCTATAGGATTTAAAACTCCCGATGGTGTATCGCAGTGAACTACAGTAGCATACTTAAAGTTACTGTCTTTATCTAAAAAACCTTCTAATTCATTTATATCTATTGCTCTTCGTCTGTTACCTTTAAAAAATACGGCTTCTCCACCGTACATAGTTACAAAGTCTGCAAAGCCTTCACCAAATACTCCATTATCTATTACCAAGACTCTATCTCCCTTTTCTGTCAAAGAAGCACAAGCAGCTTCAAGTCCTAGTATTCCTTCTCCACTAAGAATTCTCACTTCGTTCTTAGTTTTTAAAAACTCTCCAAACTTTTCACAAGTTTCTTTATAAAATTCGTAAAATTGTAAGTCTAAATCTGGGTTAGTTGTCTCTAATGCTCTAGCCAACCTTACATTCTCTCTAACGGAAGTTGGACCAGGTGTCATAATATAAGGAATTTTCATTACATCCACCACCATTTCTACCTTTTTTAGATAAAATTATATACCAATTAAATATTTTTTAGTAGTGTATGGATACACTTCTTTACATTTGTTTATGTTTCTTTTTCAAAATTATAATAGAACATAAGATACATACTGATACTATAACTACATTGTTTATTACAATTGCCTTTTCACACATTCTTAATAGTTCATTATTTTTACTCAATACTGGCAAATAAATTCTAATCTTAATTAAACTTACTATAAAAATTAATGCGGTCATGGAAAGTTTATATATTTTATGCCCCCTTTGAAGTATTAGCATTAAACATAATATCACTCTACTAAATTATCAACATAAAAAATTACTTATTAAACCTAATTTTCGGTTATAATACTTTATGTAATAATATATTATTTTAAATTATGAGGATTTGAGTTTACATATAATATAGTGCACTTATCAATATTCATTGTTCAATAATTAATTTATGAAAAAACTTCAATGAAGATTTAATACAATAAATAATATTTGTTGCTGCTTATATATCTAAAAATAATATTACTCTGAATTAATAAGGGAGGTTTTTAAAATAAATACTCTAGAAAATTTGCGTTTAAGAATAAAAGATATAGCTGAAAGTTATGATAATGAAGAAACTGGTGGATGGATTACTGGAGATGGCCCCGTTCCTTCAGATATTCTATTTGTAGGAGAAGCTCCTGGTAAAACTGAGGTAGAACAGGGAAAGCCTTTTGTTGGAATGGCTGGTGAAACCTTTGAAGGATACTTGAATTCTATTGGTGTTACTCGCAACAAAGTTAGAATAACAAATACCTGTTTTTTTAGACCTATAAAAAAGAAGGAAGGTAAAAACGGCAGAACTACTATAAGCAATAGAACTCCTAAAACCTCTGAAGTAAAACTATTTAAAGAAGTTTTAGATGATGAGATTGATCTTGTTAACCCTAAAATCATTGTAACCTTAGGTAATATTCCTTTAAAAAGACTTACAAATTTTAAAAGTATTGGAGAATGTCATGGTAACTTATATTTCAATGAAGAACTTCAACGACATGTATTTCCAATGTATCACCCATCAGCTCTTACATATAACAGAAATGCTGAGTTTAAATCAATGTATGAAAAAGACTGGCAAAAATTAAAAGAAGTACTTGAAACTTTGTAGTTTCAGTACTCCTTTTAATTTTCTATTCACTCCTAGCTGAATATTTGTATATAGCTATACCTCCAAACCAGAACACTAAAGCAACCCATTCTATAGGACTTAATTGAAATTTTTTAGCTATAGCAGTTCCAAGTATAAATACACTAAACACAAAGGTTAATATAGCCCAGCTGTTTTTGTTAGATTTTAAGTTTTTATTATTGGATTTATCCTGCATAATCACTCCCCCGTTCATATTTCCCCTTTTGATTTTAAAATTAACTGTGCTTTTCAGTGGCTCTTAATACAGAAAAAATTATAAAAGAAATTATCAAAACCACAACGTATGCCATAAATATCATACTTGCAATATTATCATAATAACGTGCAGCAACTGCCGCTATTATTGAAAATATTCCAATAAGTACATTATAAACTCCTATTACTTTTCTCACAGAAGCATCCTTTTTTCTGAACATAAATATTCCTAGTAATATTAAATAAATACCACTACCTATCATAAACCAAACTTGCCAGCCTTCCAAATAAATCACCACCTATTTAAAGACTTATACTACGAGATACATATGCACCATCATCATTAACTTTCTTATCTGATAAGGTATATTATTCCCCTCAGCAACACTTTTTATTTCTTCAAAGGTATCATATTCATTATACATTAAAATTTTACGAAATTATTTATTTCTTTCTGTATATTTTCTTAGAAAACTGAACATAATTATAGTGAACACAAGACAAAAAGCCGCGTAGCTAACTCCCCCCTGAATTACGCGCGGCTTTTCATTTTTTTGCATATGTATTATTTCCTCAATGTATCTATCCCTTTAGCTAAAGCATCTGCTATCTTTTCTTGATAATCATTGCTGCTTAAAAGCTTATCTTCATTTCGATTTGATAAAAATCCCATTTCCACTAAAACTACTGGAACAGTAGACCAGTTAAATCCAGTAATATCATCTCGTTCAATAACTCCTCTGTTTCTCATTCCAACTTCATTAGTTAAAGTATTTAAAATAACTTTACCAAATAACTTACTTTCATCATAAATTTTCTTTGTGTATTCATTTTTACCTGGCACAAGCATAGAGGCACCTTTTGCAGAACTGTTATCTGCAGAATCTGCATGAATCCTTATAACAAGACCAGCATTAGCTTCATTTCCAACTTTTGCTCTCTCTACGTTACTCATAGTTTTATTGTTATCTGTTTTAGTCATTATTACAGTATAGCCCTTTTCTTCTAACTTGCTTTTTAATTTTTTGGCTACCTGCATATTTATCTTGTACTCTGGTGTTTTTGTCACAACTCCATCTGCTCCACCTGTCTGTTTATATTTAAGCTTTGATGAATTTGGAGCTGATGGTTCTTTTCCAAGATCAGCCTTACTTGCATGACCCGGGTCTATAACTATTATATTATTTTCTAATTTATAGCTTACATTAGGTATACTTTGTTTAGAGCTTTTAGATGCAGTAGAACTTTCTTTAGCTTGTACACTTTTATTTTGAGCTTTCATATCATCAGTTTTTATTTCTTCAGATGACTTGTTCTTATTTTGATTATTTTCTTGCTTTATCTGATTTTTACTATCTTCAACTTTTTTTGTTGCTACTTTATCTTCAACTTCATCCTTTTTGACATCTTCCTTTTTTTGTTCCACAGATGTCTGTTTTGGTGCTGCAACAACCTTTACATCTTTTTTAGAAGCTTCTTTATTACTGCATGCAGTGAATACAGTAAGTATTGCAATACTCATTAATACTATCTTAATCTTATTCATAAAATTCCCCCTGAAGTATATATTAGACTATTATCTTAATAATACCACAAAAATTGATTTTAAAATAAAAAATAAAGCTTAGTATGGTAACTAAAGCTTTATTTTTATCATTAATAATAGTTCAACAAAATTAATATTATTTTTCAATATTAGTCTTATTAAGTAACGGTGTCTCAAAATATATGCTTGTACTTGGGAAAGCTGCTGAAACGCCTTCGCTTTCTAAAATATCCATTATTTTGTAATTCATATTTTCTTTTACCTTAAGATATTCAGCCCATTCAGTAGTATTTGTAAAACAGTATATAAATATATTTAAGCTACTATCTCCGAAACTATCAAAATTCACTAAAATAGTCTCATTATTTATACCTTCATCTTCTATAAGCATTTCTCGAATTTTATTTACACAGCATCTCAGCTGTTCCTTTGAAGTCCCATAAGTAACTCCTAAAGTAAAGTTTATTCTTCTCATATTTCTTTTTGTCCAGTTTATTATTGCCGAATTGGATAATGTAGAATTTGGCTCTGTAACTAAAGCTTTATCAAGAGTTCTTATTTTCGTGCTTCTAAAAGTTATATCTTCAACTATCCCTTCAACATTAGGTGTTTTTATATAATCACCAATTGAAAAAGGTTTGTCTAATATAATTACAAATCCACCAACTATATTTGCTAAAGCGTCCTTTGTAGATAGAGCTAATGCTGCACCTCCAATTCCAAGTCCTGCAACAAAACCATTTATGTTAAATCCCCACACATCAAGAACTATACAAATAGCCAATGCAATAATAATAGTTCTTATTATTTTAGATAAAAACGGAAATACAATTTTATCTAATTTAATATTAAAAGTATCATATAATTCTTCATATAAAACTGAATGTTCTGTTGTAAGATTATAACAAGCCCAAGCACTCAATACAATAATACTTGATTTGAATAACTGCGTTAGGCCTTGAGATGCATAAAGGTTAACCTGAACGGCTTTTGCAAAAAATAATATAGCCAAATATCCACCAACCACCACAAAAAATGATCTCATAGGTTCTTGAAAAGCTTCAACTAATTTTTCTCCTAAATTAATCTTTGCCTTAAATGTAATTTTTGATAAAAATCTCAATATATACTTAGTAAATATTTTTTTCAGTAACAGAAAGAATAAAAATATCCCTATACCAATTCCTATATATTTAAAAGTATTAATAGTAATTCTATCAGATATAAAATCTACTTTTTCCACAGCTTGTTGAAATACCTCCTGTATCTCATTCATTTTCTTCCCCCCTTAAGTTATATTAACCATTTTAATAGAGTTTATATTAATACTCAACAAAAAAAACAAGAAAAATGTTTGTAATATTTCCCTTGTATAAAATAAAAAAGAGCTCACTTGAGCCCTACTATTCTATATCTATCTAGGTTTATAATAATAATTGGTTACTATTTGAGACGATTGATAGTCATCTTCATCATACAACTCACTATCATCTGTTATTTCAGATAATTTGGATTTACGTTTATTAATATCTCTATTATTTTCTTTTTTATTTTTAATCATATAATACAACTCCTTTCAAAATCATATTATTTCCTAAAAAACTTAATTTATTATTTGAAATATGTAATTTATTTCACAAATATGTAGAATTATATGTTAAAATGTAAATATTCAAACTTTTAGATATTAAATAACTGCAATCATCAAATCTACTTAATATAACTATCTGCAATTTATTTATCTGTCTTTATCTTATCAGGAGGTTTTTATGAAATATAATTATTTCAAAAAAAATATATTACTAACCTATGCAATAGTAGGCATTTTGTTTGGATTTTTATTTCCTATTAGTGCAATTATTTTTGAACTCATAAGTTTAGATTTACATATTAATTTAAAAAACATAATATATATTCATAAGCATAATAATTTGTTATTTATGATTGATACAGCACCTTTATTTTTAGGTTCTTTCTCATCAATCGCGGGATTTATAAGGTCAAAATTGGAAGTAATAAATAATGAACTGGAGCACCAAGCTACAGTAGATGAATTAACAAATGCTTACACTAGAAGACATGGTAATAAATTACTAAACAATTTTATAAATTCTAATACTAAAATTGGAATTATTTTTATTGATCTAGATAGATTTAAAATGATCAATGATACACTTGGTCATAGTATTGGTGATAAGCTTTTACAAGCTGTTGCAAATAGACTTATGACAAATTCAAAACAAAGTGAATATGTCATACGTCTTGGTGGAGATGAATTTATGGTAATTGTTGAAAATTTTCATGATATAGAAACTCTAACTTATATAGCCAGTAAACTGATTCAACAATTTGATAAACCATTTTGGATTTCAAATAGATATTTATCTATAAAAGCGAGTATGGGTATTTCTATTTTTCCTGACCATGGCAAAGATATAGAGACTCTTTTAAAATACGCTGATGTAGCTATGTATACATGTAAAAATAATAAAAAAAGTAAATTTGAAATTTTCAATGACAGTATGCTAAAAAACTTAGATATAAATTTTAATATAGAAAATGAACTTTATAATGCTCTGGAACGTAAAGAATTTTTTTTAGTATATCAGCCTATTGTAGATGCCAATACATCAGAAATTTTAGCAGCTGAAGTACTCCTAAGATGGGATAATCATAAACTTGGTTTAATATCTCCAGAAAAATTTATTTATATAGCCGAAAGTACAAATTTAATTATTGATATAGGTAAATGGGTTTTAAAAGAGGCCTGTATACAAAATAAGCTCTGGCAAAAAAAAGGTTATCCTCCTATTACTATGTCTGTAAATGTTTCAGTTGCTCAATTAAAACAAGCTAATTTTATTAATATTGTAAAAGAAATCTTAGCGGAAACAGAACTTGATACTAAATACTTAAAATTAGAAATAACTGAAAGTATCTCTATAGAAAATCCAGAGGAAATATATTCTGTTTTTCAAGAATTGAAACAACTTGGCATAAAGTTATCTATAGATGATTTTGGCACTGGGTATTCTTCTTTATCTGAATTAAAAAACTTAATGATAGATACTTTAAAAATAGATAAGTCTTTTATAAGAGACATTAATGTTAATATTAATAAAAATAGTACTTTAATTGTATCGGCTATTATATCTATAGCTAAAAATTTAAATTTAAATATAATTGCAGAAGGGGTAGAAACAGTGGCTCAACTTCAGTTTTTAAAAAACCATAACTGCAATCAAATTCAAGGCTATTTATTTAGTAAACCTGTGAAGGCTGAGAAATTTGAAGAATTACTTAAGAATAATCTACCTGTTTTCTAAACAATATTTTAATCACTTATTATGGATAATAAAGTTTAAAGAAAAATATAAAATAAGGATGTTTTTTATCCTTGAAAACAAAAAATAAAAAAATCATCTTAAATATTATTTAAGATGATTTTTGGTGATCCACCGGGGAATCGAACCCCGGACAACTTGATTAAAAGTCAAGTGCTCTACCGACTGAGCTAGTGAATCATATTTACCCGGCGGCGACCTACTCTTCCACACCGTCTCCAGTGCAGTACC
>NZ_JAPPRQ010000107.1 GCF_026719745.1 Clostridium sp. ZS2-4
AAATATAATGAAAGCATGCAGAGGAGTATAATATATGGACAAGGTAAGAAAACTAGAACAAGCTATATATTAAACGGTCTATCGACTTTTGATTTCTTGGCGTCAGTTTTATAGGTTAATATTTTTTTAAAATATAAAAAAACATGACGGGCTAAGTCCGCCCAAAATAAATTAGGGATAATATTACATGATAACCAAAGATTGCGCCATATAAATTTTTACTGTGACCTTTTGCTCTGATGCTGTTGTACTCTTAGGAGTATTTACAGTATTATTTTTTCCTCTTTTTAAGGTTATTTCATCAGTTTGTCAAAATTAATATTAAATAAAACTCACTTATTTAAAATTAGTAAGTGAGTTTGAGTCTATTAATAGCGTGTAGGTAAAATTTCTTTATGCAAGAATGCTTTATCTGCAGTTATATAGAGTTTGTTTCCACTTGTATGACTATATTCATATCCTCCAGTAAGTGATCCAACATCCTCTTTCTCAATGGCAACTTCAAGCGAACCACCTTGAGTTGTTGATTTATCATATGTTGCTGTTAAAACTATATCTCCATCTATTACTACCTTATTGCTAGTATTACTTATTCTAAGTTTACTTGTTGTTATTTCAGCATGAGAATTATTTACTATTGTACAAAAAGCATCCCCTTTAAGAACTTTTTCGAATGATTGATATGTGCCGCCTGGAGTTCTTCTGCGCATTATAGTAACTGGTACAGTAACTTTAACCTTTGTTGAGAAATTACCCGACCCAACAGTCATAGTTTTAATTACTCTCGCATATACTCTCGTACGAGAAAATCCCCCATCAGGATTTTCAGTTCCAATCACGTCAATAGATTTTGTTGTTATCCTATTGTAACCCACTATCTTATTAACATAGTTTAAAGCTTCTTCCATTGAGATATTTCTAGATTCAGAAATTAACTTAACAAATTCCTTCTTATTCATAACTTCTACTGTTTGGCTTGAGTTGTTTACTATTTGTTTATCAATAAGTACTTCCTTATTTGTTTGAGCACTTATTGCTTGGACATTAATAACATTTAATGATTGTACTAAAATAGATACACCAAATGCTAATGATAATAGTTTTTTTCTGTTCATTGTTTTTAGCCTCCTCTTAATTTATCTAGCGAACTAACATTACTCTACGAATTCAATTACTATAGAAACTTATATTAAAGAAAATAACCCTAGACATTTTAAGTTCTTTTAAATACTTGCAGATCTGCTAAAAACTTAAATTTATCCCAATCACAAGTTAAATTATATAGTTTTAAAATCATAATTCAATACTAAATACATAAAACGTACAATTTTCAGCATGAAAAGAATATATTTTATTAATATTTCTTTTCATGCTCATTTTTTTCCCTTTTATGTATTTTTTATTAATGTTGTTTTTAAGGGAAATATATTTTTCACTCAGTTTAAATAATTATAATGTTGGTGGTAGACAACTTGGCAATGGATTTGCAGATGGGAATTTACAATAAATTACATCAACTTAACTAAATGGTACTAGAGTTAGATTAAAGTACACTGACTTTTGGGCAATTACCTTTAGTTATAAGTTTCTTAAATAGAGAGATATACTTAAAAACTATTATTTATCACATACTACTTAATAAAATCAAAAATAAAGCCCTGGCATTAATCCTTGCCAGAACTTTTCAATGAATTACTTCAAACTATTATACCTACTAATCAATTCTTCTATCTTACCTTTATTCTCTTCAAAGTAAAGGTTTATTGCCTCGTCAACTATGGTGCTGAGGTCCTTATCATCCAGTGCCATATTAAGCATACTCAACCTCTGTATGCTTTTTTCTGTAAGCATAAAACTTCTTTTACTCTTTTTCTCTTTAGAATTTTTATTCTTTTCTTCTTTTATGGATTTATTCTTTTCTTCTTCTGTGGTATTATTATTTTGAGTATTTATTGATTTACTATTTTCGGTATTTACTCTTTTACTCTTTTGCTCTGATACTGTTGTACTCTTAGGAGTATTTACAGTATTATTTTTTTGCTCTTTTACCTCTTTACTCTTTTCTTCATTCATACTTGTCAGGGTATCAAGTATTCCCATTCCCAGGTTCTTGATATTTGTAGTGTCACTCTTCTTCGCCACGTTTAATAACCTCCTTTGCTAAGGCTACATACTCTTTATGTCCTCTGCTGCTCTTATCAAAATATGCTAGAGGTTTCTTTTCAATTTGGCTTCTAACTATGGCTATGTTCTGATGGATCATAGTATTAAAAAGCTTCTTTCCAAATATCTCTCGGAGCTGCTCTGCAAAATCTTCAGATAAGTTGCTCCTTGAATCTACCCTTGTTAAAAGAACTCCTTTAACCTTTAAATCTTTATTGTAGCTCTCCATAGTAAGCTTAAAAATTTTTATAAGCTGAGCCAATCCCTGCAGGTTAAATATAGACGGCTCTAAAGGTATAATCACACTGTCTGAACATACCAGCGCATTAACCGTGGTAAGGCTCAAAGATGGGCTGCAGTCTATAAATACATAGTCATATTCAAGTTCACCCTTTCCCAAAATATTTTTAAGTAAAAATTCCTTTCCCTCAACTCCAGCAAAAGCCATTTCTATATTGGAATAGTTTAAGTCTGCCGGAACAATATGAAGATTTTCAAATTCAGTTTCTATTACGGCATCTTTAATAGATAAATCCTCCAGCATACAGTCGTATATTGTATGTGTATACTCTTTTACTCCTATACTCTGGGTTAAATTTCCCTGAGCATCATTGTCTACAACCAGCACTTTTTTACCCAAAGTTGTAAGTGAAACTGCTAAATTCAAAGCAGTTGTTGTCTTTGCACAGCCTCCCTTTTGGTTGCATACAGCTATAATTTCCATAACATCACCTCCATTATTTTGAATTTTATTCCAATAATTTTATTATAAGGTTATTTTACTCTTTTCTTCAATTACTAATTTAATCTTTTATTTATTTGCTTAAAATAATATTTACTCTTTTACTCTTATATTCTCCTAATTAGTCATTGGTTTACTTTTTGAGTGTAGTTTACATAATTTTAATTATGGCTTTAGTAATTAACACCAAAACAGGGAATAAAACTTATTTTCATCCTGAGACAATTCAAAATAAACTTTGACTGTAAGTATAAAAATAATATAAAATGTATATAAATCTAGGTATAAAATAGTATAAAAGGAGGTTAAATTTTGGATAACATTAACATACGACTTTACTATAAAAATCAACTGGATTTAGGTAATGCCTTAAAAAATCTAATTGATTCATATTTTGAAAATGAAATATCCAACTCAGATTTAGAAGAAAACATAATAACTATTATAAATTCTAATAAAGATAAATTTTATAAAAAAGGCGAAAACAAAATAGCTTTAAAACCAAAACAAATATTAGGGAAAACTAGAATTGGAGTTCTTGAAAATATTCTAAATAAAAATGCCTAAGGGGGTACTACAAATGAATAAACTAGCTGTTTTAAATAACAAGGGTGGAGTTGGGAAAAGTACAGTATCAGTACAACTTTCTCATGGACTTGCAAAACTTGGATTTAAAGTTCTTTTAATAGACTTAGACGGTCAAAATGACAGTTCACTTTTTTTAGGGGTTAATGAAGAAGATTACCAAAACACTTTCTTTGACCTTGTAGACAGACGAAGCAATATAGATATAAAAGACTGTATTATAAATGTCCGTGAAAACCTAGATTTACTTCCTAATAAAAACATAGATCAAATAAATGCTGAATTTTACAGAGAGGCAAGAATTGATTTAGTCTTAAGCGAAAAACTTCAAGGTCTTGAATCCCTGGGATATGACTACATACTTATAGATTGCGGTCCTCAAAGGACTAAAATCAATGATGCTGTTTTATGCTACATAGATAAAATAATAATGCCTGTTCAAGTGGAAGCTGCATCTGTTAGAGCTGTTGGCGGAATATATGAATATCTTTCAGATCTTCGTCTTTCCCCAAACAAAATAGGTTTAGTAATTCCTAATATGTTTGATCAAAGAACTAATGATGCTAAAGAAAACCTTCAGTTTTTAAAAGAATTTTTCTCAGACAATGGAGATTTAGTAACTGAACCTATAAACAGAAGAGTTAAAATAACGGAAGCAGGTAAACTTGGTAAAACAGTTTTTGAATATGATGATGAAGCTTCTAATCAATTTTTTAATGTACTTGAAAGGCTGGTGAAAGTAGTTGGCTAAAAAACAAAATAATATAAATTCAAACTTTGAAAAACTAAAAAAACAAATGATGCAGAAAAGAGAAATTGCTGAAAAAAACACTGAAACCATTAATCCAGTAAACACAGATAACAACAGCAATACTTATATCGATACAAATACAAATACAAATGATGATACAGATGTAAACACAAACATAAATGTAAACAACGATGTAAACATTAATGATTACAATGATACAAATACTTATAATGATAATACTGTAAATAATAATGAAAACATTTGTGATTGTAATAACACAAATAATTTTGTTGATAGTAACGTAAGTAATACTATAGACAATTATGATTACAATAATGTAACTAGTACTACAAATAATTTAGTTGATGAAAATGTAAATAATTCTGTTGATATATCTACAAATAAATTTGTAATTAAAAAAGCAAATAAACAGGAGCAGTTAAAAAGAACTACTTACTATTTGAAGCCATCAACTATAAAGAAAATAGACAAATATTCTAAAGCAGCCGGAATGGGAAAATCAGAATTCGTTCAGAAAATACTAGAGGATGTTTTAGATAATATTGAGATAAATTAAATATAAAACCCCAGACATTATCCGAAAAAATTCGAGATTTCTCTGGGGTTTTAAAAGTATTCATTGTAAAAAGCAACTTTTTCGTACCCTACAACAACATAGTTGTTTTATATGTTTTAATATAAACATTGTTTTATATGTTTTAGGGCACCCTGAAAGCCTTGGTATTACTGGGCTGTAAATTTTAAAAGTAACTTTTGCGTACCTAAAGGCAACTTTTCCGTACTTGAAAGTAATTTTAAAGCAACTTTTGCGTACTTAAAAGCAACTTTTTCGTACCAAAATTAAGACTAAGAGTAACCTTTCCGTACCTAAAGGCAACCTTATATTTACGTAAGTTACCTTTGTGTATTATAATTAACTTAATGCACAGGAGGCGTTGAAATGGATAAAAATTACTTAGTATCTAAATCAAATACACTCATTACTTCTAGTTATGATTTATCTTTAGAAGAACAAAAGATAATACTAACATTAGCCAGTATGGTTCAACCTACAGATGAGGAATTTAAGCCTTATAAATTTAAAATAAAAGACTTTATGAATTTATTGAATATCAGTACAAAAACTAAATATTCAGTTCTTCCTAAAATAACTAAAAATTTGATTAAAAAGGTAGTGGAGATAAAGGAAGGAGACGAATATATTCAACTTTCATGGTTATCTTCAGCCAAATATAAAAAGGGGAGTGGAGAATTAACCTTAATGTTTGATCCTAATTTAAAGCCCTATCTTTTAAAACTAAATAAGCTATATACCTCTTATAAACTAGAAAATATATTGCAACTTAAAAGTAAGTATTCTATACGCATATATGAAATAATGAAATCCTATGAATTTAGAAAACAAGGAAGTATACTGATAGAAATTAACGATTTGAGGCGGATGCTTGGATTAGATGAAAAACAGTATCCTAGATTTTCAAACTTTAAGCAAAAAATACTATCAGTCGCTCAAGAAGAAATAAACGATAAAACTGACATATCCTTGGATTATGAGCAAATAAAGAGTGGTAAGAGGGTTATAGCCCTAAAATTTATAATAAATGCTTGTATGAGCCCAAATAGCCCCATATACGATATAGAAAATGATGATTACATAGAACAGATTAGAAATATATTTAGTGAAGATATCACTCTTCTTGAAGCAGAAAAAATTTATAACGCTGCTGATGAAAACATAGAAAGAATAAAAGAAAAATATCTACTAGCCAAAGAGCAGAAGAAAATTAAAAGTCTTGTTCCTTGGATTATAAAAGCTTTAAAAGAAGATTTTAAAACACCTATAAAAAGTGAAATAATAGATTCTTTCAATGATTATGAGCAAAGAAAATATGATTTTGATGAACTCGAAAAAAGACTTTTAGGGTGGAAATAAAGTAACTTTTCCGTACCTGATTTGTTTTAAATATTAGCTGTGAAATAATTAAAAAAGTAGAGACAATACAAGGTTTTCTATAAACAATAAAAAGAAGTTAAAAATTCTAAAATAAAAATTCTTAACTTCTTTTTATTGTTTATAGTTATTGATCAAAGCAGTATTTAAGCTGTTTTGACACACAAACATAAATGTAAACATTTATGTTTGTAGTGTTGTAAATGTTTGTGTAAGTATTTATGTTTTCGTTTCTAGTATTATTTGAATTTCTTTCTGAAGATACTTATAAAAAATTTAAAGAAAGATACACAATATGTTATTGTATATCTTTCTTTAAGAGTTTTTACTCACCTAGACAAATAAGAATGTAATTATTATTTAATGCAAATTCACATATATTTTTTAAATGACATATGGATCTAATGAAACAAGAAAATCGATTTTCCCTTTAAAAAAAGATTTTCTATAATCAAATAAGAAGTCAAGCATATCATCGTTAAAGCTTATCGCCGGAAATATTTTGGAATATTTTTCGTAATTGTTAAAGAATAAGCGATCAAGTTCCTCTTTACTTCCAGATAAATTTTCCATTATATAAAAATCTTGTGCCATAAAAACCTCCCGCTTTGAACTAGTTAAAGCTGTGTTTATTTAAGTAAAACTAATATATACAAAATTAGTAAGTGAATTTACGGTTGGTTGCAGTAACCCTAGAATTACCCCTATTATATTTTTAAATTCTCGCTTTATAACAATTTTTCACTATATAACTCTAAATTCACCTATATTAATTCCTGTTCACTTAAGGAATCAATATATTCTTTAGATTCCTTCAAACCAAGTCCAGTAACCATTCTATATCTTTTAATTGCTTTAATCTTTTTACCTTCTGAAATAAGACTTTTTAATTCATTATCTATATTTTCTGTGATTGTGTCAGGCACTCCAAGTTGTTTAGCAATCTTATCTAAAGTTGTATTCATACGTGCAATATCATTTCGCAACTGACTAATAGCAGTTGATATGCCCATTAATGATATTAGTCCTATTGTAATTGCAAAAATATCTGTGTTATTCATAGCTTATATCTCCTTTATTTTTAAATCAATTGGTCATATTATACAATTTTATCATATTTGCTACGCATCTTATTTATGTTATGTCTTACCTACTTAGTCCTGCAATTCTTTTCCACATTTTGGACAATATCTTGTTTCTAAGAATGATTCCCTTATATCAAATTTATAATTACATACTGGACAACGATATTTATTGGCAAACTTAAATGCTAATATTACAGAAATCAAAAAAAATACACTCCCTACTAACTTTGAGAAACTATAATAAAAATAATATGATATTGGAACACCAAATAACGATAGTATACAATAATCTCTATATTTTAACACTAATCTAAATTTCTCATAAATATCTTTCATATACTCAGCTCCCTTACATCTAACAGTTTATTTATGATAATCACGTAATGTTTCCAATAATTTTAATTTATTATGGTCATTACACATAATCTATATTTCAGTCTGTTATATCATATAGATTTATGCCGTTATTTCTTTATATTGTTCAACATCGTTATACGTGCAATTATACCACATTAAACCTTTAATTCATAAAAATAGTATAATTCTAATTTAAACATACGAAAATAGCTTTACATTAAATTTCAAAAAAACAAATAAGGCTGCTAAATCAGCAGTCTAAAAGTATAGATTATTTTCTATCACTCTTAAGTTTCAATCCTTGTTTTAGTGGAAGTTGCTCTTAAGCCCTTATTTCTTTACAAATCCTTATATATCAATGTTTTGAGCTTGTTTTAAGACGAGCTTAAAATCAAGGTTTTTGGGTGAAAAACACCCTGTTGGACAAGGTTTTTCTGTCCCTTTTACATACTGACAAGCCTCTGTAAAAGCAGCTTTATCAATGTCTTTCGTAAATCATGTTTGTCCTGCTGCAAAAGTTTTATGTAATTATTATATCTGTTTTTTCAATATATGTAAATTGTATATTTAATACAATCTGATTTTTAACTAGAAAATATTTCACTTTAATTTTTTAAATACAACTTTTTCTACCTAACTTTACAGAAAAGGTAACTTTTTCGTACCAAAATTCTTTTTATCATATATCATAAAAAATCTATTTAAGTTAAGAATTTTAGCCGATTTGAAATACAAACACCATTACAAACATTTATGTTTACATATATGTTTGTAATGGTGTAAATGTTTGTGTAAATATTTTTATTTTTAGTTTGTTTAAATTTCTCTCTGAAGTTCTATTAGTTTTTTTCTATCTTTTAATTTATTTTTATATCAACAGTTTTATTATAAAGTGATTTTACTCCCTTATTCAATTACTATATAAAAAGAAGTTAATAATTTCACCTTGTCCTAAATAGTGTCTCTATTTATAATAAAATAGAGATTATTAAACAAAGGATGAAGAGATATGAATACTCAAAATGAAAAAGAACAAGCATATAA
>NZ_JAPPRQ010000108.1 GCF_026719745.1 Clostridium sp. ZS2-4
CAGGATCAAACTCTCAATTTAAAAGTTTAATCTATTACTCATGTTTGAATTGACTGACTTTGTTATCTTACTTCTGTTTAATTTTCAAAGACCAATTACTTTGCCGTCATCTGACAGCTTATTTAGTATATCATCTGAATCTCTTCTTGTCAACAACTTTTTTGAATTCTTTTAATTTTCTCAAATCATCTTAATTCACACTTTGTTGTTTCCTCTCCGCCGCTCTCGCGACGACAAGGAATATCTTATCAAAATAAATCCCATCATGTCTATTTGTTTTAGTTTATTATGTAGAATTACATCTCAATTATTATCATTTTCTTTCATTTGCTCTATTTATTGCATGAAGATACTCCTGGTACCGTATATACGTATTTTAAACTAAACACATACTATATTATATATAAAAGCACTATCTAATAACTTAAATAGTGCTTTTATGCTATATGCTATTCCATTGTTCTGTAAAATATTTTATGATCTCTCCACTTTCCGTTTATAAATAAATATTTCTCACTTATTCCAACTTCCTTAAATCCACAGCTTATCAAAACTCTTTGAGATTTTTCATTATCTAAAAGAACAGTAGCTTCTATTCTATGCAGCTCCATATCTTCAAAAGCATACTCTAAAACAAGCTTTAAAGCTTCCTTCATATAACCCTTATTCTGTTCCTTTTCATCTATTGAATACCCAACAAAAGCATTCTTGAATATTCCTCTTACTACATTTGATAGTTTGATTTTACCGATAAATTGTTTTTCTTTATATATTCCAAATTCTATATTAGTTCCATTTAGAAACTGCTTATAGCTTTCTATGAGATTTTGAGTCTGCGCTTCTAATGTATAAAAGCTATCCTCTCGTATAGGCTCAAAAGGCTTTAAATATTGTTTATTTCTTAAATAATATTCAAAAACATCTTTTGAATCTTCTGGTGTTAAACTCTTAAGTTCAATATTATTTCCCTTAAGCCTTAAAACATTAATGTTCCTGTCTTGCTTAAATGTACTAATGTCTACCCCAAATATTAACTCACTTCTCCATTCATTATTTGCAATAGAACTATTGGCTAGTATCCCTTCTAAAGTAAAACCTAGTTCTGTAAATGGACTAATCATTATATCTTGATCTGCAATAACATTTATTTTTAACAAATCCATATTTTTAAACAAAGATGTAACCATTAAATCTAAAGTCTTTTTCAATTCTTTAGAATATTTTTCTTCTCTTTTATAAAATTTTATTCTAAAACAACAAAATCTATTTTCTCTACTTAAATCAACTATGAATATTCTTCCAATATTTATTCCATATGCATCCTTTACTAAGTATTCTCTATCTTTGCCTTCAGTAACCTTTACTTCTACTTTTTCTTCATTATACATTCTGTTCTCTCCTGTTTTTCACCAATATATCTTTAGTATTCATAAAAATTAAATACATAAACACAGTGCATAATAATAGACAAATTGGAATAATGTAAAATGTCTTGTAAGCTCCTATTGCATCATTTAAAGTTCCAATTAATACATTTATTATCATAGCTCCACATGAAGCTCCCATAATCACTATTCCTGTTATATATGAAACATTTTTTTTAAAAACTTTGCTTATAGTTAAAACTGCAGTAGGAAAATTAATGGCAAAGAACAATCCGGATATTGCAATAATTCCAATACCCCCTTCTCCCATAAAAAGTCCTGAGATAAATAATACAAATGCAATAATGCTGGAAACTAATATACTTTTCATGTATCCAAACTTTTCAGCTGCAAATCCTCCAAACAACCTTCCTACAGCAAAAGTTCCAAAAAATAATGCTATATAAAAAGAACTTTTATTAGAATCAAATTTATATGTATCATGCATAAAATTTACAAACCAATTTCCTACATTCATTTCTGCCGCTACATAAAAACCCAATGCCAACATGTAATAATGTAATAATCTATTTCTAAATATAGACTTATAATCTATCTTTTCATTCTTGCTTACCTTATGTGCTTCAGGTACTTTAACAAAAATAAACCCTAAAAACATTATGGCTGAAATTACTGCAATAATCAAGTATAGTTGTCTCCATGACATACCTTTATAGAGCATAATTCCAGTGAATCTTTGAGTAAATGTAGCTCCCAAGCCATAGCAAAAATGAGTAAAGTTCATAAGTATTGCCTGAAAACCTATAGCAATTATCGGTATTATTGTATTAGTTCCAATGGCTATAAATGCTTGTCCTATATTGAGTACGAATAATTCTATAATAAATACAATAAAATTATTACAAAAATATAATCCTGCAAGTGGAACAACCATAAATATAAATCCGAGCATAAATACCTTTTTCTGTCCTATTTTTTCACATAAAAAGCCACCTACAAATGTAAAACACATATATCCTAAAGAACATGCTAATAACATTAAAGAAATTCCTTTATTATTCACTGCAAATTCTTTCTTAAGGGTTGGTATGAATGGCCCTCTTACATTATCACACATTGCTGACAAAATCATCATCATAAATATGTATATGATAGCAGCAATATTCCTTTGTTTTTTCACTTGATTCACTCCTTAGTTATGAATTAAATATTATATCTTTGATCACTTCTCCAGCTATAATAAGTCCTGCTGATGAAGGTACAAAAGAAATACTTCCTGGTGATTGTTTCCTTTGAGTTTCATTTTTATAAGCTTCACTTATCTTTATAGGCATTTCTTCTGAATAAACAACTTTTAGCCCTTTAACACCCCTTCTTTTTAACTCTCTTCTCATAACCTTAGCAAGGGGACACACATTAGTCCTATATATATCTGAAACTTTAAATTGTGTAGGGTCTAATTTATTTCCAGTACCCATACTACTGATTATTCTAATGTTATTTTTCTCACACCATACAGCTACTGATATTTTAGAACTTACTGTATCTATTGCATCTACTACATAATCTGTATCTTTTTCTATAATATCTTCAATATTATCTTCATTTACAAAAATATTATGAGTTTTAACCTGACAGCTAGGATTTATCTCTAAAATCCTTCTTTTCATCACCTCAACTTTAGCCTCACCTATAGTTTTCGTTGTAGCAAGAATTTGTCTATTAATATTAGATATATCTACTTCATCTTTATCTACTAAAACTATGTTACTAACTCCGCTTCTAGCAATAGCTTCAGTAACAAAACTTCCAACTCCTCCTACTCCAAATATAACAACCTTACTATTACTTAATTTTTCAATGCCTTCTTTACCTATTAATCTTTCAGTTCTAGTTAACCATTCCATACTCTACTCTCCTATCAGTTTTTATCCGGTAACTAACAATTCTAATACTCTAGTGGCAGATAAGAATTGTTAAGTTTCTAGACTAGTTCAATTAAAATTCAAATAAAGTAAAAACTCCATCTAAATTAAGTTCACTTTATCCTTATTTATTATATCAAAAATAAAAAAAAATACTGCGAAAATTTCGCAGCTGAATAAATCCGTTCAAATAAAATTATCTACACTTTAACTTAATATCCAAACAGAATTAGAAAGATCACAAGCTTATTTTTAAAAATAGACTTTATCTTTTCCATATAAACTTTCTCCGTAGATACGCCTACAGAAAGCTTGTAGCATTATTTACCTTCAAATAAGTTTCTATAATTTATGCCGTACATTAAACTTAAGTACCTCAGTAAAATAATGATTCTTTAAAATCCTGTTAAAAACTTTTAACTGTTGTTATATATGACTTTAAATATATAGTCACACTTTTATTATACTATATAGTTTGAATATTCGCAATTTTTCACGTATTAGAGATTTACTTCATAATTTTACACAATATAAATAAATCTCTCATCAATCAATTTATTATATAAATTTATTTATAGCTGCTTATAAAAAATTTATATCTTTTTATCAAAATCAATCATAATATTTCTATAACTTTTTTTAAAAGAGTAAAGACTCATACTCTTTACTCTTTTTACTACTTATCTCTCATCCAGACTAGCTAAAACTTTATCATACATGCTTATCTGGCACTTACTATTTTTAAAATTTTCGCAATTATTACAGCTAGTTGTGGAAACATACCCTGAAACAAATTCACCTTCTGACTTTATAGGTTGATATCCTGAGCAATTTTCTGCCACAGTCATATTTTGTTGAGCTACAGCTGTAGGAAATTCACCCATTCCACTTATAATTTGCTGGTTAGACACACTAGTACTTTCCATAGTTCTTTCCATTGGTTCTTTAGTATCTCTAGCATCTTTCATGCATATCCCTCCTTAAAATTAGTTCCTACTTATTGTTTCCATAACCTGATTAAATAATCCCTTTGCACATTTTCCATTAGTAAAGTTTTGACAATTAGTACAACTTTCAGATAGTGTTCCCATGCTAAACATTGAAATGGCATATCTAGGTTCATATTGAAAACAATTTTGAGCTATTATCATTTTTACTTCATTAGAAATCATTATTAAACACCGACCTTTAAAATTCTTAAACTCAATATAGTTTTCTCAAAAAATAAAATAAAATACCTAAAATTTATTAAATATTTTTAAACAAAAAATAATAAAAACATATAATGCTAGAAATGAGTTTCTAGCATTATATGTTTTTTCCGTATGATATGCTAATTATATATTTCAGAGTATTTATTTTTTAAGTATTCAATAAAATATTTAGCATTTAATTCTTCACCAGTAACTTTCTTTATAAGTTCTTCTGGCTTATACACTGCACCATATTTGTGAATATTTTCTTTAAGCCATTCATGTATAGTATATAAGTTGCCTTTTTCTATTTTCTCATATAAATCAGGTATATCTTTTTCCATCTTATTTAAGAACTGAGCTCCATAAAGATTTCCTAAAGCATAACTTGGGAAATATCCAAAGCTTCCATCTGACCAATGCATATCTTGAAGTACACCTTCTGCATCATTTTCAGGCTCTATTCCTAAATATTCTTTGTATTTTGCATTCCATATTTCAGGTAAATCCTTAACTTCAATAACTCCATTTATTAATTCTTTTTCTATTTCATATCTTATAATGACATGCAGACTATATGTAAGCTCATCTGCTTCTGTTCTGATAAGTGATGGCTCTACAAAATTTATTCCTTTATAAAATTCCTCTAATGTTATATCTTTAAACTGAGTAAATCTTTTTATAGCTTCTGGATAGAAATAACTCCAAAATTCTTTAGTCTTACCTATAATATTTTCATAAAACCTTGATTGAGACTCATGTATTCCCATAGAAGCTCCTTTAGCCAGCATAGTTCCCTTTAAGCTGTCATCTATATTTTGTTCATATATAGCATGACCTCCTTCATGTATACAGCTGAATAAAGCACTTCTAAAATCATTTTCATTATAATTTGTAGTTATTCTCACATCTTTGTTTCCAAAATTTATTGTGAAAGGATGTGTAGACTCATCTATTCTTCCACGTTCCTTAAAATCATATCCCATTTTTTCCAGTACAAATTCTGAAAACTCTTTTTGAGCTTTCTTTGGAAAATTCTTTGTAAAAAACTCAGTATTAGGCCTATATCCTGATTTGTTTATTTGTTTTAGAATATCAACTATTGCATCTCTAAGTTCACTAAAAACTTCATCTAATTTCTTAGTCGTAATTCCTGGTTCATATTCATCTAAAAGTGTATCATATTTATTTTCATCATATCCTAAATACTCAACAAATTTTCTCTTATAACCTATTATTTTTTCAAGATGAGGCTTAAAAATATTAAAATCACCTTTTTCTTTTGCTTCTTCCCATGCTGCTGTAGAGTTTGATGCTGCTATTACATATTCTTTATATTCATTCTCTGGTATCTTTTTAGTTCTGTTATAATTTTTTTCAGCTTCTTCAACCATAGCTTTAGTCACATAATCTAAATCATTACACTTACTAAAGTAGTCTATAAATTCCTTCATTTTTTCTGATGTACTAATCTTATACGCTTCTCCTGACAAATACCCTAGCATTTGACTTCTATAATCAATTCCACCTGTAGGTGCGTTAACCATTGAATCCCAACTTAATACTGCTATTGTACTCTCTAAGTATTCCAACTTAGTTAAATATTCTTTAAAAGCCTTTATATTTTGATTAAAACAATTACTCATAGAATCCCTCCTCATATATAACTGACTCTGTTTCCCTACAATACTTTGTAACAATACATTCTCCCAAATTTCTAGGACATTTTCTACACATACAGTCTTGCGCTTTACCATCACACCCTTTATTTAGTAATTCTGGACATCTTCTGCAATTATCTTTTAGTACTGCCATTGTTCTTCCCCCTAGTTTATAATATATACTCTAATTTATATTAATAAAAAATAACCCCTGCCTTATTAATGCTATATGGCAAAGGTACATATGTTCTTTGGTAAAATATTATTTAAAAATACCTTCCATAGGTTCAAGCTCACACCTATATGCTTTTTCTCCCTTATAACCTATTTCTTTTAACACTTTTCTCACAACAGTCTTTCCTATTTCATCTTCCTTCATTTCAAAAATAGCATCTTCTATATTGCTCCAATCAACCCATTCTACCTCATCAGATTTTCTTATTTCACCATCAACATACTTTGCCATATAAGTAAGCATTAAAAGTTCTGCTTCTTTAACTATATCACTTCCAAGATATTTTATATTGTCAACAGTTATACCTGTTTCCTCTTTAACTTCTCTTACAACCGTCTGCTCAACAGTTTCTCCATTTGTAACATATCCTGATACTAAAACCTTTGAATCTTTAAATATATAGCTTTGCTTCAATAAAAGAATCTCCTGATCTTTAATAACTGCAACAATAACACATGGTTTAGGTAAATCAAAATACATAGTATCGCATACTGGACAATAAGGTACTTCACCTTCATCCCAGCTATCTCTCATAATTAATTTTGTACCACATTTAGGGCAAAAGTTAAATTTCATATTAATTCCCCTCCATGAATAAGCTATTCTTATATTTATAATTATAATTTATTTATATTTTTTAGTACATACTCCTTTTGAATTGTTAATCATCACATAAAATTATATCCACTGTTGTATCTAACTCAATATAATTCTCTCCTACTTTACAATTATAAACGAAAATATCAACTCCATTTTTATGTGCCAGTCGTAAGGCATTTCCAAAATTTTTATCCATATCATCGTAAGGTGAAAAAGTTTCTACATCTTGCAGCTGAATCAAAAATAAGACTCCTGCTCCTTTGCCACTTTTCTTCACATCAATAAGTTCCAATAAGTGTCTTCTTCCCCTGTCTGTTGGAGCATCAGGAAACATACAGTGTCGATTATCTTCAAAGGTTACTCCTTTTACTTCAAGATAATATTCTTCATTCTTTTTATTGGAAAGCTTGAAATCAAACCTACTTTTACCAAAGGTCTTTTCTCTTTTTATTATTGGGTAATTTTTTAGTTCTTTAATCTTAGCATTTCTTAATGCTTCTTCAACTACATAATTAGGTATCTGTGAATCTATATTTATGATCTTGTTATCTTTATATCCAGCTATTAAATCATATTTAGTTTTTCTATTTGGATTTTTACCTTCCTTTAAAATCACAGTACTCTTTGGTATAAGTATTTCTCTGCATCGCCCTGTATTAGGTACATGTACCATTATTTCTTCTCCATTTACTTTAACATAAGCTATAAATCTATTGGGTCTTTTAATAAATTCTGCTTTAATAATATTATTGTATATCATTATTATCCTCACTTTATATAAGTTATCAACATATCCACACAAATTATCCACATTTCTCACATATTTTTCTTAAATTTACTCCTTTATTTTATTAATTATTATACATCCTACTGTAAGAAATCAAATATTATTATATTTAATTATACTGCATTTTTATTTTATCCAATTATATTATCCACAATGTTATTAATTTTTTATATACATTGTTATTAATTAATGTAAGTTTATCTATATGTGTAAATTTTTCAAAGTTAGATTTTCCTCAACTACTAGCTTAAAGTGAAGTATACTTTATTTGAGCAGGTTTTATAAACTAAGTTATAGAGTTATGTATTATTCTATACTTTGTTCAATGTAAATATATATTTAAATCTTTAAAATAAAAAAATAAAACGCTTCAATAGTTAATTGAAACGTTTTAAAATTTGGTAGCTCCTAGGGGAATTGAACCCCTGATTCCGCCTTGAGAGGGCGATGTCTTAACCTCTTGACCAAGGAGCCATATATTAAATTTAACTTTTTATACTTTACTGTAATATTATAGCAATAAACATCATTACTGTCAATACTCTGATATTTTTTACAAAAATAAAATAAATTATACTTATATAAAATAAAAAAATTCTTCTTTTAAAGAAGAACCTTAATTGTATGGCTGGGATGGCAGGATTCGAACCTACGCATGTAGCAGTCAAAGTGCTATGCCTTACCGCTTGGCGACATCCCAATAATTTATGGTGCGTCTTAAGAGATTCGAACTCCTGGCCCACGCCTTAGAAGGGCGTTGCTCTATCCAGCTGAGCTAAAGACGCAAAATGGAGCGGGTAAGGGGAATCGAACCCCTGTGTTCAGCTTGGAAGGCTGACGTTCTACCATTGAACCATACCCGCATATCTATTAAATTTTATGGTGCAGGTGAAGGGAGTCGAACCCCCACGCCAAAGGCGCTAGATCCTAAGTCTAGTGCGTCTGCCAATTCCGCCACACCTGCACATATTAAAATTTTAAATGGTGACTCCTAGGGGAATCGAACCCCTGTTACCACCGTGAAAGGGTGGTGTCTTGACCGCTTGACCAAGGAGCCATATTACCCGGCGGCGACCTACTCTTCCACACCGTCTCCAGTGCAGTACC
>NZ_JAPPRQ010000109.1 GCF_026719745.1 Clostridium sp. ZS2-4
ATTCTTCTTGCAGCTTCTTGAGATAATATATATCTGTAAAAAGAATAGAATCCTTTAGATGTATTTCCACCTGGGAAAAAATGTTTAAAATCACCCTTCATAAAATCACACTCCTATTTTCATATCTCTATATTATATTTAAAAACAAATGAAAAGTTTACTATTAATATCTAGTATTTATATAGAAATGTGATTTCTATATGGGTTATTTTATGAAATTATGATAGATTAAAAGAAAAATTAAGATATTTTTAAATTTGGTAACAAGCAATAACTTTCCAGTTATTGCTACGACCCCTGGGGTCATAACAGAAACTGGAAGTTTCTGTTTGTTAAGATGGTTTACTTTATATAGGAAATTATATGTTGCAAAACGTTACATAATGTAAAAATATAGGGTTAAATGTTAAATTTTATATGATATAATATTTTATGTAATATATGTATTGAGAGGGGGCTAAAATGGAATATATAAAATTATTTAAAATATATAATAAGTTATAAGAATTACAAACATTAATTGAAAAAAATAAGGGGGAAAATAAGTAACTAGAAAATTAAGATTTATAAAATATGATTAAATATAATTTTGAAAACAACATGTGCTTAGTACAGATATGTATTTTAAATATTTAAGGATGTGAGTTTAATGTTAGACAAATTGAAAAATTTTTATTTAAAGTTACCAAAGGATATACTGGAATCAAGTGAAGATGCAGACTATAATAGGGAAACAAGAAGACAACTTAAAAGATACAAAAAAATTCAGACTAAAATTAACTATATATTAAAAGATGAAACAAGACACCAAACATTTAGAAAGTATATTTATGATAAATATAATAGTATTAACATTGAGTGTAATGATATTAATGAAGTTATAAATTCGATAAATGAAAGTAATTTTGTACAATCTATGATATATATGCTAAAAGAATTTTATAATGATAATAAATTCAAGGAATATGTGTTATCTGATAATTATGAGGAATGTGTAGCAAATTTTATGAATTCAAATACACATACAGATAAGGATAAGGAGAATCAAGGTAATGATATGGAAGAGAATAAAGAAGAGATGAATAAATACATAGTTACTATAGAATATAAAAATGGTTTTTGCAATATTTATCCTTTATTTAGCCTTAAAAATGGGAAATTAAATAAAGTCAAAGAAAGTTATTATCCTGATTATGGAAATATAAATGTGAATCCATGGTCTGAATTTTCAAAGAAAAATTATGATATTATATCTCCTTTATGGATATGTAAATTTGATTACAGCCAATTAGAAGAGACTCAAAACAAAACAAAGTTTAAGATCGATGGTGATAAATTAATAAAAAATAAGAGCATATGTACTATAAATGATGAGGGAATATATGAAGTTGTAGAATTACTTGAAGATAATAGTGTTTTGGAACAATTGATTTATAATAACAAGCCTGAAATTAAGAATAAACCTATTTTAGAAAAAATATATATTAAGGATAATAACTATGTTTATGGACCATTTGGCTATAAAGAAAATAATCAAGGGGGAGGTTATTATATAGACAAAAAAAATAGTGATTATATTATAGAAAAATATTCTATAAAAGACAATGAATCATATTTAAGTATAAATGAAATAGAAAATCCTTATAACTATAATAATTCTTTTATAACAGTGGTATATTTTCATAATAAAAAAAATTTAATAAGTGAAAATATAGATATTATAAGTAAGGAAGAATTATTGGACAAGGTTAAGCAAATAATTAATATGAAAAATACACATTATTCTAGAAATGAAATTGAAGAAATAAGAAAAAACATTAATTTTATAATAGATAACTCATTATCTGAAGAAAGAAGAAAGCGTTTAAAAGAATTAATTGAAAATACCGAAACAACAGATAAGTTTATAGAAACCGATTTAATAGATATAATAGGTTTATTACTGGATGGTAAAGATACTAAAGAATCTATCGCTAGCAAGATTTTAAATCAACATGAAATTTTAAGAAAATTACAAAATGTTGAATTAGTACAGGCTAAGATAGATAGTAAGAATGAAGAATTAAATAAAGCAAAGCAAGAGTTGGAACAAATACAATTATCAATAAAGGATTCAAATGATAAAAATAAAGAACAATTAATTGCTAATATTGAGAACGATTTGAAATCAATGTTAGATAAAAAAGAAAAAATAGAAAAAGCTATTGAAGAGTTAAGTGAAAGATATGAATTATGTGATGAGATTGATTTACTTTATAAAAGAATTGAAGATCTTAAGAAAAAAGCAAAAGAAGCAGAAGATGATTATAATGTATTTAGTAGAAAAAATCAAAATATGAGAAATGAAGCAGAAAAAATTGAAAAGGAAATTAGAGTGAAATTAGAGAATGCTACAAGCATAAGTAAATATTCAGATATTGCTTTTGATGGAATGATTGCTAATGAAATGTTAGAATCAGCAGCTAAGTGGACTAAGGAGAAATATATAGAAAATTTTGAAAAAGCGATTGCATCTAAAGAAAATGTTGAAAAAATAATAGAAGTCAAATCATTTAAAGATGATAATATTATAGAGTATATACATGAGAAAGTTAGACAAAGTAGAGATTATGGTAGAAATGATATAACCAATATTATGATATGTTTAACCCAGGGATTTTTAACCGTGTTTGCAGGGGAACCAGGAACAGGCAAGACTTCTATGTGCAATATTATTGCTAAAATACTAGGTCTAGCTAATAAAAATAGTGATTATAATCGTTTTACAGAAATTTCTGTAGAAAAGGGATGGACATCTAAAAGAGATTTAGTAGGTTATTATAATCCATTAACTAAATCATTTGATAAAAACAATAGTTCACTTTTTAAAGTATTTAACATACTTCATCAGGAATGCATTAGAGATATTGAAGATTTTCCTTATTATATACTGTTAGATGAGGCAAATTTAAGTTCTATGGAGCATTATTGGGCAGATTTTATGAATGTTTGTGATTTTGATAAGGAAAATAGGAAAATTAATTTAGGAGAAGATTATATTTATGATATACCTAAAACTTTAAGATTTTTGGCAACAATAAACTATGATCATACAACAGAAACATTATCACCACGACTTATAGACAGAGCATGGATAATATCCTTAGAAACAAATAATTTCAATTTATTCTTGAATAATAATCAAGAACAACAAACAAATGATAATATAATTATGTTTAAGGATTTAGAAAAATGTTTTTCATATTATTCATATTGTGGTTCAGATGAAGAACTACCAAATCAAATGTATGAAGAGTTGGATGAAATTTATAAAATATTTAAAGAAATTAACATATCAATAAGCCCAAGAGTTGATAGCATGATAAAGAGATATTTAAAAGTAGGTTGCAAATTGTTTGAGAAAACTGAAAGTACAGCACAAGAATTTGTTGCTTTAGATTATGTAGTTGCACAAAAATTATTACCTAAAGTTAATGGTTACGGCGATGAATATAGGAAGTTTTTAAAAGGTATAGAAGAAAAATTTGATAAAAATAATATGATGAAATGTAAAAATATAATAGAAAATATAATTAAAAAAGGTGATACTAATATGCAGTATTATCAATTTTTCTCCTAAAGAAGGTTAGATATATGGAATGCAGATTAATATTACAAACTAAATTAGTTAATGATTTAAATATAATTTTAACAGAAACAACTGAAGATAATATGTTTTCAAATAGCGAAATTTGTGGAGTCGTTTATAGTGATATGGAATATGAGGCAAGTATAATTTTTGATAAGGAAATCCAAGATATCAATATTTATATTAATGATGTATTAAGAGAGTGTTTTTATGATAACGGGAAAATATATTTTAAGTCTGAGAAATTTTCAGATAAAAGAATTTTTATGAATTATTTTGGATATGTAAACTTCACAATTAGTATTAAAACTACTGAAGGCAACTATGAGTTTTATTCCAATTATTTAGATGTAGCAGTAAGAGATAATATATCAAGTGATCTCATAAGAAAAATGGTAGCTTATATAGCTCAAAATTCACATAAATATTTATTTAAAAAAGATTCAAATGTGAAAGATTTTGCAGATGTAGAAAAAAGTAAAAGAAAAAATATTAATACTGAAATTTCTATACTAGAAAATATATTATTTGAATATGAAAGTAACTTTAAATATTTTAAAATAGCTGCAAAATATAATATAAATAGTAATTATATTATTGATGATTTTGAAAAATTAAAAGAAATAAAGAATGAAACAATACAATATATAATATCTAACCCACAGCAGTTTATAACTGTAAATTATAATACGGGTATTAAATATAATAAATTAAATTTACAACCTAAGAAGACACTAATAAATAAAAATAAAATATGCTATAACATCTATGAAAATCAAGTTGTTCTAGGATTTTTAAAGTATATCTATAATTCAATTTTAGATAAGATAAAAGAAGTAGAGAGCAAGATTAATAATTCACAAAGATATCCTATTAAATCTAAATATATATCCTCATCTAATGAAATCTATAAAGAGGTAAATAAAACTTTAGATAAGTATAGAAGAAAATTATATGAAATAAAAAAAAAGATTCAACAATTTTATTTTATGTACAAGCAAATTTTGAAATGTGAAGAAATAAACATAAATAATATTCCTAAACCATCACCTATTTTTATGGAAACACAGCATTATAGAAAAATATATAAAGTGATAAGAGATTGGTTTGAGAGTGGTAATTATAATCTTCGAAATGAGAAAATGATATTAACATTTTCAGAGGCAAGCCAAATATATGAATATTATGTGCTTTTTAAGGTTAATAATTATATTGCTGAAAATGGATATTATCTGAAAGGGTCAAATAAATTTGTTTATAAACTTAAAAAGAGTGCTAAATATACAAACACAAGATTTGAAAATACATTTGTATTTGAAAAAGAAAAAATAACTTTAACAGTATATTATCAGCCTGTTATTTATTTTGAACAAGTAGTTAATGATATAGGTTTATTTAGAAATAATGATATAAGCTTAGAGGGTGGAAAAGCTCAATATTATACTCCGGATTATGTTATAAAAATAACTGAAAAAGAATCGGCTAAATTTATTATTTTAGATGCAAAATGGTCCACTATTGAATCTGTTATTAATTATAGTTTTAAAGATATTGTATATAAATATAATTTTTCTATTAGTACAATTAATAGTGATGATAAGATTGATAAAATTTGGGCTGTTAATGGTAAAAATCTTAGAAATCAAGAAGAGTATATATATAATTTTTATAACAGTAAGTTTAAGGTGAGAAATAATGAGTTAACACCTTCAGCAAAAATTATAACTTTAAATCCTAATATAGATACAGTTATACAAAAAGAAAATTTGAATCAGTTACTTTCTATAATTAAAGAATAGTTAAAAAAGAGTTATCAATATATTTTGAAGAAAATAACTTGGAAAAACATATAAATAATGTTTTTATTTACTAGAAGCTTCATTATGTACAGTAGAGGAATAAATTCGTTTTTGTATTAAAATTACAGAAAAACAAATTTATTCCTATAATTTTTTAATCAAGTTCATTATAATAATTGATTAATACCGATAAATTATGATTCATAGAGTTAATAGCTTGTTCTATGAAGTGAATATTTTTTAATATGGTCATTATGTCATTGCCTGGTATAGCTAATGAATAAGAACTTTCTTTGCTGGCTATTGCAAGTTCAAGTTCATTTAATAGAGGTATAGGTTTAAGTTTATCCTTAAGATTAATTTTGTGATGATAAATATTAGAACTATTTAGTGGAGGTTTTTCAGTAGTAGTGTTTTCTAGTGATGAATGTTTAGTGTTATTTTCTGATTGTCTTTGACTTATGGAAGTTGTAAACATTGTTTCTTGAAGAGGTTGTGATATTTTATAAGAGGGATGTGGTGGAGTACATTCAACCCATTTTTTATTTTTAATATCACAGTACATATTAAAATAATATAAAGTGTTTTTCTTTAGAGAAGCATAGCTGAATGTTAGCATTCCATTTTTCTTGAATGTTTTAATTATTATATTAGGAGCTTTATTAGCTGTTATCATTTGCTTTAGAGTATCAAATTCTTTTGGAGTTAACATAGTCCTTTTAATTTTCATAATGATAATCCTTAAAAAAATTATTTACAATTTATAAAATTTTTTTATTAAAGAAGATATTACTTTAGAATTGAATAAGCTTTATTAAAAGTAGGCAAACACTCTATCATGGTATAAGGTATACAGGCATGTATAGTTATATATAGAATAGAAGTAAAAAAAAGATAGCTTTTATCCATAAATGTAAATATTCAATTGAAATTATTAAGAAAGAAGAGGATATTCATCTATATATGTTTCATATAGATACTCCTATAGAAGGATAACTAGCTCAAAGGTTTGTGATAATAAAGAAATAATATATATAAGCATAAGTATTATCAGAGCTAGAGAGAAAAATATCATATTTAGTTGAAGGTATTAATAAGAATTTCCAGAATGCAAAAAAATTATACAGGACTTCGTAAATGAAATGATGGTTTATAAAAAACACATTGAAATAATATTCAATTTTAAAAAGTATTAAGATATATGGTAAAATTTATTTTATAAGTATGTAGAAATAATATAAATATTTTATGGAGGATAAATTAATGAGGGAAGATAGTATTTTTATTGAACAAGCTGAATATATTAATACAGATTTGTTCCAAAAATGGAATATAGAACATCCTGATGAGGGAATTATAATAAAAAAATTATCTCAAGGGGGAGCAAAATTAATTACTGGACCAAGAGGGTGTGGAAAAACGACGTTAATGCTTAAAACTTATTATAATTTGTGTTCTAAAAAGAAAGGTACAACTCTTGCAATTTATGTAAATTTTAAAACTTCCTTAAAAATTGAGCCTCTTTATAGGAAAAATATAAATGCGTCATATTGGTTTAATCAATGGTTACTATTTAAAATTTACCAAGGGTTATATAAAACATTAGAAGATATTAATATTGAAGCACCAAATGATTTATTACTTAAAAAGGTTCAAATAGATGATGTTGTTAATAAAATAGAGTTGGGATTTACGGAAAAAATAAGTACAGAAACTATATTAACAATTTCGATGCTAGAGGAAGAAATTAAGAAGATATTTTCATGTACTAATAAAAGTCATTGTGTATTATTATTAGATGATGCAGCACATGCATTTTCTGTGGAGCAGCAATATGATTTTTTTGAGTTTTTTAGACAAATAAAGAGTAGGATAATATCACCTAAAGCCGCAATATATCCAGGTATAACTAATTTTTCGCCTACTTTTCATGTTGGACATGATGCTGAAGAAATAGATGTTTGGATTAAACCAGAAATAAATAATTATGTGCAATTTATGTTACAAATACTAGAACGAAGATTACCAAGAGTTGTTTATAATAAATTAAGTGAAGATTTAGACTTGCTATATATAATTTGCTATTCTAGTTTTGGAATTCCTAGGGCTTTATTGAATATTGTTAGAAATTTTTATAAGGATAAGACTGTAGATGGAGTAGAAAAGTTTGAAGTTAAATTCACAAGAAAGACTGTAATGAGTGCTATAAATCAAACTTTTATTCAAGTAATGAGTATATTTCTATCTTTAAAAGAAAAATTGCCTATTTATGAAAAGTTTATTGTTACTGGTGAGCAGATATTTATAAAGATGATAGATGAAATTAAAGAATATAATAAAGAAAAAGGTCTTGATGAACAAGGAGTTACAATAGCAATAAAAAAACCATTGCCTTCAGAATTATCAAAAGTTATAGAATTCTTTCAATATGCAGGGTTAGTTATGTATAAAAAAGAATTGAGCAAAGGAGAAAAAGGGGTTTTTGAACTTTATAATATACATTACGCAGGTTTAGTAGAAAGAAATGCATTTATGGGAAAAAAGGCTATTAAATCAATAGATCTAGCTATTGCATTGAGAAAGAGAAATGCACATTCATTTAAAAGAATTACGTCAAGAGTTTTAATTGGTACTGAGGATATAAGAAGTATATTTCCTTTATCACTCCCACCATGCCCAGTTTGTGGAACACCAAGAGCTTCTGAGCATACAAAATTTTGTGGAGAATGTGGTGCTCCACTCAAAACAGCTTCTATTTTTGAAGAGTTAGTTTCAAATGATATAAATAAGTTACCATTAACGGCTAAAAGAGTACAATCAATTAAAAAATATTCTAGAATAAGAACAATTAAAGATATACTTATGGATAACGATAATAAAGAACTTAGAGGGGTACCGCAAATAGGGCCATATTGGGCAGACAAAATTTATTCATATGCAGAGGAATATATAGGATGAGTAGTGATTGGATTAATTCAGTAAATCAGAGTGGTGGATCTGAAAAAATTAGAGATATTAATGAGTATATTGAAAAGATTGACAGTGGTAGTTTATATAAATCAGCTATAGACAGGTTTTATAAATCTGTTCGTGGAATACTAAGTATTTCAAGAGACCCTAGTTATTTAGACGTAAATACAGTTATGGGACCGTTGCTTTTTATTGGGATAATTTCATGTACTGAAAATTATCTTAGAGAAATATTATCTGAAGCTATTAAAATTTGCCCAATATGCAAAGCAAAATCTGCATCACAATCAATTAGTTTAGGCTCTGTATTATGGCACTCGGGAAGTAATGTGGAAAGAGGATCATTTGAGAATATATCATTTGCTGATGCAGATGCAATAAAAAAAACGTGTAAAAAATTTTTGGGATATGATATAGATAAAACAGGTCTTGCATATGCGGCGTTAGAAGAGTTTGATAAAATATGTGAATTGCGACATGGTGTGGTTCATTCTAATACTATTATTGCAGGAAAAAATGCTATTAAGTTAGGAATAAAATCAGATAATGAAATAATTAAGGTTAAGATAGCATATAAACAACTTCAAGAATGTGCAGCTATATGTACATCTTTAGTAAGTAGCTTAAATACAGAATTATTTATTCTAATGGTTAAGAGATGGGCTATTAAGTGGCCTAAGTTACCATTGTGGAATAGCAAAGATGATAATAAAAATTTCAATTTAATTTGGAATATGTTTTATTCAAAGATTGACTCAAATAATGGATTAATACCTAAAAATATTTCTATGATAAAATGTAGGAATCAGGTAAAACGAGAATTTAATAGATAGTATTTTGAAAGAAAATTTAAGATTGGTGGATTTTAAAGGTCATCCTTCACCTCTATCAATAAGATATTTATTAGTTTATAAGTATATCCTTACATATGTGAACTAATAATAAAATAAATTAACAATCATAATAGATTATATCAATACCTAAAATAATAACTCAACTTTCGCACTTGTATTTTAAGGCGTTAGCCTGTGTTTTCAGTATTTCTAGCATAAAAAATAGAAGAACATTCCTCCATTTGGTATAATTGAATCACGACAAACAACGACCAAGAAAGGA
>NZ_JAPPRQ010000011.1 GCF_026719745.1 Clostridium sp. ZS2-4
ATATTACTTGGTCTTCCAGAATTTTCTCTTCGGGTATCTCTTAATCCTACAATCCCATTTTTCCTATACGCTTTTATCCACCTGGCTGCCGCCTGTTCATAGCGCCTCACACCTAGTATTTCAACATTAAATCCAGCATTTATGAAAATAACTCGTGGAGTAATTCCTCTTAAATATTCTTCGATAAATATTCTTTTAAACTCGTCAGAGTATGTTATTGACTTCTCGCTAACGCGTTTTACATAAGGGTTACGATTTAATCTTTCAATAGATTCTTTTGAGAATGTAATTTTACTCATATTAAAGACCTCCATATTTAATGATAATTATACATAAAAAAGCACCTATAAACTAGACACTTTTTTTAGTGTCCAATCTATAGGTACCATTTTAGTTATTTATTAACTTTTTAGTATTTTTTTATTTTGCGATAATAATAATTTTTTTATACACATATATATAATAAAATTTACCAATTAAAGTGGAGGGTAAAATGAATATTATTGTAACAGGTGGAGCAGGGTTTATTGGATCAAATATAGTTGATAGATTAGTTCAACTAAATCATAATGTTGCTATTATTGATAATTTGTCAACAGGAAAAGAAGAAAACATAAATATCAAGGCTAAATTTTATAAAGTAGATATTAGAGATAATAAAAAGATACTTAAAGTTTTTGAGGATTTTAAGCCAGAAATATGTATACATCATGCAGCTCAAATAGATATTCAAACATCTATTAGAAATCCCAGATTTGATGCTGAAGTAAATATAATTGGAACTATAAATGTATTAGAAGCATGCAGGATAAATAAAGTTAAAAAAATTATATATGCATGTTCAGCAGCTGTTTATGGGAATCCTAAGTATCTTCCTATTGATGAAAGACATAAAACAAATCCCATTTCATATTATGGCATTTCAAAGCTTACACCAGAGTATTATATGAAAGTTTTTAGTGAATTTTATGGTATTAAATATTCAATATTAAGATATGCAAATGCATATGGAATAAGACAAGCTTTTAAAGGAGAAGGAGGTGTTATAGCGATATTTTTAAATAAAATAATAAAAAAAGAAATTCCTGTGATTTATGGAGATGGAGAACAAACAAGAGATTTTATATATGTAAAGGATATTGTAAATGCTAATATTGCTGCATTAACTAGAGGAAATAATGAAGTGATAAATATTTCTACTAATAATAAAATTAGTATAAATGAGTTAGTAAACTATATAAGGATTATATCCAAAAGAGATTTAAATCATATATATGCCAGTAAAAGAGATGGAGATATACTGCATAGCTATATTAATAATGAAAAAGCTAAAACGCTGCTTAATTGGGAACCGGAGTATTCCATAGAAGAAGGATTAAAAGAAACGTATGAATATTACAAGGGTTTATATAATGGAGGAAAACAACCCCCTTATATATAAAAAATATATGTTTTTTATAAACCGACTAATCACATAAATACTTTAGTATGAATATAATATATTTGTATGACACAATACAAATTGTAAAAAAATATGAAGAAATGGGGGAGTCCATGAAGATTGTTTCGGTTTTGTTAAAATATGATTATGGAATACCAGAACGAGGAGAATCAGGAGAAAAAAGAGTTTTTATACCTGCACTAAGAGAAGTTTGTGATAATTTGGTTCCATTTTGGTTAGAAGAGCATAGTTTTTTTACAGATCGAAATATTTTACAAAAAGAAATAATTGATTTTGTAGATAAAGAAAACCCTGATGTAGTTTGTTTTTGTTTGTTGAGAGATGAGGTTAGTCTTGAAACTATTTCAAAGCTTTCAAAAAAATATATAACAATAAATTGGTTTGGAGATGACCAGTGGAGATTTGATGATTTTACAAAATACGTAGCACCTAAATTTACTTATTCTGTTACAATAGATAAATTTTGTTTAGAAAAATATAAAAAAATAGGATATAAAAATGTGATATTCACTCATATGGCGATTTGTGATTATGTTAAAGATTTAGACTTAAAAAATGTAGATTATAAATATGATATTTCTTTTGTAGGCGGTAAAAATACTGTTAGAGAGTGGATAGTAAATTGTTTAAGAAGAAAATATAATGTAGAATGTTTTGGTGCAGGATGGCAAAATGGAAGAGTTAGTTATGATGAGTTTAAAGATATTGTGGTACATTCTAAAATAAATTTAAATTTATCAAATTCGGTTTGTCATGATATAAGATATATAACAGCTTCTGAAAAGAATAAACAAGAATATGTGAGAAGTAGAAAAAGAGTAGAACAGATTAAAGGAAGAAATTTTGAGATACCTTGTTTTGGAGGATTTCAATTATCTAAATATGCACCTAGTATTGAAGATTATTTCGATATAGGTAAAGAAATTGTAGTGTATAATAATATAGATGACTTAGAATTATATATTGAATATTATTTAAACCATGATTTAGAAAGAAGAAAGATACTAGAAGCAGGATATAAAAGAGCTAAAAATTATACGCATATTGAATCATTTAAAAAAGTATTTAAAAAAATCAAAGAAACATATAAGGACGAAAATTAATTTAGAAAAGAAAAAGAATAATATTAAAAACACTTAAAAAACAATAGCTTATAAGGTTATTGTTTTTTTATGCACACTTATTTACAACAATTAATATAATTATTATGAAAACAAATTTAAAATATTTGACTATAAAGTTAAGTATATGGAGAACTTTATGAAGATTGTGTATTCATTTTAGGAGTGATTTTATGTTATGTGCGTTAATTATGGCAGGAGGTAAAGGGACTAGATTTTGGCCTATTTCAACTGAAGCCAGGCCCAAACAATTTTTAAAGCTTTTTGGAGAAGACACAATGATTCAAATGACTGTAAAAAGATTGAGAAAATTAATTCCTATAGAAAGGATTTTTATAATAACGGAAAAGATATATATACATTTAGTAAAAGAGCAATTACCAGAATTACCACAAAGAAATATAATCATGGAACCGATTGGGAAAAATACAGCACCGTGTATAGCTCTTTCAGCTTTTTATATTAAGAAAATATGTAAGAATTCAACTATAGCTGTATTACCTGCTGACCATCTTATAGTAAATGAAGAAGAGTTTATACAAACATTAAAGGCTGCTGATGAATTTGTAGAGAGAAGAAAGGATGCCATAGTAACTATAGGGATGAAGCCTAATAGAGCAGAGACAGGATATGGATATATAAATTATAGTGACATACACTGTGCAATTAATGGATATGAAATAAGAAGTGTAAAGAGATTCGAGGAAAAACCTAATAAAGAAAAGGCAGAACAATATTTAATGGAAGGACATTACCTTTGGAATGGGGGAATGTTTATATGGAAAACATCAAACATTATAAGATTAACAAAATTATATTTAGAGAATACTTATAAAATTTTAAAAGAAATATCAGAGTTATCAGATGAAGATTATCAAAAAGCTTTGGAAGAAAAATATACTGAAGTTGACAGCGTATCCGTAGATTATGGAATTATGGAAAAGGCAGATAATATTTATGTTATTCCAAGTGCATTTGGTTGGGATGATGTAGGAAGTTGGAGTGCATTAGAAAGATGTAAAAAAAAGGATTGTGATGGGAATATAACTATAGGGAATGTAAAAAGTATAGATGGAAGAAATAATATAGTAGTTTCTAATAGCAAATCTATTATTATTGATGGAGCAAATGATATTTATGTAGTTGAAAATGATGGAGTAATAATAATTGGTAAAAAGAATAGACTGGTTAATATAAAAGAATTAAAAGAAACAGTAGGTTAGAATGGGGGATAAGGCTGTGAAAAAAGCTTTAATAACAGGTATAACAGGACAAGACGGTTCATATTTGACAGAGCTTTTATTAAAAAAAGGTTATGAAGTTCATGGAATAATTAGAAGAGCAAGTATATTTAATACAAAAAGAATAGATTATTTATTTGAAAATCCTAAAATAGGAAATGTAAAATTATTTCTTCATTATGGTGATTTAACAGATTCAAGTAATTTGAATAGATTAATTGAAAAAATAAGACCAGATGAAATTTATAATTTAGGGGCTCAAAGTCATGTTAAGGTTTCTTTTGATGTTCCAGAATATACAGCTGAGGTTGATGCATTAGGTACACTAAGAATATTAGATGCTATAAAAGAATGTGGAGGTAAGTGTAAGTTTTATCAAGCTTCTACATCTGAACTTTTTGGGGGGATTCCAGGAACAGCTCCTCAAAATGAAAATACTTCTTTTTATCCCAAAAGTCCATATGCTGCTGCAAAGTTGTATTCATATTGGATAACAGTAAATTATAGAGAGGCTTATGGTCTTTTTGCTTGCAATGGAATATTGTTTAATCATGAATCAACAAGAAGAGGCAAAACTTTTGTTACAAGAAAGATTACAAGAGCAGTAGCTAGTATTATTGCAGGCAAACAAGATGTTCTTTTACTTGGTAACTTAGATGCTAAAAGAGATTGGGGTTTTGCTGGTGATTATGTAGAAGGTATGTGGTTAATGCTTCAAAAAGAAAAGCCAGGAGATTATGTTCTAGCAACGAATGAAACTCATACAGTAAGAGAGTTTGTTGAAGCTGTATTTAAAGAAGTTGGAATAGATATAATGTGGAAAGGAAGTGGAATAGAAGAAAAAGGTTATGATAAGAAAACAGGTAAAATTTTAGTTGAAGTTAATCTAAATTATTTTAGACCTTCTGAGGTTGAAGTGCTGTTAGGAGACCCTTCAAAAGCTGAAAAAGAATTGGGGTGGAAGAGAAAAGTAGATTTTAAAGAATTAGTTCATATGATGATTGAAGCTGATTGTGAAGAAATAACAGGAAAAGGGTTAGATTATATAAGACGGAAATTTGAGTAAAAAATAAAATTTCATATTTTAGGGGAGTGTGGCTTTTATGATTAATTTACCATTAGCTACAACAACATGTGAAATTTTTATATTGGATGAAACTAATAAAAATTGTGAAATTGCTCTTGTTGATGAGTTATTTAAAAAGTACAACGTTAAAGTAGTTAAGATGGTATGTAGCGAGAATCTCATTCCCTTAATAGAAAGAAATCCTGACACAGCTTCGCTAGAAGCTATATCTATATTGAGGTTATGATATTGAACAATTACATGATTACACTTTTTATCGCCACATTTGTATCGATTATAGTGCTTATATTCATGGTGAAGATAAGTTGATTTACCACATTTAGGACACTTTGGATATTTACTTTTCAACTTATTGGTGACGGAGTCAGGTGCAAACTGACGTTTATATTTTTTACATTGATATTTTTGATTAGCCTGCTTATCCAATCCGAACTTATATAGTTTATCCGAATGGCAACGAGGGCATTTTACATTTGTTTTGTTCATTGTTCTTCTCTCCTTTTCATGGGGGATATTTGGTTGTTAGCAAACTTATTATATTTTCTAGGATTGAGAAGAGCAATGTTCATATAACTTAACAGATCGAGAATTTTTATAAGGAGATGTAGTATGAAGAAAAATAGTAAAATTTATGTTGCGGGACATAAAGGTCTTGTTGGTTCAGCTATAATAAGAAATTTAAAAGAAAATGGTTATACAAGTATAATAGGTAAAACTCATGCTGAACTTGATTTAATAGATCAAGCAGCGGTTAGAAACTTTTTTAAAGAAGAAAAACCTGAGTATATATTTTTAGCTGCAGCTAAAGTTGGAGGAATACATGCTAATAATATGTATCCAGCTGATTTTATATATGAAAATTTACAAATTCAAAATAATATAATAAAAGCGGCTCATGATTTTAAAGCTAAAAAGTTAATATTTTTAGGAAGTTCATGTATATATCCCAAAATGTGTCCTCAACCAATAAAAGAAGAATATTTGCTTTCAGGATATTTAGAATTTACGAATGAAGCTTATGCTCTTGCAAAAATTTCAGGACTTAAAATGTGTCAATTTTTCAAAAGGCAATATGGAGAAAATTTTATAAGTGTTATGCCTACAAATCTATACGGCCCTAATGACAAATTTGATTTAGAAACTTCACATGTTGTGCCAGCACTTATAAGAAAATTTCACGAAGCTAAAATGAATAATAAATCTTATGTTGAAATATGGGGTACTGGTAAACCATTAAGAGAATTTTTATATGTAGATGATATGGCAGATGCTTGTGTGTATTTAATGGAGAATTATGATGGTGAAGAACATATAAACATAGGAACTGGTAAGGATATGAGTATAAAAGAACTCGCAGAAATTATAAAAGAAATAGTAGGATTTGACGGTGAATTGAGATTTAATAGAGATAAGCCTGATGGAACACCTAAAAAATTGCTAGATGTATCAAGATTAGAGAAGTTAGGATGGAAATATAAAACGGAACTGTATGATGGATTAGTGAAAACTTATAGTTGGTACTTGGATAAAATTTAAAGTACTAAAAGTCATAAATAAAATAATTGTATTAAAGAAATCATTAAGAATACCTTAATTAGGTATTCTTTTTTGAATGATTATGTAAGTAGAAGAATAATATATTTTAATCACATAAATTTTAATACAATAATATACTGTAATGGAGAAATGTAAGCATAAAAATTTATTTAAAGAAACATTAATTTTGAAAAATATTAAATAAAATTGTAGGTGATATTATGAAAGTTGTAATACTTTGTGGAGGTAAGGGTACAAGAATGCGTGAAGAAACAGAGTATCGTCCAAAACCTCTTGTTAATGTAGGGGGCAAACCGATTATATGGCATATAATGAAACTATATTCACACTTTGGATTTAATGATTTTATACTATGTTTAGGGTATAAAGGTGAAATGATAAAACAATATTTTATGGAAATGTATTGGAGAAATAATGATATTACATTAAATACTGTTAATAATAATTTAATATGTCATAACTCTAAAGAGGAACAGTGGAATATAACAATGTTAGATACAGGGTTTGAAACTTTTACTGGAGGTAGAATAAAAAAGATAAAAGATTATATAGAAGAGGATGAATTTATGTTAACATATGGAGATGGATTAAGTAATATTAATATACTTTTAAATTATCACAAGAAAAAAGGAAAAATTGCAACTCTGACAGGTGTGCATCCTACTTAGCCTTTTGGAATACTAAAAGTAAAAGATGGTATAGTAACCTCCTTTAGTGAAAAGCCTGTATTAAAAGATGTTATAAATGGAGGGTTTATGGTTCTAAATAGAAAAATCTTTAATTATTTTCCAAAAGATGACTGTGCTTTTGAAGAAGTACCATTAAAAAATTTAAGCAAGGCTAATGAACTTGCTGTATATGAACACAAAGGTTTTTGGACTGCAATAGATACTTTTAAGGATGTAAAGCGAGTAGATAAACTTTGGGAATTTGGGAAAGCTATAAATTTAATTGATGGAAAAGATATTACTATTATAACCACAGGTAATATGCTTGAAGAAGGTATAGAAATAGCTAATAAACTAATGGAAAAACAAATATCAGTAAACTTAGTAAGTATACACACAATAAAACCTTTAGATGAAGAGAACATTAAAATATGGATTAGTAACAAATTCAGGTTCATCAGCTAATTTAATAGCCTTGAGTGCTCTCTGTTCTCCTAATATTGAAAATCCAATCAAACCTGGTGACGAAGTAATAACTACAGCAATGACATTTCCAACAACATTTAATCCAATTATTCAAAATAATTTAATTCCTGTAGTAATTGATATTGAAGAAGGAACTTATAATATAGATGCTTCAAAAATAGAAAGTGCTATTTCAAATAAAACTAAAGCTATAATATTTGCTCATACTTTAGGTAATCCAGCAGAAATGGATAAGATAATGGAGGTAGCTAAAAAATATAATCTTTATGTAATAGAAGATACTTGTGATGCTTTAGATTCTAAATATGATAATCAACTTTGTGGAACATTTGGTGATTTTTCCACCTACAGCTTTTATGCTGCTCATCATATGACTATGGGAGAGGGAGGAGCAGTTCTTACTAATAATATAAACTTATATAAACAAGCTTTGTCCATAAGAGACTGGGGAAGAGCTTGTTATTGTCAGACTGGAGAACCAAATCCAAATGGTGCCTGCGGTAAACGCTTTAAGCATAAATATGAAAATTTATCGTATGGATATGATCATAAATATGTTTATAGCAATAAAGGATGTTATTTACAGGTAATATATTAAAACATCCAGCTTATAAAAATATAAACTATAGAGTTACAGATAAATTAGATAATACAAATAATGTATTGACAAACACATTATTTGTAGGCGTTTATCCTGGATTAACGGATGAAATGCTTCAATATATAATTGAAGTTGTTGACAGATTTATGATTAATTTAATTAATTAAAATTTTATATAGAAGAATTTTCATTTCTAACATTTGTTAAAGCACTTCATATATGAATATTAACAAATTTAATATATTATCATACTATATACTAATAAATAAGAAGTACTTGAAATGTACAAAGGGAGTGCTTAAGTTGTCAAACAAAGAAAAATTATTAGAAAAAATACAGAATAAGATTGCAGTAATAGGTGTTGTAGGTTTAGGCTATGTTGGATTACCCCTTTCGGTTGAAAATGCCAAATCTGGATATAAAGTTGTAGGATTTGATGTTCAAGAAAAAAAAGTGAATATGGTGAATGAAGGGCACAATTATATAGGGGACATAGTAGATGCAGAACTTGAAAAATTGGTACTTGAAGGAAAGTTAAGAGCAACCACAGATTTTGATTTTGCAAAAGGTGTAGATGTAGTTTTAATATGTGTTCCTACTCCCTTAGATAAGTATCAACAACCAGATATAAGTTATGTAAAATCATCTACTGAGGCTGTTGGAAAATATATACATGAGGGGATGTTAGTGGTTCTTGAAAGTACTACTTATCCTGGTACAACAGAAGAATTGATATTACCTATATTAGAAGAAAAATCAGGATTGAAATGTGGAAGAGATTTTTATTTGGCTTTTTCACCAGAAAGAGTAGATCCTGGTAACTTAATATATAAGACAAGAAATACTCCTAAAGTAGTAGGAGGAGTAGGAAAAGATAGCACAGAAATAGCTGCTGCTTTATATAGAAATGTACTTGAAGGTGAAGTGCTTGAAGTGTCTAGTCCAAAGGTAGCAGAAATGGAAAAAATCCTTGAAAATACTTATAGAAATATAAATATTGGTTTAATAAATGAAATGGCAATTATTTGTAATAAAATGAATATAAACATATGGGAAGTTATTGAAGCTGCAAAAACAAAACCTTATGGTTTCCAAGCATTTTATCCTGGACCAGGATTAGGAGGACACTGCATACCGCTTGATCCATATTATTTAACATGGAAGGCTAGAGAATATGATTATCATACAAGACTTATAGAAACTTCAGGAGAAATAAATAATTACATGCCTCAATATATATTACAAAGGGCTTCAAAAATATTAAATAAATTTAAAAAGCCTTTAAATGGTTCAAAAATTTTAATATTAGGAATTGCATATAAAAATGATATAGATGATTATAGAGAAAGTCCTGCACTTAAAGTTATTGAAAACTTTAAAAAGGAAGGAGCATATGTTGAATTTAATGATCCATATATACCTTCTTATAGATACAAGGGAGAAGAGTATAATGGAGTAGAATTAACACAGGAAGTATTAAATAATGCAGATTTGGTTGTTATAACAACTGCACATAAAAAGTATGATTATAATTTTATACAAAAAAACTCTGAATTTATATTTGATACAAGAAATGCAACTAAGGATGTTGAAAATAAACAGAATATTGAATTGTTATAAGATATGAAAAAGCTAGGTTTATCCTGGCTTTTTATTGTATAAAAGAAAACTATAGATAAAAGAACTTGTATGGCTTCATAGCACATTTTATATTATTACTCATATTATAAATATTGAAGTAAGAATATTTTACTTTAATACAAAATAGGAAGTGAGAGACTTTGGCTAATAGTATAGTATTCCAGCATTCAGCCGAGCAGTTGAAAACATCAGTCTATGGTTATGATGGAACTAGTTATCATGCAATTAGAGTTAATTCTAATGGTGAATTAGATATAAATGTAGGAACCTTAACTAAGGTAGAAACAATTGGAACCTTAAATAAGATAACAGCAGTAGGAACAATAACTAAAGTAGCAACAGTAGGAACCTTAAATAAGGTAACAGCAGTAGGAACAATAACTAAAGTAGCAACAGTAGGAACCTTAAATAAGGTAACAGCAGTAGGAACAATAACTAAAGTAGCAACAGTAGGAACCTTAAATAAGATAACAGCAGTAGGAACAATAACTAAAGTAGCAACAGTAGGAACCTTAAATAAGGTAACAGCAGTAGGAACAATAACTAAAGTAGCAACAGTAGGAACCTTAAATAAGGTAACAACAGTAGGAACAATAACTAAAGTAGCAACAGTAGGAACCTTAAATAAGGTAACAGCAGTAGGAACAATAACTAAAGTAGCAACAGTAGGAACCTTAAATAAGGTAACAACAGTAGGAACAATAACTAAAGTAGCAACAGTAGGAACCTTAAATAAGGTAACAGCAGTAGGAACAATAACTAAAGTAGCGACAGTAGGAACCTTAAATAAGGTAACAGCAGTAGGAACAATAACTAAAGTAGCAACAGTAGGAACCTTAAATAAGATAACAGCAGTAGGAACAATAACTAAAGTAGCAACAGTAGGAACAATAAATGAATTAACTTCAATATCACATGGAACAGTTTTAATCCAAGGTTATGATGGTTCATCTAATAGAACAGTTCAAGTTGATACTAGTGGACTATTAAAGGTTAATCTTTATGATAGAAGATTTGTAGAAGTTTCTGAAACAGTAGCAGCTATAACAGCAACTGCAAAATATGGAACTGTTATAGATACTTCAAAATATCAAGATACTACTTGGTATATTAAGAGACTTGAAGGAGCAAGTGATACAGTAAATGTACAAATTTCAGTAGCACCAACTCATACTGCTACTTATGTAGATATTCAAGAAACAGCTACAGTAGTAAGTAGTACACCAAAAGTTATCACTGCGGATTATTATATGCATTATACAAAGATTAAATGTACTACTGGATCAGCAACGGACACTCATGGTGCAACTATACAGATTTGGTTCAACGGAAGATATTAAAGTTAATAGCTGAGAAGTACCATATGGTACTCCTTAGCTTTTTCATAAATTTGAGGAAAACTATGAGGTGATTTGTCAATGGTTAATGAAATTAGCCTTTGTATGATAGTTAAAAATGAAGAAGAAAATCTTCCAAGATGTCTTGAAAGTGTGAAAGATTTAGTTGATGAAATTATAGTAGTTGATACAGGTTCTACTGATAAAACAGTTGAAATTGCAAAAAGCTATGGAGCAAAGGTATATTATTTTCAGTGGTGTAATGATTTTAGTGCTGCAAGAAATGAATCTTTAAAGTATGCTACTAAAGATTGGATTTTAATTATGGATGCAGATGATGAATTTTGTAGAGAGGATAAATGTAAATTTAAAGAACTAATTAAAAATCTTGAGCTGGGTATTGTATATTATTTTGAAACATTAAGTTATTTAGGGTATGAAAAAAGTTCAAATATAAATGTAAATATAAATCCTCGTCTTTTTAAAAATAATTATGGATATCATTATGAAGGTGAAGTACACAATCAACTAGTAAATTCCAATATTTCAATGAAAGGAAAAATAGAACCAATAAGAATATATCATTATGGGTATTTGACAAAAAATATGATAGCTCAAAACAAACGAAAAAGAAATATTTCAAGTATTAAAGAACAAATAAAAAAAGAACCACAAAATAAATACCATCATTTTAATCTAGGAAATGAATATAATTGTTTAAATGAAAAGGAAAAAGCATTGGAATGTTATTATAAAGCTTATGATGAGTTCAAACCATATTTAGGTTATTCGCCTAAGCTGTTAGAAAGAATAATTGTTACAAATTATAATTTAAAATATTTTGAGAAAGCCTTAGAATTTATAAATATTGGACTTGACTATTATCCAGATTTTACAGATTTGTATTATTTAAGAGGGATTATATATAATGAACAAAATAAATCTTTGTTAGCAATAAAAGCTTTTGAAAAATGTATAGAACTAGGTGAAGCACCTGTTCTTCTAAAATCTATTTATGGAACAGAAGGTTTTAGATCATTAGATGAATTATCAAGAATATATATACGCCTTAAGGACTATGATACTGCATATAAATACTGTATTGAAACAATAAAGTCAAAACCTGATTATCTAGCACCATTATATAGTATTGCACATATATTAAAAGAAAAAAACACGCCAATAGATGAATTTAAAAACAAAATAGAAGGATTTTTTAGCGATTTTCCAAGGGAGTATTCTTTTATTGCGGATCTATTTTATAATGTAGGACATTATGAAACAGCTTTAAAATATATAGAAAAGCTTGAAGCTAAAATAGAGCTTCCACAAGAGCTTATGTTTTTTAAAGCTAAATGTCTTATAAGGACAGCTAAATTTGATGAATGTATTAAAATAGATACTATACCTAGAAACAGTTTGCTTTATGTACAACTTTTTATGTATAAAGTTATATGTTTTATTATGACTAATAAATATGATTCAGCTTCAATTAAGATTGATAGCTTTAATGATAGTAATTTATTTGATTATGATAAGAAAATGGTACAGGTATATAAACAGTTAGTAAATTTATTTATAAACAAGGCAACCTCTATTTTGGCGGATGATGAAAATGAAAAAGATTATACATCAACTATATTTGAAATTTGTGAGATATTTCTCATAGATAAAAAATTTGATGAATTTGAGAAAGCTTTAGATTTACTGAATTTGATAAGCGACAAATCAGTGCTACTTCAGTTAGGAAAATTGTATTATAAATATGGATATATTGATATGGCAAAAAAAGAGATAATAAGATCCATAAAATTGTTTGAGGTAATGGATGCAGAGGGATTAGATATTCTTAAAACAAATTTATAAGTTAGATTGAATTGTTGTAATGTATAGAACACTTTCTATTTATTATTCATAGTATATATATGGAGGTATACATGAAGTGAAATAGAAGATAGAAAGAGGTGATTCTATAGGTGTCTAATAAAATTAGCCTTTGTATGATAGTAAAAAATGAAGAAAAAGACCTTCCAAGATGTTTGGGAAGCGTTAAAGATTTAGTTGATGAAATGATAATAGTTGATACAGGTTCTACTGATAAAACAGTAGAAATAGCCAAAAGCTATGGAGCTAAGGTATACTATTTTAAGTGGTGTAATAATTTTAGTGCTGCAAGAAATGAATCATTGAAATATGCTACAAAAGATTGGATTTTAATTATGGATGCAGATGATGAATTAAGCAGTGAAGATAAAGATAAATTTAAAGCTTTAGTTAATTATAATCTAAATGAAAATACTGTATGTTTTTTTGAAACATTAAATTATTTAGGAAGTGCTGTAAACACTAGTAATATAACTATAAATTTAAATCCACGAGTTTTCAAAAATAATTATGGATATTGTTATGAAGGTGAAGTACACAATCAATTAGTAAATCACAAACATGATTTTTTAGGAGAATCTTATCCAATAAGAATATATCATTATGGATATTTAGAACAAAATCTTGTTTCTAAAGATAAGAGAAAAAGAAATATTACACTTTTGGAAAAACAAATAAAAGAACAACCCGAAAATAAATATGCTTATTTTAATTTAGCAAATGAATATTTTTCAATAGGAGATAAGAAAAAAGCTCTCCAAAATTATTACAAAGCATATGAAGATTTTAATCCAAATACAGGTTATGCTTCTAATCTAATAGAAAGAATAGTTCTTTCAAATTATGATTTAAAATATTATGATAAAGCTCTGGAATTTATAGATATAGGAACAGAGTATTATCCTGATTTTACTAATTTATATCATATAAAAGGTCTTGTATTAAATGAACAAAACAAGCCTACTTTAGCAATAAAAGCTTTTGAAAAATGTATAGAATTAGGAGATCCTCCTCCTGAATTAAAATCTATCTATGGAATTGGAGATTTTAGATCATTTTATGAGTTATCACAAATATATCTCCAGCTTAAAGATTATGATACTGCATATAAATACTGCATTGAAACTATAAAATCAAACTCTGAGTTTTTAGTACCCTTATATAATATTGCCCATATACTAAAGTTAAAGAAAACATCATTAGATGAATTTAAGAGGATTATAGAGAACTTTTTTACAGATTTTCCAAGGGAGTACTCTATAGTTGCAGATTTATTTTATAGGGAAGGATATTATGAAACAGCATTAGAATATATAGAAAAATGTGAAGCAGGAGGAATGGTTATAGAAGACATTGAGATTTTTAAAGTCAAGTGTCTTATATATTCCTCAAAATTTGATGAATGTATAAAGTATATAAACAATATACCTGAAGATAGTTTGTATTATTTCCAAATTTCAATGTACAAAGTTATATGTCTTATTACTATAAATAATTATGATTTAGCTTTACTTACAGTAAACCAATTCAATGATAGTAATTTATCTGATAATAATAAGAAAACATTACAAGTTTACAAAGAGTTAGTAAATGTATTTATAAATAAAACAGTTTCTATTTTGTCTGAAGAGGAAAATAATAAAGATTTTACAAGTACTATTTTTGAAATTTGTGAAATATTCCTTGTAAATAAACAATTTGATAAATTTGAAAAAGTACTAAGCTTGCTTAATTTAATAAGCGACAAATCTGTACTGCTTCAGTTAGGAAAATTGTATTATAAATATGGATATATTGATATGGCAAAAAAAGAGATAATAAGATCCATAAAACTGTTTGAAGTAATGGATGCAGAAGGAATAGATATTCTTAAAATAAGTTAGGTTAATTGTGTTGTTATAATGTATAAAAAGGCAGGGTTACCCTGGCTTTTTATTTTTAGAGAACATTTTCTAATTTTTATTCATAATATATATTGATTATACATGAAATCAAGTAGTGTAAGTGTTTATAAATGAAATAAACCTCTTAATATGTTAATAAGGAATAAGTTATAAAAATAGAAAAAAGGTGAATGAATAAATGCCTGATGAAATTACTGATTTATATTATTTAAAAGGTTTAATATTAAAAGAACAAAACAAACCTATTTTAGCAATAAAAGCTTTTGAAAAATGTATAGAATTAGGCGAATCATCTTCAACAGTACAATTCTTAAATGGAACAGTAGACTTTAGAGCATTTCATGAGTTAGCAAATGTATATATGAAGCTTAAAGATTATGATAATGCATATAGATATTGTGTTGAAACGATAAAGTTAAAACCTGATTTTTTAGTACCACTATATAATATTGCTCATATATTAAAATTAAAGAAAACACCATTGGATGAATTTAAGAAGAATATAGAAAGTCTTTTTACTGATTTCCCAAGGGATTATACTATAATTGCAGATTTATTTTATATGGAAAAATATTATGAAACTGCATTAGAATATATAGAAAAATATGAAGTAGAAAAAGAACTTTCCGAAAATCTTAAAGTTTTTAAAGTTAAGTGTCTTATAAGAACATCCAAATTTAATGAATGTATTAAATATATAGATACTATATATAGGAAAAGTCTATATTACTTCCAAATATCAATGTATAAGGTTATATGTTTTATTATAATTAATAAATATGATTTAGCTTTATTTACAGTTAATCAATTTAATGATAGCAATTTATCTAATTATAACAAAAAAGTGGTACAAGTTTACAAAGAGTTATTAAACTTGTTTATAAATAGATCAATTTCGGTTTTATCTGAAGATGAAAATAATAAGGATTATACAGAGACTATTTTTGAAATTTGTGATTTGTTTCTTATAAATAAGGAATTTGAAAAATTTGAAAAAGCTTTAAGTTTATTTAATTTAATAAGTGATAAATCGGTATTACTGCAGCTTGGAAAATTATATTATAAATATGGATATGTTGATATGGCAAAAAAAGAGATAATAAGATCAGTAAAAATGTTTGAGGTAATAGATGCAGAAGGATTAGATATTCTTAAGTTAGGGCTATCCTAACTTTTTTCTTGAAATCAGTGAATAATAGATACTTGATTTTTTAGTAGCATTATATAATATTTTCCATATACTAAAAGTAGGGAAAAATTATATGTTTTTAAAATTGAGCTATAGATTAGGGGAGATTTAATATGCTTACTAATCCGACAAATGTTTATACGAAGGATGAAGAATTAATTCAATTAAATAATGATATTTTTGATTGGATAAAAACACATACTCCGGTACCTCCAGCAGCTAATGTGAATTTAGGGGGAAGAACTTTCACTGAAAGTTCCAGTACTGTTTCAACTTCGGGTACTTTTCAACATACCTCAGGATTGAATATTTCACAGCAATCTACTGTTACATTTTTTGTGAAGAATACAGGGAGTTATGATGCCATAGTTAAACTAGAGATAAGTCCTGACGATTCAACTTATATAGATGATGGTTTGAATATTACTGTTCAAGCTGGAGAGATGAAAGCTTTAGTTCCAATGATCTTTGCAAAACATATTCGTGTAGGTTATAAATCAAGTGGTTCGAATCCTACCAATTTGGACATAATTATGCAAGGTCACATATAAAGTAACTTAAAAAAAGCTGTATTAGGAGGTACCAAAACCCATATTTTAATATGGGTTTTAATGTTTTAAGCTGTTGATACTTTATCAACAATCTAAGCCCCTAAATTAATAGGGGCTTTATATATAATGGATAATTGTTAATATTTAATGGTTTTATATATTCTTATTGTAGCATGATCACCAGGATTTACACAATCGAGAGCTATACATCTTAAGCGAGTATAAAGCAAATATCCATTTGTAGTTAAAGTTAAATTATCACCAGCATTAAGTTGACATAAACTAAGAGATGATGAGTGGTCGTCAATCCAAATACTGTTATCAGGACTGAGCTGTAAAATTATGCATGCTTCTTTAGGACCCAAATTTTCGATGCCAAAGGTTGCAGTTCTACCACCTAAAGGGATAGCTGTTGAATAAGCCCAAGTACCTGTACTTGTAACATCTTCAGGAACATATTCAATAATACCTGTATCTTCACTATAACTAATTTCAAGTATAGGATGTTTAGCAGGATTAAAATAGTCTTTACTGGTGAAACCAGTGAAAGAATATGCAGATTCTAAGCCTCTTAATATTAATCCATAGTTTGGAATATTACCTATATGCCAATCTCTTACTAAAGATGTTATATCCCATTCTAAATAGGCATTTATTTGAGAAACAATATCTAATGAAGCAGCAGGAGTAGGATCAAAAGCAGGTTGGGTTGTATAAGTTATAGTATTCTCATTAAAGCTGCTTAAAAGATTATATACTTTTGTTGGTTTTACAAGACTAGGTACATTGTTTTGTGTTATATATAATTTTAAAGTTGCACTTTCAATAGTGGCTATATCAGGAATAGAAGAAATATCGAATTTTATTAAGTCTCTATATATACTTGCTCCAGTTGTTAGTTTACCGCAAAAAAGCATACTGTCATGTCCAAAATTCATGTCGGGAAATAATTGAGAAATATAAGCATCCTGTACTGTCGATAATGTTAAGTTAGGCATAATGTTCACTCCTTATTATTTTCAAAATTAATACTTATCTGATGTCTACCTCTGTTAATAACCTTGAAATGGAGTAAAAACTCCACCTTAAGCTAAGAATTCTTGTTATATGATTCAATGAAAGTAGTTAAAGAAATCCTCATATAATCATAATATGTATAAAAAAACAGTATGTGATATTTATAGATAACATTATATTTTTCACATTTAATTATAATGCACACAAATTTAGCATAGAAATATTTTAAAAGAGAGGAATTTGTAAATCATAGGGGGATAATTTAATTATGAAGATACTTTTATGCACAAGACAAGATTGTTATAAAAATTTTGCAGGAGATACTACATTAGTGTTAAAAACTGCACAGTATTTGAAAAAAATAGGAGTAGAAGTTTACGTAAATAATGGCTGTATATATGATTTTTCGGAATATGATGTAATTCATTTGTTTAATTTAAATAAGGTAGGTGAGACGTACAAGTATTACAAAATGGCTCGTCAGCATAAAAAGAAAATACTTCTTTCGCCAGAATATTTTAATTTAAGTAAGTATTATAAGCATATGAATTATACAGAGAAGTTAAAGTGGTGGGAAAGAAGTAATGTTTACAGAAAAGAAATATTAAAAGGTGCTGCAAAAATAATTGTAAATAGTAAAATAGAACAGGAAAATATAAAAAAAGATTTTAGAATACAAAAGTTATCCAGTGTAATTTATAAAGGAGTAGAAGTAGAGGATGAAGAAGTGCCTTTATATAATTTCAGAGAAAGATATAAATTAAATACTTATGTATTATGTGTAGGAAATATTTGTCCTAAAAAAAATCAGTTAACTTTGGCTAACGTGTGCAGTGAACTTGGTGTACAATTAGTACTTATTGGAAAAGTAACGGACAAGGAGTATTTTAAACAATGTATAAAGTTTGATAACGTTTTATATCTTGGATTTATGGATAGTTACAACATATACAATGCCTATAGATTTGCTAAAGTGCATATACTTCCAAGCTATGTTGAAATTCCAGGTCTTTCATCTTTGGAGGCGGCAGCAAGTGGATGTAATATTATTTCTACAGTTGAAGGTACAGCGAAAGAATATCTTAAGGATATGGCTGTATATTGTAATCCATATGATGATAACAGTATATATGAGGAGGTAGAAAGAGGATTAGCTATACGTAAAAATAATAAGTTGAAAAATTATGTTAATGAGAACTACACATGGGAGAAATACAGTAAAGAATTGTATAAGAATTATAATGAGTTGATAATAAGTCTTTAATAAAACATACTGCATGATTTCATAGATAAAACTATATAGTCTATATTTAATAAAAACATACTATATTTTATGGAGATATAGTATGTTTTTATTTTGGATTTGTTTTAAACAAAGGTTCATTTTGAAACTTCTTTATATTAGTAGATTCAATAAAATAATGTAAGAAGTAGAACCAAAAAAAAATTAGAATCATATAATAAATTAGCTGCATTAAGTGGCAGTTTAATGTACATTTGAGAAAATTATTTTATAATATTTGAAGGATGTGATGATAGTGAGTGATTTAGCTATATGTACTTCACCGTGTGTTGGGCCAACAGGACCAACAGGGCCAACAGGGCCAACAGGGCCAACAGGACCAACAGGACCAACAGGACCAACAGGACCAACAGGGCCAACAGGGCCAACAGGACCAACAGGACCAACAGGACCAACAGGACCAACAGGACCAACAGGACCAACAGGACCAACAGGACCAACAGGACCAACAGGACCAACAGGACCAACAGGACCAACAGGACCAACAGGACCAACAGGGCCAACAGGGCCAACGGGACCAACAGGACCAACAGGGCCAACAGGGCCAACAGGGCCAACAGGACCAACAGGACCAACAGGGCCAACAGGGCCAACAGGGCCAACAGGGCCAACAGGGCCAACAGGGCCAACAGGACCAACAGGACCAACAGGACCAACAGGACCATCAGGAGGACCAATAGGACCAACAGGACCAACAGGACCAACAGGGCCAACAGGGCCAACAGGGCCAACAGGGCCAACAGGACCAACAGGACCAACAGGACCAACAGGACCAACAGGACCATCAGGAGGACCAATAGGACCAATAGGACCAACAGGGCCAACAGGACCAACAGGACCAACAGGACCAACAGGACCAACAGGACCAACAGGACCAACAGGACCAACAGGACCAACAGGACCAACAGGACCAACAGGACCAACAGGACCAACAGGGCCAACAGGGCCAACAGGGCCAACAGGGCCAACAGGGCCAACAGGACCAACAGGACCAACAGGACCAACAGGGCCAACAGGACCAACAGGACCAACAGGACCAACAGGGCCAACAGGGCCAACAGGGCTAACAGGGCTAACAGGGCCAACAGGGCCAACAGGACCAACAGGAACAACAGGGCCAACAGGAGCATCAGGACCATCAGGGTTAACAGATTACGCATATATTTATAACATCGGTGCACAATCTGTAACAGAAGGAACAGATGTTAACTTCAGTAATAACGAAATATTATCAGGAGGTATTAGTCATACTACAAGCACAGCACCAATAACTATATCTAAAACAGGAGTTTACAATATATCATATTATATATATGCTGTTCAACCAAATCAAATTGCATTGTATTTTGGTGGATCTTTAATATCAGTATCTACAGCATATGGTCAAGGTAATGCAGCTTCTGCAAATAGAGGAAGTGTAATTGTTAGAATAAACAGTACAGGAAATCTTACATTAAGACTTATTGCTACTACAGGCTTTAGTACGACGTTAGTAGTAAATCCAGGTGGAACTGAAACAACTGTAAATGCATCAATAGTTATTAAGAGAATAGCAGATTAAGTTTTGTTTTTGGTTCAACTAAAATTCAGGTGGAGTAAAAACTCCATCTGAATTAAGTTTTACTTTATTTAATATTATATCTTAAGTAATTTTAATGAAGGTGATGAATTTGACAACTATCAGCCTGTGTATGATAGTCAAAAATGAAGAGAAAATTTTGGAACGATGTTTAGCTTCAATCTATGATTTGGTTGATGAAATCATAATTGTGGATACAGGATCTACAGATAATACAAAAGAAAGTGCTTATAAATTTAATGCTAAGGTTTTTGATTTTGAATGGTGTGATGATTTTTCAGCTGCAAGAAATTTTTCTTTTAGCAAGGCAGAAAAGGAGTATATACTTTGGTTAGATGCTGATGATATTTTATTAGAAGAAGATAGAGAGAAACTTAGAGATTTGAAAAAAACAATAGATAATTCAGTAGACTCTGTGAGCATGATATATAATTATGCTTTTGATAAGGACGGTAATGTAATATTAAGCTTTAGGAGAAATAGACTGGTTAAGAGAATAAATAATTTTAAATGGCATAGTGCAGTACATGAGTACTTAGAAGTAAGCGGTAAAGTAATGGATAGTGATATTTGCATTACTCATAAAAGAGAAAAACTTTCCGGTGATCGTAATTTAAAGATTTATCAATCAAGATTAGAAAAAGGAGAAGAGTTTAGTTCAAGAGAGATATATTATTATGCTAATGAATTATATGATCATAAGTTGTATGAAGAAGCTGTTAAATACTACAAAAAGTTTTTGCAGAGTAAGGATGGATGGTATGAAGATAAAATAGCTGCCTGTGCTAAGGGTTCTGATTGTTGTTATTTTATTAAGGCGATTGATAAAGCAAAAGAGTATTGCTTTAAGTCTTTTCAATATGATACACCAAGGGCAGAATTATGCTGTAAATTAGGTCTATATTTTTTTACAGAAAAGAAGTTTAATCAAGCTATATTCTGGTATGATTTAGCTACTAAATTAAAGAAACCAGATAATTCTTGGGGATTTTTAGATGACACATGTTGGACGTGGCTTCCTCATGTACAGCTGTGTGTATGTTATTATAAATTAGGAAATAATAAACTGGCTTATGAGCATAATGAGATTGCAAGAAATTATAATTCTAATAATAAATATATTCTCCATAATAAACGATACTTTGAACAGCTGGGATATAAATAATGAAAAAGCATATTATAGATTTAAAACTTGTGATGTGCGTAATAATATTATGAAAATTAGTTAAAAAATCTTATAGATTAGAACAAAAAAAAATTAGAATCATATAATAAATTAGCTATACTTAGTGATAGTCTAATAATTTTAGTTAAAGCATTATCTTAAAAGATATAAAGGATGTGAGGTTAGTGGGAATATATGATTATGATAATAAACCTTTAACAATATGTACTGCACCATGTAAATCAGGAGTAACAGGACCAACAGGACCAACAGGACCAACAGGACCAACAGGACCAACAGGACCAACAGGACCAACAGGACCAACAGGGCCAACAGGGCCAACAGGGCCAACAGGGCCAACAGGGCCATCAGGAGGACCAATAGGACCAACGGGACCGACAGGACCAACAGGACCGACAGGACCGACAGGACCGACAGGACCGACAGGACCAACAGGACCGACAGGACCGACAGGACCAACGGGACCATCAGGAGGACCAATAGGACCAACAGGACCGACAGGACCAGCAGGATCGGCTACTTTAACAGCTTATGGATATATTTACAACTCGTCAGCACAAAATTTAACTGCAGGCATACCTGTTACATTTGATAGTAATGGTGTATTATCACCGATTATTAGTCATACTCCAGGAACAGCCGATATTTCTATACCACTTATGGGTATTTATGATATAACATTTTATGTTTATGTTCAGAATTATTCTCCGGCTTCTGTTCCTAGTAAGTTTGAATTATATTATAATGCTGTACCAATAGCACCAATACCACCAGCAGTTAATCCACCTACAGTTTATGGGGATAATAATGGAGATGTGGGATATTCTGGTCATGTAATTGTTGAATTACCAGGTGGAGCAAATCTTACTTTAGTACCTCTAATTTCAGGAGCATTGGCATTAAATCCAGGTGATACGCCAGGTACTAATACAGCTATAAATGCATCTATAGTTATCAAGAGGATAGCATAATATATGTTCTATAGATAATACAAAAGAAGCTATATGCAAATATAATGGTAAAGTTTTTGATTTTTAATAGTGGGATGATTCTTTAGTAGGAACAAATAATAAAAAAGCACATTACAGTTTTTAAGATTTGTAATGTGCTTTTTAAATTATGAATTATTGGTCAGAGACTATATTATCAAATACTTTACTTAGTTTATATGTCAAAAATTTTCTGTCGAATTTTTTAAGTTCTTCTTCATTTATGTGGATATTAAGGTTATCTTGGGTCCAATTAATATATAACTCTCTAATATAATTTTCAATGGATGTTATATCATTAAATTCGAAGTTTTTACCACAACTGGTTATATTCAGAAGATCCTCTACAACACTATTTTCAGGGGATAATGAGAGTATAGGTGTTTTTAGTCTCAAATATTCGAATATTTTTCCAGTATAAGCCGATTTTAGTTTTGGGTTTTTCCCTACAATAAGTAACAGCAAATCAGCTTTTGAGGCTTCTATTAAACTTTGAGCATGTGGCAGGTATTGTATATATTTTATTGTATTATATTGATTATTTTCAAAAATGCTTTTGTATATGTCAGGATTACAAGTTCCTATAAATTTTATTTCAATCTTTTCTTTATCTAATATACCTTTATCAATAAGGTTGTTTATTGCTTTTAATATTGAATTTGGATCTCTCTCTAAATATAAACTTCCATTATGGATTATAGTAAATTTATTATTTTTATTAGAACGTGGTATGTCATTAAAATCTGATTCATCATAGCCATTTGTTATAATAGAAATTTTAGAATCATCAATATTAAAATTTCGTATATAATTTAGTTTTGATATGGGAGATATAGTTATTACTTTATCACAAAAACTTAGAATCTTAGTCTCCATTTCACGTTGAATTTTAAAGAAAATGTTATTTTTATCTAAAGTATAATATGGATAATTTGTCCATTCATCTCTAAAATCTGTAACCCAAGGAATAGCATGCTTTTTCTTTAAGGTGTGACCTATAAAATGTGCAGAATAAGGACCAGAAGTTGTATAAATTAAATCTATATCATTAAGATTTACTGCAGATTCTATTTGTCTTAAAACACTACAAGTCCATAATACTTCATCATCAGGAAGTGCTAACATTGTTCTTGTATTATTAAATCCCTGATAAATATAATCTTCATAGAATTTGCAGTAATCATTTGGAAGAACATTTAGTATAGGAGCAATGCTTTTTTTTATTTCATTTACAATTTTATCTGTATACTGCTTTGAAGTAGAAGATTCAATTCGTATTATTTTTAAGTTTTTGGGAATTTCTTCAAGCAATGTATTATCTTTAATACAGAAAGGTGAATTTTTAACAGTAACAACAATAGGTTCCCAATCAAAGCATCTTAAGTATTTTACAAACTTTAAACTTCTTTGAACACCTGACCATCCTAAAGGAGGAAAATAATACGATATAAACAATACTTTTTTCAAGAAATCACTTCCTTAATATTTATAATACATATGTAATGTATATTATAAATGGAATAGATAATAGTACACCTAATAAGAAAAGTGCGAAGCACTTTTCAGTAGCCAGTGACCAGTAACCAGTAGCCAGAAAGAAAAAAGAATTAAAGAATTTAAATTGATAAAAATAGACATAAAAAAGAGCAAAAATATAGAAAACATCTATGTTCTTGCTCTTTTCCTTATTTAAATTTAGGTTTTGCCTTAGCAAAACTTCCTTCACTGGTTACTGGTATCTGGGTACTGGTTACTAGAATAAAATTGTTACACAATTTTATTCTAGGTTGTTTCAACAGTATACTTCAATTATGTGGCAGGCAAGCCTTTTCTAAAATAGAAGTTCTCATAAAATCGTGCATAGGTATATAAATTAGGATAATAGGACAATATTCTATAATTAAAGTACATATTAAACCTCCAGTTAATTTATAGATACTGCATTTTATGATTATAATGCTTCAAATGTTAGTTGAATTGTTTAATATGTAAAAATATAAATTTAAATATGTAATATATATATTAAAATTATCAATACTCATTGTTCAATGATCAATTTATGAAAAAATCTTGGATGAAACTTTAATACAATGAATAGTATTTATTGTAACTTATATATATGAAGTGAAATTTTATCCATATATAGTATTAGAATTTTGGGGAATGGGATAAATTTTGAATTACGTAATTTCCTCAATTGGCAATGATAACTTTAATTTGCTATAATGTATAATTAGGTGTAAGAATGGGTTAAGGAGAGATAAATTATGAAAAAAATTGAGCTATTGGCTCCAGCAGGAAGTATGGAAAGCTTGTATGCGGCAGTACAAAATGGAGCAGATGCGGTTTACCTTGGAGGGGCAAAGTTTTCAGCAAGAGCTTATGCCTCAAATTTTGATGAAGAAAATATGATTAAAGCAGTAGAATACTGTCATTTATATAATGTGAAAATTTATGTTACAGTTAATACTTTAATAAAAGAAGCCGAGATTAAGGAAGCTATAGAGTATATAAAATTTTTATATGAAATAGGAGTTGATGCTTTAATAATTCAAGATACAGGATTGGCAGAGCTTATACAAAGAAATTTTCCCGACTTTGAAATTCATGCTTCAACTCAAATGACTGTACATAATGGAGAAGGGGCGCTGCTTCTAAAAAAGTTAGGATTTTCAAGAATAGTACTTTCCAGAGAATTATCTTTAGAAGAAATTAAGCATATTTCAAAGGATTTAGATATTGAGACTGAAATATTTGTTCATGGAGCTCTTTGTATTTCCTATTCAGGGCAGTGCCTTATGAGCAGTTTAATTGGTGGAAGAAGTGGTAATAGAGGGCGCTGTGCTCAACCATGCAGACTGCCTTATGAAATAATAAATAGAACTACTGGTAAAATGGGAAAAGGATATCTTTTAAGTCCTAAGGATATATGTACCATAGAAAATATACAAAATTTAATTGACAGTGGAACTAGTTCATTAAAGATTGAAGGAAGAATGAAAAGATCGGAATATGTGGCGGGAGTTGTGTCTGCTTATAGAAAGGCTATAGATGAAGCCTATGACAGTGGACAATTGACAATGGATAATGAACAATTAAAATCAGAAAGATTTGAGCTAGAGAAAGAAAAGAAAAAATTACTTCAATTATTTAATAGAGAAGGCTTTTCTAAGGCTTATCTGTTTGGTAATACTGGTAGAGATATGATGGCTTATAAATTTCCTAAGAATACAGGAATTGAAATAGGTAAAGTAAATAGAGACATGACTATTGAACTAAAGGAAAATATAAGTCTCCAGGATGGAATCAGATTTGGAGATGATGGCTTTACTATTTTTAAAATAGTAAAGGGTTCAAAAAATGTAGAAGAAGCTTTTGTTGGAGATAGGGTTAAATTAAAACCTGCTAAGTATAAACAAGGAGATATATTATATAAAACTTCTGATGTCAAGCTTTTAGAGGTTTTAAGTGAATCCTACAGAAACATATATGGAAGAAAAATTAATTTAAAGCTAAAGGTTAAATTTAAGGTTGGAGAGCCTTTTACTATAAAAACTAAATATAAGGATAAAGATTTTGTAGTAGAAGGAGAAGCAGTTCAAAAAGCTTTGAAAAAACCAATGGAAAAAGAGCAAGTTATTAATAAGCTTAATAAAACAGGGGATACTGCTTTTAATTTTGAAGAAATCAGTTTTGAAAATTTTGAAGAAGGATTTATAGCAGTTTCTTCAATTAATGCTGTGCGCAGAGAGTTAATTGACAGTATAAGTAATCATATAAAAAGAGAATGTAAGAAAAGCTTAAACAAAGGTTTGGACTTTAATATTAACTATAAAAAAGAATTAAAAAATGAAATAGATAGTCCATTAGTTATTGTAACTACAAATAACCAATTAAACGCAGCAAAAGAATGTAATATTGATAATATTGCCGTAGAAATCTTTATGAGAGATTGTGATATTGATCTTAAAAATATAAAATGCAGTAATTTATTTATAAAGACTCCAAGTATAATTAAAGAAGAATTTAATACTGTATGCAGAAAAATTGAAGAAAGCCTTCCGCATATAAAGGGAATAATTACTTCTAACTTAGGAATAATCAATAAATTTAAAGAAAAAACTTTAATAATAGGAGACTACAAGCTGAATAATTTTAACAGCTACAGTTTAGAATTCTATAAGGATATGTTAAATATTGCAACTGTCAGCGTTGAGTTAAATAAAAAAGAAATAAGTAATTTGGTAAAAAAAGCATCACTTCCTTGTGCATTTGTAGTTTATGGGAAAACTGAGCTTATGGTAAGTGAATATTGTCCAATTGGAAGTGTATTTGGAGGAAAAAATAATAAAGACGGATGCAGCGGTGAATGCAAAAATGGGAACTTTGTTCTAAAGGATAGAATGGGAGAAGAGTTTCCAATTAAGACTGATAAGTACTGCAAAAGCCATGTATATAATGGTGCTGCTATAAATTTAATTCCTAATTTGGATGAGATTAAAACCTTAAATGTAGATTTACTAAGACTTGATTTTGTAGATGAGAGTTATGAGGAAACTTTGGAAATTTTAAATAGCTATAAAAATAAAGCATTTAAAGGAGAGTTTAAAGGCTTTACCAGAGGTCATTTTAAAAGAGGGGTTGAATAGAAACAGTTGAGAAGTGAAAGTGGAAAGTTGAGAGTTAAAAAGAAAAGGGTTAGATAAAACAAGTATTAAAGGGGTTGTGAAATACGTGAATGATAAGGCTTTGAGAGTTTTAGAATTTAATAAGATAAAAGAAGAACTTAAGAAATATACAACTACATCTGCGGGAAAGGACATTATTGAGGAGCTTGTTCCTTATGATAATGCTTTTGAAGTAAGAGAACACGTAGAAGAGACAAGAGAGGCTTTTGAGCTTCTTATAAAGAAAAGTGCGCCTCCTTTCGAAGGATTATATGATGTAAGAGAAGGAATTGGAAGAGCACAAAAGGGATTTTTACTTTTGCCTGTGCAGCTTCTTAGAATTGCAAATTTGTTAAGATGTGCAAGAAGGTTTAAAGATTACATAAGTCATAAAGATGAAGAACAGTCCTATAGAGTTATAGAAGATATTTGTGCTGGATTAGTTCCTTTAAAGAAATTGGAGGAGGATATATTTGCAGCGATAGTTTCAGAAGAAGAAATATCTGACAGAGCCAGTGCTGCATTGTTTAACATAAGAAGAACCTTAAGAGATAAAACTACTTCAATTAAATCAAAGGTAAATTCTTTGGTTAGAACCTATTCTCAATATCTTCAAGAGAGTATATATACTGTGAGAGGGGATAGATATGTACTTCCTGTAAAGATAGAACATAAAGGCTCTGTTCCAGGACTTGTGCATGACCAGAGTTCTTCAGGGGCTACTCTTTTTATAGAACCAATGAGTTTGGTTACGTTAAATAATGAAATAAAGGAATTAAGACTTAAAGAAAAAGCTGAAATAGAAAGAATACTTCAGGAATTATCAGAGCAGGTATATGAAAATATAGTGCCTGTAAAAAATAATGCAGATATACTTTGGGAGCTTGATTTCATATTTGCAAAAGCTAAGTATGGTGGAAGCTTAAATGGTATATGTCCTAATATTAATGAAGATGGATATTTTGATATTATACAGGCAAGACATCCTTTAATTGATCCAAAAGTGGTTGTTCCTAATGATATTTATTTAAATAAGGGAGTTACTTCTATTGTAGTTACGGGTCCTAATACTGGAGGAAAAACTGTTACTTTAAAAACAGTAGGACTTTTACATATTATGGCTATGAGTGGGCTTATGATTCCTGCCAAACAAGGTTCAAAACTAAGCTTTTTTAAAGAAGTTTTTGCTGACATAGGTGATGAACAAAGTATAGAACAAAGTTTATCTACATTTTCGTCTCATATGACTAATATTGTAAATATAATAGATAATGCTGATGAGAAGTCTTTAGCTTTATTTGATGAGTTGGGAGCAGGTACAGATCCAACAGAAGGAGCTGCTCTTGCAGTATCAATATTAGAAAATTTAAGAAGTAGAGGGACTAAAGTAGTTGCAACAACTCATTACAGTGAACTAAAAGCTTATGCTTTAAGAGTTGAGGGTGTAGAAAATGCATCGGTTGAATTTGATGTAGAAACTTTAAGACCTACTTATAGATTGCTAATTGGTATTCCAGGTAAGTCAAATGCTTTTGAAATTTCTAAAAGACTTGGTCTTCCAAATTATATTATAGAAGATGCTAAACAAGGAATATCTAAGGATACTCTTAAATTTGAAGATTTAATACAAAGCCTGCAAGATAAAAACATAAAAGCACAAAAAGATGTTAGAGAGGCAGAAATAGCTAAAGAAGAAGCATTAAAAATCAAGAAGAAGTATGAAGAAAAATTAAATAAATTCCAAAATATTAGAGAGAAAGCTACTTTGGATGCACAAAAAGAAGCAAAATATATTATAAAGGAAGCTAAGGAAGAAGCTGATAGAATATTAAAGGATATTAGAGAACTTGAAAGAATGGGATATTCTTCAGATGTGCGTCAAAAACTAGAAGAGAATAGAAAGAAATTAAAAGAAAAATTAGAAACTGTAGAAAGTGATATAAACAAACCTAAGGATGAAGGAAAAGAACTTAAAACTGTATCTGAAGGTCAAGAAGTATATCTTCCTAAATTTGATACCAAGGTTATAGTTTTAACTAAGCCTGACAGTAAGGGAGAAGTGCAGGTACAGGCTGGTATTATGAAAATAAATGTAAAACTTAAAGATCTTAGAGAAAGTAAAGAGAGTAAGGTTGAGAAAAAACAGCGTAAAAAGAAGACTGTTAATTTAAATTTAAAGCAGGTATCCTCATCAGTGGATTTAAGAGGAATGGATGCAGAAGAAGCTATTTATACAGTTGATAAATATTTAGACGATGCTTATATTGGAGGACTTGGAGAAGTTACCATAATTCATGGTAAAGGTACAGGTGTGTTAAGAAAAGCAATACATGATATGCTTAGAACTCATGCTCACGTTAAAAGTTACAGATTAGGTGAGTATGGAGAAGGTGGAAGTGGAGCTACTGTGGCAGTGCTGAAGTAGGAAAAAGTAAAGAGAACAAGAGTTAAAAGAATATAAAATAATAGAAAAGAGAATAAAGAAGGGATAAAAGTGATAGTAATCAGTGCTTGTCTTTGTGGAGTGAATTGCAAATATAATGGAGAAAACAATTTAAATAATGAGGCTTTAACCCTCTTAAAAGAAGGAAAAGCAGTGCTTGTTTGTCCGGAACAACTTGGAGGATTAAATACTCCAAGAGTCCCTCATGAAATAGTTGGAGGGGATGGAGCTGATGTACTTGATGGGAAAGCTAAAGTTGTAAATGCACAGGGAGGAGATTCTACTGAAGAATTTGTTAAAGGTGCTTATGAAGCTTTAAAAATTGCAAAAGCTGTTGGGGCAAAGTCTGCAATTTTTAAAGCTAAAAGTCCTTCCTGTGGATTTGGTGAAATATATGATGGAAGTTTTAATGGGAAAAAGATAGTAGGCAATGGTATAACAGCAGAATTATTTATGAGAAATGGAATTAAAGTATATACTGAGAAGAGCAGTATATAAGAATGTTGCGACACAACATTCTTTTAGTCCCCAGTCGCCAGTAACCAGTCCCCAGTAAAAGAGGATTTTCTTCCTTAGGTCAGAAAACCTTTCAATTAGATAATAAAAGCTAGTGAAATTTTAATTTTTCACTAGCTTTTGATATTATCTATTCAAGTAAAGAGCTGTTAAGCTCCGAAAGCGATAGTTCAAGCGAAATATTACTTGATCTAAGGCTAAATGCCTTTATAAAAAAACTGTTAAATAAAACTCTTTCACCCGAAAGAGTGTCAAATTTTTTCAAAAGTTTTATTTAATCTTAACGCCCTTGGAACCACATAAAGCGTGAAAAAGATATTTTAAATTCAAAGATTTTCTGACACTAGGAAGAAAATCAACATTTCCTGGGGACTGGGGATTGGCGACTGGTTACTAGAATAAAAATATAAAGTCCATTTACTGGAATAGTTAAAATGATTGTCTTATAATTAAAATTGTAAGCAAAGAACACAAAATGTAAAATGATGAAAAACATAAGAAAGGGTGGGATTTGTTATGGATTATAAGACAATGTTAAAAAATGCTAAGGAAAACTTAAATGGAAGCTGTAGAGTATGCTCTGTGTGCAATGGTGTTGTTTGTTCCGGTGAAGTACCAGGTATGGGAGGCAAAGGAACGGGGGCATCTTTTAAAGAAAATATAGAGGCGTTAAGCGCTTATAAACTAAATATGAGAGTTATACATGATGCAAAAGACCCTGATACATCAATAGAGTTATTTGGTAAAAAGATGGATATACCTGTATTTGCAGCACCAGTTTCAGGTACTACTTTGAATATGGGTGGAAAATTTTCAGAAGAAGAATACATATCATGGGTAATAGAAGGATGTTTGGATTCAGGAATATATCCTATGGTAGGGGATACTGCAGTTGATTCCTTTCTTATAACAAATTTAGAACAATTAAAAAGATTTAATGGAGAGGGTATTGTTTTTATAAAACCATGGGAAAATACTAATGTAATAAAGAAAATTAAAATGGCAGAAGAGGCAGGAGCTTTTGCAGTTGGAATGGATATAGATGCTTGCGGGCTTATTACCTTAGCGCTGCATGGAAAACCAGTTATGCCTAAAACCGTAGAGGAAATTAAAGAGATAGTTAAAAGCACTAAACTTCCGTTTATTCTAAAGGGCATAATGACTCCTGATGAAGCTGAACTGGCAGTTGAAGCTGGAGTAGATGCCATAGTAGTATCAAATCACGGAGGCAGAGTACTTGATGAAACTCCTGGAGTTGCTGATGTACTTCCTGAAATAGCAGAAAGAGTTAAGGGTAAGATTACAATTTTAGCTGATGGTGGAGTAAGAAGTGGTGTTGATATTTTAAAAATGCTTGCTTTAGGAGCTGATGCTGTTTTAATAGGAAGACCTTTTGTTACAGCGTCTTTTGGAGGAAAAAATGAAGGTGTTAACCTTTATGTTGAAAGTCTAAAGGGTGAATTAAAGTCAGCGATGGTACTTACAGGTTGTAAGGACATAAAAAGCATAGATAATAGGATTATATATTATTAAATCAAACAATGTGTTGAGGCATAAAGAAGATAACTAATAATTTATCTTCTTTATCAAATTTGTGCTGTAGATGATAAATTTGCAGCATAATTTTTTTGCAAAGCTACACATACTAATTATGCGTTAAGTTATTAAATATCAAGAAAGAGATAAGGGGGAATTAGATGGAGGTTTATTCATCAATTACAAAAGAAATTTTAGATAAGATTAAAGATTATTTAGATAAAGGAGAAAAAGCTAGTATATCACAGGATATATTATTAAGAAACAAGGTATATAGACAAATATTTTTGGTTAAAAAAAGTATAAAAGGTGGAAATATTTCTTATCTGTTTGTAGATGAAAACTATGAAGTAATCAAGGATAAAGAAATTAATAAAGAACTTTCTAGATGTTTTTATTTCTTAAATATTCTTTTTAATAGTGAAAGTGAACTTAGTATAAAAAAAGCATTAAAAACAAATGAAGTCAAAGAAAGAGAAGTTAAAGATTTAGAAGATGTAAGTGAAAGCTTAGAGGTTTTATATAAAAGTGGAATACAAGAGGCAATGAAAGTAAAAAAAATCACTAATAATATGAAAGATATTATTCAAAAGTATAATAGTAAAGTAGAAGAACTAAATATGAAATCAGATAAAATTGCTGAAAAAGCAGAAATGTTTAGTGAAGATATCATATCATTACTGAATCCAATGTATAAAGAAATATTATTAATTAATTTTGAAAAAGTAAAGCTTTTATCTGAAGGCAGAGAACAATTTGATATTATTAAAAATATATCTAGTAAGAAAAAGAGGCACAGTTTATTTAATAAAAATGCTTTTGCTGCTTATACAAAAATAATATATACTATGGAGTATTTTAAGAGATTAATAAGTAAATATGATAATGTGCTTCATATGGATTTAAGAGAGTATAGAAAATATGTTGATGAAGTGGAAAAAGACTACATTAATAAGCAAAATGCATTAATAAAGAAAAGTACTAAGTAAATTTTTTCTATTAAATTTGAAAAAAAGTGTATATTATTATGTCTTCTGTAAATAATAAAAAAAGTATAGGAGGGATAATAATGGAAATTTTAAAAGGTGAAATAAGAGAAAAAAATAGAACACATTATCCAAAAACAAAAAGGCATCAAGGAAAAATTCCAGGAATATTGTATGGTGCAACAATTCAGAATACTTTGTTTGAAATAGGAGAAATGGAGTTAAATAAAGAAATCAACAATATTGGTGAACATGGAACTATTGATTTGGAAATTAATAACCAAATGCATACGACTTTGATAAAAGAAGTTCAAAGAGAACCTGTAACTCATAGAATAATACATATTGACTTGGAAGAAGTTAATAAGGGGAAAGTTGTTCAAACTGAAGTGCCAATAGTGTTTACTGGAGAAAATATGGTTATTAAAAATGGAGGAATTCTTCAAAAAGAAAGAAGTAGTGTAAAGGTACAAGGTAAGTATGAAGAAATTCCCAAATCGATAGAAATAGATGTTTCTAAAATGAATCTTGGAGGAATATGCAGAGTGGCCGATTTGGAAATAGCAAATGAGCTCTCAATTGTTGATGATCTTAATACTGTTGTAGCTGCAGTTAGTCGTTATAATACTAGTGCAGTATCAGAAGATGAGGAAGAAGAAAATAATACAATAGAAAATAAGGAATAAAAATAAGGTTGCTATAAGGCAGCCTTATTTTTAGATGAAATTCTATTTGAAAAATAATGGTAAATGTTCTAATGGTGGTATTTATAGCATAATATTTCTATAAACCTGAAGAGGGGGGAATAATATGCAGTACATGGGGAAATATAATAATTGGTTGGAATCGAAGCTAATAGATAATAATACTAAAGAAGAATTAAAAAATATTAAGGATGAAAAGGAATTACAAGATAGATTCTATAAAGAATTGGAATTTGGCACTGGGGGACTTAGGGGGATTATTGGAGCTGGGACTAATAGAATGAATATTTATACAGTGAAAAAAGCTACTCAAGGACTTGCATATTTTTTGTTAAGTAAATATGAAGAGGAAGAAATTTCAGTTAGCATTGCTTATGATTCTAGGATAATGTCACATGAGTTTGCTAAGGAAGCAGCTTTAACTTTATGTGCAAATGGAATAAAGGTTAATTTTTTTGAATCTTTAAGACCTACTCCAATGCTTTCATATGCTGTTAGATATTTAAACTCTAAAGCTGGTATTGTTATAACAGCATCACATAATCCAAAAGAATATAATGGATATAAGGTTTATGGAGAAGATGGTGGACAGGTTACAGATAATACTGCAAAAGAAATAACCTCTTTCATTGAAAAAGTAGACGATTTTTCAAAAGTTAAAACTATAAATATGAAGAATGCTAAGGAAGCAGGATATCTAAAGCTAATAGGAGAAGATGTTGACAGAAGTTATATAGAAAAGGTTAAAAGTTTAGTTATAAGAGAAGATTTGGTTAAAGAAAGTGCAAAGGAATTAAAAATAATATATACTCCTATACATGGTTCTGGTAACATTCCAGTTAGAAGAGTTTTAAATGAATTAGGATATGAAAAGGTATATGTAGTAAAAGAACAGGAAATGCCAAATGGAGAATTTCCTACAGCACACTACCCTAATCCAGAAGAATCTGAGGTATTTAACTTGGCTTTAAAAATGGCAAATGAAATAAAACCGGATATAATTTTTGGAACAGACCCTGACTGTGACAGGATAGGAGTTGTCGTGAAGGATGATATGGGAAAATATAGAGTTCTAAGTGGAAATATGATGGGAACACTTCTTTCACATTATATTCTTTTATCTTTAAAGGAAAAAGATAAATTACCTAAGCAGGGTGTAATAATAAAAACAATAGTTACAACAGAAATTACATCTAAAATTGCTGAAAAATTTGGAATTGAAATTATTAATGTATTAACTGGTTTTAAATATATAGGAGAAAAAATAAAAGAATTTGAAGAAAAAGGTGACAAGAATTATTTATTTGGATTTGAAGAGAGTTATGGATGTTTAGCTGGAACTTTTGTAAGAGATAAGGATGCTGTTATAGCTTCTATGCTTATATGTGAAATGGCACTGTATTATAAAAAGAAAGGTTTGAATTTATATAATGCTTTAATGGATTTATATAAACAATATGGATATTATAAAGAGGAGCTTGTTTCAATAAAACTGGAGGGCAAAGAAGGAGTAAAAAAAATAGCAAGAGTTTTACAACATTTGAGACATTCAATGAAATTAGATATTAATAATATAAAGATATCAAAAAAATTGGATTATACCACAAGGATTGAAAAAGATTTAATGAATTTAACACAAAAGCAAATAAACCTTCCTAAATCAAATGTATTAAAATTTATTTTGGAAGATGGTTCATCATTTGTTGTAAGACCGTCTGGTACAGAACCTAAAATGAAGGTATATCTGTCTATCGTAGGAAATAGTATTCAGGAGGCTGATGAAAAAATGAAGAATTTTAAAAATCATGTTATGGATATAATCAATACTGCATGTAATTTATAAAAAACTGCGGCATATTTATGCTGCAGTTAATTTTTTTATCTGATGACTAACAATTCTAATACTCTATATGAATTAAGTTCCATTTTATAAATTATAGATAGAGGTTTACAAAAAACACTATTATTTATTATAATGAAGTTTGCATGGAAATTAAGAATTATTTAATAAATTTAATTAAGGTTGGTGACTGTTATAAATATGGATATTAATGCAAGATTTAAGAGTAAGCTGGCAAATTTATTATTTTTAGAAATTGAAAAGAAAAGAGGAATGTCAATTTTTAAAACTAATATAAATGAAGATATTTATATGCCTGTTGCAACAGAAAACATAATACAGAAAATAAATAATGGAGAAAAAGTTGAAAATATTCCAATAGCGTTTTTTATTGAAGGAATGTTTTTTGTGCTAGGTGCTGATGAGGAGTTTAGATTTAATGAAGTATATAAACAATTGATAAACACTGTTCCTAAAAGTGTAGAATTTATTAAAGGGAGAATAGCAGAAAAAGTAAAGAATAATAATTATGAAGATGCTTATATATTGCTTAAAGGTTTAAATACTGTTAAAAATAGTACAGAGACTTATGATAAGCTTATTATGCTCCTGGAAAATTTAAAACTATCTGATAAAGATTATGAAAAGGAAGAATTGAAAATTATTGCAGAAGCTAAACAAATAGAAGATTATGCAAATCCGTATTTATATGAGGCTTTCATAAAAAGGGATAAAGGGGATTATGATGGAGCATTATTTTGTATAAATACTTATACCTCAAAAGGTGGAAAAGAAACTGTTGAAATTACAGAATTAAAAAATTCTTTGAAAATTATAGTAAATTATGATGAAGCTAAAAAATTGGTGTATGAGGAACCAGCGAAAGCGTTAGCAACATTGATTCCGTTAATCAATGAACTTGGGAATGATTCGGAGATATATTATTATATTGCTATAGGATATAGAATTTTAGAAAACCATGACAAGGCAATATATTACTTGGAAAAATCTTTAGAAATAGACAATTCTTATCCTGAAGTCTTAAATGAATTAGGTATAAATTATGCATCTCTTGAAAACTTTGAAAGCGCCATACTTTATTTTAGAAAAGTATTTGAAGTTACTAAGTCTATAGAAGTATGTACCAACTTAATTATGTGTTATTTAAATATAGGGAACTATGAACAGGCAAAAGTACATTTAGAAATAGCTAAAAAATTAAATTCAAAGGATGAAATAGTAATGCAATTAGAAAACATGATGAAAGATATTTAGAGAGAAGCATTAATTTTAACTATTTGAGGCATAATACATACTGCATGTGCAATAAATGGGATGAAAAATGCATTAAATTATGTATTTGAAGGGAGAAATTCTTATTATGAAGGTAAAGAAAGCAATTATACCTGCTGCTGGGTTGGGAACAAGATTTTTACCAGCAACAAAGGCGCAGCCTAAGGAAATGCTTCCTATTGTTGATAAACCGACTATTCAATACATTATAGAAGAAGCAGTGGCTTCAGGAATTGAAGAAATACTTATTATAACTGGTAGAAATAAAAGAGCGATAGAAGATCATTTTGATAAATCTATTGAGCTTGAAAATCAACTGGAAGCTAAAGGCAAGAAAGAATTGTTGAATATGGTTACGGATATTTCTAATTTAGTTGATATATATTATGTAAGACAAAAAGAACCAAAAGGGTTAGGGCATGCAATAAACTGTGCCAGAACCTTTGTGGGGGATGAACCTTTTGCTGTTATGTTAGGTGATGATGTTGTTGATAGTGACGTTCCATGCTTAAAGCAATTGATAGACTGTTTTAATGAGTATAAGACATCTATTTTAGGAGTACAGGAAGTACCAGCCAATGATGTAAGCAAATATGGAATTGTAAAGGGTATGCACATAGAAGATAGAATTTATAAAGTTAAAGACCTTGTTGAAAAGCCTAAAGTAGAAGAAGCACCTTCAAATGTTGCCATTTTAGGAAGATATATTATAACACCTCAAATTTTTAAGATATTAGATGAAACAAAGCCAGGAAAATCAGGGGAAATTCAACTTACAGATGCATTGAGGACATTAATTAAACAAGAAGCAATGTATGCCTATGATTTTGAAGGAAGAAGATATGATGTGGGAGATAAGTTAGGATTTTTAAAAGCTACTGTTGAATTTGCTTTAAAAAGACAAGAACTAAAGGAAGAATTCATGAAATATTTGAGTACATTGAAGGATAACACGAAATTTCAGGAATTATACAAAGAAATAAATAATAATTAAAAAGGTATTTGTGATATAATAGACATATCTTGACATAAAATATATTTATATGTGAAGGATATGTCTATTTGTTTGTAATTATAACACTTAAAAATATATTAGCAAAAAAGATTGAATAATTTTTAAAATGATGTAAAATGGTTTAGGACGGATAAAATAAATAACATTAAGGATGTGAGGGCTTGAAGGGTAACAGAAGGTTTTGGATATTAGATATAATTTTAGTTGCAATTTCCTTGTATCTTGCGCTAATATTAAGATTTGATTTTAAAATACCTACAGAATATATAACATTTTTCAATGTTTCAATTATTCCGGTAATACTGATAATAGTACTGTGCAATAAAATCTTTAATTTGTATGATTTTATTTGGAAATATGCATCTATTGATGAGTTGATTTCAATAATATATTCTGTTTCAATATCAAATATAATTTTTATTTTATATAGTTATTTTGTTAGTTATAAACTGTTTAGAAATATACATTATAGATTCCCATTCACTGTTCATATTATATTTTGGCTTTTATGCGTAATTGCTCTAGGGGGCACTAGATTCGTATATAGGATAATAGCAGGGCGTGATGAAGGTACAGCATCAAGTGTTGAAAATAAAAAAGTTTTAATAGTTGGTGCTGGAGATGCAGGAGCAATGCTTATAAAGGAAGTAAAAAAGCACAAAGCTCTCAATTATGACATTGTAGGACTTATAGATGACGATGTATCTAAAATAGGTCAGGTTATTAATGGGATAAAAGTATTAGGAAACAGAAAAGAGATAATTAAAACATGTGAAAAAAAAGAAATAGAAGACATATTTATTGCAGTACCTTCTATTCCATTTCAAGAAAGAAAGGAACTATATAATATTTGCAAAAAGACAAATTGCAAGCTAAAAACTCTTCCAGGAATATATGAGATAATAAGTGGAGATGTTAATATAAGTCAGTTAAGAGATGTAGAGATTAATGACTTGCTTGGAAGGAATCCAATAAAGCTAAATAATAATAATATAAATCAATATATAAAAGACAAAGTTGTTCTTGTAACTGGTGGTGGTGGTTCCATAGGGTCTGAACTTTGCAGACAGATTGTTAGATTTTCTCCTGAAAAACTAATAATATTGGATATTTACGAAAACAACGCATATGATCTTCAAATGGAACTAAAACAAAAGTATCCGGAATTAGATTTGGAAGTAGTTATTGCTTCTATTAGGGACTTTGAAAGATTGAAAGAAATCTTTCAAAAATATAGACCTTATGTTGTATTTCATGCTGCAGCACATAAGCATGTACCACTTATGGAGAGTAATCCAGCAGAAGCAATCAAAAATAATATAATAGGTACTTATAATGTAGTAAAATGTAGTCATCTTTATAAGGTTAGAAGATTTGTACAAATAAGCACAGATAAGGCTGTAAATCCAACCAATATTATGGGTGCTACTAAAAGATTCTGTGAAAAGATAATTCAAGCTTTTGACAGGGAGAGTGAAACAGAATATGTAGCAGTAAGATTTGGAAATGTACTTGGAAGCAATGGGTCAGTAATACCTTTATTCAAAAAGCAAATTAAGCAAGGGGGACCTGTTACAGTAACTCATCCAGATATAAATAGATTTTTTATGACTATACCGGAGGCTGCACAGCTTGTAATACAAGCAGGAGCTATGGCAAAAGGGGGAGAAATTTTTGTCCTGGATATGGGAGAACCAGTTAAAATAGTAGATTTAGCCAGAGACTTAATAAGGTTATCAGGATTAAAGCCTGATGAGGATATTAATATAGAATTTACTGGTTTAAGACCAGGCGAAAAATTATATGAAGAATTATTAATGGATGAAATAGCTTTGACTTCAACAGAACATGAAAAGATATTTGTAGAAAAGCCAATGGATTTTAATATTGAATATATTGAAAAATCAATTGAAGAGTTTAGAAACGTAATCGATAAGGATAAAGAAGAAATATTTAAGCTAGTTGAAGGGAAAGTTCCAACTTATATAAGAAAAAATTAAATTGATAAAAAAGACAAGGAGAGATTTTTGTGAAGGTTAATTTATTAGATTTAAAAGCTCAATACCGTACAATAGAAGATGAAGTTAATAAAGTTATAAAAGAAGTTTTGGAATCTACACATTTCATAATGGGACCAAATGTAAAAAAAATAGAAGAAGAAATTGCAGAGTATACTGGAGTAAAGTATGGGATAGGTGTTGCAAATGGAACTGATGCATTAATGCTTACTTTAAGAGCATTAGGAATAGGAGAAGGAGATGAAGTTATAACTACTCCATTTACTTTCTTTGCATCAGCAGAAACTACATCGGTTGTTGGAGCTACTCCTGTTTTTGCAGATATTGAAAAAGATACTTTATGTATAGATCCTGAAAGTATTGAAAAAAACATAAATAGCAAGACTAAGGCAATAATCCCAGTTCATATATTCGGTCAAATGTGTGATATGGACAGAATTATGGAAATTGCAAATAAACATAATTTAATAGTTATAGAAGATGCTTGTCAAGCTATTGGTGCTGAATATAAAGGAAAAAGAGCAGGAGCAATAGGGCATGTTGGGTGCTATTCATTCTTTCCAACTAAAAATTTAGGTGGATACGGGGATGGAGGAATGATAGTAACAGATGATAAAGAACTAGCAGATAAGATAAAACTTTTAAGAGTTCATGGAAGCAAAGTTAAATATCATCATGAAGCTATAGGGTATAACAGTAGACTTGATGAAATTCAGGCAGCTATACTTAGAGTTAAACTAAAATATATAGATAAGTGGAATAATTTAAGATATGAGCATTCACACACTTATAATGAACTATTGAAGGATTTGGATGTTGTATTGCCAACAGAGAGAGAAGCATGCAAGCATGTTTATCATTTATATACTATTCAAAGTACAAAAAGAGATGAAATTATTGAATATTTGAAAGAAAATGAAATTGCATCTGGAATTTATTATCCTATACCAGTTCATCTTCAAGAAGTATATAAGCATTTAGGATATAAACAAGGTGACATTCCAAATGCAGAGGATGCATGTGCTAAGACTTTTGCTCTTCCATTGTATCCAGAAATGACAAAAGAACAACAAGAATATGTAGTAACAAAAATAAAAGATTTTTTCAAAATAAATAAATTAATATAAAACTATATTAAGTAGGAGTATTAGGAGGAAATATTATGTCACAAATAAAAGAGGAACTTTTATTAAAATTTGAAAATAAAAGAGCAAAATTAGGTGTTGTTGGGTTAGGATATGTTGGACTGCCTCTAGCAGTAGAAAAAGCAAAAGCAGGATATGAAGTTATAGGATTTGATGTTCAAGATGAAAAAGTAGAAATGGTTAATGAAGGACATAATTACATAGGAGATATAGTTGACAGCGACTTAGAAGAGTTGGTTAAAGCAGGAAAATTAAACGCAACTACTGATTTCTCTTTTGTAAAGGATGTAGATGCAGTTGCAATAGCTGTTCCAACTCCACTTGATAAATTTAAACAGCCAGATGTATCTTATGTAATAGCTTCTACAAAAAGTATTGCAGAGTACTTGCATAAAGGAATGCTGGTAGTTCTTGAAAGTACAACATATCCAGGAACTACTGAAGAAATAGTTAAACCTATTCTTGAAGAATCAGGCTTAAAATGTGGAAAAGATTTTTTCCTTGCTTTCTCACCTGAAAGAGTTGATCCAGGTAATAAGCAGTTTAAAACAAAAAATACTCCAAAGGTAGTTGGAGGATGTACGCCAGAATGTACAGAAGTTGCAGCAGCATTATATAAAACTGTATTAGAAGGAGAAATTCATCCGGTTTCTTCACCAGCAGTTGCTGAAATGGAAAAAATACTTGAAAATACATTCAGACATATAAATATAGGTCTTGCAAATGAAATGGCTATACTATGTAAAAAAATGGGTATAGATATATGGGAAGTAATAGATGCTGCAAAGACAAAACCATATGGATTTATGGCATTCTATCCAGGTCCAGGTCTTGGAGGACACTGTATACCATTAGATCCTTTTTATCTAACATACAAAGCTAGAGAATTTGATTATCATACAAGACTTATCGAAACAGCAGGAGAAATCAATGATTTCATGCCAGAATTCGTAGTCGACAATGCAATGAAGCTTTTAAACGGACATAAAAAATCATTAAATGGATCTAAGGTTCTTTTAATGGGAGTAGCATATAAAAAAGATATAGATGACATGAGAGAGTCACCAGCTTTAAAGGTAATTGAGCACTTAGAGCAAAATGGTGCAGAAGTAGTATATAATGATCCATATGTACCTAAATTTAAGCATAATGGTAAAGAATATATATCAGTAGAATGGGAAACTGCAATAAAAGAAGCAGATATAGTTTTAATTACTACTGATCACACTGACTATGATTATGAAGGAATAGTTGAAAGTGCTAAGCTGTTATATGATACTAGAAATGCCACAATAAATGTTAAGAACAACAGACAAAAAATAAACAAACTTTAAAGTTAAATAGGATAGACCTTAGGGTTTATCCTTTATTATGATTAAGGAGTGATTGAGATGAAAAAATTAAAATTTGCTATAATAGGTTGCGGAAGAATTTCTTATAAGCATGTTGAAGGATTAATACATAATAGAGAAGAGGCAGTACTTTCAGCTACTTGCGATGTTGACATAAATAAGGCAATAGCTAAGAAAGAAGAATATTTGTCAAAGATAAATGAAGACATTCAAGTAAATACATATACCGATTATAAAGAGATGCTTGAAAAAGAGGAAATAGATGTGGTTACTATAGCTACAGAAAGTGGATATCATCCAGAGATAGCTATATATTGTATGAAAAAAGGATTGCATGCAGTAGTTGAAAAGCCAATGGCTCTTTCAATGAAAGATGCTGATGAAATGATAAAAGTGGCTAAAGAGAATGGAGTTAAATTATCAATTTGCCATCAAAACAGATTCAACAAACCAATTCAACAGCTAAGAACAGCTATTGAAGAAGACAGATTTGGAAAACTTGTTAATGGAACAGCAAGAATTCTTTGGAATAGAAATATGGGATACTATGAGCAAGCACCGTGGAGAGGAACATGGAAGCTTGATGGTGGAACTCTTATGAATCAATGTATACACAATATTGATCTTCTTCAATGGATGATGGGAGGAGAAATTGATACAGTATATGCACAATGTGATAATTTTCTAAGAGATATAGAAGCTGAAGATTTTGGTGCTATACTTATACGTTTCAAGAATGGTTCAATAGGAATGGTAGAAGGAACTGCCTGCGTATTCCCTAAAAACTTAGAAGAAACTTTAAGTATCTTTGGTGAAAAGGGAACAGTATGCATAGGAGGACTTGCTGTTAATAGAATAGAAAATTGGAGATTTGAAGATAATAGAGACAGCGAAGATGATATATTGAAGGCTCAAGAAGGAGATCCAGACAGCGTATACGGAAGTGGACATGTACCGCTATTTAAAAATGTAATAGATTCAATTAATAATGATATAGAACCATTGATAAATGGTGAAGAGGGTAAAAAAGCAATGTCAATAATTCTTGCAGCATATAAATCAAGAATTACTGAAATGCCTGTAAAGTTCCCATTAGAAGATTTTTCTACTATAGATATGGAAAAAGCATTATCCGACAAATAGAAGCTATCATTTTAATGGATATGAAAATGGAGGAAAAAATATGAACTATATTTCTGAAACTTCTAAGATAGGCAATAATGTAAAAATAGGACATTTTGCTGTTATTGAAGATAATGTTCAAATAGGAGATAACTGCATTATTGGAAATAATGTAGTAATACATGAAGGCAGCAGGATAGGAAATAATATTAGAATAGATGATAATACTGTAATAGGGAAAACACCAATGAGATCCGTTAACAGTATATTTAAAGATGATAAAAAATATACACCTTGTGAGATAGAAAATGAATGCTTAATTGGTGCAGGAGTAATAATTTACTGCGGATGTACTATAGGAGAAAAAACTCTTATTGCAGATGTAGCTACAATAAGAGAAGATGTTACTATAGGCACGAAAACAATAATTGGAAGAGGCGCTACAGTTGAAAATTTCTGTAAAGTAGGTTCTAATTGCAAAATACAAACCAATGTTTATATTACTGCTTATTCAGAAATTGAAGATTATGTATTCATCGCCCCATGTGCTGTTACATCAAATGATAATTATGCGGCTCGCTCCAAGGAAAGATTTAATCACTTCAAAGGAGTAACTATAAAAAAGGGTGGAAGAATTGGTGCTGGTGCAGTAGTGCTTCCAGGAAAAGTTATACATGAAGATGGATTTGCGGCAGCAGGAAGTGTTGTAACAAGAAATATACAAAATGCAGAAATTGTTGTAGGAAATCCTGCTAAAAAGTTCAAAGATGTACCGGAAGATCAATTGTTAAAAAATCAATAGCCCAATTATAGAAGGGAAGACTATTATTATGTATAAGGATAAAAAAATTCTAGCTGTAATTCCAGCTAGAGGAGGGTCAAAAGGAATACCTTATAAGAATATAATGGATATCTGTGGTAAACCATTGATAGCATATTCTATAGAAGCGGCAAAAAAATCAAAATATATTGATTATACATTAGTTTCAACAGATGACACTAAAATAAAAGAGGCTTCTTTAAAGTATGGAGCCAATGTTCCTTTTTTAAGACCAGAAGAAATTTCAAATGATGCTGCTAAGTCAATAGATGTAGTTTTACATGCAATAAATTTTTTGAAGGAAAAGGGAGAAGAGTTTGATTATGTGGTTTTACTTCAACCAACTTCTCCTCTTAGAACACAAAGTCATATTGATGAGGCAATAGAAGTACTTATGAAGAGTAAAGAAAATTCTTTAATAAGTATATGTGAAGTAGATGAAAATCCTGTTATTATGAGAACAATTCAAGATAATAGATTAGAACCTGTAATGGAATTTAACGGAGATAATTTAAGAAGACAAGAATTACCTAAAGTATATATTTTTAATGGAGCACTGTATATAAACAGAGTAAGTATGTTATTAGAAGAAAAAGCTTTTGTGAATAAACAAACCTTGCCTTATATAATGGAAGGAGAAAAATCTGTTGACATAGACAATATGCTTGATGCAAAACTTGTAGAACTTATTTTAAAGGAGAATGGCAATGATTAAAATAGGAAATAGAATTGTTGACAGTAAATCATCTTGTTTTATAATAGCTGAAGCTGGAGTTAATCATAATGGAGATATAAATCTTGCAAAAAAACTTGTGGACATGGCTGTGTATGCAGGAGTAGATGCTGTGAAATTTCAAACCTTTAAAAGTGAAAAGCTAGTAACAGGATATGCTCAAATGGCTAAATATCAAAAGGACAATATAGGTGCTGAAGATAGTCAATTTAATATGTTGAAAAAATTAGAACTATCTTATGGTGAATTTAAAGAACTTAAGAAGTATTGTGAAGATAAAGGAATAATTTTCTTATCAACACCTTTTGATTTTGAGAGTGCAGATTTTTTAAACTCTATAGGGATTGAAGCTTTCAAGATAAGTTCGGGAGATTTGACCAATATTCCATTACTGGAGCACATAGCAGAATTTAACAAGCCAGTTATTTTATCTTCAGGTATGGCTGTGCTAGGTGAAATTGAGGAAGCAGTTATGGCTTTAAAAAATAAAGGGATAAATGATATTGCAGTACTTCACTGTACATCAAATTATCCAGCGGCATTGGAATCAGTAAATTTGAAAGCTATGAATACTATAAAGACTGCTTTCAATATAATAGGCGGGTATTCAGACCATACGGAAGGAATTACAATACCTATTGCTGCAGCTGCTTTAGGAGCAAATATTATTGAAAAACATTTTACACTGGATAAAAGTATGGAAGGACCTGATCATAAAGCTTCTTTAGAACCAGAGGAACTTAAAAAAATGATTGAGGGAATTAGAAATGTAGAAATTTCTTTAGGCAGCGGAATAAAGATGTTTAGTGAAAGTGAAATTAGTACAATGCAGGTTGCACGTAAAAGTATAGTAGTTTGCAGAGATATAAAAAAAGGTGAAACAATAGGGTTGGAGGATTTAGATTATAAAAGACCAGGAAATGGACTAAGTCCTAAATACTATAAAGATTTAATTGGTAAAAAAGCTGCAAAAAATATTAATAAAGATGAGCAAATAACATTTACATCAGTAACCAATGATTAGCAGCCAGTGACCAGGTAATGGCGAATAATTTATGAAATAGAGAGGTTTAGAAGTTATGAAGAGAAAGATTGCAGTTTTAACTGGAACTAGAGCAGATTATGGAATATATTATTCGGTACTTAAAGAGATAGAAAAAAATCCTAAGTTGGAATTACAATTAATTGTTTGTGGAATGCATTTATGTCCTGAATTTGGGATGACAGTAAATGAAATAGAAAAAGACGGTTTTGAAATAGCTGAAAGAATTGAAACTATTTTAGCGTCAGATACGGGAGCTGCTATGGCAAAATCTATAGGTCTGACTCTTATGAACTTAACTCAAACATTAGAAAGATTAAAACCGGACATTTTAGTTGTATTAGGAGACAGAGGTGAAATGATGGCAGCTTCTCTTGCTGCTGCTCATATGAATCTTCCAGTTGCACATATACATGGTGGAGAAGTTACAGGAACAGTTGATGAATCTATAAGACATGCAATTACTAAGCTTTCACATATACATTTCCCAGCAACAGAAGATAGTAAAGAGAGAATTGTAAAAATGGGTGAGAAAGAAGAAAATGTATACGTAGTAGGAGCGCCAGGTCTTGACTATATCAGAAATACTGAGTACATATCAAGAGATGAAATGTTGAAAAAGTTTGATTTGGAAGATGATAAAATTTTTGTTATGACCCTACATCCGGTTACTACAGAGAGAGACTTAGTGAAATGGCAGATAGAGCAAACATTAGATGCTGTAGTTGAGTGTGGAGTACAGACAATAATTTCATATCCTAACAGCGATAATGGTGGAAGAGAAATAATAAAGGTAATAGAAGAATATAGAGCGAAATATAACTTTTTAAAGGTGTTTAAAAACCTTACTCAGGTTGAATATTTGAGTCTTCTTAACATAGCTGATATAATGATAGGAAATTCTTCTTCGGGAATAATAGAAGCACCGAGCTTTAAACTTCCGGTTATAAATATTGGTACAAGGCAAGAAGGTAGACTGAGAGCTTGCAATGTAATAGATGTTGGATATGAGAAAGAGGAAGTGCTTGGAGGAATTAATAAAGCATTATATGAGGACAATTACAGAGAAGAATTAAAGTCTTGTGTTAATCCTTATGGAGATGGTAAAGCCGGCGAAAGTATAAGTAAGCATTTAAGTGAAATTGAAATTACAAGAGAACTAATACAAAAGAGAATAACTTATTAAAAAGAGGTGTCTATATGGAAAAAATTGTCCTTGTGGGTGGAGGAGGACATTGTAAGGTTATAATAGATATAATAAAAAGTATGAGAAAATATGAAATAATAGCTATTACTGATACTAAAGGAATTGGAGATAAGATATTTGATATTCCAATAATAGGAACTGATGAAGTGCTGCCGCAGGTTTTTAAAGGCGGTGTAAGAAATGCCTTTGTAAGTTTAGGTGGATTAAATGATATGAGTCTTAGAGACAAAATATATTATAACTTAAGAAACATTGGTTATGAAATACCCAAATTAATACATAACAAAGCTGTAGTATCTCCCTATGCAAAGGTGGAAGACGGAACGTGTGTAATGGCAGGAGCTATTATAAATGCAGGGGCTGTTGTACAAGAAAATTGTATTGTAAATACTTCCTCAGTTATTGAACATGATTGTTTTGTAGGAAGGAATTCACATATTTCTCCTGGTGCATGCATAGCAGGAGGAGTTAAAATAGGCAACGGTTCTCATATAGGAATAGGAGCTTCTGTAATTGAAGGGATAAATATTGGAAACAATGTAGTAATAGGGGCAGGATCTGTTGTATTGAACGACATAGAGGATAATGTTACAGCAGTAGGAAGTCCAGCAAAAATAATAAAGTGTAGGTGATTTGGTGAGATTTTCAAATGATATATACTGTATAGAAGTTTGTTCCACAATAAAAGATGCCATGGAATCTATAGATAAAAATTTAACGGGTGCAGCTTTAGTAGTTGATGAAGAAAACCATGTTAAAGGAATTATTACAGATGGTATTATAAGAAGAGCCATACTTAAAGGACATGAAATTCATGACAGTATTGAAGGAATTTACAGCAGTGAATTTAGGTCAGTAAGTAAGCTTGAGTCAAAGAAAAAAGTTAAGGAGTTAATGCTTAAATATAAAATAAGGCAGCTCCCACTTTTGGATGATGATGGAAAATTAATCGATTTATATTTTTTAGATGATATAATATCATATGATAAAAAAGATAACTTTGTATTTATTCTTGCAGGAGGACTTGGTACCAGACTTAGACCTCTTACAGAGAAAATCCCAAAGCCAATGCTTAAAATAGGCGAAAAACCTATATTGCAGCGTATTATAGAGCAATTCAAAGAATATGGATTTAGAAATTTTATAATTTCTCTTAACTATAAAGGAGAAATTATAGAGGAATATTTTAAGGATGGTAAGGAATTTGATATAAATATTGAGTACGTAAGAGAAACTAAAAAGCTAGGTACAGCTGGTTCGATAAAGCTGGCAGAAGACAAACTAAACAAACCGTTTATTGTTATAAATGGAGACATATTAACAGGAATAGATTTTGATGCTTTTTTAAATCATCATATTAAAAATGAATTTAATGTTACTGTTGGAGCAAGGAACTATGAAATGAAGGTTCCATATGGTGTAATGATTACGGATAATCTTTTAATAAAGTCATTAGAAGAAAAACCAGTATATAATTTTTACATAAACAGTGGAGTATATGTATTAAACGAAAAAACAATTGGATATATTCCAGAAGATGAGTTTTATAATATGACGGATTTAATAGAAGATGTAATAAAGGAAAATGGAAAATCAGGAGTATATCAGATTACAGAATATTGGTCAGACATAGGACAGATGGATGACTTTAAAAAAGCAAATGAAGATGTAGAAAAATTTTTTTAAGCAAGATTTTATTATGACTAACTGAAGATTAGATAAAAAATAATAAATTGTATGGAGGAATGAGCAGCTATGAATTGGAAGGGTAAAAAAGTTTTAGTAACAGGTGCGGAAGGCTTTATTGGAAGTCATTTAACTGAAAGATTAGTAGAATTAGGAGCTGACGTAACAGCACTTGTTCAATATAATTCTTTTAATAACTGGGGATGGATAGACTCATTTGATAAAAATGTTAAAGACAGTCTAAATGTTATTACAGGAGATATCAGAGAATATGACAATGTAAAGAGAATGGTAAAAGGACAGGAAGTTATAATGCATCTTGCTGCACTTATTGCTATACCATATTCATATTTATCACCAATGGCTTATGTAAGAACCAATGTAGAAGGAACTACAAATGTATTAGAAGCATGCAGAGATGAAGAAAATATAGAGAAGATTATACATACTTCAACAAGTGAAACGTATGGTACTGCATTATATGTTCCAATTGATGAAAAACACCCTATGCAGGGGCAGTCACCTTATTCAGCTTCAAAGATAGGTGCTGATAAAATGGCGGAGAGTTTTTACAAATCTTTCAATTTACCAATTGCTACATTAAGACCATTTAACACATATGGTCCAAGACAATCGGCAAGAGCTGTAATACCAACAATAATTTCACAAATACTTGCTGGTAAAACAGAAATAAAATTAGGAAGTCTAACTCCAACAAGAGATTTCAACTATGTAAAAGATACAGCAGAAGCATTTATAAAAGTTGCTGAAAGTGAAAAAACTATAGGAGAAGTGATAAATGCTGGATCTAATTATGAAATAAGCATTGGGGATTTAGTTAAAAAAATAATAGAATTAACAAACAATGAAGTTAAGATAATATGTGACGATGAAAGAATAAGACCAGAAAAGAGTGAAGTTAACAGATTGTGGGCGGATAACACAAAAATTAAGGAATTGACTGATTGGACTCCAAAATATACACTTGATGAGGGACTAAAAGAAACAATTGAATGGATTAAAAATAATATCCAACATTTTAAGACTGATATTTATAATGTGTAATAGAATAAAATTGTGAAGCAATTTTATTCTAATCCCCAGTAACCAATCCCAAGTCACCAGAAAATCTTCTTTCACTGGGGATTGGTTACTGGCGATTGGGGAATATAAGAATGTTGTCTGGCAACATTCTTATATTGTGTAAAACAATTTTTATGATGGGAGTGTATAAAATGATACCTTTATGTATACCTGAAATCCAAGGGAATGAATGGAAATATGTTAAAGAATGTATAGATACAAATTGGGTTTCTTCTGTGGGAAGCTATGTAAATTTATTTGAAGAACGATTTGAGCAATATTTAAATGTAAAAAAGGCTGTTGTTACAATGAATGGTACAGCTGCTCTTCAACTGGCACTTGTAACTTTAGGAATAGGAGAAGGAGATGAAGTAATTGTTCCTTCCATGACTTTTATTTCACCTGTAAATACTATTAAATATGTAGGGGCATCTCCTGTTTTTTGTGATTGCTGCAGAGATACTTTTGTAATGGATGCAGAAAAAATTGAAGAACTTATTACTCCAAAAACTAAGGCAATTATGCCAGTACATATTTATGGGCATCCTGTGGACATGGATAGAGTTATGGAAATAGCAGATAAACATAATTTGTTTGTTATAGAGGATGCGACAGAAGCATTAGGATCTACATATAAGGGAAAAAAATTGGGAACTATAGGACATATAGGTGCTTTTAGCTTTAATGGTAATAAGCTTATAACAACTGGAGCAGGCGGAATGTTTGTAACTAACAATGAAGAATATGGCGAAAGAGCTAAATTCTTATCGACTCAAACAAAGGTCGTTTTAGAGAATAAAGCTTTTTATCATCCAGAAGTGGGATATAATTTTAGAATGCCAAATCTTTTAGCTGCTTTTGGAGTTGCACAGTTGGAAAATGTAGAGGAGTATTTAAAGATAAAAAGAGAGAATGCAGAATATTATAATGAACTCCTACAAGATGTAAAAGGAATAACAATTTCAATAGAAAAAGAATGGGCTGGGAATTGTTATTGGCTATATTCAATATTGGTTGAAGAGGACTATGGAATTAGCAGAGACGAGTTAATTACAAGATTAAAAGAGGAAGGTATTGAATCCAGACCATTCTTTATGGCTGTACATGAAATGCCGCCGTATAAAGATTGTAAGCATGGAGATATGAGTATTACTGAGGAGATTTGCAATAGAGGAATTAATCTTCCAAGTTCAGTTGGATTGAAAAAGGAAGAAATAAAATTTGTATGTGATATTATAAAAAAATATGCTAGATAATAAAAAAGATTGCAATTAAAAGATACAGTGATTTTAGGAGAGGTATAATATGGATATATCTATAATGAAAAAAATGTACAAAAATAAATTGGTTAAAAGTGGTATATGGTATACAATTGGAACTTTATTTGTTCAAGGCCTTTCTTTTATTACTGTACCTATATTTGTAAGACTTCTTAAAGAAAGTGATTTTGGTATTGTTTCAGTTTATGGAAGTTACCTATCTATATTTACAACTATTATAAGTATAAGTTTGGTTTCTTCTATACAAAATGCCAGATTCGATTTTGAAGAAGATTATGATGGATTTTTATCATCTATTTTCTTTTTGGGGACTGTTTCTGCAAGTTTATGGCTTATAATCGGGATTGTGTTTAAAAATTCTTTAGCACAGATTTTGGGTTTGAGTTCTAATCTGGTTATTTTGCTTATAGTTCAATCTTTTTTTGGTTTCGTAGTAGATTGCTCAAGTCGTAAATTCACTGTGCAGTATGAATACAAAAAATATTTGTTTGTTTCTATAAGCAGTGCCATATTTAATATTATTTTATCTATTATAATGATACAAAGATTCACACAAGACAAATATTATGGGAGAATTGAAGCAGGAGCAATTGTTACAATATGTTATGGAACTATACTGTATCTATTTACCATAATTAAAGGAAAAAGAATAGTGTCCCAAAAGTATTGGAAATATGCTTTGGTTATTTCAATACCTTTAATACTCCATACTCTTTCAGGAATAGTTTTAACATCAATGGATTCTATTATGATAAAGAAATTTTTAGGAAATGCTGAAGCTGGTATCTATAGTTTTGCCTATAAAATAGGCATGATTTTGCAAATCGTTTGGATGGCAGCTAATAAGGCATGGGTACCCTGGTTTTTTGAGAATATGACCAAAAAAAACTATAAAGAAATACAGCAGAAGGTTAAGTATTATATTGGATTATTTTCATTAATGAGTTTTATATTGATTTATATATCTCCAGAGGTAGCAAAACTAATGGGTACTAAAGCTTACTTAAGAGGCGTTGGCTTCGTTCCGTTGATTATGCTTGGATATTATTTTGTATTCCTATATAGTATACCTAGTAATATAGAGTTTTATTTTAAAAAAACACAGTATACTTCTTTAGGAACATTTATGGCGGCAATGGTAAATGTAATTCTAAATTATATTTTAATACCAAGATATGGAGCGGTAGCAGCTGCATGGACAACAATAATATCTTATATATTATTATTTATATATCATTATATAATATCTTTACATATAACGGAGATAAGAGTTTTTAAATTAAAATATTTTTTATATTGTAGCTTATTTATGTTGATGATAAGCATAGTGTTCTATATTATTCAAGATATGATAATTATTAGATATGCATTTGTTATAATGGTTTTATTTATATTACTGTATAAATTAAGAGAGAATTTAAAAAATAGGTAAACAAACAAGTGGGAGAAGATAATCATGTATAAGCTTATTTATACTAATTCAGAAAAGAGTGTACTTTATGATGGGAGAAAAATTGATACAGATACCTATATTAAACATATAAGTATGGATAAAGAGGTTTTTGAATATCTTCAATTTCTTGAAAAGCAAGAAATTGAAGATATGAATTTAGAAGATTTATATACATATAATGGTGTAGGTATGTACTGTTTTGAAAGACATGCAATATATGAAAAATTAAAGAGTATTTTCTTTTGCTTTTTTACTGTGAAAAGTGTAATAGATGATGTTGGAAAAAACATTATCATAGAGACAGACAATCAAATAATGACTGATATATGTACAAAAGTATTTGGTTTAGAGGTTCATAAGGTTGATGACATTAAAAAGCAAATAAATAATCACAGAAAATTAGATGCTAAAAAAGTACTTAAATTTATTTTAAGAAGTTTAAAGGGAATAAAAAGTTATATAAAATTTAGAGTTAATTGTAATAAAAGTAAAAATAATTTTCTTTCAATAAGTAATACTATGAATATAAACACAATAAAGGTTCATGGAAAAGAAGACTTAATCGATACTCAGTTGGGCATTGTTACGGAAGCTTTGAGCAAAAAATATAATATGTTTAATATTCAGTGTTTATTAAATTTTAAAATAATAGATAAATCTTTAAAATATAAAAAAGATTATATACCTTTTGAGTTTTTTGTTTTATATAAAAAATTCAGTAAAGACAAATATATGGAGAAAAATTTAATAAACGATAATCTGTCTAAATTAGATAAGCTTAACTATAAATATGAAGATTATGATTTGAAAAAAATTATTATGAAGTATATTTTTGAAAACATAAAAGATAGATATATGGAAGACATAAGGGAATTAATCTGTGCAAGGGATTTAATAAAAAAGCACAATATAAAGGGCTGCATTGCAGTAGATGAAGGTGATAGACCTAGAGAATTTATAATGGCTGGAAATATGGAAAATATAAAGACTTATGCAGTACAACACGGTATAATAAATTCAATGTCTCCAGCATATATAATAAATTCTAAGTATAAAGAAAAAATAATTCCTAACCATACTTTTGTATGGGGAAAGAAATATAAAGATATTTTAGTGAAAAATACAAATATTTATGACGATAATAATGTTAAAGTTGTAGGGCAGAGTAGAACGGATCTTCTAAAAAATTATATAAGAAATAAAGAGAATAACAGTAATAAAATTAAAATATTATATGCTACCCAGTATTATATGGATATATTGGAGCCTGCAACACATATTCTATTTAAAGCATTATGCATGATGGAAAAAGAATATGAAATTTGTATAAAACTTCATCCTGCGGATACTTATTATGAAATTTATGAGTCTCTTATAGAAAAGTATAACATCAAAAATGTAAAAATAGTTAAAGAAGGAGATTTATATGATTTAATAAACTGGTGTGATGTAGTAGTTAGTGTACATTCAACTGTTGTTGTTGAAGGAGCTTTACTAGATAAGCCATCTGTGTGTATACTTTTACCTAAGTATAACGATGCTGGTGGATTTGTAAGAGATGGAGTATCTATGGGAGCAAAAAATGAGTATGATTTAAAAGATTGTTTGAATAATATATTGGAATATAAATTTGACGATAAATTTAATAAATACATAGAGTATAACTTTTATAAGCTTGACGGCAGAATAACAGAACGAATTGTGTCAATGATTGATGAAACTATAAGATAAAAACACTATTCAATGGAGGACAAATATGGATTTTTTATATGAGTGTAAGGAATATTTGGAGTATTTAAAAAGATATAAACTTTTTATACTGTTTCTTTATCTGAGTGTAGAGGTAGGTATATTTTTAAAAATAGGACATACTAATATACTTATGTTTACAAGTAGTTTATTTGTTACAATATTTATTATTTGCAGTATGTTTTTAATGTTTAAAGATATTAAAACCAATATTTTAGTATACATATTTTCAATGCCTTTAATTCCAATGATTTTATATTTATTAGCACGATTGAATATGAAATGGATTGGAAGCGGAATTTATTGGGTATATTTCATTGTTTTCCTCATAAACATATTTAGATTTAAACAAAAAGTTGATTTTTCTTTAATAGCTGATAGGAAAAAGTATAAATATGTATTGTTTACATATTCTTTAATTATAGTATTAGCCTTAATCTCGGCATTTGTAAATGTAAATAAGCTTGAATCAATTAATTTAGTGGCACTTGCAGTGATTTCTACCATTATTTTAAGTGTAATACTTTTGAGCTATAAAGAATTAAATGATTATTTCAGTAAACAAATAGTTACTTACTTATGTATGGGTGCTGCTTTGTCTTCTATACCAGATATAATTGTAACACTTTATAATCTTATTTTCAGAGGTAATAATCAACATCTATATGGAGTACTTGGAAGTAATTTTATGCTAGGGTATACATTAATGATTTTACCTTTTATATTATTGTTTGCTGTGAATAAAGAAATTTTTCCAGAATATAGAGAGTTGTATAAGCTTTTATTATTTGTTGAAGTAGTTAATCTTTGTACTCAAAAATCAAGAGGAATAATGGTAGCTGTTGGGCTATGTATATTTTTGGTGATACTTATTGATAGAAAAAATTACAAAAAATATATTATTATTTTCGTAGTTGTTTTTGTGTGCTTAGGATTCAATATAACCCATAGATGGGAGTTTAATGAACTTAGAGAAGAACTAAAAATTGAAGGAATAGAAGTAATTACAAAAAGTAAAGGTATAATCCATGAAATGTTACAGCAGTGCAAGAGCAGAAGACCAATATGGATTGTAGCATATGGAATGATATATGATCATCCTTATTTTGGAGTAGGACCTGGTCAGTTTAAAAATTTCTATTTAACTTATGGTGGAAATAAAAACAAAATGTATATAGATGCACATAATATATTTTTAGATGTTGCAACAGAGTTTGGTTTGATTTTTACTTTTGTATTGTTTATTTCTATAATAATAGTTTTAGTAAAATCAATTATTTATGCTATTAAGCACAAGGATGATAAAAAATTCATATTATCAGCAGTAATAGGAATGCTATGTTTATTGGCATACGGAAATATTACAGGTCAAGCGTTTATGACATCTACATATCCAATAAGTATTATTCCCGCATTTGTATTTATGGTTATTATTACATTAATGTTAAAAATTATTCATAAAGGTGAAAGGGATTAGTATGAAAAATATATTGATTATTGCCTATTATTATCCACCTAAAGGTGGGGCTGGAGTTCAGAGAACTACAAAATTTGCAAATTACTTAAGTAATATGGGATATAATGTTAGTGTCTTAACTGTTAAAGAAGAATCCAATGGAATTGTTGATAAATCACTTAGTAAAGAAATTGACAAAAACATATCTGTTTATAGGGCTGATATAAAAGAATCAGACATAATAAATAAGTTAACCCGTTTATTAAGCAATAAAGGAGCAAGTAACACTCAATCTGACAGCAATGGTGTTGTAAGTACTGGTTTGCATTTAAATGGTATAAAGAGCAAGTTGAAAAAAAGTGTTAGGAATATAGGGAAAAAAGTATTTTTAAACGTATATAATCTAGTTTACATACCTGATGATAAAAAGGGGTGGATAGATTTTGCGGTGGAAAAAGGCAGAAAGATTATGAAAGAAAAAAATATAGAAGTGATTTTTACAACTTCAGGACCGTATTCTTCTCATTTAATAGGATATGAACTTGCAAAAGAAGCTTCTGTAAAGTGGATTGCTGATTTTAGAGACCCATGGGTGGAAAATCCATTTGTGAACAATGGTATTGCAATAGAGAGCGTGTATGCTCATTTAGAAAAAAAGGTTGTAAAAAAAGCTGATAAAGTTATAAGTGTAAGTAAACCTATAATCGATAATTTTATTAAAAGATATAAAAATGAAAGTATTGATAAGTTTAGAATAATAACAAATGGATATGATGAGAAAGATTTCAGCAACCTGAATCTTTCTTTAGCAGAAAAAAATGAAAGGTTTTCTATATTATATAATGGAACTTTATATGGTAAGCGTTCACCAGAAAAGATATTAAAATCAATTGAGAATTTGATAGAAACTAATAAAATAGATCAGTATAGAATAAAAATTAAATTCTCAGGTCAAATAGGAAATGAACATATGGAAACTGTAAATTATTATATGAACAAGTATCCAGAAGTAGTAGAACATCAAAATTATGTACCTCATGAAGAAAGTTTAAAGCAGCTGTGCATGGCTAATTCACTTCTACTTATAATAGATGAAGGTGTAGGCAGTGAAGGCATATACACAGGTAAGATATTTGAATATATAAGAACTGGAAAGCCTATATTGGGAATTGTTCCAGAGGGAGTGGCAAAAGAACTGATTTTAGAAACAAATACAGGATATATAGCCAATCCATCTAAACAAAATGAAATTGAAAATATAATTTATTCAGCATATTTGGATTTTATAAATACAAATAAATATATTAAGCCTGATTGGAATAAAATAAAACAATACAGTAGAGAAAATCTTACAAGACAGCTTATTGATGTTATAGCTGAAATAAAATAATACAGAGGTGAGAGAAAAATGAAAATAGTTACTATAATAGGAGCGAGACCGCAGTTTATTAAAGCAGCTGCTGTTTCAAAAAAAATAAGAGAGAAAAATCAGGAGATAATTGTTCATACTGGACAGCATTATGATGATAATATGTCAAAAATATTTTTTGAAGAGCTTGATATACCATTTCCTGATTATAATTTAAGTGTAGGTTCAGGAAATCACGGAGCTCAAACTGGAAGAATGCTGGAAAAAATTGAAGAAATACTTTTAAAAGAAAAACCTGACTGTGTTCTAGTATATGGAGATACTAATTCAACAATTGCAGGAGCACTTGCTGCAAGCAAGCTTCTTATACCAGTAGCACACGTGGAAGCAGGACTTAGAAGCTTTAATATGGCTATGCCAGAAGAACAAAATAGAATACTTACAGATCATATTTCAAAATATTTGTTTACTCCAACAGAGACTGCCGTTAAAAATTTAAATAATGAGGGTGTAGGTAAAAATGTTTTTAATGTTGGAGATGTAATGTTTGATGCTATTTTACATTTTACCAAGGTAGCTGAGCAAAAAAGCAGCATATTGGAAAAATTGGGGTTAGAGAAAAAAGGATATATTTTGGCTACTATACATAGAGCAGAAAATACTAATGACATAAATAGATTGAAAAATATTGTTGAAGCATTAAATGAAAGTGGAGAGAATATAGTATTGCCGCTTCATCCAAGAACAAAGAAATACATAGAAGAATATAATTTATCTTTCTCAAATAATATTAGGATAATTGAGCCAGTAGGATATTTGGACATGGTAATGTTAGAAGCTAATAGTAAAAAAATAGTATCTGACAGTGGCGGTGTTCAAAAAGAAGCATTTTTCTTAGATGTTCCATGTGTTACTTTAAGAGACGAAACTGAATGGATAGAAACAGTAGAAAATGGTTGGAACATTATTGTAGGTGCGGATAAAGGAAAAATAAAGAAAGCTGTTTTAGAGTTTGAACCTAATAAAACAAAAATAAACAGCTTTGGCGATGGAAAAGCTGCAGAAAAAATAATAGAAATAATTGAGAAATATGCTTAAGCATAAGATAAAGGAGGTATAAAAAGTGGCAAAAGTATGTGTTTTAGCTGATGCAGAGAGTATCCATACAAAAAAATGGGTTGAGTATTTTGTACAGTTAGGTCATGATGTCCATTTAATATCTATGCGAGATACACAGTATATGTATCCCAGTAGTGTACACTTATATATAATAAAACCTCCTTTAAGGTCTAAGTTAAGCTATTTTTTATTAATACCTAAAGTAAGAAATATAATCAAGAAAATACAGCCAGATATATTACACAGCTATTACGCATCCAGTTATGGTATGCTAGGAATGCTATGTAATTTTCATCCATATATTGTTTCAGCATGGGGAAGTGACATATATGAGTTTCCCAAAAGTAGTTTTCTAAATAGAAGTCTGTTAAGCAAGATATTAAATAGTGCTGAAGTGGTATGTTCTACTAGTAAAGACATGGCTTCAGAGATAAAAAAGTATTATGATGGTGAAATCGTATTAACTCCCTTTGGTGTAGATACTAATAAATTCAAATGTATAACTCCTATTTTTAGCAAGGAGTATGTAACTATTGGAATTAATAAAGGACTAGAAAAAATATATGGGATAAATTATCTTATAGAAGCTTTTGCTCAGTTGTACAATGATTGGAAGCAAGACAAACTTAGATTGATGATTGTTGGAGATGGCAGTGAAAGAAAAAACTTGGAATTTCTCTGTAAGGATAAAGGAATAGAATCAAAGGTTACATTTGTTGGTAGAGTTGAAAATGATGAAATACCAAGATATTTAAATAATATGGATATAGTATGTTTTCCATCTTTAAGTGAAAGTTTTGGAGTAGCTGCTGTTGAAGCTGGAGCATGCTGCAGGCCAGTCATAGCATCAAAGGTTGGTGGATTGAAAGAAGTAATAGTTGATGAACATAGTGGTTACTTGGTTGATAAAGAAAACAGTGAAGTTATAAAAGAAAAAATAGAGTTCATACTTGCCAATAAGAATAAAGCTGTTGAAATTGGTGAAAATGCAAGGAATTATATTAATAAAAATTATAGTTGGCAAAGTAATACTGAAATAATGAGAAAACTTTACAGCAGATATATAAAGAGTGATATTTAAACAAAGTTAGGAGTGAAAAAATGAAAATTCTGTTTCTGACGCAGTATTGTCCACCAGAAGTAGGTGCACCACAAAATAGAATTTTTGAATTTGCTAAGCAACTGAAAAAATTTGGGCATGATATAACTATTTTAACTGCAATGCCTAATTACCCTAAAGGGGAAATATTTGATGAATATAAAGGTAAAAAAGTGGTTCAGGAAGAGCTGGATGGAATAAAAATAGTTAGAACAAGTATCTATGCAACAAAGGAAAAAGATTTTGTAAAAAGACTTAGAAACTATTTATCTTTTACTTTTTCTTCTGTGTTTACAGGAGCAAAGTACATAGATAAGCAGGATGTAATAATAACTGAATCACCGCCGTTATTCTTAGGATGGTCTGGTTATGTACTTTCAAAGAAAAAAGGTGCAAAATTTGTATTTAATGTATCAGATCTTTGGCCTGAATCAGCTGTAAAATTAGGGGTTTTGCATAATAAAGCTCTTATTAAGATGTCTACATGGCTTGAAGAATTTTGCTATAGAAAAGCAGCGGCAGTTACTGGACAGACAAAAGGGATAGTAGATGATATTGTAAATAGAGGATTTGACAAATCTAAAGTTCATTTAATAACAAATGGAGTGGATACTGAATTCTTTAAGAGAGAAAACAGAGATGAAGAGTTTAGAAAAGAAATAGGCGTAGAAAATAAATTTGCTATATGCTATGCAGGAATTCATGGCCTTGCTCAGGGATTAGAAACTGTAATAGAAGCTGCTGAAATTTTAAAAGATAATAAGGATATTCAAATTATTTTTATAGGGGATGGCCCTGAAAAATCAAAGCTTATTCAAATGACGGAAGATAAAGGATTAGACAATGTTACATTTTTACCGGTTCAGCAGAAGCCTAAGATGCCTAGAATTATAGCGTCTATGGATGCTACAGTAATTCCGCTTAAGAAATTGGATTTATTTAAGGGAGCACTACCTTCAAAAATGTTTGAGGCATTATCCTCAGAGCTTCCAATAGTGTTAGCTGTTGAAGGTGAAGCTGAAAAACTAATAAATGATGCAAAGGCAGGAATAACTGTAGAGCCGGAAAATCCACAAGATATTGCACAAGCAATTTTAAAGGTGTATAATGATGTGGAATTAAGAAGAACTTTAGGTCAAAACGGAAGAAAATATGTAATAGAAAATTACTCAAGAGAAAGCATTACTAGAAAGTTAGAAAAAATATTATTAGACTTAAAATAATAGAGGTGTTAACTATGTCAAAAACAGAACCAAGAAAAGAGTATTTACCATATGCACTACCGTTGATTGAAGAAGATGAAATAAATGAGATGATAGATACTTTAAAATCAGGTTGGATATCTAAAGGACCTAAAACTGTAGAATTTGAAAAGAAATTTGCTGAATTTGTAGGGGCAAAGCATGCCATAGCAACAAATTCTGCTACAAGTGCTCTTCACCTGGCATTGATTGCTGCTGGAATTGGAGAAGGTGATGAAGTAATTACTACACCTATGACATTTGCTGCAAGTGCAAATACTATAGTTCATGCAGGAGCAACTCCTGTATTTGTAGATATAGATCCAGATACATATTGTATTGATGTTAATAAAATAGAAGAAAAAATTACTTCTAAGACTAAAGCCATTGTACCTGTACATTATAGTGGACAGGCGTGCGATATGGATAAGATAATGGAAATTGCTAAAAAATATAATTTGTTTGTATCAGAAGATGGAGCTCATGCAGTTTATACTGAATATAAAGGGAAAATGATAGGAAGCATAGGTGATACAACTTCATTCAGTTTTTATGCAACAAAGAATTTAGCTACTGGAGAAGGCGGCATGCTTACTACAAATAGTGATGAAATAGCAGAAAAAGTAAGAGTTATGAGTTTACATGGCATGAGCAAAGCTGCATGGAATAGATATGGAAAAGGTGGTTCATGGAGATACGATATCGAGTATCCAGGATATAAATACAATATGACAGATATGCAGGCGGCACTTGGATTACACCAATTAAAAAAATTAGACAGAATGCAGCAAATAAGAAGTGATATAGCAAAAATGTATAATGAAGCGTTTGGTGATATGCCAGAAATAATTATACCTAAAACAGTAGACTATTCAACACATGCATGGCACTTGTATGTGATTCAGGTAAATGATGAACTATTGAATATTGATAGAGATAGATTTATTGAAGAATTAAGTGAAGAGAACATTGGAACAAGTGTACATTTTATACCAGTGCATTTACATCCATATTACAAGAGAACATTTGGATATGAAGAAGGAGATTTTCCTGTATGTGAGAAGATGTTCAGCAGAATACTCTCTTTACCATTATATCCTGTAATGACAAAGGAAGATGCGGAAGATGTAATTTATGCAGTAAAGAGAATAGTTGATAAATATAGAAAATAATAAGTAACATAAAATTAGCACGCTGTAAAATGCGTGCTAATTTTATGAATATAGATTAAAATATAAAGTGAAATTTAATTCAGATAGAACATTAGAATTGTTAGTCATTGGATAAACAAACTAGATGAGAAGGTGATGAAATGAACAAGCAAAATAATTTATTAAGTTATCTAATCTATTTTTATATTATTTTTACTGCAATACTTCCAAGTAAATTTAAAGGAATACCTTTAGGTGATGTTATATTATTTTTAATCGTATTAGTGTATTTGTTTACTATATCAATATATAGGGAGAGCAGAGAAAGATTTATAAAAGGCATACAAGATTTCTTTACAGATTACTTGAGCATATTCATGTTTGTGTTATTTATTGTAATGTGTATATCTGTTAGTTATGCATCTTATAAAACTATGGCATTAAAAGAAAGTTTAAGATTTGTAACGTATCTTATAATTTATTTTATAATTAAGTATGAAATAACTGAAAAATATATTTGGGATAATATAATAAAGGCTTATATCTTTGTTGTAACAGCTATAAGTAGTTTTGGGATAATACAATATTTCACAAAGATAGGCGTGAGTAAAGACTTTTTATATGACAAGAGATATGCTTTTAAGGTTAGAATACCATCTACACTAGAAAATCCAAATAGTTTAGGGGCATTTTTAATTTTAGCAATATTTCCATTAATAATGATAACCTTATATGAGAAAAATAAAAATAAGAAGATATTATATGGGATAATATGCATGGTAGTATTTATCAACATAGTATTAAGTGGGTCACGAAATACTTGGGGTGGATTTTTAATAGGAGCGGTTATTTTTATTATTATATATAATTGGAAAGCTATATTTTTATTTCTACTTGGGGGAGCATCAGCCTTAATGCTGCCAGCAGTAAGAAATAGAATTGGAGATTTTAAGCTGGTATCTACGGATGGTAGAGTTAATTTATGGAAAATAGCTTTAAAAATGATAAAAGACCATCCTATAGTAGGTGTTGGAAATGGAAATTATTACAGTTTGTATGGAGCATATGTAAAAAAATATCCTGAACTTTATTATAATCATCATGCAAATTTTCCAGTACATAATTCATATCTTAAAATTCAAAGTGAGCTTGGAATTGCAGGAAGTGTTTCATTTGTAGGGATTTTGGTAGCTGTATTGGTAAAGATAAAGACTTTTATAAATACTACAAAGAATGAATTTTACAAGGCGTTTTATAAAGGTTTTTTCATTTCAGTGATAGTTTTTTATTTTATGAACGTCAGTGACAACTTACTTTTTGTACCTAAAATAAGTGTATATTTTTGGATTTTAGTAGCTATATCTCAGTCTATGATTTATAATAATAGCAGGGATTTTTCAAAATATGATATAAAATAACTAATAAAATCTAGGAGGAGTTATGGATATAAATAGTATACAAATAAATAAGGAAAGTGACATAAATGGCAAAAAAATTCAATTTGTAATTAAAAGAATACTAGATATATTATTATCTTTAATAGGAATAATTATTCTAATTCCTATATACTTGGTAATAGTAATTTTAATAAAAGCTGATTCAAAAGGAGATGCTATCTTTAAGCAGATAAGAGTAGGTAAAAATGGCGAAGAATTCACAATATATAAATTTAGAACTATGGTAGTTGATGCAGAAAGTAAAAGGGAATTAGCTATTGATACTCAAGATATTGAAAATTTTGTTTTTCAGAGTAAAAGTGATAATAGAATAACTAAAATTGGAGCTTTTTTAAGAAAAACTAGTTTAGATGAACTGCCACAATTGTTTAATGTTTTTATGGGAAATATGAGTTTAGTAGGACCAAGACCGGAAATACCAGCTATAGTAGATGTATATCCAGATAAATATAGAGAAAGATTATTGGTTTTACCAGGAATTACTGGACTTGCTCAGATAAGTGGAAGAGGAGAAATAGAACTTGGAAAAACAGTATATTATGATTTGAAGTATATTAAAAACTTTTCAGTATTATATGATATAGAAATACTGGCAAAGACAGTATTTAGTGTATTCAAAAAAGAAGGGGCTTTTTAATAAAAGTTATTAACCCAAGTTTAAGTTGATTTATGAAATATAAAGAGAAAAGGAGAGATTCCGGGTGTTTAAAAAAGCAAAAATATTTTTTTTAGTATTTAGCTTAGCAGTAATAATATCAGCTTTCATGAGTATTAAAGAAATATATGCTTTGGATAGTAACTCAAGTGTAAAGAGGGTTGAACCTGACAAAGTATGGAGAATAAGATTTAATAGTTTTGTAAAATTTGATGATAATGCTAAAAACAATATTAAGGTTCTAGATGAAACTGGTAAGAGTGCTCCTGTTTTTGTTGAAAAAGAAAATGACAATAGTATTAATTCAAAACCAGGAAAAGTTGTGCTGTTTGACAATTTGAAAATGAGTGTTAACAGTGAAGGAAAAACTGCTAAAGACTTAAAATATGGAGTTAAAAAGTATATAGATGAAAAAGGACAAAAAGGAGAAATACTGTGTGATACAAGATATACTTACGGACAAGTATTGAATATACCCGCTAAGCTCAATGGATGGTTTAAAGTAAGTGCAGGATATGTGGAAGGCAATAATAGCTTTGGAGTAAAAGACTCTGCATCAGGAGAAGGAGATTTAATCTCAGATTATGCAGGAAGTTATAGTGATAAACAGAGAGTAATAAAAGAGAAAATTGTTTTTATATCTAATTTTAATAATTCAACAATTCAAATAGAACCTAATAATGGAATGAAGCTGGCCTACATAAAATTAACAGGGCTTACGGAAAAAGAAATAGCTTTGGCTTCTTCAAAAGATGAACGTAAACCAGTTATCTTAGATATAGATGGGTATTCTAAATTTTTTGAAGGCAGATTAGGATCAGAAGAAAATCTTCTTAATGAGACTGTAAGAGCAGTTAATAGAAACAATATTTCTACATTGAATTGGTGTCTTGGAACTACAGGACTTTTAAATTATAATAGTAAATTTGCAGGAAATCCTACAGATGCTTTTAATAAGCATAAAAATACTATGAGAACTGGAGATTTTAAAGCAAAAGAGCAAATAGAATATTTTATAAAGAAAGGTAAAACTCCATTAAGCATTATTGCAAAAGAAGGTGATGCTATTGGAACAGAGACGTATGCTTCATTAAGAATGGATATTTTTTATGATCCTACCAAATATGGATTTTTAAATGGTACTATTTATGATAAATTGATAAAATATAAGCAACCTACTAATTGGAACTTAGATTATCAATATCCACAGGTAAGAGATTATATTAAAAATATTATAAAAGAGGCTGCTTCTACTGAAGGAGTTGACGGAATAACACTAGATTTTTGCAGGTATCCTGTGATTATTGGAATATATGTACCTCAAAATAAAAAGGTTCAAATAATGAACAGTTTTATGAGAGAAATAAGAAAGTCTATTCCCAAAAATAAAAAAATAAATGTAAGAATTCCATATAATGAATATTTAAAAGATGGATATGATTTGAAAACTTGGATTAAAGAAGGACTTGTTGATGTAATTATTCCTTCAGGGCTAAGATATGAGGAAGAATTTGATATTAAGCCATTTGTGAATATGGTTAAGGGTTCCAATGTTAAAGTATACCAATGTGTTATTGCTAATGTTTCAGGTTCAGACTATACAAAGAAGGATGAATTAACAGGAAATATAGAGCAAAAGACATATTTGGAAATGGAGGATTACCTAAAAATAATTAATAAAGCATATGGCAACGGAGTAGACGGTATTTTCCTTTTTAATACATCGACATATTCGGAAATATTTTCAAGTCCTAAACAGTTAAGGATATATAACGAAATTTATAATCAACACAAGATAATAAGTAAGAAAATAAAATTTCAATAGAACATAATATTTAGTTTAAGTATTAAAAATAAGTAGATGAAAAAACGATAAAAGAATATAATTGAACCTAATAGGGGGATATATGTTTACAAAAATTTTAGATTACAAAGTATTTAGTGGAACTAAAAAGGAGTTGTTGGATTATATACAAGGATTTCAAAAGGTAAATATTATTTCGGGTAATCCAGAAATTCTGTTTGCTGGTATGGAAAATAATTTTCTAAACCAAGTATATAATGATAAGAATTCTGTAATAATTCCTGATGGTATAGGAACAGTAATTGCATCAAAAATTATAAAAAATCCTGTTAAAGAGAAAATTGCTGGTATAGAGGTTATGGAAGGAATTATAAAATCCTGTGAAAAAGAAAATAAAAAAATATATTTAATAGGTGCTAAAGAGGAAGTATTGAATGAATGTATTATTAATTTGTTAGCGGAATTCCCAAAGCTTAAGATTATTGGAGCTCATAATGGGTATTTTGATTTGAAAAATTGTCAGGACATTGTAGATGATATTAAAAACAAAGAACCATATGCCTTGTTTGTGGCAATGGGATGTCCTAGACAAGAAACATTTATTGCCAGATATATGGAGCTGCTTCCGTGCAAAATCTTCATGGGAGTAGGAGGAAGCTTTGACGTTTTTGCAGGAAAAGTAAGTAGAGCTCCACAGTGGATGATAAAGCTAGGAATTGAATGGTTGTATAGAGTAGTAAAAGAACCATGGAGAATTAAGCGATTAATTTCTATACCTAAATTTTTATTAAGAGTAATATTTAATGGAAATAAATATGTAAATAAAAAGATGAGCGGTTAAAGCTCTTCTTTTTTATATTTATCTTAAGCAAGAAAGGATGAGGAGTAGATGAATGTTCTACATATCATAACAGGAAATGATAATGGTGGTGGTGGAGCACATGTATTGAATATTTGCAAGTATTCAAAGGATTTTAATAATATTCTTGGATGTGTGGGAGAGGGATATTTATATAATAAAGCCATAAAAGAAAAAGTTAATGCTGTACTTTTTGAAAATAAAGTTAATAATAAAAAGGTTATTGAATATATAAACAAAAATGACATAGATATTGTCAATTTCCATGGAGCAAAAGCTTTTCTTATGCATAGAGTTATAAAAGGAAAAATCAAAGCTTTCACTTTGGCTAGTGTACATAGCGATTACAGATATGACTTTTTGAACAATAAAATTAAACATATTTTATATACTCCACTTAGTAAATATGGACTTAAATCCTTTGATTATTATATGTGTATATCAAATTATATTAAAGAGGTACTAGAAGAAAATAATCTATCAGGTGAAAAGTGTGTTGTAAACAATGGAATTAATAAAGAGAGTATTAAAATTATCAAAACAAAAGAAGAAATAAGAAGTGAGTATAATATACCTAAGAACAGTTTTGTTTTTACAAGTGTGGCCAGATTGCATCCCGTAAAAAATCATAATGGATTAATTAGTGCATTTAGCAAATTAAGAAATGAATTTAATGATATAAAGCTCATTCTAGTAGGAGATGGAGAGCTTAAAGAAGAGCTTAAGAAAAAAGTGTCAGATTTAAAATTAGAGAAGGATGTAATCTTTACAGGATTTGTTGAAAATCCTATAGATATTGTTAATGCCAGTGATATGAGTATCCTTACTTCTTTCAATGAAGGAGGTTCTCCACCTATGGTTATACTGGAAAGTGGTTTAGTTAGAGTACCTGCAATTTCTTCAAAGGTAGGAGATATTGAAAAAAATTTTACAGATAAAATGGTGTTTATAATCGATAATAATTATGAACAAGAAATTTATGAAAAAATGAAAGAAGCTTATTTAAAAAAAGATATCCTTAAAATAATGGGAAGTGAGCTTTATAAAGAAGTAACAAAAAAATACGTGATGGAAAAATTTTGCAATACGTATTATTCATTTTATAAGAAAATAATTGAAAACAATAGTTTAAATAGTGGAGAGTAAAATATGCAAAATAAAAAGATAATAAAAAGTTCATTTATAATAATTATTTTAATTATTTTAGGTAAAGTTATGGCTTTTATCAGAGAGGCACTGATTGCTTCAAACTTTGGAGCTACTTATATCACCGATATATATATGTTTTCTTTGGGAATTGTGATGCTGCTTACAACTGTAGGATATGGACTTACTACAACCCTTATACCAATTCATACAGAAAATATTGAAAATAAAACTCAACAGGAGAAAAATATTTTTGTAAGTAATCTCTTAAATACTGCAGGCATAATTACCATACTGTTTGTGACAGCAGGAATAATAATTGCTCCATATATTATTTACATATTTGCTCCAGGATTTAGAGAAAATCCAGAGATATTTAATAGTTTAGTATATATTCTAAGGATAATGTTTATATCATTATTTTTCGTGTGTATACAAAGCATAGTTACAGGTGTTCTACAAGCGCATAAGGAGTTTTATGCTCCAGCAGCTATGGCTTTTGTTTCAAATATAATATTTGTCATATATCTAGTTTTCTTAAGTAACAAATTTGGAATGAATGGTTTTGCCATAGCCACTGTTATGGGCTTTGCAGCTCAATTTTTAATAAATGTGCCTAAATTTAAAGCTTTAGGATATAAATATGTTTTTATTGTAAATTTTAAAGATAAAAACATTATTAGATTGGTAAGATTAATGATTCCAGTTATAATAAGCACATCCATAATTCAAATAAATCTATTTATAAGCAGATATTTTGCTACAAATGTTTATGAAGGTGCCGTTTCAGCTTTGGATTTTTCAAATAAGCTGAATATGTTAATATATGAAGTATTTGCAGTTGCAATATCTATGGTGGTTTATCCAACTCTTTCTACCTATGCTGCAAAGAAAAATAGTAAAGAATATAAGAATGCACTGTTAAAAGCAATAAATGTTATACTTTTGATAATGGTGCCAGCAAGTATTGGGGTTTTAGCGTTAAGAGAGCCTATTGTAAGCGTAATTTTTGGAAGAGGAGCTTTTGATGAAAAGGCAGTAAGATTAACAGCAGATGCATTGATGTTTTATACTCCAGCTATGATAGCATATGGAGTTAGAGATATACTTTTTAAAGCTTTTTATTCGCTGCAGGATACAAAGATTCCTATGTTAAGCAGTTTTTTAGGAATATTCATAAATATAATTTTAAGCTTAATACTTGTAAGTAGCATGAAAGTAGCAGGATTAACTTTAGCTTCAGCTGCTTCAGCGTTAGTTACTACTTTAATATTAATTCTTATATTAAATAACAAGCTCAATGGGATAGATTTAAAGTGTCTTACTAAAGTATTTGCAAAAATTACAGTTTCATCTTTAATAATGGGAGGTATTATAATTAAAATTAGAAATATTTGTTTTTCAAAAATAGGTGCCAGTTTTGAAGGAAATATTATAACAATTATATCATCCTTTATTGTTGGAGTATTTATCTATTTTGTGTGCATTCATATTTTAAAAGTGGAAGAATATATGTACATTGTAGAGCTAGTTAAGAAAAGCGTAAGAAAGAATAAAAGTTAATTTATATGAGCATACTATTACGGAAGGAGTGTGATAGTATGCAATTTTACGATGTAATTGAAAATAGAAAAAGCATAAAAAAATTTAAAACTGATGCTTTAGATAAAGATAAGATAAATAGAATGATAAATGCAGCCATGATGTCTCCATCATGGAAAAACCAAACTTCTTACAAATTTATACTTGTAGATGATGATAACATAAAACAAAAAATTTCAGATTCTATAATAAATAAAACAAATGAAGCAGCCCAATCAGTCATGGATGCTCCTATGACAGCTGTTATAGTTGCTGAGCCAAATATGTCAGGTGATGTAGAAGGTAAAGAATATTATCTTGTAGATGGTGCAATTGCAATGGAACACTTTGTCCTAGCTGCTACCGAAGAAGGCTATGGAACTTGCTGGATAGCTTCTTTTAATGAAAGAAAAATAAAAGAGGCACTTTCTATACCTGATCAATTTAGAATAGTAGCATTAACACCAATTGGAATAAGTGCAGCAGAAAAACCGCATAATCCTCCAAAAGACAGTAAAGATTATGTTTTCTTAAACAAATGGGACAGAGCGTTTAGTGAGATGGATACTCAAATTTTAATACGCCACTAAAGAATGTTGTTAGGCAACATTCTTTAGTCCCCAGTCGCCAATCACCAATCCCCAGAGTAAAGAAAAAAGATAAAAGCAATTAAGAACAATTAGATAAAATAATTTAAAATAGACTTAAAGATAGATTATATCTACTTCAAGTCTATTTTGCTTTATTTTAATTTTAGTTTTGCATTAGCAAAACGTCATTGTCTGGGGACTGGAGATTGGCGACTGGTTACTAGAATAAAATTGATTCACAATTTTATTCTAGTGTTCATCAGTAGTAAAATAGAAATTTTTAGTTTAATATATATGTACCTTTGTTTTTGAAAATATGGTAATATAAATTTAAAGTTTACATAAAGAAAGGGGAAAAAACATTGCAAAAGAACTTAATGATAAAAGACTATATAGAAAAACTATCTTCAAAAGAGCCAATACCAGGAGGCGGAAGCGCAGCTGCTTTAGCAGGAGCTGTATCTTCAGCATTAACTGCTATGGTTTTTAATTTAACAATCGGTAAAAAAGTCTATGAAGAATATAATGAGGAAGAAAAGGTATTAATTAATACATCTTTAAAAAAGATTGAAGAGTGTAATATTGAGCTTATGAATTTTATGGATAAGGATGGAGAGGCTTTTTTAAGTCTTATGACAGCTTTTAGATTACCTAAGGAGTCACAGGAAGAAAAAATAAAGAGAAATGAGAAGATACAATTAGGATATGAAAATGCTTTGAACATTCCTTTAAATTTAGCTAAGAAGTGTATTGAAATTTACGAATATGTTTTAGTTGCTGCCGAATATGGAAATAAAAATGTTATTTCAGATGCTGGTGTAGCTGCAATTCTGCTACAAGGAGCAGTAGAAAGTGCTGTATTAAATGTTAAAATAAATTTGAATGGAATTAAAGATGAGGATTATAAGAAAAATATAGAGGTTCAGTGTAACAAAATTACAGAAGAAGCATTGTTGAAGAAAGAAGAAATTATGAAAATGGTAAATTCTAAAATTAGTTAAGGGCTATTGTTGTTTGTTATAGTGAACTATGATATACTTTACTTTATGCCATTATACTAACTTTGGAGAGATAAAAATGCTTAACAATTTTTTAGAAAAGATTGATGAATTATATAATATAATAAATGCACCAATAGATGACATATTTAAAATAATGGCTTTGAAAAAATATAAGAAAATATTTAGTATGGATAAGGAAAAGTTTTCCGATTTATATATAAAGTATTTGGAAAAGGATAAGGGAAAAGTGTCAGGAATAGTATATACCCCTTATGAGATGGCTGATTACATAGCTAAAAATACAATAAAGTCTGAAGACATAATAGAAAATCCTTATATAAAGATTTTAGATCCTTCCTGTGGATGCGGAAATATTTTACTTGCTTGTTTCATGTACTTAAAACAGGTGTATGAGATTAACTTAGAAGATATAAATACTAAAAATAACTTAAAGCTTTCAAAGTCAGAAATAATCAAACATATTATTGATAATAATATATTTGGATTTGATCTAGATAGCAATGCATTGAGAATATTAGCAATAGATTTATATGATAGTGCACATTATTTTAATAGGGATAATTTAATAAATAAAGATTTTCTTATGGACGAAAATGTAATAAAATATGACGTTATTATTGGAAATCCTCCGTACATTGGACATAAAGCTATTAATAAGGAATACAGCAAAGAATTAAAGAAAAAATATAAGAGTATCTATAAAGACAAAGGAGATATTTTTTATTGCTTTTTTCAGAGTGCCTTAAATATCCTAAATAAAAAAGGTAAACTTGCATTTATAACTTCCAGATATTTTATTGAAGCTCCAAGTGGAGAAGAACTTAGAAAAATATTAAAGGAAGTATGTTCATTATATAAGATTGTAGATTTTTATGGAATTAGACCTTTTAAAAAGGTAGGAATAGATCCTGTAATAATATTTTTGATTAATGAACAAGAAGTAAATGATAGTATTGAAATAATAAAGCCTATTCAAAATTTACCAAGAAATAAAGAAAAATTTTATAATTCTCTTTTTCTTTCAAGAGGAAATGATTATAAACAATTTTTTATAAATAAAAATCTGTTAAATAATAAGGGCTGGATATTAAGAGATGAGAAAGAAAGAAATATAATATCTAAAATTGAAAAAAAAAGTTTTACTCATTTATCAAATATTTGTGAAAGCTATCAAGGTATAATTACAGGATGTGATAGAGCTTTTATAGTTGATGATAAGACTATGGAAGAGTATAATTTAGAAAAGGACATAATTAAACCTTGGATAAAAAGCAGTTATATAGATAAAAACTGTATTAAAAAACACAACAAATATTTAATATATTCTGATTGCATAGAAATGGAAGAAGAGTATCCTAATGCAATAAAGCATATTGAAAAACAAAAGGCTAAGCTTTTACAAAGAAGAGAGTGTAAGCGAGGCGTAAGAAAATGGTATGAACTTCAATGGGGACGAAGAAGAGAAATATTCGAAATGGAAAAAATAATTTTTCCATATAAATCAAGCAATAATAGATTTATTTTAGATAAAGGTAAATACTTTAGTGCGGATGTATACTGCCTTGTCTTGAAAGAAAATGTGCCCTTTACTTATACATATTTAATTTCATTATTAAATAGTAAGGTATACCAATATTATTTTCAAACTTTTGCCAAAAAGCTAGGAGACAATATTTATGAGTATTACCCTAATAATTTAATGAGACTTTGTATACCTACAATGGGTAATCAAGAAGAATTTGATGATGACAATCTCAATAGTTTTTTTCAGTTTAATCAAGAAGAAATAGGTATTATAGAAGAATACATTAAGTAAAAATAATATAAGAGTGAGAAAGAAGTTAAAAAAATTGAATAAAAAAGAAGATGAAAGTAAGTCTAAAACATTAGGAATGGGTTAGACTTACTTAATTTTTTATATGTATAAAAAGAATAATTTTGGGGTAAAATAAAATTGTTATAAATAAAACAATTAACAAAAGAAGGAAATTAATCAATATTATAGAATAAATATATTGTTACATACTTTTTAATACATATATGGGAGGGATAAAATGAATATTAGTTTTGAAAATAAAGGTGATAAATTAATAGTTTATATGTTAGGAGAATTAGATCATCATAGTGCAGAAGAAGTGAGAAACAAGGTTGATGATAGATTGGAGAGAGAAAATTACAGTAAACTTATTATGGATTTTTCAGGAGTTACATTTATGGACAGCTCAGGGATAGGAGTAGTAATTGGAAGATATAAAAAAATAGCAGCAAAAAAAGGTAAGATATATGTTACTAAAGTAAATGGAAGTGTTAAACGAGTATTTGAATTATCAGGGATGTTTAAAATTATTCCTTTATACGATAGTATTGAACAAGCACTAGAGAATATGTAATAGGGGGAACATAAAATGTATGATAACAAAATGAAAATAGAGTTTTTGAGTAAATCAGAAAATGAAAGTTTTGCTAGAGTAGCAGTAGCGTCATTTATTTCACAATTAGACCCTACAATTGAGGAAATTGCTGATGTAAAAACTGCTATATCAGAAGCTGTTACTAATTCTATAATTCATGGCTATGAAAATAAAGAGGGAATAGTAACCATAGAGGCTGCAATATGTGAAAATGAAGTTACATTAATAGTAAAAGATGAAGGAATTGGTATTGATAATATAGAGAAGGCTATGCAGCCTTTATATACGTCAAGACCAGATTTGGAAAGATCAGGTATGGGCTTTACGGTTATGGAAACTTTTATGGATATGTTAGAAGTCACATCAGAAGAAAAATATGGAACTAAGGTGGTAATGAAGAAAAAATTTAAATCATTAGGTTAAGATAAACAGGTTTTTTGGAAAGGAGGAAAAACCTTGCAGATGGTTTGTGAATATTATGAATGAAGATAGGGCTAAAAAAAATAATGACAAGTTTCAAAAAAATTCATATTTGATAGAAAAGGCAAAAGAAGGAGATAAATTTGCTTTAGACAAACTTGTTGAACTAAATTTGCCTCTTGTTTCGTCTATAAGTAAAAAATTTATGAATAGAGGTTATGAATACGATGATATTTTCCAAATAGGATGTATAGGTCTAGTGAAGGCTATAAATAATTTCGAAGCAAAATATAATGTGCAATTTTCTACTTATGCAGTTCCTATGATTATGGGAGAAATAAAAAGATTTTTAAGAGATGATGGAATAATAAAAGTAAGTAGAAGTATAAAGTATAATGCTAGAAAATTACATTATGATAAAGAAAAACTTACAAATAAGTTAAATAGAGAACCATCTATTCAAGAATTGGCAGAGTTCTCAGGAATGACTACTGAAGAAATTTTATTGTCTACTGAGGCTGTAAATGATCCTAAATATTTATATGATACAATTCATCAGGATGATGGTTCTCCAATTTATTTAATTGATAAGGTAAGTGGAAATAAAGATGAAAATAAGGATATGATTGATAAATTAGCTTTAAAAGAAGCTTTAAGTAAATTGGATACTAGATCAAGGCAGATAATCGTTCTTAGATATTTTAAAGATGTAACACAGGTGGAGGTTGCAAAAATGCTTGGGATAAGCCAAGTACAGGTATCTAGAATAGAAAAAAAAGTTTTGAAAACCATGAGAGAAAAGTTGAGTGTATAGGATTTAGTCAGATTTATATAAGATTATTGACATATGTGTTTTGTCAATAGTCTTTTTTTGAATAAAAAATACTAAGAATTGCAAATAATAAATATATGACAATTTCATAATAAAATATTTATGATAGAAGGTAGGAAGATGAATAAAAAGGAAAAACAAATTAAACAAAAATTTGAAAATTTGTCTCAACAAGAAGCACCTAAATCAAAGTTAGTTAGAGACTGTATAAGAGCTTTTATAGTTGGAGGCATTATTTGCGATATTGGGCAGGCGTTTAATAATTTTTATATTAATTTAGGCTTTTCTAAACAAGAGGCAGGTACTTATGTAGCTATAACAATGATATTCATAGGAGCACTGTTAACGGGAATAGGAATTTATGATAAAATTGGTGACTTTGCGGGAGCTGGCTCTGTAGTTCCAATAACAGGTTTTGCAAATTCAATAGTATCTCCTGCAATAGAATTTAAAAAAGAAGGATTTGTATTTGGAGTAGGAGTAAAGATGTTTACCATAGCTGGTCCTGTATTGGTGTATGGAATTGGTTCTTCAATCATTGTAGGAATTATATATTATTTTATTACTTTATAGTAAGGGTGATGTTATTATGTCAAAAAGAATAGGTAAGCAAACAATTAAGCTTGATAGTAAGCCGAAAATAATTGCAACTACAAGTATTGTGGGACCAAAGGAAGGAGATGGTCCATTAAAAGAGTATTTTGATATTGTTTTACAGGATGATTTAGATGGAAAAGATAGTTTTGAAAAAGCAGAAAGCAGTATTATGTATAAGGCCATAGAAGAAACTATAAAAAAAGCTAAATTAACAGAACAGGACATAAATTACCTGGTAGCAGGAGATTTATTAAATCAACTTTCAGCATCAAATTTTGCTGCTAGAGATATGGATATACCTTTTTTAGGGCTTTATGGAGCATGCTCTACTATGGCAGAATCGCTAAGTATTGCATCTATCCTTATTGATGGGGGATATGCAAACTATGCAATAGCAGCTACATCATCTCATTTTTCATCAGCAGAAAGGCAATTTAGAGTTCCACTGGAAATGGGCAGCCAAAGAACACCAACATCACAATGGACAGTTACGGGGTCTGGGGCTATGCTTTTAGCTAAAGAAGGAAACTTTCCATATACTACATATGTAACAATAGGAAAAATAAAGGATTATGGAAAGACTGATACAAATGATATGGGATCTGCTATGGCTCCAGCAGCAGTTGATACAATAAAACAGCATCTTAAGGATACAGGAAGAACTCCAAATGACTATGATTTAATTGCAACTGGGGATTTAGGAAGCTTTGGAAAAAAAATAACTGAAGAATTATTAAAAGAGTATGGTTATGACATAGCTAACAAGTATATTGATTGCGGTGATGAAATATTTGATCACAAGAGACAAAAAACCAATTGTGGTGGAAGTGGCTGCGGTTGCTCAGCCGTAGTTGGCTGTGGATATATATATAAAAATATACTGTGTGGAAAGCTAAAAAAAATCTTACTTGTTTCTACAGGAGCATTAATGAGTCCTACCACATCCCTTCAGGGCGAAAGCATACCAGGAATTGCTCATGCTGTATCTATAGAGTTTGGAGGGAATAAGAATGAATGATTATATTATGAGTTTTTTAGTCGGTGGAACCATATGTCTTATTGCTCAAATACTTATGGACAGGACAAAACTTACACCAGGAAGAATTTTAGTACTTTTTGTTACTATTGGAGTAATTCTTGGAGCTTTGAGTATTTATGATCCAATTGTTGAATATGGGAAAGCTGGTGCCACGGTACCTTTAACAGGCTTTGGATTTAATCTAGCCAAAGCGGTTATGAAAGAAGTAGATGAGACCGGATTTTTAGGGGCTTTCACAGGAGGAATAAAAGGTGCTGCAGGAGGAATAAGTGGAGCTATATTTTTTGGATATATTATGGCATTAATATTCAATTCCAAGACAAAATAAAAGGATTAAAGGAATTTGTATTGAATTCCTTTAATCCTTTTCGTATACATTTTCTAATTAGTGGTTTTCTTTTTGGGTGAAGATTGATTTTGATTGTTAGGTGTAATAGTAGTAGTATTGTCAGTATTACTATTATTGGTATCTTCATTTTCATTTTCATTAGGTTCAGAAGTACCTGAATTGTCACTACCATCAGGTGGTACCGGAGTTGTATCACCATCTTCTATATTTTCATTATCCTCTGTAGGATTTTCATCAGGTACAGATGGTACAGGAATAGTAGTATCATCAAGGGCTTTTGGTAATACATATTCTTGATCTTCCAAATCAACATCAGGAGTATAATCTCTTCTCAGAAATACTCTAGATTGAATTAAGTTTGCTGGAGTAGATGCTGTGGCTAATTTCCCATTGTTTATATTAATATTAGTTTGAACATGTATATTATCATAGGTTGTAGGTACAGTACCATCTATAAATAATTCTGTATATACCATACTTCCTCTAGGATCCTTATAAGATAATTCGGTAGGAAGAAGACCAGATACCCTATCTACTGCAGCACTTGTAATTCCAGAAGGTGCAGCAATATCCTTAGAAGGTAAGTTTTTAACAGCTTCATTCATTATTTTCCCAAATATATAAGCTGCATCACTACTGTATATTTTTTGATCGTTTTTATTACCAATCCAAACCGCCCCTGAATAATATGAAGTAAGTCCACAGAACCAAAGGTTTTTAAAATTTGTTGTTGAACCTGTTTTACCAGCTAAGGTAATATCACTCTTATAACTTGAATTTGCTCTATAGGCAGTACCACCTCTCACTGGTTCTTTTAACAAATCATACATAATATATGCTGCTTGTGGAGATAAAACCTTGTTAGTATGAATCTTAGTTTCAAGTATAACTTTTCCAGTTTTATCTTCTACTTTAGTATAGAGTCTAGGGTTAGTATACAGACCATTATTGCCGAATACCCCATAAGCATTTGCCATAGTGTAAGTATTTGTACCATGATTTAATTCACCTAATGCTAAGGCTGCAATACTATTCTTATCTACGTCATTTAAAGTTAAACCAAATTTTTCACCATAAGCTGCACCATTTTCAAGACCAATTTTATCTTCCATTTTTATTGCATAAATATTTACAGAATTTTTTATACCATTTCTCATATTCAAATAACCAGAATATTTATTTGGAGCATTTTTAGGATTCCATGGCCTACCACCGTTATATTTTTTACCCATTTCATATGGTAAAGGAGAATCTTCCAATACTGTAGCAGCTGTAGCAATTTTGGTGTCAATTGCAGGTCCATAGACTGTTAAAGGCTTTATACTGGAACCAGCAGGAACACGTGCATCATATGCTTTATTATAAGACATAGCAGGTTGCTTACCACGGCCACCAACCAAAACTTTTACCTCACCAGTATGATAGTCAACTAATACAGCAGAAGCTTGAGGCTGTATTATGCCTTTTTTATCTTTATTTGAAGATACTCTTAAATTGTTGTCATCATCAATTATGTCTTGAGTAGCTATCTGTAAAGCTTTATCCATGGTGCTGTGGATTTTTAAATGTCCATTAGCTAACAAGTTGTCAATCTCATCATCGCTATAGTGATATTTTTCTTTTAAATCTTTTTTCACTTCACTGACAACTGGTCTGGAAAACCATTCAAAATTGTATCTATCGTTATTTGAGGTAGCTTTACCAAGAACACTTTTACCTAATGTAGCTACTTTCTCATCTTTAGTTATGCTTTCTTTTGGTATACCTATCTCTGATATTGCTGCTTTATATTGAATGGTTGTTATGTACCCATTATCCTTCATTTTGGTAAGTACAGCTTTTGTTCTATTCTTATATTTAGATGGGTCCTTCATTGAAGTTCGTGAATATGGATAATATACTGAAGGACTTTGTGGTAATCCAGCTATAAAAGCACATTGAATCAAGGTTAAATCTTTTGCATTAATATGAAAATATTGCTGTGCGGCAGCTTCAACCCCAATAGCTCTTCCACCTAAATATATGGTGTTTAAATAAGCTTCTAGTACAGCCGGTTTACCTATCAAATTTTCAAGTTTAGGAGCTAGATATATTTCTTGAACTTTTCTTCTGATTTTTCGTTGAAGTATTGATTTTGAATCAAGATTTTTAGTATCTGTATCAAAAATAGTATTTTTAAGTAATTGTTGAGTGATTGTTGACGCACCTTGTAGTTGTTTCTTACCTGTTAAAACATTTTTAACATCAATAAGAAAAACACCTATAATTCTTTTAGGATCTATTCCTTTATGTTCAAAAAATCTTTCATCTTCAATACTGACAAAAGCATTAATTAAGTCTTTTGGCATATCTTTATATTTTATTACAGTTTTTTTCTTATCAGTGAGTATAGTATCTATAGAAGCACCTTTATCATCATATATTACTGAGGCTTGATTTAAAGACTTAATTTGATTTATATCTAATTCTGGAGCAGTCTTAATCATTGCAAGAGCTAAGCCAGCCGCAGCAACTGTAAAGAACAGAAATAGTGTTAATATAGTTATTAATATAATTTTAAGAGCTTTGAACTTTTTTTTCTTCTTTTTATTCTTAGTTCGGTTCTCTTTATTGTCAATCATTTATAATCCTCCTTATCAGTAGTCTTATGCAATTCTAATATTATAGCATATAATGAAATTATACACTATTTTTTTAGTTTTGATAACTATTTAATAGAAAGGGCTAATTTTCTATCATTCCTTAGCTTGATAGTATTGCAATAAAAATACTAAATAGTTAAAAAGATAAAAAAAATTACTATGCCATAGGCATAGTAATTTTCAGAAGTATTATAATGTAAGGCTATTTTTCTTGCCAATTAAATACATAAGGTATATTTCGGTAGAAATCTCCATAATTCAGACCATACCCAACTACAAATACATCAGGAATTTCAAAGCAGCAGTAATCAGGAACTACATCTACTTTTCGTCTTTCAGGCTTATCTAATAGTACGCAGCATTTAACATCTTTTGCACCAAGAGATTTTACATGTTCCATTACAAATTTCATTGTTATACCTGTATCAACTATATCATCTACTACAAGTACATCCAAACCTTCGATATCATCAGGAATATCATTTACTATTTTTACATTACCAGATGAACTTTCATTATGACCGTAACTTGAAGTAGTCATAAATCCGATTTGAGTTGGAACAGTAATATGCCTAACTAAATCAGCGGTATATATAAAGCTTCCTCTAAGCAATGAAAGAACATACAGATTTTTACCTTCATAATCAGATGATAATCTTTCACCTAATTCAGATATTCTTTTTTGTATTTGTTCTTCGGTTATAAGAATATTTCTTTTTTTGTTTTCCATTGTAATCCTCCAAACTATAGATATTTACAATATCGTTTTTATAGTATAAAATTATATGAAAGTTGTCAAGCAAAAGCGTATATAAACTTTGAAATTTGTAAAATTTATAAAGGAAACATAGAAATGAGGTGCCTATATGATATTAGGAAATACTGATGGAATAAGAAAAACAGTTATTAAGAGATTGGAAGAAATTTATAATTGTAAAATAGATAAAGATAACGTTTTTGATGAGGGATTATTAGAAATAATATGTGAAATTACACAGGATATAAATAAGGAAATAAGTGTTGCTATTGATAGAAAAGGCAATATACAAAATATTTCAATAGGTGATAGTACCACAGTTGAAATGCCTGCTATTGATGTAAAGGAAAAGAAATTATCTGGAATTAGAATAGTACATACTCATCCAAATGGAAACTCTATGCTCTCAAACATGGATGTATCGGCCTTAATTAAGATGAAGCTTGATGCTATGATGGCTGTAGGGGTAAAAGATGGAAAATGTACAGATATAACTATTGGATTTTGTGGTATACAGGATGATAAATTAGTTGCTGAAGTATTTGGTCCTTTAAGTGTTGAAGAAACTTCAAAAATAAATATTTTAGAAGTTATTAACAGAGCTGAGGAGAATATAAAACTTAATAATATTGAGGAAGATAATAGAGAAAAAGCAATTTTAGTTGGAATTGAAAATGAGGAGAGTTTAGAAGAATTAGAAGAATTAGCAAGAGCTTGCGAAGTAATTACAGTGGATAAGGTACTTCAAAAAAGAAATAAAATAGATACAGCATTTTTTATAGGTGAAGGAAAAGCTAATGAAATCGGAATGCTAAGGCAGACTTGTAATGCAAACGTAATTATTTTTGATGATGAATTGTCAGCATCACAAATTAGAAATTTAGAAAACTTTATAGGAGCAAAAGTAATAGATAGAACTACCTTAATACTTGAGATATTTGCAAGAAGAGCCAGAAGTAGGGAGGCAAAGATACAGGTAGAGCTTGCACAACTAAAATACAGGCTTCCAAGACTTTCTGGTATGGGTGCAGTGCTATCAAGAACTGGTGGTGGAATAGGAACAAGAGGACCTGGAGAAAAGAAGCTTGAAATGGACAAAAGACATATTAGAGAGAATATATATGATTTAGTTCAGGAATTAAAAAAAATAAAAAAGACAAGAGAGATTCAAAGAGAAAAAAGAAGTAGAGAAAATATACCCAAAGTTTCATTAGTAGGTTATACAAATGCAGGAAAATCAACCTTAAGAAATAAATTGTGTGAAATGGCATCGCCTAAAGAGGTAGGATGTAAGGAAAATGTTTTTGAAGCTGATATGCTTTTTGCAACTCTGGATGTAACTACAAGAGCACTAGTTTTACCAGATAACAGATTAATTACCCTAACAGATACTGTAGGATTTGTTAGAAAACTTCCTCATGATTTGGTGGAAGCTTTCAAATCAACATTAGAGGAAGTTATAAACTCTGAACTGCTATTGCACGTAGTAGATGCTTCTTCTGATACGGCTGATAAGCAAATAGAAGCAGTAAATAATGTTTTAGATGAGTTGGGAGCAGGGGATAAACCGCTGATTTTAGTACTAAATAAAGTAGATAAGGCAGATGAGCTTGGAATAAAGCAATTAAAGGAAAAATATAATAATATGGACAGTATTGAGATTTCTGCAAAAGAAGAAATTAATTTAGACTTGTTCATGGATAAAATATCTAAAAGTCTTCCTAATCAATTAAAAAAAGTAGAATACTTAATACCATATACTGACCAAAGTTCAGTAGCATTGCTTCATAGAGGTGGAAAGGTATTGGAAGAAGAGTATAAGGAAGATGGAACATATGTTGTAGCTATGGTTGATGAGGAAATTTATAACAGGTGCAGACAATATATGTGTAAATAATCAACAATAACGACAGGATATTAGAGATAAGGTTAAAATAAAAAATTTAAAGAGGTAAATGAAATTGTAATTTATATAAACAAAAGTGTATATAAATTACAATTTTTATTATTAAGATTTTTATAACAGATTATGTGTGTATTTTTATTAAGTAAGGATAATAATAATTTTAGAATTTTATTCATTTGAGGTGGTTATTATGAAAATATGTCCTATTTGTAATGAAATACATGATATAAAGTTAAATTGTAGAAGCTGCAGTGGCAGTATGGTGGATAAAGGCAGAGAACAAGAATATTTGGATGATTACAGTGCAGATGACCCTATAAAAGATTATGATGATTATTGTATTCATATATTTAAATGCCAAAGTTGTGGTTCTGTGGAAAAAAGACTTGTAAAAAAGATAATAGTTTGATTAATAAATATTATAAAAGTTGTATTAATATAAGAAAATGCTTATAATAAAATAATAATAAGGGGGAGTTATCGTGGTTAATACTATTCAAAAATATCAAGGGGCATTTAATTCTGTAATAGAAAGATTAAAGCAAAATGATTCAGTTCTTGCTGTGATGGTATTCGGAAGTATCATTACAGGAGATTTATGGGAAGAATCAGATATAGATTTATTTGTGATTACAAGTGATAATATTAATGGTATGAGAAATATCTATACTGAAGAAAAAGAGGTTCCTGTACATATTAAGCTTATGAGTAAAGAACGATTACTGGATCTTCACAAAGAAGACTTAATTGGAGGATTTATCCATAGAGTATTTGTGTCTTCAAGATTAGTTTTTTCTAAAGATGAAGAGGTTACGGCAAAGTATGATATGGGTAGGTATTATCCAGATATTGATAGAGAGAAATGGAATATGGTTTATATTTCTAATCTTTTAAAAAATATAAGTATATGTAAAAAATATTTAAATGGTAGTAATATTCTTATTGCTTATAGCGAGGCTATAAAATGTATTGAGGATTTTTCAAAGTTATATATTAATTCCTCAGGGTACATGATAAGTAAAGATGTAATAACTATGGCAATGAATTTAAATGATAATCTAAAAGAACTTGTGGAACAACTATTTTATGATAAGGATAATATGGAACAAACTATAGAAAATATAATAAATTTTTTACAAGAGAATATTGACCAAAATTTAAAGAAATATACTAATTTATTAATAGATTATATGGAAAAAAAAGATTGTTTTTTAAGTTCACAAGATATTAAGAAAGATGAAGTTTTTAAAAATTTCAAAATTGATTTTGAAATTTTATTAAATAAATTATGGGAAAAGAAAATATTAAAAAGGGAAACTAGAGATTATAAAGATTATTCTAAAAAAACTTTATTCAAAGAAAAGGTATATTTTATTTAAATACATGGCGTACTATTTTACAATATTGGAAATAGTATGCCAAATTTATTGCTAAAAATTTATAGGGTGATGATATGGAGAAATATTATTTAGTTTTTAAAGATGAACTTCCAAAGTACTTGCAGATAGTAAAGCATATTGAAAAGCTTATAAATTCAAAAAAAGTAAAAGAAGGAGAAAGATTGCCTTCTATAAGAGCTCTGTCAAAATTACTGGGAGTAAATACTGTAACGATAGTTACTGCCTATAAGATGCTTCAACAAAAGGGATATGCTGTTCAAAAAATGGGAAGTGGAACTTTTGCAAAAGGAAAAGAAGAAAATAGAAATTTTTTAAAGGAATACTCAAGTATTTATAAAAAAGTAAGTGGAGGATTTTTAAAAGATTATATTGATTTCACTGGTGAAACAACCTGTAGTGAGTTCTTTCCTATTGATACATTTAAGAGTGTATTAAATAAAGTTTTAGATAGAGATGGTGCTGATGCATTTAAGTATCAAAGTGCATTAGGGTACGAAGGATTGCGTGACAGTATAAATACATATTTTTGGGATAAAAGTATAGATAGCGAAAATATAATAATAGTTTCAGGCGCTCAGCAGGGTATAGACATTGTATCAAAAGCACTTATAAATGTTAATGATAACATTGTTGTTGAAAAGCCTACTTATAGTGGAGCATTAAATGTTTTTAAGTGGAGAAGAGCTAACATTTTTGAAGTAGATATGCTTAAGGATGGAGTAGATATTTCTGCGTTCAGAAAAATACTAAAAAAGAATAAAATAAATTGTTTTTATGTTATGAGTTATTTCCAAAATCCAACAGGCAGTACATATAGTATAGAGAAAAAAAGAGAAATTTTGAATTTAGCGGAAGAATATGATTTTTATATTCTTGAAGATGATTATTTATCAGAGTTGATTTTTGATGAAAATATGAAGTATGAAAGCTTTAAAAGTTTGGATATAAACGATAGAGTAATATATGTAAAAAGTTTTTCAAAGATATTTTTACCAGGTATTCGAATGGGATATTTAATTCCACCTCACAAATTTAGTGAGCGGATACAAAATTCAAAAATAAATACTGATAGAACTACTTCAAGTCTTATGCAAAGAGCGTTGGATTTATATATTAAAGAGGGTTATTGGAAAAGTCATATAAAAAATTTAAATGAAGCTTATAGAAATAAATATATTCATATGGAAAAAACTATTAGAGATATCATAGGGGATAAAGTTCAATTTAATAGTCCAAGAGGAGGACTGCATTTTTATATAAAAATAAGTGATGAAATAGATATGAATTGTATAGAACTTTTCAACAAATGCAAAAGAGAGCAAGTTATTATTACCCCTGGGGTACTTTTTTACAAGAATCATGTTGATGGAGAAAGATACTTTAGATTAGGATTTTCTCAAACAAGTATTGAGGAGATACAAAAAGGAATAGAAACTATAGGTAAATTACTAAAATAAAAGGGGAAAGAATATGAAAAAGGGACTTGTTTGCTTTGATTGGAATGACATAGAAAAGTATACTGAAGAAGAAATTACATACTTTTTATTTGTGGAAGGTAAGAGTATAGACAGTATATGCAGAATAAGAAACATTGATAGAATAACAGCTCAAAATCATATTATTGAAGGTAAGATAAAATATAGATTTTTAGCTAAGAGTGAAAATTCTAAAGAGTTTTTTATGTCTATATCGAAAGCAGGAAAGCAGGATAAAATGCTGGTATTAAGTTCTCTTGATGAAGAAAATAAAAGTAAACTGATAAAATTCATAAGAAAAAATTATGCAGATATGTACCCTAAGGATAAAGAAACAGCTGTCTGGATTTTAGGAGAATTGAAGGAAACAGAAGGGATAGATATTTTAATGAAAGCTTCTGTTCATAAATTTGTAAATATAAGAAGAATGGCTGTATCAGCAATGGGAAAAATTGAAGATTCCAAGTGTGAGATTGCTTTAATACGTGCCTTGGATGATGAAAATCCACAAGTAATTATGTATGCAATAAAAGCTTTAGATAAAATTAAAAGTGCTAATGCAAAGAACAAGATAGAGCATATAAAAAATAATGCTGATAAGAAATATTTAAGAGAAGCAGCAGAAAAATTTTTAAATGGAGTGATGTGATGTGAGTTATTTTACTGTAAGAAATGAAGCTAGGGACCAATTTGAAGAGAAAAAATCTTTGTTTATTGGACATGCAAAAAGAGTATATAGTGAAGAAGAAGCTAGAGAATTTATTGATAAGATAAAAAATGAGTATAAAGAAGCAAGACATAATGTGTATGCTTATGCTATTGGAAAAAATATGGGCATTCAGCGTTACAGTGATGACGGAGAACCACAAGGAACTGGGGGAGTTCCAGCTTTAGAAGTGATAAAGAGAAAAGGTATTACGGATGTAGTTGTTGTTATAACAAGATACTTTGGAGGAATACTTCTTGGAACAGGCGGTTTAGCAAGAGCTTATTCAAAAGGGGCATCTATTGCCATAGAAAAAGCTGAAATAGTAGAAAAGGTTGAAGGTGTAGAAATACATATTACTATAGATTATGATTTGTTAGGAAAAGTTCAATATTTGTGTGGGCAAAACCAATGGCATATAGAAGATACGGAGTACACAGATAAAGTTTGCTTAAAGATACTTACACCTGTAGAAAATGCTGAAAAAGTAAAAGCAGAGATAGTAGGAGCAACTTCAGGGAAAAGTGAGTTTAAATTATATGATAAAAAATATTATTTTAAATTGGGAAATAGACTGTTTGAAGAAGAAATATAAGAACGTTGCTGCGCAACATTCTTATAGTCACCAGTTGCCAGTAACCAATCCCCAGTATAAAGAAAAAAGATAAAAGAAATTAAGAAAAGTTAAATAAAATAGATTTAAAAATAGATTATATCTACTTTTAAATCTATTTTTCTTTATTTTAGTTTTGCATTAGCAAAACATCCTTCTCTGGTGACTGGGGATTGGCCACTGGTTACTAGAATAAAATTTGAAATAAAATCGAAATTTATGATATAATATTAAATGATTCATGAAATGAATTATACAATTATGGCAAAGTATTGCATGTATGTAAATAATATATATAACTAGTTAGGGGGAAATTTTTTATGTCAGGACATTCAAAATGGCATAATATACAAGCTAAAAAAGGAAAAAATGATGCTAAAAAAGGAAAAATATTCACCAAAATAGGTAGAGAGATTATGTTAGCCGCTAGAGATGGTGGGTCTAATCCAGATACCAATGCTAAGCTAAGAGATGTTATAGCAAAGGCAAAAGCAGCAAATATGCCTAATGATACCTTAGAAAGAGCAATAAAAAAAGGTGCAGGTGAATTAGAAGGAATAAACTATGAAGAAATAGTTTATGAAGGATACGCACCAGGTGGAGTTGCAGTAATGGTAAAAATCCTTACAGATAATAGAAATAGAAGTGCTGCAAGTACTAGACATATATTTGATAAGTATGGTGGGAATTTAGGAGCAAATGGATGCGTTTCTTATATGTTCCAAAGGAAAGGTCAAATAGTAATAGAAAGAATTGAAGAAATTGATGAAGATGAATTAATGATGATAGCATTAGAAGCTGGAGCAGAAGACTTTAATGCAGAAGAAGAAGTATTTGAAATTATAACTGACCAAGCAGATTTCTCAGCTGTTCGTGAAGAACTTGAAAAGGCTGGGTATGAGTTTGTAGAAGCTGATATTACTATGATACCAGATATGATGACATCAGTAGATATGGAAACTGCACCAAAAACTCAAAAGCTGTTGGATATGCTTGAAGATGATGACGATGTTCAAAATGTTTATCACAATGCTGAGTTCCCTGAGGAATTTGAAGGATAAAAGGCTTAGGTGCTTTTGAAAATAAAAAAGTTCTTGGATGATGACATTTGTTAAATTTCTAAAGTGCAAGATTTAAGATATACGTAATTCAAAAGATATCTCATGTGAATAGATATTATATTCACATGAGATATCTTTTTGTATTGTTTAAAATATTTATTAGAAGAACAATAAGGATATTAGTTTAAATAAAAGAAAAAAGAGTAGATAGTAAAATAAATAAAAGTAACTGTATATGCTTAAAAAATTAACAAAATTTACATCCATTGAACCTTGGTTTTTATTATAAAGATGTATAAGTGAATTACGAAAATAGAATAAGGCTAAAAATTGAAGTAACTGTGGGAGGAAAAATAATGTTTTATTTTGTGCATGATATAGAAGAAAATTTAATAAATGTTAATCGTTTTTATGAAGTTTCATTTTTAGAAGAGGCAATATATAATATGTCTTTAGAAAATTTAAAAAAAGAGTACGAAAATATCAAAAAGTGGTTTATGTTTGGAAAGATGGCTAAGAATTTTCAAAATAAAGGCATTGCAGGAGAAGAATTTGATTTTTTGCTTATGGATGATGATGATGTTCCATATGATGATTTGGATTATACACATGATGTTCTGCAAAGAAGAATTAAGCAAAAAATGGACAAAGAATTTGATGATTTTGAATATAATTTAAAATTGAGATTAAGTAGAGTATGCTCTAAATTGCTCTTTGAAGTTAAGATGAAAAATATTATGCAAGAATTAAATAATTAAATGTAATTCATGTATGTAATAAAATTTGCAATGACATTATATAATTTATTATAGGAAAATATACTCTTATACATTTAGGGTATAAATATAAAAGTAAATGGATGATTGGGAATGGGGAAAAAAAAACATAATAAGAATAATGAGAATGGCACTAGTAGCAAAAATAATGATAAGAATAATGAAAAAAGTAATGACAATAATTATTACGCCAGAGAGACTTTTAATATCGAAAAACTGGCAAAACAGATTTTAGATACTGTTCCTCAAAAATTAAAACCTACGTCTTCTGATGAAAAAATTACTGAACCTGAGGAAATTAAAGAGGATAAGGTTACAGAGGGGCTTAATGAGATAAGAGCAGGGCTTCAAAATGTTAATCTTATCAGAGAGGAATTAGCAAAACTTCAATTTAATCTAGAAGAAAGAGTGTATTATGAACAAGAGGTATTTCCTCTTTTAAATGTACTTAGTATATTAAGTTTTGCTACTGAAAGATATTCTCTTGGTTCTCAAGCTTTATCAACAATACCATTAACTAAATCTAGTGACATATGTGATATTATACAGTTAGCATACCAGTCAGCAGATTTGTCAGAAGAAGTACTAAAGATATTAAGAGTAAAAATAAAAAGGTTGATAGAGATATCTAAAAATTGTAAATGATAATATTAATCATTAGATTACTAAGTGAGTTTTGTAAATAATGATTAATATTATTTTTTGTATAATTTAATGAATAGTATATGAAGACAAGAAACATTTTCTACTTGTTTTTGGAAAATTTATATAGGTTTTATAACATATTTTTAAAAGGCATTAAATTAAATATTGGTGTTAGGAGGGCTTTAGGTGGATATTGATAAATTAAAACAAAAAGAAGATAAAAAGGAAATAGATAATTTGTTAAGAATGAAGCTCAAAACTATAGCCAAAAGTAGATTTTATAACTTTAATGTTATTTGTAATAAAGTTACAAATAACATTAAAATCAAAATTAAAAATAAAAAACAAGATTTTATAAATCAGTTTATTGAATATTTCCGTAATAAAGGTTTTCAGATGGAAATAGATAACAATATTTATATTGCAAAATATAAAGAATTAAGTATAGTATTGATTAATAAAGAAGACGCTGCATTTTATTTTGAAATTCCAAGTGAAAAAATTTCTTGCAAAATAGAAATTAAAGAACAGAGTGCATTCGGCAATATAATATATGGAAAAGACATATTAAGATATAACTCTGAGAAATTGAATGTTACTAACTATGAAAAAATAATTGATAGTATTGATAAAATAGAAGAGTTACAAGGACTAATTAATAAAATAGAAGAAAATATAAATTATCACCAAAAGATATTGGACTATTTTGGTATCATTAATTATAATTATTCAATTGATAAATTACCAGGTATTAAATGTACTACATTTAAAGAATTATTTGAAATTCATATAAATGAAAATAAATAGAATCATATGATAAACAAGAAAGGAATAAATAAATATATTAATTCCATAATAAATAACAATATGCACATATTAAATGGCAAAAGGATGAGTATATTATGCACAGGGTATTCTATACTATATCAAGAACGATTATGGTGTACATATTAATGTTAATATTAACATTAACTGTGGGGAGAATGGTGATTTCTTAGAGTACATTTTTAATTTCACATTAAAAATAATATAAATTAAGGATTTAAATGAATAAACAAGGAAAAATTTGACCATAATATCAACAAAAGGGAGTGATATTATGGAAAAAAAGAAATTAATTACAGTTTTATTCATCTGTTTGTTATCTTTGGCCTTTATTGTAGGGTATAATATAGGAGTGAGTAAGGAAGCAAAAATGAAAAAAGATACTGAAAATAAAAATCAGCAATTAAGTTTAGATGTAAGTGGAGAAAAAATAAGAGATGCTAAAGTGTTACAAAAGGTAGTTTCTCAAAATGCTGAAATAATTTTTGAAATAGAATGTAGTAATGAAAATAAATATATAATAGAGAGAAGAAAAAGTGCAAAAGAAGAGGGCATAGCTGGGAAAAAAGGTGTAGATATAGAAGAAAAATATAAGACAGAAGGATATTTAGTAAAAGAAATAAATGATAAAAAAGTTGAGATGATTAGAGAACCTTTAAAATATGAACCGAATTTTTATGTGCTAATGGCTGAAAATAATGAAATTATAATCGCACATGCGGATAATGAGGGGAGTGTTTTTGACAATAAAGGCAGCATAATAGATAGACAGGGCACAGGGACTAAATTAGAAAGTTTGAGAAATGAAGACATAGCAAACATTATAAAAGGAGATAAATCTATACAATATAAGACCAATATTGAATTAAATGACAGCATCAAGGACTTTGATATAAAATATGAAATGCCGGAATAAGCATTTCATATTTTTTTTCTCTAAAATTCAATTCGATAGCTTTAAATTCTGGGATTTCTTGAAAATTTAAAATTTAAGTGGTAAAGTATTATATGATTATATAATTATGGAGTTTTGGAGGGTATGGATTTGTACGAATACATCAAAGGGACTTATATTGGCATCAGTAAAGATTATATTATAGTTGAGAGTAATAATATAGGGTATAAAATATATACTGCAGGAAGCACCATGGCAAAAATGCCAAATATAAATGAGAAAGTTAAGATTTTTGTTCAACAATTAGTAAGAGAAGATTTTATTGGTTTATATGGTTTTTTAACAGAAGAGGAGAGAGAAATGTTCAATTTACTTTTAACAATTAATGGGGTTGGAAGTAAGGCTGCACTATCATTACTTTCCATAAGTAGTGTAAATAACTTGAAATTTGCCATTTTATCCAGTGATTATGGAACATTAACAAAAGCACCTGGTATTGGAAAAAAGATTGCTCAAAGAATTATTTTAGAGCTTAAAGATAAGCTGGGAAGCATAATAGAACAGAATGAAAATAATGAAAATGACTTGATTAAGATTTCAGAGTCAGTTGAAAAAAATTATGGTGAAGCACTCCAAGCTCTTGTTTCTTTGGGATTTTCAGAAAAAGAAGCACAAGGTGCGCTAAAGTGTGTTGACATAAATAAAAGCTTGGAAGATATAATTAAAAATAGTTTAAAACATCTTATGAATTGAGGGGTATAGTATATGGAGGATAGACTAGTTTCTGCTTCATATAAAAATGAAGATACTGATATTGAATATTCATTGAGGCCTCAAAGTCTAGATGAATACATAGGGCAGGAAAAGGTAAAAGAAAAACTAAGTATATTCATAAAAGCTGCAAAATTAAGAGGAGAAGCATTAGATCATGTGCTTTTATATGGGCCACCGGGTCTTGGAAAAACTACTTTGGCAAATATAATAGCTAAGGAAATGGGCGGTAATTTAAAAATAACTTCAGGACCAGCCATAGAAAGAGCTGGAGATTTGGCAGCTATAATGACAGGACTTAGTGATTTTGATGTATTGTTTATAGATGAGATTCACAGACTAAACAGGGTAGTGGAAGAAATATTATATCCTGCTATGGAAGATAATGCCTTAGATATAGTTATAGGAAAAGGTGCAGCAGCCAAATCCATAAGATTGGATTTACCCAAGTTTACATTAATAGGTGCAACAACACGAGTAGGACTTCTTACATCACCTCTTCGTGACAGGTTTGGGGTATTGAGCTCTATGGAATTTTATAAAGAAGAAGAACTGAAGGAGATAGTTTCAAGATCTTCACAAATTTTAGGGGTAGAGATAAAACAAAATGCTGCATATGAAATTGCTAAAAGATCAAGAGGTACGCCAAGGATTGCAAATAGGATTTTAAAAAGAGTTAGAGATTATTGTGAAGTAAAAGGTAATGGAATAATTGATCTAGTAACTGCAAAAAACGCTCTAGAGCTTTTAGAAATAGATAATGAAGGGTTCGATAGAATAGATAATAAGATATTAGAAGCCATAATTGACAATTTTAAAGGAGGACCTGTAGGTCTGGAAACTTTATCTTATTTTATTGGAGAAGAATTGGATACTATACAAGATGTATATGAACCTTATCTTCTTCAAAAAGGATTTATAGTAAGAATGCCAAGAGGAAGAAAGGCCACCGAGAAAGCTTATAAGCATTTAAATAGACAAATAATAAAATAATAAAGGTTAACTTAAGAGGAGTGGACGCATTGAAAGTAAGTGAATTTGATTTTTATTTGCCAGAAGAATTGATTGCACAACACCCAAAGGAAAAAAGAGATGAATCAAAACTTATGGTAGTAGATAAAAAAACTGGTGAAATAGAGCATAAGATATTTAAGGATATAATCGAGTATATTAATCAAGGAGATTGCTTGGTATTAAATAATACAAGAGTTTTACCAGCTAGATTAATTGGTGAAAAAGAAAATACTGGTGGGAAAATGGAGTTTTTATTATTAAAAAGATTAGAGGATGATTCATGGGAAACTCTAGTTAAACCAGGAAAAAGAGCTAAAGTTGGATCAAGATTTGTATTTGGTGGAGGAGAGCTTAAGGCAGAAGTTAAAGAGATTGGTGAAGATGGAAGTAGAATTGTTAAGTTTGAATACGAAGGTATCTTTGAAGAGGTTTTGGATAGGCTTGGACAAATGCCTCTCCCTCCATATATAACGGAACAACTGGATGACAGGGAAAGATATCAGACGGTATATTCCAAAGAGGTGGGTTCGGCTGCTGCACCAACTGCTGGACTTCATTTTACAGAAGAACTTATGAATAAATTAAAAGAAAAAGGCGTTAATATCTGTTTTGTTACACTGCATGTAGGACTTGGAACCTTCAGACCTGTAAAGGTTGAAGAGATTGAGGAGCATCATATGCATTCAGAATACTACACAATGCCAAAAGAAACTGCTGACATTATAAATAAGACAAAGGAAAGTGGTGGCAGAATAATTGCTGTAGGTACTACATCTTGCAGGACTTTAGAAACTATTGCAGATAATAGTGGAAAAGTAAGTGAAGAATCAGGTTGGACAGACATATTTATGTATCCAGGATATAAGTTCAAAGTAGTAGATACCATAATTACAAATTTTCACCTTCCACAGTCAACATTATTGATGCTGGTAAGTGCTTTTTCAAGCAAAGATATCATTATGAAGGCTTATGATACTGCTGTAAAGGGAAAGTATAGATTTTTTAGTTTTGGAGATGCAATGATTATAAAATGAGCTGAAAGGAGAAAAAATAGTGTTTAAATTACATAAAAAGAACGGTAATGCAAGACGGGGAGAGTTTGCAACTCCTCATGGAGTCATTCAGACTCCAGTATTTATGAATGTAGGAACTTTAGCAGCAATTAAAGGTGCTGTATCAACAATGGATTTAAAAGAAATAGAATGTCAGGTGGAATTGTCCAATACTTATCATTTGCACTTGAGACCTGGAGATAAGGTTATAAGAAAATTAGGAGGATTACATAAGTTTATGAATTGGGATAGACCAATACTTACTGATTCTGGTGGATTCCAAGTTTTTTCATTGTCAGCAATGAGAAAAATAACAGAAGAAGGAGTATATTTCAATTCTCACATTGATGGAAGAAAAATATTTATGGGTCCAGAAGAGAGTATGCAAATTCAAAGCAATTTAGCATCTACTATAGCTATGGCATTTGATGAATGTATACCTAATCCTTCTCCAAGAGAGTATGTAATAAATTCTGTTGACAGAACTACAAGATGGCTTGAAAGATGTAAAACAGAAATGGATAGATTAAATGCTCTTCCAGATACTATAAATAAAAAACAAATGCTATTTGGAATAAACCAAGGAGGCGTTTACGAAGATATTAGAATACAGCATGCTAAAGAAATTTCAAAAATGGATTTGGATGGATATGCAATAGGTGGTCTTGCAGTAGGAGAAACTCATGAAGAAATGTACAGAATGATTGAGGCAGTAGAACCACATCTTCCAACTGATAAGCCTAGATATTTAATGGGTGTAGGAATTCCAAGCAATATCCTGGAAGCAGTAGACCGAGGAGTGGATTTTTTTGACTGTGTATTACCTGCCAGAAATGGAAGACATGGACACGTATTCACTAAATATGGTAAAATAAACTTGATGAATGCAAAATTTGAATTGGATGATAGACCTATAGACGAAGGGTGTAGTTGCCCAGCTTGTCAACATTATACAAGAGCTTATATCAGACATCTTTTTAAAGCAAAAGAAATGCTTGCTATGAGGCTATGTGTACTGCACAATTTATATTTCTATAATAAAATGATGGAAGATATAAGAAATGCAATAGATGGAGATTATTTTAAAGATTTCAAAGCACAGAAACTTGAAGAATGGGGTGGAAGAGCTTAAATCTTACAACAAAAATATATAGTGAATTGAAAGGAGGTATGGTTATGCAGCAGCAGGGAGGTATTATTGCCATGGTATTGCCATTTGTTTTTGTTATGGCGCTATTTTACCTATTTATTATGGTTCCTGAAAAAAAGAGAAAAAAACAATATAACACTATGATAGAGGGATTAAGAATAAATGATGAAGTTATGACAAGAGGTGGAATAATATGCAAGATTGCTAAAATTAAAGAGGAATTTGTTATAGTTGAGTCTGGTCCCGATAAAGTAAAGTTTAAACTTAGTAAAAATGGAATAGCTTCTGTTACAAGTGTTGTGGAAGAGAAAAAATAATGTTTTAGGTAATAAAAGACCTCCAATCTACATAGGTATTATTAGATAGGAGGTGTTTTTATGGAAAATAATAGTGATTTATTACGAATTGGAGAAGGGGTTATTAGGAGCTTTTTTTTTACTTTAGCCTTATTGCTTATATATGCTGTAATAACATCCTTTATAGATACTAATGCTAAATTTGATTCTATATATAAAGTTGTAATAACTGCACTAGGTGTGATGTACGGAGCCATATATGCAGCTAAAAAAATTAACAGAAGAGGATGGTTAATTGGATTAATTATAGGTATATTATATATGATAGTTATTTATCTAGTGTCTGTACTTAATGGAAGAGGACTAGCATTATCTCATTTTTCAATACTTAGAATAATTTTAGCTCTTGTTGTAGGGACCTTATCTGGAATGCTGGGTATAAATATTTAAAATTACTTTATTTAAAGTTGAAGATATGGTATAATTTATGGGACGATTTTATATTGAAAATGGAGGAATTCAAATGAAACATATTAAAACAATAAACAAACCAAATATAAAAAATAGTTTAAATAAACCAGGATGTAAAGAATGTGCTAACTCTTGTCAATCTGCATGTAAAACATCTTGTACAGTTGCAAACTTAGCTTGTGAAAACTAATATTTAAGTATAAGCAGTAACGTTTTGTTACTGCTTTATGTTTGTATAAGGAGGAAATTAAATTGGCATTAATTCATAAATTTATTCAAGATAATGAATATTTTGTATTAGATGTAAACACGGGATCAATTCATATTATTGATGAGTTGGTGTATGACTTGTTAGATGAAGATAAATTAAAAACACAAGAAGAGCTTCTTGAAAAATATAAGGACAAGTATTCAAAAGAAGAAATTGAAGAAGTGTATAGTGAGATAATAGAGCTTGTAAAAGAAGGATACTTGTATTCAAAAGATTTGTATGAGGACATTGCAGTTAAGAGTCAAGAATCTGCTGATTATATAAAAGCTTTATGTTTAAATATAACGCATGACTGTAACTTAAGATGTAAATATTGCTTTGCTGATGAAGGAAAATACCATGGTGCAAGAAAGGTTATGTCACCAGGAGTTGCTAAAAAAGCAATAGATTATGTTATAGAGCATAGTGGTCCAAGAAAAAATATTGAGGTGGATTTATTTGGTGGAGAACCACTTTTAGCTATGAAAGAAATAAAAGAAATAATAGCTTATGCTAGGGAACAAGAAAAGATACATAATAAAGTTATTAGATTTACTATGACTACCAATGCTACATTATTAACGGATGAAATTATGGAATATATGGATAAAGAAATGGGAAATATAGTATTGAGTATAGATGGAAGAAAAGAAGTAAATGATAATGTAAGGATTAGAGTAGATAATAGTGGAACTTATGATTCAATACTACCTAAAATATACAAAATGGTAGAAAAAAGAGATAAGTCCAAGCTATATTATGTTAGAGGAACTTTTACTAGAGAAAATTTAGATTTTTATAAGGATATTAAGCATCTAGCTGACTTAGGATTTAAGGAAATATCAGTTGAACCTGTGGTTTTACCGGATGATCATTCTCTATCAATAAGAGAAGAAGATTTACAAACTATTAATGAAAATTATGATATGTTATATAAGGAAATGCTTAAGAGATATGAAGAAGGTAATGAGTTTAAATTTTACCACTTTAACATAGATCTTCAAGGAGGACCTTGTGTTTATAAGAGGATATCGGGTTGTGGAGCAGGACATGAGTATATCGCAGTAACACCAGATGGAGACATATACCCTTGTCATCAGTTTGTTGGTAATGAAGACTTTAAACTTGGAACAATATATGATAAGGACGAAAAAATAAACTGGGATATAGCAAAAAAATTCAAATGTGCGCATATATATAACAAACCAATCTGTAAGGAATGCTGGGCAAGATTTTATTGCAGTGGCGGATGTCAAGCCAACAATTACAATTTTAATCAGGATATTCATACTCCATATGAGGTAGGATGTGAAATGCAGAAAAAGAGAATAGAATGTGCTATTGCGTTAAAAGCTAAAAAAATGGAAAAATAATTATATAATTACCTTATATTGACTAGTGGAATTTAAAATACTATAATATAGTATAATTATGCTTATAAATATGTGACAAAGGGGGATAAAAATGAGAAACTCGAAGGTGAATAAATCCACAAAAACCAAAAGTACTGTAATATTTATTGCTGTATTCTTGGTAATAGGAATATTGGCTTATGCTGGTTCTTTCGGATTTAAGAATATTGCAGGATATAGAGTTAAACCTTTTACTGAGGTAATAAACAAAGGGCTTGATTTACAAGGTGGAATCTCTGTCTTAGAGGAAATAAAAGGGAAAAAAATAGATAATACAACTCTAGAAAGAACTATAGAGCTATTATCTATGAGAGTAAATCCAAATGGAGCTAAGGAAATCAGTATTTCTAGAGAAGGAAAAAATAGAATCAGACTTGAAATTCCAGGAGAATTTGATGCTAAGAAGGTTTTGGAAAGTATAGGTAAAACAGGGAGCTTGGAGTTTAAAGGACCTGATGATAAAGTGATTTTAACAGGTAAAGATGTAAAAGAAGCTACTGCATACATGGATCAGTATGGCAAACCTACAATTGGTTTAGAGCTTAATACAGATGGAGCTAAAAAGTTTGCAGAAGCAACAACTAAATTCCTTGGACAACAAATTGGAATTTACATGGATGGTGAAGAACTTACTAAACCACAAGTTAACAATGTAATTTCAGATGGTAAAGCAACTATAACAGGAAGTAAAAGTTTAGAAGAAGCAAAACGCCAAGCTAATATCATAACATCAGGAGCCCTTCCTGTTGTACTTGAAGCTGTTGAGTTTAAAACTGTAGGTGCAACTTTAGGGCAAAATGCTCTTCCACTAAGTATGAAAGCTGGTGCTATAGGAATAGGTCTAGTATTATTATTTATGATTATTTACTATAGAGGACCAGGAATTATGGCAGGTATTGCATTAGTTTTCTATGTTGTAATAGTTTTAGCTACTTTTTCTGCTGCTAATGTAACATTAACACTGTCAGGCATAGCTGGTTTCTTACTGACAGTTGGTATGGCGGTTGATGCTAATGTACTTATCTTTGAAAGAATTAAGGAAGAACTAAAGTTAGGAAAAAGTATAAAATCTGCAACAGAAGCTGGATTTAACAGAGCGCTTTCATCTATACTTGATTCAAACATAACTACTGTTATTGCCGCTATAGTGTTATATTCTTTAGGTTCAGGTACAGTAAAGGGATTTGCGCTTACACTTATGATTGGTATAGTATTAAGTATATTTACAGCCCTTACAGTTACAAAATTGCTACTTAAATTAGGAATTGAAATGGGATTGTTAAACACTTCTTCTCATTTTGGCGTTAAAAGGGGGTAAATATAGTGTTTAAAATTATAGAAAAAACAAAGATATGGTTTGCAATATCCTTAACTATAATTATTATAGGAATGGGAGTTTTAAGTGTTAGAGGCTTGAACTATGGTATAGATTTCAAAGGTGGAACAATAGTTACTATAGAGATGGGAAAGGACTTTAACCAAAATAAGAAAGAAGAAGTTGATAAAATTATTAAAAAGTATGATCCTAATGCTGCAACTAATATTGCAAATCAAACACAGTTGGATATAAAGAGTAATACATTGACAAGTGAAACTATAAGCAAAGTTTTTAATGAAATAAAAGAAAAGTATAAATTAAAGGATAAAGCTTTAATATCTCAAAGTAATGTTGGACCATCTATTGGTAAAGAATTAAAGGATAAAGCTGTTAAAGCCTTTATAATTGCAACTATAGCTATGCTCATATACATAGGTATAAGATTTGAATTCAGATTTGGAATTGCTGCAATTGTAGCTTTGGTACATGATATTTTAATTACATTAAGTGTCTATGCTATTTTCCAAGTCCCTGTAAACTCTCCGTTTATTGCGGCAATACTTACTATTTTAGGATATTCAATAAATGATACAATTGTTATCTTTGACAGAATAAGAGAAAATACTAGAAAAATGCGAGGAAGAAGCATCAGCGAGATTACTAATGCAAGTATAACTCAAACTTTAACAAGATCTATAAATACTGTTGTAACTACTTTATTTACAATTGTGGCAGTTTATGCATTTGTTCCATCTGTTAGAGAATTTACTTTCCCTCTTATAGTTGGTATAGTTTCAGGAGCTTACTCATCAATATTCATAGCAAGTCCTGTTTGGGTTATTCTAAAAAATAAATCTAAGAAAAAAGCTGCGGCATAATAGAATAAAATTGTGAAACAATTTTATTCTATTCACCAGTCGCCAATCACCAATTTCCAGCATAAAGAAAAAAGATAAAAGTAATTAAGAATAATTATATAAAATCAAAATAAAATGGGCTTAAAGATAGATTATATCTATTTTTAAGCCTACTTTACTTTATTTTAATGTTAGTTTTGCATAGCAAAATGTTATTATCTGGGGATTGGGGATTGGGGATTGGCCATTGGGGAATAAAAGAATGTTGTGTCGCAACATTCTTTTATTATTATCAAAAAAGTATTTGTAATAATGCTAAATTTAAATTATAATATTATTTGCTTCCTATAAACTTTGGGGGATTATATATGAAAGAATATTGTTGTTATAATAGTTATGATAATTTAAATTTAATAAAGATGCATGATTCATACCTATTGAAAGGAATACATGATGCCCTGGAAAGAATTATAAGATCAGTTAATCAAAGGGAAAAAATAGTTATTTATGGTTCTTATGATGTGGATGGAATAACTAGTGTTTCACTGCTTATGTTGATTTTAAAATATTTAAATGCGGATATAGAATATTACATACCGGATAGGATTGATGAAGATAATATCTTTAATTGTAATACAATAGAAAATCATATTAAATTATTAGGGGCTGGCCTGATTATTACGGTTGGTTGTGGCATGAATTCTTTTGAAGAGGTAGAACTGTGCAAAAAACTCCAAATTGATGTAATTGTTACGGATTACCGTAAGCCTGAAAATTCAACACCTGATACGATTATTGTTAATCCTAAGCAGAAAGGATGTACATATCCGTTTAAAGAGCTGAATGCAGTTGGTGTTGCGTATAAACTGGCTTGTGCAATTGCTGATCATTACCATGTACAGTGTATAGAAAAATACTTAGATTTAGTAGCCATAGGTATTGTTTCAAGTGATATCCCTTTAATTGGTGAAAATAAACTTATGGTACAGAAGGGGATTCACTATTTAACGTATACTAATAATTATGGTATTAAGGCTATTACTCAGATAAATAATATAAGTGAAATTAATTATTCATCTTTAATGAAGCTGGCAAACATAGTAATGCCTAAAATTAATGCAATAGGCAGAATGGATGATGCCCGAATTGTAGTAGAGTTATTTACTACAACAAATAAAGGAAGAGCTGAGCAGATTGCTAAGTATATAAATAAGACAATACAATATGATGCTGAAAAAATAAATTTATAAATGCATAGGGGGAATACACGTGGATTTAAAACAAAATATTAGAATAATTGAAGGGTTTCCAAATGAAGGTATTAGTTTTAAGGATGTTACAACAATCTTAAAAGACAGCATTGCTTTTAAATATTCAGTTGATAAGGTTGCAGAACACTTAAAGGATAAAAATGTAGATATTGTTGTAGGACCAGAAGCTAGAGGCTTCCTATTTGGTGCTCCAGTAGCATATGCTATAGGGGCTGGATTTGTTCCAGTAAGAAAAAAAGGAAAATTGCCATATGATACAATGGCTGTTGAATATGACTTGGAATATGGCACAGATACTCTTGAAATGCATAAAGATGCTATAAAACCAGGACAAAGAGTGGCAGTAGTAGATGATTTGCTTGCAACTGGTGGTACTATTGAATCAGTTGTTAAACTTATAGAACAATTAGGTGGAGAAGTAGTCAGTGTTGATTTTGTTATTGAGTTAACAAAATTAAATGGAAGAAAAAAGCTAGAAAAGTACGATGTAATGTCATTAGTTCAATATGATATATAATATTGAATAAGGCTCCTTGCTGGAATACAGCAAGGAGTTTTATTCAATATGTTTATATTTCTGTAAAACGTACATAATAACGGTAATAAAGGAATTTATATAAAAAAAGGTTTTTATTGCAAATTTCTACATGGTATTATATAATATTTATAAAAAAAATTACGGCTGGTTAGAAAAACCAGCTTTTGGTTTTAGGAGAGAATTAATTATGCTGGGTGATTTATTAGAAAAAATTGATGAAAATTGTCATAATGTTAACAAAAAAATAATTGAAAAAGCTTACCACTATGCAGAAAGTGCACATAAAGAGCAAAGACGTGTATCTGGTGAACCTTATATAATCCATCCAGTGGAAGTTGCTTGTATTCTAGCAGAAATGGGTTTAGATGAAAATACTATTGCAGCAAGCCTGCTTCATGATGTAATAGAAGATACGGAATATACATTTGGTGATATAGAAACTGAATTTAATGGGGAAGTAGCAGTTTTGGTTGAAGGAGTCACTAAACTTGGTAAAATAAAGTACAAAACTAAAGAGGAACAACAGGCTGAAAACGTAAGAAAGATGTTATTTGCAATGACTAAGGACATAAGAGTGATATTGATAAAACTTGCAGATAGATTGCATAATATGAGAACTTTAAAATATATGTCTGTTGAAAAACAAAAGGAAAAGGCAAAAGAAACTCTTGACATATATGCACCTTTAGCCCATAGACTTGGTATTTCTAAGGTTAAATGGGAGCTGGAGGACTTATCTTTAAGATATTTGCATCCAAATGAATATTATGATTTGGTCAGAAAGGTAGCAGAAAAGAGAAATGAAAGAGAAGAATATATAAGCAACATAATAAATGAACTGCTGCAAAAGCTTGAAAGTACGGGTATAGAGGCTGAAATTGCAGGAAGACCAAAGCATTTTTATAGCATCTATAGAAAAATGGTTATAAAGAATAAAACAATAGACCAAATATATGATTTAACTGCTGTTAGAATTCTTGTAAATGATGTACGAGATTGTTATGCTGCTCTAGGTATTGTTCACACCATGTATAAGCCTATTCCAGGAAGATTTAAAGATTATATAGCAATGCCTAAGCCAAATATGTATCAGTCTTTACATTCAACGGTTATAGGTCCACAGGGGAAACCTTTTGAAATACAAATTAGAACTTATGAAATGCATAATACTTCTGAATATGGAATAGCAGCGCACTGGAAATATAAAGAAGGAGAGAATTCAAAGCAAAAAGATGATTTTGAAACTAAGCTTACTTGGCTTAGAGAAGTTTTAGAATGGCAGAGAGAAACTTCTAATCCAGAAGAATTTATGGAAAATTTTAAAATTGATATGTTTTCGGATGAAGTTTTTGTTTTTACGCCAAAAGGAGCTGTAATAAATCTTCCTTACAATTCAACACCCATAGATTTTGCTTATAGAATTCATACAGATGTAGGACACAGATGTGTAGGAGCAAAAGTTAATGGTAAAATAGTTCCATTAGATTACCATTTAAAAACAGGAGAGATAGTAGAAATATTGACTTCGGCATCTTCAAAAGGACCTGGAATGGATTGGCTGAATATTACAAAAAGTAATCAAGCCAAGAGTAAAATTAAGGCTTGGTTTAAAAAAGAAAAAAGACATGATAATATAGAAAAGGGTAAAGAGTTAATTGATAAAGAATGTAAGCGCCAAGGGGTTAATTTTGGGAAAATTGCAAAGGGTGAAATTCTGGAAACACTATTAAAGAAATATAATCTTAATAATTTGGATGATTTATATGTTGCAGTTACCATAGGAGCTATTACATCTTATTCTGTTATTAATAAACTATTAGGATTTGTTAAGAATCAAGAATCTGAAAAAGAAGAGGTAAATATTGAACAATTAAAACAGCAGCTGCAACATACAGCAAAAGTTAAGAAAAAAAGCAATTCACCTGGAGTTAAAGTTAAAGGTATAGATAATGTACTTGTAAGATTTGCAAAATGCTGCAATCCTGTACCAGGTGACTCTATAATTGGATATATAACCAAAGGAAGAGGAGTTTCTGTACACAGAAAAGATTGTGAAAATGTAAATGCCTTGATTCTTAATGATGGCAGTAGAATCATTGAGGTTAAATGGCAAGGAGAAAACTCAAGAAAATCAGAATATATTACTGAAATTGAGGTTAGAGCAGAGAATAGAAATGGATTATTGGCAGAATTAATGGAAGCGATTATAGATACTAAGATTGCGTTATATGCTGTCAATGCTAAAACAGCTAAATCTAATTTAGCAATTATAACTATCAAGTTAAGAATAGCTGATATAGAAAAGCTAAAAGAAGTAATGAGGAAAATGAGAAAACTAAAAGGAGTAATTGCAGTATACAGAACTAGGAATTGATGAGGTGTTTGATATGAGAGCGGTAGTACAAAGGGTTGTATCCTCTACTGTTACAGTAGATGCTAAGATTATTGGAAAGATAGGAAAAGGATTTAATGTTTTGCTAGGAATTTCTAAGGATGATAATATAGAAGATATTAAGTATTTAAAAGACAAGATAATTAATTTAAGAGTATTTGAAGATGAAAATGGGAAATTAAATAAATCATTAAAAGAAGTAAATGGAGAAATGTTAGTAGTTTCTCAATTTACTTTATACGGAGACTGTAGGAAGGGCAGAAGACCTAATTTTATGCAGGCTTTAGGTGGAGAAGAGGCGGAAAAACTTTATTTAGATTTTGTAGCTGCTTGTAGAGAAGAAATTCAGGTCGTGGAAACAGGGGAATTTGGAGCAGAAATGTTAGTAGATATAAAAAATGATGGACCTGTTACTTTAATTATAGAGAGTAAAAAAACTTTTTAAATTTTTAAATATAAAGGAGAATGTGAGAATGGAAATTAAGAGAATTTCATTAGGAGTATATGCCGCAAATTGTTATATATTGATTGATGAAAATACAAAGGAAGCGGCTGTGATAGATCCGGGTGCAAATGGAGAAGTTTTAGTAAAGGAAATAGATAAATTAGGTGTTAGTATAAAATATATTCTTTTAACTCATGGACACATGGATCATGTTGATGCTGTAGATGCAGTAAAAGAAAAATATGATGTACCTGTATATATTAATTCTATGGATAAAAAAATGATGGGTGCAGGAGAAAATGTTTTTGGTGCTATGTGGAAAGAGGATAATAAAGATAATGTAATTAAAGAGGGTGATATATTAACTCTTGGAAATTTACAAATTAAATGCATAGATACTCCGGGTCATACTCCAGGAGGTATGTGTTTTTTAGTTGAAAATGTAGTTTTCACAGGTGATACTCTATTCCAAGGCTCCATAGGAAGAACTGATTTTGCTGGAGGAGATTTTGATTCATTAATTAAAAACATTAAAGAAAAGCTTATTTATCTTTCAGAAGATACTGTTGTTTTGCCAGGACATGGACCTGAAAGTAGTATAAAATATGAAAAACATAACAATCCATTTTTATAAGAAATTTATTTTATGATTATAAAATTCAATTATTTTAATTTGGAAATATGTAACACGAGGGAAATAAAATGATAAAAATCAAATTGAATGATTTTAGTTATAGATATGATGTATATCATATCTTCAAACTTTTTTACAGCTTTATGGATATTCGGTTTGTAGATGAAGAGTTTGATTTCAGTGTAACTGTTTTAGATGATCAAATAGAGATTTGCAATGAAAAAAATGAGGTCTGTAATTTTAAGTTTACAAAAAAAATGAAAAAAAACAATGAAATTAAAGGAGCAATATTTCAATATCTAAAAAACAGAACAGAGAAAGAACTCCCGTGGGGAGTTTTAATTGGTATTAGACCAACAAAAATTGTTTTAGAAATGATGAACGAAGGAAAGAGTGAAGAGGAGATTATAACAATCTTTAAAGAAAACTTTTTCGTAAGAGAAGATAAAGCAAAGCTTTGTGTGCATATAGCAAAGCTTGAAAAAGAAATGGTAAATAAAGACACCAAGACTGTAAGTATATATATTGGAATGCCTTTCTGTCCAACTAGATGTTTGTACTGTTCTTTTACATCAAATCCAATTGGTAGCTGTAAAAAAATTGTAGACCCTTATTTGGAAACTTTAAGTTATGAAATACAAAGAATAAAAAAGTTTATTGATGAGAAAGATTTGAAAGTTGAATGTGTTTATTTTGGGGGCGGAACGCCTACTTCTGTAAGTGAAGAACAATTTGAAATGATTTTGTCTGATATTTACAAAAATTTTGTAAAGGATAGAGAAGTTCACGAATTCAATGTAGAGTGTGGACGTCCAGATAGTATAAGTGAGTATAAATTAAACAGCATGAAAAAATATGGTGTCAACAGAATCAGTATTAATCCTCAATCGATGAATGATGATACCTTAAAGGCAATTGGAAGAAATCATACTGTACAAGATGTAATTGATAAATTCAACTTAGCTAGAAAGCTGGGTTTTGAAAATATAAATATGGATATAATCATTGGACTTCCTAACGAGGATTTACAACATGTAAAAAATACCTGTTCAGAGTTGCTAAGACTTAAACCGGACAGTATAACAGTACATGGTATGGCTGTAAAAAGAGCTTCTAAATTGCATGAACAAATAGTTACTGGTGAATTTAGTATAAGAGAGCAAAATGAACTAAATGAAATGCATGGTGAAACAGTAAAATTAGCCAAAGAATTAGGAATGGAACCTTACTATATGTACAGGCAAAAAAATATGGTGGGCAATATGGAGAATGTAGGTTATGCAAAGGAATCAAGAGAAGGAATTTATAATGTACAAATAATTGAGGAAAAACAGACTATACTTGCATTGGGAGCTGATGCGGTTACAAAAGTTGTTTTTCCACATAATAACAGACTAGAAAGATTTCCTAACATAAAAGATGTAAGAGAATATATAAAGAGAATTGATGAAAAAATAGAAAAGAAGATAGAACTTTTAGAAAAGCTTTATTAATTTGATTTATGAGACAGTAAATCTTGTCTTAAGGTTTACAGTTTTTAATTTACAGTTTATAATCTATAGTTAGTATTAGTATATAGTGCCAATAGTTTGGCACTATAATCAGTTAAGGGAGAGTGAATTTTTATGGCTATTCAAGCGCCGAAGGGCACAAAAGATTTGTTGCCTGTGGATTCATATAAATGGCAGTATATTGAAGAAAAGTTGAGAAATATAGCTGCAGTTTATGCCTGCAGAGAAATAAGAACTCCTATTTTTGAACATACTGAACTTTTTGAAAGAGGAGTGGGAGAAACAACTGATGTGGTTCAAAAGGAAATGTACACTTTTAAGGATAAAGGAGATAGAAGTGTAACATTAAAAGCAGAGGGAACAGCACCAGCTGCAAGGGCTTTTATAGAAAATAGTTTGTTTAATGAAGTACAGCCAACAAAAATGTTTTATTTCACACCTGTGTTTAGATATGAGAATGTTCAAAAAGGCAGATTAAGACAGCACCACCAGTTTGGGGTAGAAGTTTTCGGTTCAAAAGAAGCTTCATTGGATGCTGAATTGATAAGTCTTGCAATGAGGGCGTTTAGAGAGTTTGGCATACACAATTTAGAGTTAAATATAAATAATATTGGATGTCCGGAATGCAGAGGCAAGTACAATGAGGCATTAAAGGAATATTTCAGATCAAGATATGATGATCTTTGTGAAACTTGTAAAAGTAGATTTGAAAGAAATCCAATGAGAATACTGGATTGTAAAAATAAAGAATGCAAAAAAATAGCAGAGGAAGCACCAATTATTTTAGACTACGTATGTGAAGACTGCAGCGATCACTTTGAAAAGCTAAAGATTTATTTAGAGGCTCTTGGAATTAAGTATAAAGTTGATCCTCACATAGTAAGAGGACTGGATTATTATACAAGAACAGTATTTGAAATAATCAATGATAATATAACTGTGTGTGGTGGAGGAAGATATAACGGTTTAATAGAACAAATTGGAGGTAAAGACACTCCAGCTGTTGGATTTGGTATGGGAATCGAGAGATTGCTTCTTACTATGGAGGAAAATAATATTGAAATACCAAAGCCAAATCATGTAGATTTATTCATAGGATCTATGGGTGAAAAGGGTAAGATTGAAAGTTTTAAGTTTGTTAACGAATTAAGAATAAAAGGTATAAAGGCTGACTGTGATCATATGGATAAGTCCGTAAAAGCTCAAATGAAATATGCAAATAAAATAGAAGCGGCGTATACTGTTATTTTAGGAGAAAATGAGATAGAGGAAGGAAAAGCTAGGCTTAAGAGGATGGAAGACGGTGAGCAGTTTGACATAAACTTGAAGGATTTAGATACAATAGTTAAAATAGTAAAAGGAAACTAAAAGAGGAGGATTAGCCATGGGAGAATCATTAAATGGACTTAAGAGAACCATAATGTGCGGTGAGCTTAGAGAAGCTAATGCAGGCGAGAAGCATGTAGTTATGGGATGGGTTCAAAGGAAAAGAAACCTAGGAGGACTAGTTTTTATTGATTTAAGAGATAGAGAAGGAATTCTTCAAGTTGTATTTGGAGAAGAAATAAGTAAGGTAGCTTTCGAAAAAGCTGACTTAGTGAAACCAGAATACTGTATAGCTGTCAGTGGTGAATTAGTAAAAAGACAATCACCTAATGAAACTATGCCAACAGGAATGGTTGAACTTAAAGGGGAGAGTATAAACATATTATCTGAATCAGAAACTCCACCAATCTACATAAAAGAAGATTTAGATACAGATGAAATGGTAAGATTAAAATATAGATATCTAGATCTTAGAAGACCAGATATGCAAAAAATATTTAAGATAAGACATAAAACTGTAAAGGCAGTTAGAGATTTCTTAGATGAAAATGGATTCTTGGAAGTTGAAACACCGATGCTTACTAAAAGTACTCCAGAGGGTGCGAGAGATTATCTTGTTCCAAGTAGAAATTATCCAGGAATGTTCTATGCATTGCCTCAATCTCCGCAATTGTTTAAGCAATTATTAATGGTATCAGGCTTTGATAAGTACTTCCAAATAGCTAAGTGTTTTAGAGATGAAGACTTAAGAGCAAATAGACAGCCAGAGTTTACTCAAATAGATATGGAGCTTTCGTTTGTTGATATGGAAGATGTTATTGAAGTAAATGAAAGATTGATACAAAAGATTTTTAAAGAAGTAGGAAATGTTGATGTAAAGCTTCCAATAGAAAGAATACCATATCAAGAAGCTATGAGCAAGTATGGTACAGATAAGCCTGATTTAAGATTTGGAATGGAAATAAATGATCTTACTGATGTAGTTAAAAATTCAGAATTTAAGGTGTTTAAAGATGCTGTAGAAAATGATGGAAGTGTAAGAGCAATAAAAGTTCCAAATTCTGCAGATATGGGAAGAAAGCAAATTGATAAGCTTGGAGAGTTTGTTAAAACATACAAAGCTAAGGGTCTTGCTTGGATAGCTTATAAAGAAGATGAAATAAAATCACCTATATCAAAGTTCTTGAAAGAAGAAGAACTTAAAGGTATAATTGATAAAATTGGTGCAGAAGTAGGAGATTTAATCTTAATTGTTGCTGATAAGGATAGTGTTGTTTTTCAAGCACTTGGAGCGCTTAGATTAGAAATGGCAAATAAATTAGAACTTTTAAAAGATAATAATGAGTTTAAATTTGTTTGGGTTACAGAATTCCCACTAGTGTCTTATAATGAAGAGGAAGACAGATACCAAGCAGAACATCATCCATTTACGATGCCAATGGAAGAAGATATACCTTACTTGGAATCTGAGCCAGGAAGAGTAAGAGCAGAGGCATATGATATAGTACTAAATGGAGAAGAACTAGGTGGTGGAAGTATAAGAATACATGACACAAGTCTTCAAGAAAAAATGTTTAAAGTGCTTGGCTTTACTAAGGAAAGTGCATGGGAGAGATTTGGTTTCTTATTAGATGCATTTAAATTTGGTCCTCCTCCTCATGGTGGATTAGCATATGGATTGGATAGAATGATTATGTTCTTATCAGGAACAGAAAATATAAAGGATGTTATAGCATTCCCTAAAAATCAAAATGCTTTTTGTCCTATGACAGAGGCACCAAATGTTGCTGATGAAAAACAATTAACAGAGCTAGGTATAGAAAAGAAAAAAATATAAAAATAACATGTCTAAAAGATATAAAAATGTAGTATAATATAAATATAATAAAGAAATATAAACCTGCTGTATTAGTGAAGTAAGTAGATATTGACCCAACACTATTTTAAAAGGGAATTTAGCTCTTTTTGTGGAATGAAACTTTAATAAAAGTATTAAAGAACAAGAAGCAAAAAGGTAATGCCCACCTGTAGATAACAGGATCAACTATTACTTATTTTGCGGTGCAGTGGGACTTTTTATGCAATAGATTGAAGGTAAAACCATTAAATACTGCTAATAATCTTAGCGATTAGCACTATTTAATGGTTTTTTTACTATAGATTTAAGCAATATCAGAAATATAAAAAATAAGTTTATTCACATAAATTAGAATTTTTAATGATTTTTACGAATAAAGTACGTTGAATAAGGGAAAAATCAATGATATAATATTCAATATAGTACCGGGTATAGGTATATACAAGACAATAAATGTTATTAGGAGAAATGCTTATGGAAAAGAAAAAAGACACTAAAAAAGATATACAAGTAAGACTTAGACGTATTGAAGGGCAAGTTAAAGGGATTGAAAAAATGATGGAGAATGAAGCTTGTTGTAAAGATATATTAGTTCAGGTTGCGGCGGTAAGGGCAGCTATCAATAAAGTGGGGGCCCTTATACTTCAAAATTATGCACAAAATTGTATGGTATCAGATGAGGAAGATAAAAACGTAGAAAAAATAGAAGAGCTAGTTTCAACTTTAACAATGTTTATAAAATAATAATAGGCAATGATTCATAACAAATGAATTATTGCCTTCTTTTAAAAGGTTTAAGCTTTTACTTTTTTATTTTTGATGGTAGTAATGACTCTGGTGATTGAAGCTACTAATATAGTGGCAACTGCTATGGACATTGCATTGCTTAGAGTTTCAAGTCCCTGATTTAAGGAATTACTTATACTGCCTTTAACACATTCAAGCATGGTATAGTACATTCCTGATCCAGGTACCAATGGAATAATAGCACAAATTAAAAATATGGTTACAGGAGTTTTGGTTATCCTTGCCATTATTTCTGAGTATATACTTAATGCAATTGAAGCTAAAAACATTGCAAATATTTTAGAAGGAGAATAAGTAAGGGTTAATAAATAAACAAACCAACCTACAGCGCCTCCTATGGAAGCAAAGATTATGTTTTTGCCTTTTATGTTAAATAAGATAGCAAAGCCAAATGTAGAAATTAAAGCGTAAAACGAATTTAATATTATAGTAGTCATCTAAAGGTACCTCCCAAAAGTGTAACCCAGAGTTTTATAACCAGTCCTGAACCAACTGCTATGGCAATAGCAATAAAAAAGGCTTCTATAGCTCTTGACATTCCAGAAACCAAATCTCCAGCAATTGTGTCTCTAATAGCGTTGGTGATAAGAAGTCCTGGAACAAGAAGCATTATGGAACCAATTATTATTTTATCTTCATTGTGACCTAAATTGATATGTACACTAATTAAAGCAATTAAAGAGGCTACTGCACCACCCAGAGAGTTTATGAAAAATTCGTTTACTCGCAAATTATTCAGAAGTATGGATAAGACTTTTATGGTTGATCCTATGATTAAAGAAACAAAGAAATCGTGTACATTTCCACCAAAAAGTAGTGTGAAAAAACCAGCAACGAAGGATGATGCAAGAATCAGTATTTTGGGGTTATATGCAGAAATAGAATTAATTTCTTTAAGTCTTTTTTCTACACAGTCTAACGAAAGATTTTTCGGTATAATAGACCTAGATAAATCATTTACCATAGAAACCTTTTCTAAGTTAACTGTTCGGTTATTTATCCTTCGCACGAGAGAAATTGTTTCGTGATTTTCATCTGTAATTGAAATTATAATACCAGTAGGTGTTACAAAACTGTCAGCGGTTTTAATATTAAAGGCATAGCATATTCTGAGCATAGTTTCTTCTACTCTGTAAGTTTCTCCACCACTTTGAAGTATTATTTTTCCTGCTTCAGCTGCAATATGAATTATTCTATGACTTCTCTGCATATTTAAAATCCTTTCTTTCTGCTTAATAATCCAGTATATTTTACAAAGTTATTATATCATAATTGTTTATTTAGTTGATATTTTAGGAAAAAAAAATTATAATAATATATTAATCAATATATTTATAAAGGAGGGCTTACAATGAATTTCGATAATTTAAGAATTAATGATGGGGATATCTATAATATTATTCAAGAGGAAACAAAAAGACAGAACGATAATATAGAGCTTATAGCTTCAGAAAATTTTACAAGCATAGCCGTAATGGAAGCTATGGGTTCACAACTTACAAATAAATATGCAGAAGGATATCCTAAAAAAAGATACTATGGAGGATGTCATGTTGTAGATAAAGCTGAAGAGTTAGCAATAGACAGATTGAAAAAACTTTTTGGAGCGGAACATGCAAATGTTCAACCACATTCAGGTTCTCAGGCTAATATGGCTGTATATCTTTCAGTTTTAGAGCATGGGGATACAGTTTTAGGAATGGATCTAAGTCATGGAGGACATTTAACTCATGGTAGTCCAGTTAATTTTTCAGGAAAGTTATTTAACTTTGTATCATATGGTGTAAGCAAAGAGACTGGAAGAATAGATTATGATGAAATAAGAAGACTTGCATTAGAACATAAACCAAAGATGATAGTTGCTGGTGCCAGTGCTTATTCAAGAATAATAGACTTTGAAGTCATTAAAGATATTTGTGATGAAGTAGGAGCATATTTTATGGTAGACATGGCTCATATAGCTGGTCTTATAGCGTCAGGAGCACATCCTTCTCCAGTACCTTATGCAGATTTTGTGACAACAACTACCCATAAAACCTTAAGAGGTCCAAGAGGTGGAGCTATTCTTTGCAAAGAACAATTTGCAAAGGCTGTAGATAAAACTATTTTTCCGGGAATACAGGGAGGTCCTTTATTACATATTATAGCTGCAAAAGCAGTTTGTTTTGGGGAAGCTTTAAAGGATGATTACAAGGAGTATATTAAACAAGTTGTGAAAAATGCAAAGGCTCTTGAAGAAGAACTTAAAAAATATGACTTTAGACTTGTTTCAGATGGAACAGATAATCATTTGATTCTTGTAGATTTAACTAATAAAGATATTACTGGAAAAGAAGCTGAGTTCCTTTTAGATAGTGTAGGAATTACAGTAAATAAAAATACCATTCCTTTTGAAACTAGAAGTCCTTTTGTAACAAGTGGAATAAGAATAGGTACTCCAGCTGTTACAACTAGGGGATTTAAAGAAGAGGAAATGAAAGAAATTGCTTATCTGATAAATTATGTAATTGAAAATAGAGATAAAGATTTAAGTGAAGTGAAAGCTAAGGTTAGGGAGGTTTGTGGAAGACACCCACTTTATGAAGAGTAGAAAAATGTTGTCATACAACATTTTTCTAGTAACCAGTAGCTAGATACCAGTAACCAGTGAATGAAGTTTTGCTAAGGCAAAACCTAAATTTAAATAAAAGAAAGAGCAAGAACATAGAGATTTTCTATATTCTTGCTCTTTTTATGTTTATTTTTACTGAATTTAAATTCTTTAATTTTCTTTTCTTTTTTCTTTCTGGCTACTGAAAATTGCTACGCAATTTTCTTGTGTTGTTTGATAATTGATGAAATTCAATGAAAAATGAAGAAAAATAGCGATGGAATTTCAAAAACAAACCCAAAAGTAATGATACTAAATATTGTGACGTTTACGTAATTATGAAAAAAATGCTAAAATAATATTCAAAGGCAATAAGGGGTAATATATCCTATACATTGTAATTATAAATGTTTATTGATCAATTTATTGATTAAAAAGCTTCAATGAAGTTTTAATACAATGAATAGTATTTCTTGCAACTTATATAATTGAAAAAAGTCAAAAATGATTAATATTATAAATTGGATAAGAGTATAACTATTGGTTAAACTAAGATAAGTATCAGAATGTCTAGATACTATTTTAAATTATAAAACAACTTGCTGTACTATAAGATTTAAATAGGTATGGTAGGTAAAATTTATATAGAAAGAGGGTATTACAAATGGCGAAAATGAAAACTATGGATGGGAATACTGCTGCGGCATATGCTTCATATGCATTTACAGATGTAGCTGCTATTTTCCCAATTACACCATCCTCACCAATGGCTGAACACGTGGATGAATGGTCTTCACAAGGAAAGAAAAATATTTTTGGTCAGACGGTAAAAGTTATGGAAATGCAATCTGAAGGTGGAGCTGCAGGAGCTGTTCATGGTTCCCTTCAAAGTGGTGCATTAACTACTACTTATACTGCTTCACAAGGATTGTTATTAATGATTCCAAACATGTATAAAATTTCAGGTGAGCTATTACCAAGTGTATTCCATGTAAGTGCAAGAGCACTTGCTGCACAAGCGCTTTCAATATTTGGTGATCATTCTGATGTAATGTCTGCAAGACAAACTGGATTTGCTTTGCTTGCATCAAGTAGCGTTCAAGAAGTAATGGACTTAGGGTCAGTAGCCCATTTAGCTTCAATAAAAGGTAAAGTTCCATTTATGCATTTCTTCGATGGATTTAGAACGTCACATGAAGTACAAAAAATTGAAGTTTTAGATTATGAAGATTTAGAAAAATTAGTAGATAAAGGAGCTGTTAAGGCGTTTAGAGCAAATGCTTTAAATCCAAATCATCCAGTAACAAGAGGTACGGCTCAAAATCCTGATATTTATTTCCAAGCTAGAGAAGCTGCAAATAAATTCTATGATGCGCTACCTGAAATTGTTGAAACATATATGAATGATATAAATAAATTAACTGGAAGGAATTACAAATTATTTAATTATTACGGAGCTCCAGATGCTGACAAAATAATAATAGCAATGGGTTCTGGTTGTGATACAGTAGAAGAGACAGTGGATTACTTAAATTCAAGAGGAGAAAAGGTAGGATATGTAAATGTACATTTATATAGACCTTTCTCAATAAAACATTTCATGGATGCAATACCAAAGAGTGTTAAGAAAATAGCTGTTTTAGATAGAACAAAAGAACCAGGGTCAGCTGGAGAACCATTATATCAAGATGTAAGAACTGCTTTTTATGATTATGAAATGAAACCAATCATAGTTGGGGGAAGATACGGTTTAGGGTCAAAAGATACTACTCCGGGTCAAATTGCTGCAGTGTTTGAAAATCTTAAAAATGAAAATCCAAAGAATGGTTTTACAATAGGAATAAATGATGATGTTACACATACATCATTACAAGAAATAAAAGGAATAGATGTAATACCAGAAGGAACTACAGCTTGTAAGTTCTGGGGATTAGGTTCAGATGGTACTGTTGGTGCAAATAAGAGTGCAATTAAGATTATTGGAGATTATACAGACATGTATGCTCAAGGATATTTCTCATATGATTCTAAGAAATCAGGTGGTGTTACAATATCACACTTGAGATTTGGTAAAAATCCAATTAAGTCACCTTATCTAATTCATGCTCCACATTTTGTAGCTTGCCACAATCAGTCATATGTAGATAAATATGATGTTCTTGAAGGATTAAGAGATAATGGAACATTCTTATTAAACTGTATTTGGAATAAGGATGAAGTTGAACAAAATCTGCCTGGTAGTGTAAAGAAATACATTGCAGAACATAATATAAATTTCTATATAATTGATGCTGTTAAAATAGCTCAAGAAATCGGGCTTGGTGGAAGAATTAATATGGTTATGCAGGCGGCTTTCTTTAAGTTAGCTAACATAATACCAGTTGAAGATGCTGTAAAATATTTAAAAGACGCTGTTGTTACTTCTTATGGTAAAAAAGGTGAAAAAATTGTTGGCATGAATCAAGCAGCGATAGATCAAGGAATAAATGCTTTAGTTAAAGTTGAAGTTCCTGAAAGTTGGAAAAATGCAGAAATTGAAACTAAAGAAGAAAAAAATGTTCCTGCATTTATAAGAGATGTAGTTGAAGTTATGAATAAACAAAAAGGAGATAATCTTCCAGTAAGCGCTTTTAACGGAATAGAAGATGGAACATTCCCACAAGGAACTGCAGCATATGAAAAGAGAGGAATTGCTGTTAATGTTCCAGAGTGGAAAGAAGATGTTTGTATACAATGTAATCAATGTTCATACGTATGCCCTCATTCTGTAATAAGACCATATTTATTAAATGAAGAAGAATATAATAATAGACCTTCAGGTTTTAGAGCCGTTGAAGCTAAAGGAATTAAAGGAGAAAAAATGTATTTCACAATGGCTATAACTGCACTGGATTGTACTGGTTGTGGAAACTGTGCACAAATTTGTCCGGCACCTGCTAAAGCGTTAATTATGGAACCGGCTCATACTCAATTAAAAGAACAAGCTAATTGGGATTATGCTCAAACATTAAGTGCAAAACCAAATCCAATGAATAAAAATACTGTAAAGGGAAGTCAATTTGAAAAGCCATTGTTTGAATTTAGTGGTGCTTGTGCAGGATGTGGAGAAACTCCATATGCTAAGCTTATAACTCAATTATTTGGTGATAGAATGATGGTAGCCAATGCTACAGGATGTTCATCTATCTGGGGAGGTTCAGCACCTTCAACTCCATATACAGTTAATGAAAAAGGTCAAGGACCTGCGTGGGCTAACTCCTTATTTGAAGATAATGCTGAATTTGGATTAGGTATGTTCTTAGGAGCTACTCAAATTAGAGAAAAGATTGTTCTATTGGTTGACAAAGCTATGAATGAAGATATTAGTGTAGATTTAAAGAATGCTTTATCAGAATGGAAAGGCGTTATAAATGATGGAGAAGCTTCAAAAGTTGTTGCAGAGAAGTTAATACCATTACTTGAAGCAGAAAAAGAAAAGAGTTCTGTAATTTCTGAAATAGCAGAAAATAAAGATTATTTAGCAAAACAATCTCAATGGATATTTGGTGGAGATGGATGGGCTTACGATATTGGATATGGTGGATTAGATCATGTTTTAGCATCAGGAGAAGATGTGAATGTATTTGTATTTGATACAGAAGTTTATTCAAATACAGGTGGTCAATCATCTAAAGCCACTCCAACTTCTGCAATAGCTAAATTTGCAGCAGCAGGCAAAAGAACTAAAAAGAAAGATCTTGGTATGATGGCTATAAGCTATGGATATGTTTATGTAGCACAAATAGCAATGGGTGCTGACAAAAACCAAACTTTAAAAGCTATTAAAGAAGCAGAAGCTTATAAAGGACCATCTTTAATAATTGCTTATGCACCATGTATTAATCATGGAATTAAAATTGGTATGGGATGTAGTCAATTAGAACAGAAAAAAGCAGTTGATTGTGGATATTGGGGACTTTACAGGTACAATCCAGAGCTTAAAGAACAAGGAAAGAATCCATTTGCTTTAGATTCTAAAGAACCAACAGCATCATTCAGAGATTTCTTGTTAGGTGAAGTAAGATATGCTTCATTACAAAAAGTACATCCTGAAGTTGCTGAAGAATTATATAAGAAAACTGAAAAAGATGCTATGGAAAGATTGGAAATTTATAAAAAACTTGCACAATAAATATAAAATTTGCAAAAAAAAGAACTTCTAAATTCATTTTAGAAGTTCTTTTTTGAAAATATCTGGAATAAATATAAAAAATGAATAAATGCATATAATGTATTGCAATTGTTCGATAAATTTGATATTATAAACTCTAAATGTACTTATATTAGTTATAATACTTTTTAAGGAGGCAATCATATGAAGGAAAGAGAAAATTGGGGGAGCAAACTTGGCTTGATTTTAGCTATGGCAGGTAATGCTATTGGGCTTGGCAATTTTTGGAGATTTCCGTACCAGGCTGCAAAAAACGGTGGAGGCGCATTCATGGTGCCTTATGTTATTGCATTGTTTTTATTGGGAATACCTATAATTCTTGTAGAATGGATGCAGGGTAGATATGGTGGAAAATATGGACATGGGACAATAGGATATATGGTATATCTTCAATCCAGAGAAAAGATAAAACCTAGGAGAGCAGCTATATTAGGTGCTATTTGTGGAATGTTTGTAATTGGAGTTACTGTGCTTGTAAATTCATATTATAATCATATTATAGGATGGACCCTAGGATATGGAGTGTTTACAGCTACAGGAAAAGCAATGGATACAAGCATGTCAACAGGAGATTTCTTTGTTAACTATGTTACAAGTCCTGGACCTGTATTTGTATTCTGGATTATCAGTTTAGGATTTTTAGCTTTTGCGGTTACTAGAGGTATACAAAAAGGTATAGAAGCTTGGGCTAAGTTAATGATGCCTATACTTTATGTTTTTGGATTTATATTAATATTTAAATCACTTACAATTGGATCTCCTGTTAAACCAGAATGGTCAGCTTTAAAGGGATTGGATTATCTGTGGTCACCTAGATGGAGCGAGTTAAGCTGGCAAAGTGCATTAGCAGCAAGTGGACAGATTTTCTTTACATTGTCAATAGGAATGGGGATTATACAAAACTACGCTTCTTATATCAGAGAAGATGATGATATTGTCTTATCTGCATTAACAACAGTTGGACTTAATGAATTTGCAGAAGTAATATTAGGTGGAACCATAGTTATTCCTATATGTTATGCATTTTTAGGAGCAGAAGGGTTAAGTCAAAGTATCGGTCTTACATTCATATCACTTCCTAATATATTTAGAGCAGTAAGTGGTGGTAGAGTAATGGGAACTTTATGGTTTTTATTGCTTTTCTGTGCAGGTGTAACTTCAGCAATAGCAATGTACAATTATTTAGTTGCTATTTTAGAAGAAGATATGGGATTCACTAGAAAAAGAGCATCTATCTTAGTTTTTGCTTTGTATATTATAGTTGGACTTCCAGTAGGTCTTGAACAGATAATTACTAAGACAGCTGGTTTTGCATATTTTTCAGAAATAGATAACTGGGTTGGAACTTATTTCTTGGTAGTTATGGGATTCGTAGAAATTGTTGTAACTGGATGGTTAATGAAAGATTCTTTCTTAGATGAAATAAACAGAGGTTCATATTGGAAGGTTCCAAGTTGGGTATATAATGTAGTTATAAAATTTGTTACTCCAATATCAATTCTTTTACTTTTAATCGGATCAACTAGAGATTATATTAAACAAGGATATTTTAAGTTAATACCTGATTTTGTAGCTGGTACACCTGAGTTAATTCCTTGGGTTATTGGAGCTAGAATTGTATTAATTACAGTATTTGCTTTAGGGTTTATAGGAACTTACAGAAGTATCAAAAAGGTATATGGTAATGAACTAGAAAGTAACTCTATCATTATTAAAAGATAAAATGAGACTTTTCGGTTGGAGGTGTGAGTATGTCTTCTAATGGTGCAATTTTTATGGGAGTATTTTGGACAATGATACTAGGATTTTGTGGTATAACTTTAACGTCTTTGTTGAAGCATCAAAATAAAAGATAAAGATATTACAGAGAGGACGATTATGAATAGAGAAAAAGAAATTAGTAAAATAGCTTTACTGATTACATTAGTTTCTGCTTTGTTTTTAACCTTATCTCCGCCATATTTTGGAGCTTTACTTCCTTTGATTTTTATTATACCAATTTATATGGGGATACATGGTGTTAAAGTTGGAAAAAAAAGTGGAATGTACATTTCACTTGGAATTTTACCTTTAGCTCTTTCAGTATCTGTCATATGGATAAAGTATTTTTTCACAGTATTTAAAAATTTATCACAGGAATTTTTAAATATGAGTTCGCAGTATCATGTTTCTCTATTGATGGCTAAGTTTCTAACAATAGGAGCTGTTATTTTAAGTTTTCTTTTAGCTACATTAAGTATAGTAACTTTCATTGTTATAATAAGAAGTAGAAAAAGCTTCAAGTAATGGTATATTCTCACATGGCATCAAATCACTAGTTTAGATTTGTATTATTTACGCAAACTAAAGATAAAGAAAGGAGATGAAGATACCATGATGAGGAGTATGAGAGTCATGAGAAGGATGGGAAAAGGAATTAGAAGAATGATGAAAAATATTAGGAGAACTTTTTAGAATTTATATAGTATTTTAACATGTGGAGTTTTAGGGAAAATTCTGCATGTTTTTTATTTCCTAAAAAAAATACAAAAAATGCTTTTATTATTAGTCATTTAAGGTTAAAATAGAAATATTACTGTTACAGTATGAAGTATTCAAATATTAAAAGAATATCTTAGGAGGTATAAAATGGATAAGGAAAAATTACATGATTGCGGATGCGAAGAAGAAACAGATTGTGGATGTGGATGCGAATGTGGAGAACATGAACACGAAGCGCTTACAGTAGAATTAGAAGATGAAAATGGTAATGTAATTTTATGTGAAGTAGTAGATGGATTTGATTATAAAGAAAATGAATATGCTCTTGTACAAAATCCAGAAGATGGTTCAGTATATTTATTTAAAGTTATTGGTGAGGGTGACGAAGGAGAGCTTGTTGTTCCAGATGAGGAAGAATTCAATGAAGTTACAGCCTATTATGAAAGCTTATTGGAAAGTGAAGAAGAATAGTAATTAAGAATAGTAATTAAGAAAAAGTCGTTGCGTTTGCATCGACTTTTTTAAAATAGAGGTATAATAAAATAGAGGTATAATAAAATAGAGATATAATAAAATAGAGGTGGTTATATGGAGAAGCTTGCTATATTTGATGTGGATTTTACTCTTACTAAAAAAGAAACTTTTATTGAGTTATATTTATTTATGATGATAAAAAATCCAAGACTAATAATGCATATGCCAAGAAGTTTAAAAATTGCATTTTTTTATTTATTTAAGATTTATGATGCAGGAAAGGCAAAAGAAGCTTTTGGAAAGTTTCTGGAAGGTATTCATGAAGAACAAATGCAAAAGCTGGTAAAAGAATTTTATGAAAAAAGATTAAGTAAAATTCTTTACGAGGATGCTATAGATACCATTAAAAAATTAAAAAATGAAGGGTATAAGATATATTTAATATCAGCTTCACCTGAAATATATTTAAATGAGTTATATAGTATAAAAGAAGTTGATAAAATTATTGGAACGAAATTAAGGTGTGAAAATGGCATATTTAGGAGTATAATAGAGGGAGAAAACTGTAAAGGTGAGGAAAAAGTTAGAAGATTAAAAGAAGTTTTGGAAAAAGAAAATATTCATGTGGATTTTAAAGAATCTTACATGTTTTCAGATTCGCTTTCAGATTTGCCTTTGTTTAGATTAGTTGGAAAACCCTACTTGATAAATTATAAGGGAAAGCATAGCAAAAACAAAGATAAAATTGAAATATTAAAATGGAAGTAAAAGGGGGAAGATTATGCCTGAATGTTTTAGAGAAAAATTCATTTTAAATGATGAAGTAAAATCATGTGATGAATTTAAAGAAGAACTTTTGAATAAAGGTAAGTCTTTATATGAGGTTATAAGAATAATTAGAGGAGTGCCTCTTTTTTTAGAAGATCATTTGGAAAGACTTGAAAATTCAGCATCAGTCATAGGGAAAGAACTTTGGATGAATAAGATTGAAATTGAAAATAAAATCCAGAAACTTTGCCGAGAAAACAATGTGTTTGAAGGCAATGTAAAGATTATATTTAATAATAGAGATGAAAAAAAGACTTTTTTAGTATACTTTATTAAACACAATTATCCCACAGAGGGTATGTATAAAAATGGAGTTTCTGTTGCACTGTATAATGCGGAAAGAGAAAACCCAAATGCTAAAGTTATAAATATGAATTTGAGAGAAACTACAAATAAAATAATTAAAGAAAAGGGAGTATACGAGGTAATCTTAGTAGATAAAGACGGCTATATAACAGAAGGCAGCAGATCAAATATTTTTATGATTAAAGGTAATAACGTATATACCTCTCCTCTTGAGCATGTTCTTCCAGGTATAACAAGAAAGTATATTTTATATGTTTGTAAAGGTTTAGGTTTGCAAGTTATAGAGAAAAAAATAAAATATAATGAGATAGATCAATTAGATGCTTTATTTATTAGTGGTACATCTCCAAAAGTCTTACCAATTTGCTTAGTGGAAAATAATAGATATAATCCTGGAAATATTATTGTACAGCAAATAAAAAAAGGTTATGATAAAATTATAGAAAATTACATAAAAGAAGAGTAAGTTGTTGTTCTGCATTGTAGGAGGAAAAGGATTAATGTATGTAATAAAAAAAATATTAAACAATAATGTAGTCATAGCAGAAAATAATAATAAGGAAGTTATCTTAGTTGGAAAAGCTATTGGATATGATTTAAAGAAAGGCATGAGCATACCACAAGATAGAATAAAGAGTGTTTTTGTAAAGCAAAAAGGAGAAAGTGGTCATAATTATGAAAGATTACTTGAAAAAGTAGATAATGAAGTTATTGGTGTTTCGGAAGAAATAATATCTATGTGTGAAAAAGAGTTAAAGGCTAAATTAAATGATGCCATACATATTTCTCTTGCAGATCATATCAATTTTGCATTACAAAGAGTAGCAAATGGAGTGAAAATTGAAAATCCTTTTTTTAATGAATTGAAGGTATTATATCCAAAAGAATTTGAAATTGCTTATAAGGCTTTGGAAATGATAAATAAACGATTTGATAATAAATTACCTGAAGATGAAGTAGGATTTATTTGTTTGCACATCAGGGCTGCCATAATGGAACAGGATGTGAGTAAATCTTTAGTTTATGCTAAAAAAGTAAAAGAAATAATGGATTTAATACAAAAGTTGCTTAAGAAAAAAATTGATAGAAATTCCTTTGAATATATAAGAACTTTAACACATATAAATTTTATGTTAGAGAGAATTAAAGATAAAAAAACTATAAAGAACGAATTGCTTGACAGTATAAAAAAGGAAATGTTTTACGAATATAATGTAGCAATAAAAGTAGCATTGAAAATTGAAGATATTTTTCAGATGAAAGTTCCAGAAGATGAAATTGGATATATTGCTCTTCATTTAAGAAGACTTTCTGAAAAATAGAGTTGTGTTACTGTTTGATCAGGCACGAGCCATAAAGACCACCCGGAATAAGTTGTGTCTTTAAGCTCGTGTTTTCTTATGTTGTATTATAAATGTAGAGAATGAGAGGAAGATAAATATGAATAAATATAATGGTGGAAAGATTTTTGCTGTGCTTCAGAAAATAGGAAAATCTTTAATGCTTCCAGTTTCTGTTTTACCAGCAGCTGGACTTTTATTAAGAATAGGTCAAAATGACTTGCTAGGTAGATATGGAATTGTATTTCAAAATTTAGCAACCGCTGGAGATGCTATATTTGGTAATTTGCCTCTTATTTTTGCAGTTGGAGTTGCAATAGGATTTTCAGGAGGAGAAGCAGTTGCGGCTCTTGCTGCGGTATTAGGACAATTAATATTAGAAGCTGTAATAGAAGCAACTGGTGCTAGAATTAATATAACAATACATATGGGTGTTTTTGGAGGAATAATGATAGGGCTTATAGCAGCAGTACTTTATAACAAATATCATAATATAAAGCTTCCTAAGGTGTTGGGCTTTTTTGGTGGAAAGAGATTTGTACCTATAATAACTTCAGTAGCAGCTCTTGTATTTGCAGTGATAGGAGTAACTGTTTGGCCACCAATTCAAAATGGTATAGATGCCTTTGCACAGAAGGTAAGTGCTTCGGTTTTAGGTCCTGCGTTTTATGCGGCAGGGAAAAGATTACTTATCCCAGTAGGACTTCATCATATGTATTATCCAGCTTTCTTATTTCAATTTGGTGAATTTACAGTTAATGGAGTTAGATATTTTGGAGATTCAGCTAGATATTTTCATGGTGACCCTACAGCAGGAGTGTTTATGGCAGCAGAATATCCAGTGTTAATGTTTGGTCTGCCAGGAGCTGCACTTGCTATAATAGCGGCAGCAAAAGGGGAAAATAGAAAGAAAATTGCAGGTATGATGATATCAGCAGCTTTCGTATCATTCTTAACGGGTATAACAGAACCTATTGAATTCTCATTTATATTTGCAGCACCTATATTATTTGTTTTCCATGTACTAGCAGCTTTTGTGTCAGGTATTATAACCAGTTTGTTAAATATAAGATTGGGATATACTTTTTCAGCATCAGCAATAGATTATGTATTAGGCTTTAAATTTGCAGGACATCCATGGCTTTTGTGGCCAGTAGGTATAGGTTTTTTTGCAGCATATTTTGGTGTTTTTTATTTTGCAATTAAAGCTAAGAATATAATGACACCGGGGAGAGAAAAAATGGGAGAACATAGTGTGATGCCAATTGAAGTGAAGGGGATTTCTAAAGGAGTTAAGGTTTTAGAGGCAATAGGCGGGGAAAATAATATTTTAGGATTAGATGCATGTATAACAAGATTAAGATTAAGTTTAAAAGATATTTCATTAGTAGATAAGCCAACTTTAAAAGCATTAGGTGCAGCAGGATTTTGGGAAGCGGGTAATAATATTCAAGCAATATTTGGAACAGAAGCAGAAAAGATAAGAGACGATATAAAGTTTATACTGGATGATATAAGACTTCATAAAAGAGATGCTGTAGATGAGTTATCGATTGAAAACATAGAGAAAGTAGAGTCAACAGATTCAATTATTAAAGTTCAAAATCCTGTGAATGGTGAAATTATAGCTTTAGAAAATGTTCCCGATGAGGTTTTTGCAGAGAAAATACTGGGAGATGGTTTTGCTGTTGTTCCAATAGATAACAAAGTTTTTGCTCCAATTGATGGTGAAGTTGCAGTATTGTTTCCTACTAAACATGCCGTAGCAATTAAAAGTGAACAAGGAGTGGAAGTGCTTGTTCATATTGGAATTGATACTATAGATTTAAATGGTGAAGGTTTTATAGCTTATGTTGAACAAGGAGATATGGTTAAAAAGGGAGATTTGCTTATTACCTTCGATAATTTTATTGTTGATGAAAAGGCAAAAAGTTTAATAACACCGGTTATAATAACAAATATGGAAAAAGTATCAAAAATAAGAGTGGAATACGGAAATAAAGGATATGGAGAAAAAGCAGCGGAAATTAAAATGAAATAGAAACAGAATGTAATTTTATTTTAACGTGTCTAATAAGAAATTTGTTGAACAATTTTCTTAAAGTATGCAGAGAAAAAGACGATAATTTATTAAAATACTATATCAAGATATGGTATACTTTTCATATAAGTATAATGACTGGGGAGTGAATTAATTGAGTGAACAAATTTTTACAGGTAAAACTTTGGAAGAATGTTTAGACTTAGCAAGTTCCCAATTAAATACTGCAAAAGAAAACATTAAATATAAAATAATTGAAGAAAAGAAAGGATTTTTTAAAAAAAAGATTTCTATTTCAGTACAGTTTGAGAAAGAAGTAAAAGAAAATAAAAACGGAAGTATAAGAGTTGAGAATGGTAAGATAATTGTTAAAAATCCTAAGGAAGGTGGAAGACCAGCTTCTATAAGTTCTAATAATGAAATTATAGTTAGGGTTGACAATACTGAAGTTAAGTATAAAAAAGAGGTATACGAGGACAGCGATATAGAGGTGGTTTTCCATGAAAACACCGCTGAAAGAAGAATGAATATAAGTATAAGTCCAGATAAGATGAAAGCTTTTATAAGTATTGAGTATATTCCACAAAATATATATACACTTAAAGATTCATCAGTGGATTTGGAGTTAAAGCCAGAAAGAGAAATTATAAAGCAAGTATATCCTAAACCATATACATCACAAGAAATTAAAGAAGAACTAACCACAAATGGAATAAATTCTGGTATAATAGAAGAAAACATAGAAAAATGTACTAATATGGAAAATATAGGTGAGCTGTTAATAGCACAAGGAGAAGAAACTATACATGGTACAGATGATATAATTAAGATTACTTTTAAAACTGAAAGTGAAACTAAAGCATTAAAAGAAGACGATCATGGAAAGATAGATTATAAGTGTATAGGATATGTTAAAACAGTTCAAGATGGTGAAGTTCTTGCAGAAAGATATGAAGGTAAACAGGGAAAAGATGGTGTAGATGTCAAAGGTGTTTTGAAAAAATATAAGCCAGGCAAAAAGATTACTATTCAGGCAGGTGAAGGCTGTGAATTTAAAGATCCTAATACTATAGTTGCTACTATTGAAGGAAAGCCATCGGTAAAAGGGCAATTGTTTTGTGTTCATCAAGTACATGAAGTGAAAAGTGATGTAGATATAAAAACAGGAAATATTGAATTTGTAGGGGATATAATTGTCTCTGGAAATGTTAAGGAAGGAATGCAAATTAGTGCAGGTCATGATTTGTTTATTAATAAAAATGTAGAATGTGCTAAAATATCATCAAAGGGAGATTTGGAGATATTAGGAAATATAATTAATTCTACTATAAGCAGTGGAGGAGAAGATGTAAGTAATCTTAGAAAGATTAAGGATTTAGAAAAATTAAATTCAGCTTTAGTAGAACTGATCAAAACAGTAGAGCGTGTAAAAAAACATAAGCTACTTGGAGAAAATATACATGACGGTGAAATAATAAAAGTGCTTATTGAAAATAAATTTAAATATATGATTGAATTTTGTAAGGAATATATTGAAATCGTACAAGCCACTGAAAACAGTGAAGAAAAAAAATTGGCAAGTGTAATTAAGCAAAAACTTATTGGGTGTGCACCACTTAGCATAAAGAATTTTTCTGAGCTGAATATTTTAACAAAATTCATTGATTCTATTATTAAAATGCTTAGAGGGACTTCAATTGCTCCTGTAAATATGAAAATAAGTTATTGTCAAGATTCGTTTTTAACAAGTTCTGGGAATATCGTAATTTCCGGCAAGGGTGAGTATGTTTCAAAAATTATAGCATATGAAAGTGTAGAGTTTATAACTCCAACAAGTGTTGCAAGGGGTGGTGTAATAAAAGCAAAAAATAAAATTAAATGTAAGAAAGTTGGAAGCGAAGGAGGAGTATCTACTAAATTAATTGTTGAACCACAAGGAAATATTTGGGCCGATATTGCTTATCAAAACACTTGCTTTATTGTAGGAAAAAAGGAATATGTTTTAGATACTGCAAGTAAAGATGTTCATGCATATTTAGATTCAGAAGGTGAAATTATAGTAGATAAATTTGTACTATAAGGAGGTAGATTATAATGAGTGAAAAGGAAATAAAGGTTTTAATATTTAACATAAATGATCAATATTATGCCACTGATATTATGGAGGTAGAGAGAATTCTAGGGTATGAAGAGCCAACAAAACTCCCAGATTCTCCACAATTTATCGAGGGAGTAATAAATTATGAAGGACATATACTACCTATAATGAGTTTATGTAAAAAATTTAATATACCACATGATAAGAGTGAAGAAGAAGCAAAAATTATAGTGGCAAAACAAGAAGAAACTAAAATAGGCATAATTGTTGATGTGGTTTCAGAAGTTTGCGATGTAAAAGTTGAAAATATTGAAGAACCACCTGAAATTGTAGCTGGAATATCTAAAAGATATATAAAGGGCTTAATAAAAATAAAAAAACAAATAATAATCTTTTTAAATCTTGCAACTATATTGACACAAGAAGAAAAAGAATTAATTTTAAGATAAAGGTGTTGCTTATGAACAATAATGAAATTAGAGTTGGAATTGCAGATTTAAATACTGCTTCACCACCAAAAAAGCTTATAACAGTTGGATTGGGGTCTTGTATAGGAATAGTACTTTATGATACTAGCAAGAAAATAGGTGGACTTGCACATATTATGCTTCCTGACAGTACTCAATTTAGTAAGGTTAATAATCCCATGAAATTTGCGGATTTGGCAATTCCTTTACTATTAGAAAAAATGAAGAAAGAGGGAGCTGTTAAAAGAAATTTGGTAGCAAAAATAGCAGGTGGGGCTTCTATGTTTAATTTTTCAGACAAGAGTATGATTATGGATATTGGAAATAGAAATAGTGCTTCAGTAAAAAAAGTTCTAAAAGAACTTTTAATTCCTATATTAAGTGAAGAAACAGGGGGCAACAAAGGAAGAACTATGATTTTTGATACTGAAAGAGGAATTGTTCAAATTAAAACAGTAGGTATGGGAATAAAAGAAATATAATGGAGTGATTATAATTTGAATAAAACAAAGGTTATTGTAGTTGATGATTCAGCTTTAATGAGGAAAATCATTTCAGATATCATTAATTCCAATGATGAAATGGAAGTAATTAATACATGTAGAAATGGCGAGGATTTATTAAATAAATTAAATATTCAAAAACCGGATGTAATTACATTAGATGTTGAAATGCCTAAAATGGATGGTATAACAACTCTAGATAAAATGAAAGAAGAAAATTACAATATACCAGTTATAATGCTCAGCAGCATATCAAAACGTGGTACAGCGTTAACAATGGAATGTTTAGAGAAGGGTGCTTTTGATTTTATTGCTAAGCCTTCGGGTTCTATATCTTTAGATATTGAAAAGGTTGGAGAAGAGCTTATAAGTAAAATCAAACTGGCTTATAGTAAAGCTGTTCATAGTGATAGAACTACTGCTTTGAAAAAAGAGTATAAACCTAAACGTCTGCCAGAAAAAAATAAAAAGATAAATGCTGTAGTTATAGGTTCATCAACAGGAGGACCTAAGGCATTATATAAAGTGGTCACTGAACTTCCGGCAGATATAGGGGTTCCAGTGTTCATTGTCCAACATATGCCTGTAGGGTTTACTAAAGCCTTTGCTGAACGGCTTAATTCTAATAGTAGAATTAAAGTGGTTGAGGCAAAAGACGGGGAAAATGTTGAAAAAAATGTTGTATATATAGCACCAGGTGGATTTCATATGGAAGTTGGTATGGATAAAAGAATTCACTTGAATACAGAAACACCAATATGGGGTGTTAGGCCAGCGGTAGACAAATTATTTATATCTGCTGCCAAGGTTTATGGAGAACATGTCTTAGGAATAGTCCTAACTGGTATGGGGAAAGATGGAGCTCAAGGTATAGTAGCAGTCAAAAATAGTGGAGGTATAACTATTTCAGAAGATAAGTCTACTTGTACAATTTATGGTATGCCAAGGGCAGCATATGAAACAGGTAAAGTTGATGAAGTACTTCCTATTGGTGATATTGCATCAGCAATAGTAAAAAATACTAAATAAGCTAGGAGATAAAATATGGATTTAGAGAATTTTGAAAAGTGGGTTTTAAAAGAATTTAAAATAGATTTATCTGCTTATAAATCAAATCAACTTCATAGAAGAATACTAAGCTTAATGTCTAGGGTTGGAGTAAGTACTGTAGATGAGTATGTAAATCTTCTGAAGAAAGATGAAAGTCAGAAACTGAAGTTTTTAGATTTTATAACCATAAATGTAACGGAATTTTTTAGAAATCCTGAGATTTTTGAAGAACTTAGAAATAAAATAGAAAATGAATTACTGCCTAAAGAAAAGAATTTAAAAATATGGAGTGCTGCATGTTCAATAGGTGCTGAACCATATTCAATTGCTATGATTTTAGAAAATTTGAAAGTAAAAGGCAGACATAGTATTTTAGCGACTGATATAGATAATAATATTTTACAAAGAGCTAAAAAAGGTGAATATGTGTCTTCGGAGATAAAAAATGTAAAAGATGAGTATTTGCAAAAATATTTTAAGCAAATAAACGATAAATATATTATTGATCCAAAAATAAAAAGTATGGTAACTTTTAAAAGACACGACCTGATACTTGATAATTATGAAAAAGGATTTGATTTGATAGTTTGCAGGAATGTAGTTATATATTTTAATCAAGATGTGAAAAACCAAATTTATAAAAAATTCAGTGCATCCCTGAAACAAGGGGGACTGCTTTTTGTAGGTGCAACAGAAAGTATATATAATTATAAAGACTATGGTTTTGAGAAAGCTTCCACGTTTATTTATAAGAAACTTTAAGGAGGGAAAAGTGTGGACACATCACAATATTTATCAATGTTTCTTGAAGAATCAATGGATAATCTTCAAGCATTAAATGAATCTTTGCTACAGCTAGAACAAGAACCAGATGATATAGATAAATTAAATGAAATTTTTAGAGTTGCACACACTATTAAGGGTATGGCGGCAACAATGGGTTTTAACGATATGGCTGAGCTTACACACAAAATGGAAGATGTATTATCTCAGTTTAGAGAAGGTAAATTAAAGGTTACACAGAAAGTTGTAACAGTACTTTTTAAATGCCTTGATACTCTTGAACAGATGGTTAATAATATATCAGAGGGAATTGAGGAGAGTATTCCCATAGATGATATCATGGAAAACTTAGGAAGTATAGCTCAAGGAAAAGATAATAACAATGAAGAAAAAAATATTCAATCTGCAAAAGAAGAAGTAGAAAACACAACTGATGAGGAAGTAAAAGAAACTTTTATAGAAATGAATGAATATGATATCAATGTTATCAAACAAGCTATTGACAAAGGATTCTATCCTTATGAAATTAAGGTAATATTAGATGAAAATACTTTATTAAAATCTGCCAGAGCCTTTTTGATTTTTAAAGGTTTAGAAGAATATGGAGAAATAATAAAGTGTATACCTTCAGCAGATGATTTAGAAAATGAAAATTTTGATTTAGATATAAATATGATTTATCTAACTCACAAGAGTAAAGAAGAAATTTATGATGTTTTAATAAATATATCTGAAGTTAATGAGGTTATAGTCGATAATGTAAATGTAAAAGAAAAAACGGTTACTAGCAATGAGCCTCAGATAGAAGTAGTGCAGCAATTAAAAGAAGAATTAAAACCAGAAGTAAAAACAAAACAAACTGCAATTAAACCTAAAAAAATAGAAGGCAAATCCGAAGAGAAAAAACAGCATAGAAAGGTTCATCAATCTGTAAGAGTGGATTTGGAAAGACTTGATAAATTCATGAATATGGTTTCAGAACTGGTTATTCATAGAACTAGATTGGAACAGATAAGCATAAATTATAAATCAGCTGAGTTAAATGAAACTTTGGAACAAGTTGCTAGAGCTACTTCAGATTTGCAAGACCTTGTCATGAAAATTAGAATGCTTCCATTAGAAACAGTATTTAATAGATTTCCAAGAATGGTAAGAGATTTATCAGTAGAGCTTGATAAGGATATTGAATTTATAGTTAAGGGACAAGATACAGAGCTTGATAGAACAGTAATAGATGAAATAGGAGAACCGTTGATTCATCTTATCAGAAATGCTGCAGATCATGGAATTGAAAGTAGAGAAAAAAGAATAGCTGAGGGTAAGAAATCAACAGGAACTATTAGGCTTATAGCATATCAAGAAGGAACAAAAGCCATAATTAAAGTTGAAGATGATGGCGGTGGAATAGATGTGGAAAAAGTTAGAGCTAAGGCTGAAAAAGTAGGGATAAGCACTGAAGGAATGAGTGATTCAGATATTAAAAATCTTATTTTTGCCCAAGGTTTTAGTACTAACGAAGAAGTGACAGACATATCAGGTAGAGGAGTAGGTATGGATGTTGTTAAGACTAAAATAAGCTCTCTTGGGGGTACAGTGGATGTTGTAAGTGAGATTGACAAAGGCACCTCATTTATTATAACATTACCATTGACACTCCAAATTATACAAGCTTTACTTGTTAAAATAGGAAATGAAACTATGGCTATTTCTTTAGGTTATATTGATAGAGTTATAGACTATAAAGAAGAAAAAGTAATGAGAACAGACAATAAAGAGGTTATAGTATATAATGAAAATGTAATTCCACTTATAAGAGTATATGAAAAACTTGGTCTTGAAAAAGTGGATAGCAATAAGAAATATATTGTAATAGTTAAAGTTGGTGAAAAAACTGTTGGGCTTTTAGTTGATGGACTATTAGGACAGCAAGAAACAGTAATAAAAGCTTTAGGAAAGACATTGAAGGATTTAAAAGAATATATTGGAGCAACGATATATGGAGATGGATTAGTTACTTTAATACTTGATGTTGCAGCTTTAATATAAGGGGGAATTATTATGATGTATATTGAAATGACTCCTATGCAGCTGGATGCTTTAAGAGAAGTTGGAAACATTGGAGTAGGAAATGCAGCAACTGCTTTATCACAACTATTGAATAAAAAAATAGATATGACGGTACCATCAGTAAATATAGTACCTTTTGATGAAGTTTTTTCAAACGAAGGAACTGAAAGAGTTGTAATTGGTATTATTGTAAGAGTACTTGGTGATACTCCAGGAAATATATTATTCATTCTTGAGAGAAACACTGCATTTCAAATAATAAAATTATTAACAGGAGAGCAAGAAGAACAGTTAACCGATATGGGTAATTCTGTATTGTGTGAAATAGGAAATATTATAGCAACATCGTATATGAATGCTATAGCTAAATTCACAGGTTTGGGGATAACCCCATCTGTACCTGCTGTTTCATATGATATGTTAGGAGCTATACTGTCTACTAGTTTTATTGAAGCTGGTCAATTTGATGATCAAGTACTTGACATTGAAACTAGATTCTTGCAAAATAACAAGAGTGAGGAAATAAACGGGCATTTTTATTACATTCCAATGCCTGGTTCATTAGAAAAAATATTAAGTACATTAGGAGTAAAATAATGGAGGTTATAAAAACATGGCTAGAGTATTAATTGTTGATGATGCTGCTTTTATGAGAATGATGATAAAGGATATCTTAGAAAAAAATGGATTTGAAATTGTTGGAGAAGCTAGTAATGGACTAAAAGCTGTAGAAATCTATAAAGCTGAAAAACCTGATGTTGTTACTATGGACATTACAATGCCTGATATGGATGGGATTGAGGCTGTTAAGGCAATAAAAGGATTTGATCCAGCTGCCAAAATTATAATGTGCAGCGCTATGGGACAACAAACAATGGTAATGGACGCAATCAGGTCTGGAGCAAGAGATTTTATAGTAAAACCATTCCAAGCAGAAAGAGTGCTTGAAGCTATTAGAAAGGCATTGGGCTAATAGACTAAAGGGAGGAATATAAAATGCAGGTAGTCGTGTTTAGACTAGGAGACGAGCAATTTGCAGTTGAAACTTCAAAAGTTCAAGGCATAAATGATATCATGGAAATAACCAGAGTTCCAAAGGCACCTGATTATATAAAAGGATTGATCAATTTAAGAGGAAATGTTATTTCTCTTTTAGATATAAACCTGCTACTAAATATCAATAAAAAAGAAAGCATTGAACAAAATAATATTATAATTTTAAATATGGAAGATGAACATGTGGGTATTACAGTAGATGATGTTGATGAAGTTCTTGAAATAGAAGAAGAACTGGTAGAAAAGGTTGATGATCAAAGAAAGTTATATATTAAAGGAGTTATCAATTTTAAAGATAGAGTAGTTACTTTAATAGATATAGATAAATTATTTGCAAATTAGTAAAGAAATGAGGGACAAACATGGCAGACGTTTTATCACAAAGCGAAATAGATGCCCTTTTATCTGCCTTAGACTCTGGTGAACTAAATCCGGAGGAGCTTGAAAAGGATGAGGATAAACAAAAAATTAAACCTTATGATTTTAAAAGTCCTCAGAAGTTTTCTAAGGATCATATAAGAACCCTAGAGCTTATTCATGATAATTTCGCCAGAATAATTTCTAATTATTTAACTGCTCAAGTAAGGACAAATGTTAAAGTAAAAATAGAAACTGTTCAGCAGATAACCTATGAAGAGTTTATCCACTCTGTGCCTAATCCTACAATATTGACTATTTTTAAAATGCCTCCTTTAAGCGGATCGATACTTTTTGAAAGTAATCCTCAATTTGTTTACAGGATTATCGATGTGCTTTTAGGGGGAGCTGGTACAGGACAATATAAGTCTCGAGAATTTACTGATATTGATAAAAATATAATAAAGCAGATAAATATAGGGCTTATTGCAAATCTAAAACTTGCGTGGGAAGATGTATTGGAGGTTGAACCAGAAATTGAGGGATTAGAAACTAATCCGGCTCTAAATCAGACTTTAGCACCTACAGAGCCAGTTGCATTAATAACTTTTTCGGTTGAAATGAATGGTAGCAATACATTTATAAATATTTGTATTCCATATCTTAGTATAGAAAAGGTATTAGATAAGCTTGTGGTACAATATTGGTTTAGAGAAAATGATACTGAAATATTGGAAGAATCCAAACAGAAACTGCGCAGTAGATTGAATATTATAGATTTGGTGATGACAGCAGAGTTGGGAACTACTCATATAACTGTAGATGATTTTTTAAAGCTCTCAGTGGGAGATGTAGTGGCTTTGGATACTACAACAAATGAAGCTGTTAAAATGAAGGTTGAGGATGAAGAGTATTTATATGCAAAACCAGGGATTATTGGTAAGAATAAAGGTGTTCAGATACTAGATATTATTGATAAGGATGTGGAAAACTATGAGTAGCGATAACGGATTTCTTTCGCAAGATGAGATAGATGCACTATTAAATGGTGGAAGTAATTCTGGAATAGATGAAGAACCCGCAGAAAATCTACCGATTGAAGATAATGCTGTAGATATATCAGATTCAGAAAGTGATATGATTTCAGATATAGAAGTAGATTTGTTGGGAGAAATAGGTAATATTTCCATGGGCTCTGCTTCAACGGCACTTTCCACTATTATCGGTCATCAGGTAAATATCACCACGCCTCAAGTTAAGGTTACCACACTAAATGAATTAAGACAAACTTTTGAAATTCCTAATATTGCATTAGAAGTAAAGTATACAAGTGGTATTGTAGGTGGAAATCTACTGGTAATGAAAATAACTGATGCAGCGGTAATTGCAAACTTGATGATGGGTGGAGATGGAAGGATAGAGGCTTCATCTTCTCTTTCAGAAATTGAAGAAAGTGCTGTTTCGGAAGCAATGAACCAAATGATTGGTTCAGCAGCCACATCAATGGCAACAATGTTTGCCAGAGAGGTTAATATATCACCACCAGCCTCAAAAATATGGGAAGATACAACAAAACCATTAGCTGAAGGTATGACTGAAGATGAAAAGATAGTTCAAGTTTCATTTAAGTTGACTATAGGAGATTTGATTGACAGTAAAATTATGCAGTTTCTTCCTATAGAAACGGCAAAAAAAATAGTTTCAATAATGATGGGACAGGAGAATGAAGAACAGCAGGAGCCTGCACCGCAGGTGAGTCAGCCTGAACCGCAGGCAGTGCAGCAGTATTCTAGAGAACCTGAAGTACAGCCTAAGCCTGTTGAAACCTATACATACGAGCAGCCTGCAGTTCCAGTACAACCGCAGCCGCAGGTTAATGTACAGCATGCTAATTTTAAACCTCTTGAAGAAGTTGCTGTTAATGCTGCTCCACACAATATTGATTTAATACTTGATGTTCCCCTTGAGATTTCAGTTGTTCTAGGAAGAACGAAAAAGAGTATAAAGGAAGTATTAAATTTAGGGACAGGTTCTCTTATAGAATTAGATAAGTTAGCTGAAGAGCCTGTAGAAATTTTAGTAAATGGCAAAAAAGTTGCTTATGGAGAAGTTGTTGTTGTAGATGAAAATTTTGGAGTTAGAATAATAAATATAGTCAGCAGTGAAGAAAGAGTAAAATCATTAAAGGGATAATAAGTGTGGCTTAATTGGAAAAGATAAAAATTGAAGTTTTACGCAGGTGAAACTTCAATTTTTATCTTTTTTTAGTTATACTTAAAAATAGATGGATATTGTGTGTTTTTGTAGTAGTGGTAAAATACAAATTTTTATATGAATTTTAATACAGTACAAATTCAAATTAAAAATGAAATTTTTCTTGCGTTTCACCTTCTTTTTTCATAAACTAGTATAAACTTTAAATTTTGTACGTCGATAATATTAACAGATAATCAAGGGGAAATTAAGGAGTGGCAAATATGAAAATATCAGGATCAAGTGTAAATAAAATTATAAATATATACGAAAAGAATAGCAGGAAGATAGAAAAAGCTAAAGAAGTAGGAAGAAAAGATTCATTGGAAATTTCAAAGGTAGGTAAAAGTCTAAGTTCTTTTGATGTTAATGATAAAAAATCAGTATCTCAAGAAAAATTAGAAAAGATAAGAAGTGAAATAGCAAATGGAACATACAACGTAGATGCTAAACTAGTGGCACAAAAGATGATAGATATTATGAAGGGAAGAGAAGTCTAAATGAATAATGGACAATGGACAACAGACAACGGACAATTCATAAATCAATTAAAGACAATAATGCTGCAGCAAATAGAAACAGTGAAAGAGCTTCTGAAAGTTTTGGAAGAGCAGCATGAATATGTAGTTAAAAATGACGTGTTCAAAATGGAGAGCTGCGTTGAGAAAATACAAGAATGCAATAAAAAGAATGCCAGTATAGAACTAAAAAGAAGAGAATTAACAAAAGATTTTTTGAAAGATAAAACTTTTAGTAAATTAATTGAAGAACTAAACGATAAAGAAATAGAGAAAAATTTTAGAAATATTAGGAAGGTTTTGGAGGAAGTTAGGTTACAGAAGGATACTAATGATTTACTTATAAAACAAGGACTAGCCTTTACAAATAAGATGCTGGTACTGTTAAATCCTGATAGACAGGCTAAAACTTATAATGCCTATGGAAAAGTAGGAAGATGAATTCAGTAGCCAGTAACAAGTAACCAGTAACTAGTAAGTGATGTTAAAAATATCTTTGGGTTACTGCCTACTGGTAACTGGTTACTAAAAAATGGGAGGTATAAAATGTCAGGTTTATTTGCGACTTTTAATATAGGAAAAAGAGGGTTGTTTGCTCAGCAGAGATGTATAGATGTAACTTCACATAATATTGCAAATGCCAATACGGAAGGTTATTCAAGACAAAGAGCAAATCTTGAAACCACAAGACCATTTGGAATGCCATCTATGAACAATCAAGTAGGACCAGGACAGATAGGTACTGGTGTAGATGTTTCATGTATACAGAGAATTAGAGATGGTTTTATGGATTATCAGGTAAGAAGAGAAAAAAGTACTCTTGGACAATATGAAGCTAGAGACAAATATTTAAGCGAAATAGAGAGCATATTTAATGAACCATCAGATAATGGAATTTCAAATTTAATTGGCAAATTTTTTGATGGCTGGGATCAACTGTCCAAGCAGGCGGAAAGTTCAAATGCAAGAACTGTTGTAGCTCAACAATCAGCAGCTCTAGCGGATGAATTAAATCATACATATAATCAATTAATGAGTGTAAAAAGCAATGCTCAGGAATCAATAAAACAGACTGTTTTTGATATGAACGGAATGCTGAATAGATTGGACAAGTTAAATCAACAGATAATGAGTGTTAAGGTTTCAGGCATGGAGCCAAATGACTTAATGGACCAAAGAGACTTGTTATTAGATCAGCTAAGTGAAAAGTTTAATATTAAGGTAGAGCCAGATAACTTTTACTCTGTAAATGTAAGTCCGGGAGATACAAGTGGACTTAATGCTGATGCAAATCCGCTTTTAATAAGAAAAAACCCAAATGATGCTGTAAGAAGATTTTCTTATGTTTCTGGTATAGAAAAAACTACTACATCTGGTTCTAGAACAGATACATTACAATACAAAGTCACTTACTTAAAAAATGGTGATAAGGATAATGCGGAAACTATTACTATAGAGATGACTGAAGATGAATATAAGCAGCTAGATCAATGTAGGGTATTATGGTCTCAAAATGATAAAAATAATGATCAGGCAAATGGAATAGCTCTTGACAAGAGTGGAGTGGCAATTGCAAAAGGTAGTACAATAGATTTTCGAAATTTAGCTATGTTTAGTCTTCCTAAGGATGAGAATAGAGGGGAACTAAAAGGTTACATGTCTGTTCAAAAGGATGTAGATAACTATATAGACCAATTAAACAAATTGGCTAAGGGCTTGGCTTTTGCAGTTAATGCCGTTCATAGTGGTAAAAATGACTCAACTGATACATTGCCTTTCTTTGTGAAAAAAGGAGACAGTAACGCCACTAATGAAAAAGAGATTACAGCTGGTAATATTTCTGTAAATGAAGAGATAATAAAGGACGTAATGAAAATAAAAGCAGGAACTACTGGTGACCCAGAGGTTGATGGGGAAAATGATGGTAAGAGAGCCCTTGCTATTGCTAAACTGAGAGATACACTAATAAAATTTCAGAATATAAGTAGTAGCACTGAAAGAAATTTTATAAACTTAGAAACAGACTCAAGTTTAGGAGTAGTTACAGTTAAAAGTGATATAAATGGAATGAAAGTAGATAATTATTTTAAAGATACTATAGATAAGCTTGGTATTCAAGGACAAGAAGCTAAAAGAGTAGTTGGAAATCAGGAAGTACTTTTAAGAGGTTTCCAAGAAAGAAGAGATTCTATTTCAGGAGTTTCGCTTGATGAGGAAATGGCAAATTTGGTACAATTCCAGCACGCGTATCAAGCAAATGCAAAAATAATTGCAACAGTAGACGAACTGTTGGATGTTGTAGTTAATGGACTAAAAAGATAGTGACCAGTAGCCAGTAACTAGTAACCAGTAAAGGATGTTTTGTTGACACAAAACTTAAATTATGGTCACTAGGTACTTATGATTAGGAAATTTGTGTTTTATTATTTTTTATGATGGTGCTTAATATTTTTATAATTTCTTTTAAAGGTTGTAATAAAGATGTACCAAGGTTTTTATCTAGAATATTGGAAGCTACAAGAAGTTTTATCCAATATTCAGTTTCGCCAGCTTCCTTTAATGAGATATATAACTTGGAAATTAAATCTTTTTTACTTTGAGAATTGAAACTTTCGCTAATATTAGCACCAATGCTTGTGCCACAGCGTAATAACTGTTTTGACATAATATATTCTTTCTTTTCATTAGTTAGATATTTATAAGTATCAATAATACTCAATGAAAAGCTAAAAGACTTTTTATATACAATACTGTTTTCTTCAAATCGCATAATAGCACCTACTTTTAATTTTGTTTATCAGTATTAACGATAGATATTTTTTTATTCAATTAGATTAAAGTTTTTCTGAAAGAAAAACAACATTTCCTGGTTACTGGTTACTGGTAACTGGAGACTACGAACGAACGGAGTGAGTTTAAAGTGAGAGTAACAAACAAGATGTTAAGCAACAGCTTTTTAGCTGATATGAGAACAAATCTTCAATATATGCAAAAGCTTCAACAACAGATGACATCTGGTAAGGAAATTAGAAGACCTTCAGATGATCCATTTAAGGTTGCAAGAGCAATGCAGCTGCATACGGATATTAATGCCAATAAACAATACAATGAAAACATAAGTGACACTATAAACTGGCTGGATACTACAGATACAGCTTTGGGACAAGTTGGAGATGTTGTTCAAAGGGTTAGAGAACTTTTGATTTCAGCAGGTAACGGAGGATACAGTCAGAATGAAAGAACGGCAATAAAGGACGAGATAAATGAAAAAATAGGTGAAGTTTCACAAATATTAAATACAAGTTTTGATGGTAAGTATATTTTTGGTGGAACAAGGGGAACTACTAAGCCTGTAGATGTTATTGGCGGAAGTAGTTTTGGAAATGCCGCATTAACTAATGAAATAATTATAGATAAAGATCAAAGTGTTACTGGTACGATAATTGATGAAGATGGAAAAATAAAAAATCAATTAGATATAAAAGTTACATTTAAGCCACCTGGCAGTACATCAGAAACAACAAAAACAATATCTATTGCTTCAGGTACTGAAATCAATAGTTTGAGTGATTTGGCAAGTAAAATAAATGAAAAAATAAGCGGAGATGCTGATTTAACAGAGAAGATAAAAGTAGTTCCTAATATTGCGGACAAGAATTTTATGTTTGTTAACATAAATGAGGCTGGAGGAGAAGATACCAGTAAAAATTATTTTAAAGTAGAGGTTACAGGTGGCATAAGTATAAAAGCTGGTAGTGATACTGCTAAATTTAGTACTAACAATACCAGTAATGCTAGACTTCTGTATTATAAAAAGAATGGTGGAGAATTAGTAGATGGGCCTGAGTATACTCAAATACAAGGAAAATTAAAAGTGCAGATTTCTCAAGGTGTTGTTATGGATTATAACGTAACAGCTTCGGAAGTACTAGAGTTTAAAAATTCAAAAGGGGATTCATTAGACCTGAGAGATATATTTAATAAAATAGCTAACCATTTGGATGGTAAGGATGATGATGGTGTGGCTGCAGATGATGATGCTGTAAAAGAGTTAGTTAACGGAGATTTGCAAAAACTTACTGATGCTATGAATAACTTACTAAAAATCCGATCAGAGGTTGGAGCAAAGCAGAATAGAATGGACAGTGCCAAGGATAAAAATGTAGATGCTAATTTTAATATGACAGAAATATTATCTAAAGTTGAAGACATAGACATAACGGAAAAAACAATGGAATATGCAACAATGCAGACTGTGTATGTTGCATCACTTCAAACAAGCGCAAAAGTTATACAGCCGTCACTGTTAGATTACCTTAGATAGAAAGTGTTAAAGTTACAATGTAAAGAGAGGAATAATTATGGAATTAAAAACTAAGTATCATGGAATTCGTGAGTATGAAAAAAAAGATGTAATTAATTTTTCTAAAGGGCTTCCAGGGTTTGAGGATTTAAAAAGATTTATTTTATTTCCTGTTGAAGACAATGAAATGTTTAGTGTACTTCATTCTATAGATAATGCAGAAATTGGATTCGTTGTAGTATCTCCTTTTAATGTTTTGAAGGATTATGAAATTGAACTAGATAATGAAACAATAAATAAAATCAAAATTGAAAAATCAGAAGATGCTTTAGTAGTAAATACAGTTACTATAAGTTCTAATGTGGAAGAAATAACAACTAACTTAAGAGCTCCTATAATTATTAATATTAAAGAGAAATTAGGGGAACAAATAATATTGAATAATGAAAAATATTTGGTTAAGCACCCATTATTTAAGGAGGAACCTTAATGTTAGTTGTTAAAAGGAAAAAGGGAGAAGCACTGCGGATAGGTGATGATATAGAGGTAACTGTAGTAGGCATAGAAAATGGAGCTGTAAAAATTGCTATAGATGCACCAAAAAATATTACTATTTTGAGAAGTGAATTATATAAAGAAGTAGGGGAAGAAAATCAAAAAGCTGTATATGGAGATACGTCTATATTGAAAAAACTTAATAAAAAATAATTGCTGAATTTTAATTTATATTCTTAAATAAGGTTAAGGGGGAAAGAATATGGATATTCAAGCTGTAAATCAGGGGATACAAAATAATTTAGAAACAGTTTCGAAAAATAATACTGCAGAAATTCAATCAGTTAGACAAAATCAAAATATTAGCAAAGAAGTTAAACATGGTGCTGTCAAACAAGATAATCAACAAGAAGAAAATATTAAAAAAGCTGTTGAGAAATTAAATAAATTTCTTGAAGGCGAAAAAACTCATGTTGAATATGAAAGACATGATAAATTTAAAAATGAATTCATAATAAAAATAATAAACGACCAAACAAAAGAGGTTATAAAAGAAATACCTCCAAAAAAAATGTTAGATATGGTTGCAGAGATGTGTAAGCTTGCAGGAATTATGTTTGATGAAAAAGCTTAACTAAGACAATAGCCAGTAACAATTCACCAGTACTGGTTAACAGGGATTTGTACTAGTATTTAGATGTTTGGGGGGGTTTTATGTATCAGTATAGTTTAAATAAAATAGATACCCAAATTTATGAAATGGTCAATGAGGCTACAAAAGAAGGTAAGGTTCACGGAAATAAAGAAACTAATAAAATTAATAAGGATAAAAAAGAAGATAAAAAGAAAGAAAGAGAAGAAAGCTTTCAGAATAAATTATCAAAACATAAAGTTAATCAGAAAATAACAGTTGATGCTGTAAAAGGTAAAAATATTAAGGTTGAAGCATTTAAAGAAGAAACTGGTAAAAACAATATTTCAACAGGAAGATTTTTAAATATAAAAAAATAATTTTTTTGCAGTATATGAAATTATCGTAATAATTTTGTGTACTGTATATTTTTGGGCAATTTTATGTGATGATTATGTGTATTTCATTAGAATGGTGTAACAAATAAAAAAGCAGTATGCCAATATTATGCAGTAAATAGAGTAAAGTTATATCTATTACAAACGATAAAAATATTATAAAATATCATGATATTACCAAGGAATATGGGAGGAATATGAATGTATACAAGTAATGCGTATAATGCTTATAAACAAAATAGTATAAATTATGCTTCAAAAGAACAATTATTATTGATGTTAGTTGATGGTGCAGTAAAATATATAAAGATAGGAAGACAAGCTATATTGGACAAAGATATTTCAAAGGCCCATAACAGTATAATAAGAACTCAAGATATATTTTATGAACTTATGGCAACTTTAGATGTAGACCAAGCTGGAGCATGGGGACAACAGCTTATGAGTATCTATGAATTTATAGTGAGAAGATTGACAGAAGCTAACATAAAAAAAGATGTAAATATTATAGACGAAATCTTACCTTTAATAGAGGATATTCGACATACATGGAATGAAGCTTATAAAATATCAAAAGGTCAGAGATAAACTATAAATTTAGTGAAATGGGGTGTATGAAGTGAACACTATTAATGCAGTTAATAAATTAAGATTAACTGGAATGGCTACTGGTATGGATACAGATGGTGCCATAAAACAAATGATGACCAGATATTATGCCAGGGTAGACAAAGAAAAGCAGAGACAGCAAACATTAGCGTGGAGACAAGAAGGATATAGAGATATGATAGGACAAGTTAATTCTCTTAAAACAAAATATTTTGATGTTTTATCTAAAGACTACTTGTTATCAGAAAATAATTTTTCAACATTTGAAGTAACTCAAACGGGTACAATAAGTAATGCTATTACTGCAAAGGCTTCATCAGGAGCTTTAGAAGGAAGCTACAGCGTAGAAGTAACTTCTGCTAATATAGCAACTAAGGCATCACTTGATCCAACTGCAAATGTAAATATAAAAGAGGCAACGTTAGGACTTGATTTTCCATTAGTAATAAAACATGTAGATGGTACCAATTTCAATGATAGTTTGGTTATTGAAGGTAAAACTATAAATATAACTTCTGGAACATATAAAAATCTTAGTGAATTAGCATCGCAGATTAATAAGGACATGTCATCAGTAGATTTGGGAGGAGGAAAAAATCTTAGCGATAATGTAAAGGCTGTGGTGAAAGATGGTAATATTAAGTTCTTGAAAAAAGTTACCATAGATGACACAAATAATAATTTAACCATAGATGTTGATGGTACAACTCAGAATATAACTATAGATAACGGAAGTTATACTTTAGAAGAATTGGCATCAAAACTAAATGGTAAATTAAGTGGGGGATATACTGCACAGTCAACGGATGGTTTGAATATTACTTTTACAAATGCGGATAAGGCACCTGTAGCAGGAACTGCAAAATTTAGTGATAATAGTGAAATAAAGTTTGACTCCAAGGTAACAGTAAGCAGAACCGGTGCTGATAACGATGAGTTTTCAAATCCTACTATCAATGAAGATACAGTGTCTTATGATAAAAGGATAATTTCAGGAGTAAATGATACGTTAACTTTTAATGTATTTGATGGTACAGGTGGTGCTTCAGTTCCTACAACTATTAATTTAACAGCTGGAACTCATGATATGTCTTCACTTGTTACAGAAATAAACAATAAATTGGGAGCAGGTAGTTCCATAACAGTATCGGAATCGGTTAATGGTAAAATGTTATTTAAGTCAACTACAAGTGACCAAATAACTCTAACAGGTAATGCTGCCAGTACACTGGGAGTCGCAAGTGGATTTAAAATAGATCAAAAAATTAGCGATAAAATGGCTAATCTTATAAATGATGCAGGAAAAGACAGGGTTGAATTTACTATAAATGGGAAAAATTATTGTTATGATTTTACCAGTACAAGTGATACGACTGTTGGTGATAAAACTTATATTGGAGCAAAGGACAAAAGTATATCTGATATATTAAACGATATAGAAAAAGGTTCAAATGTTGATATTTCTTACAGTCAATTAGATAGAAAATTCTATATGACTTCAAAGGATACAGGGTCAAGTCAAAATATTTCTATAACAGATGATTCTACAAACAAATTTGTAGAAAATTTATTTGGAACTACTGTAGCAACGGCAGGTACTGATGTGGTAGTGAAAATAACACAACCAAATGGTTCAAGCAACACGCTTATACAAAGTTCTAATAATTTCACTGTGGATGGGATTAGTTATACTCTAAACAGTAAACCAACGGAAGCTGTTACCTTTGATGTTAAAGGGAATGCAGATGGAACTTTTGACAAAATAAAGTCGTTTATAGATAGCTATAATGAATTGATAGGGAAGATAGGAAGCCAGGTTGAAGAGAAAAAGCAATATACATATCTTCCCCTTACAGATGAACAAAAAGAGGCAATGAGTGAGGATGAAATAAAAAAATGGGAAACAAAAGCGAAACAAGGATTATTTTCAGGAGACAGTACTCTTGAAAACATGTTGATGAAGATGAGAAGTGCATTTTTTGAAGATGTTGAAGGAGTGGGGACAAGTTTATTTCAAATAGGGTTAAATACTTCTTCTGATGTATCAGAAAGAGGGAAAATAATCATAGATGAAGAAAAGTTAAAAGAAGCATTAAAGGATAATCCTGATAAGGTTATGGATTTATTTATTAAAAAGTCAACAAGTCATGAATATTATTCAAGAAGTATGTCAAGTGCAGATAGAAGTGAAAGGTATAATGAAGAGGGAATTTTTCATAGAATAAGTGATATTATTCAGGATAATATATCCACTTTTAGAGACAGTAATGGTAAAAAAGGAACACTTCTTGAAATAGCAGGTATAAAAGGCGATTTTACAGAATTTAAAAATACTTTAACTAATGAAATGAAAGAAAGAGAGTTAAAGATACAAGATATGATGAAAAAGATATATGAAAAAGAAGATAGATATTACAAGCAATTTGCACGTTTAGAAGTTGCTATGAATAAAATGAATTCTCAAACTAATTGGTTATATAGTCAATTGGGAATGAGTCAAGGATAGTAAGATATGGATGCTGGCAATATGAATTTAAAAGATAAGTTAAAAGAATATAGAGATATAACGGTAAAAATAATTACTAGTGTTGAAAATGAAGATTATGATAACTTGGATGAGCTATTATCTGATAGACAAGAGATAATAAATTTAATAAATCAGCTAAAATATTCAAAAAAAGATTTCTTATACTGGTGTAAGGAATTAGATATACTAGTTCTTAATCAAAAGCTAGTAAAATTAATGAACAAGAAAAAAGCTGATTTACGTAATAATATAAACAAACTAACAAATTCACAAAATGCAAATAAAAGCTACAATAAACAATATGCTGCAGATTCTGTATTTTTTAATAAAAAAATTTAAAAAATTTATAAAAAACTATTAAGTGTTAAAAAAAAACATCGATATAATATATGTAAACAAAAATAGTGGGAATGGATTTCCACAAACATAAATTCAAGGAGGAATTAAAAATGATTATTAATCACAATCTTAACGCAATGAATGCACACAGACAAATGAGTGCTAACACAGTAACAGCAGGAAAGTCTATGGAAAAATTAAGCTCAGGTTTAAGAATAAACAGAGCTGGAGATGACGCTGCAGGATTAGCAATCTCTGAAAAAATGAGAGGACAAATCAGAGGTCTTGATCAAGCTTCAAGAAACTCTCAAGATGGTATCTCAATGATCCAAACTGCTGAAGGTGGATTAAATGAAACTCACGCTATTCTTCAAAGAATGAGAGAATTAGCAGTTCAAGCTGCTAATGATACAAACGTATCAACTGATAGAAAAGCTATCCAAGGAGAATTAAATCAATTAACTTCAGAAATAACAAGAATAGGAAACACAACTGAATTCAATACTCAAAAATTATTAAATGGTAATTCAACAGTTGCAGGAGAATCTTTAACAGCAACATTACAAATAGGTGCTAATGAAGGTCAAACATTCCAAATGCAAATAACTGATATGAGATCTCAATCTCTTAAGTTAACAACTTCAACTGCAACTATTGGTACAGCTACAGAGGCGTTAACAGATAAATCAACTTCTACAGCTGAATATGCATTAAATGTTGGAAGTACAGCAGCAGCAGGATCAGCAGTAACAGTAATAAATACTGCAATAAACACTGTTTCAACTGAAAGAGCTAAACTTGGTGCATACCAAAACAGATTAGAACATACAATAGCTAACTTAAATACAGCTTCTGAAAACTTAAGTGCATCAGAATCAAGAGTAAGAGACGTAGATATGGCTAAAGAAATGATGGGATTCTCAAAAACTAATATCTTAAGCCAAGCTGCTCAAGCAATGCTTGCTCAAGCTAACCAACAACCACAAGGAGTTCTTCAATTATTAAGATAAGTGAGGATCTAAATCTTTGATTTAGTAATTCGAACTTACCCAGCGACCAAAGGGAGTCGGGTTTCATTTAAAGATATCATAATAATTTTTAAAAAGATCAGAAAGAAATTTCTGGTCTTTTTCTTTTAAGTAAAGAAAGATAGTATATAAACGATATTTATAGTAGCAAAGAATTAATTCGAGAGTTGGTGCAATTATGAAGCTAAGTGTATGTATTATTACTAAAAATGAAGAAAGACATATAGAAAGATGTTTAAAGAGCATATATCCTTTAGCTGAAAAAGGTTTAGCCGAAATAATCTTAGTAGATACTGGGTCAAAAGATAAGACTGTAGAAATAGCTAAAAAATATACTGATAATATATTTTCCTATGTTTGGAGAGATGATTTTGCGGAAGCTAGAAACTTTAGTATAACTAAAGCTAAAGGAGAGTATCTTTTAATAATAGATGCAGATGAGGAAGTAGAGAAAGATTCATTGAATAAAATAGTAAATTTATTTAATGATGAAGAATATAGAAAATTTAACGCTTTTACCTTTAAGGAAAAGAATTTTACAGATGAAGATTTAAAGAATTTTGGGATATTTACAAGGGCTTTTATATTTAAAAATTCTGAGGATTTTTTCTATACAGGAAGTATACATGAACAACCAAGCATTATGATGCCCTGTAAGCATTTAGATGCATATATACTGCATTATGGTTATATAATGAACGAAAAAGTTAAAGAGGAAAAATTCATAAGAAACTCTAAATTATTAAAAAAGGAATTAATAAAAAATCCTGATAATCTTTATTATAGGTATCAATTAGCAGTAACTTATCAAGTACATGGTGATACCAAAGAAGCAGCGAAAGAAATAGATATTGTTATAAATATTTTAAAAAATAAAGTATATGACAAATTACATTTGCTTTATTATAGTGCTGCTGCTCAAATTTATAAGTCAGAAGGTTTATATGATAAAGTAATAGAAGTGTGCAGTAGAGGATTGGAAAAACAAAAAGACTTTATTGATTTGGTATATAGTATGATGCAAGCTTTTTATATGACAGAAAAATATGAAAAAGCATTAGATTATGCAGAAGGTTATTTTATGCTATTGAGAGATTTTAAAAAACATGATATTTTTCATGATACAAGGTTTTTATTTTATTCATTAAGCTGTAAAGAAGAAGTAGAAAATATAGAATTAGTATGTGCTTATAAGACTAAAAAGATAGAGTTAAAAGAATTTATAGAAAAATGTAAATTTAAAAATGTTGATAAAACATCAGGAGAACATATAATTAAAGATTTAATTTATTTTATAGAATCTTGTAAGATTAATAATGATACACATATTAAGAATTTAAAATATTTAAAAAATGTTATTGATTTTGTATTTGAAAGGACATTAAATTCAAAACAACTAAAAAATTTAACCCAAGAAGAAAATTTATATATAGTAGATAAATATTTAAAATTAGGAAAACTTCTTATTGAAAAAAATAAAGTTCTAACTAGAGAGGAAAAAGAATTTTTTAAAGCTATAAATAAAGCATCTCAGTGTGTAGAAAAAGCAAATGTGATAGATGCTGTAAAATTCATAAAGTATGGAATAGAAAAAAATCCAAACATGGCAAGACCCATGCAGGTTTATATAGAAAAAATTATGAACAGACAAGAGACTATAAGATATAACCATGAAATAAATGAATTATTCAATGAGTTAAAAAATAAAATTGGAGAGCTTATACAAAGTGGTTATATAAAAGAGGCTGAAGAATTAATTAAAGAATGTGAAAAATATAATATGGATGAAGAATTATATTCTATGAAGGCTGTAATGTTAATTATGAATAATAATATTACAGATGCAGAAGAACTTTTAAATAAAGCTGTTAAAAAGTATTCTAAGTCTTTTGATTTATTATATAACTTGGCATATGTATATGAGATAGGTGAGAATCAAGTTTTGGCTTTAGAATATTATAAAAAAAGCTTAGAGTTATGTGAACATAAGGATATGAAGATGGAATTAATAAACAAAATAGAAAATATGGAAAAAGATTGTAAATTTAAAAGATGATATTTCGGAGGAGAATATGGAAAAGTTAAGTATAGTTATAAAGGATGACTTAAAAGAAAATATATATAGTTATATTAAAACTTTAAAACCACTTTTAGAAGATAGACAAAGCCAACTAGTTATAGTAAATAATTTGGAAGAAAAACTTAATATAGAGTACAATCATATAATATATGAATTTAAAGAGGATTATAAAAAGTTTCATGAATTTTGTAATGCTTCATGTTTTAATAATAATATAATGATTATAGAAAGTGGTATGGTTTTAAGTGAAGACTTAGTTAAAAGTATAAAAGAGCTTTTAATTAAGTATAAAAATATAAATATAAAAGCGGATTTAAAAAAATATTATATTGAAGGTAACTATTATAAAAAAGAGAGTTGTCTTATTTATAATACAGAAACTTCTGTTGAAGAAAAATTGAAAATTGAAATTGATGATTTTCATTATTTGAATTATTCAGGAGTTTATATTAATCATAATATAGCTAAGTTTATAGAAGATAATAAATTTAAAGAACTGTATTTATGGTACAAGAATTATATTATGAAAGAGGAAGATATTAAGCTTAAATTTTATGATTATGTAGAAAAGTTAAAAATAAATACAAGTATTAATATTAAAGATGAAATAGAGAAGTATTTTATTTTAGAAAATTTAGATTCTAAATATTGTAAATATATAACTTTAAGTAAGATTATTGAAGAGAATAATTTATCAATAGATAAACTAAGTACCATATTAGAAGAAGCTAGATTTGATGAAAAAGATAGTTATTTTAGATATATGATACTTAAATTATTCAAAGATAAAAAATTTATAACTGAAATGTTTAATGTAATGGATAGAGTATACATAAAAGCTTACATGAAACAGTTATTTGAAGAGTATGAAGAGTTTGATTTGAGTGTTTATCAGTTCTTGATTTCAACAAATGTAGAAGAATTGAGTAAAGAAGAAATTAAAAATATAGTAGTTTATATGTATATAATAGAAATATATTTTGAAAATATATCTTTAAAGTCAGCAGAAAAAAGTAAAAAAGAAAAAATAGTAGAGCTATTCAAAATATACTCTCAGTACGGAATATATTTAATAAATAATAATTTATCAATGGACATTAAAAGAAAAGACTTTTTAATTAAATTAAAGAAAATAGCGAGTTTTATAAGTCTAAATAGATTTAAAGAGGCTATTGATAGTTTAAAGGAAATATGTGAAGTTTATCAAGCTATGATAATACCTATAAGATACTATATACAAAAACTTATATGTGAAAATAAATTATATTCCAATGTACTTAGTATAACTATGATAGTTAAAAATGAAGAGAAAAACTTAGAAAGATGCTTGAAAAGTGTAAAACCACTTATAGATAATGGACTTGCAGAACTTATAATTGTAGATACTGGTTCAGATGATAAAACTGTAGATATAGCTAAGAGATACACTGATAGAGTTTACTTTCACCCATGGCAGGGAAGTTTTTCAGAAGCTAGAAACTGGAGTATTTCATTAGCAGAAGGACAATATATATTTATAATGGATGCGGATTATGAAATTGAAGATAAAATTTATAATTTTATTAAGTTTTTCAAAGGAAAAGATTATAAAAATTATAATACTTTTTCAGTTAAGATAAAAGATTATGATGATAGTGAATATAAAAAGTATACTATTATATCTCAATACTTAATATTTAAAAATGACGGAAGTTTTTATTATTCGGGTAATGTTCATAATCAACCTAATTTTAACAAACCTATTAAGAATTTTGATTTAACAATATTTCATTATGGATATATAATGGATAGCAAAGAAATAAAGGAAGGGAAATTTAAGAGAACTGCAAATTTGTTAAAAAGAGAGCTTCAAAAAGATCCTAATAATATATATTATAGATATCAGTTAACACATAGTTATTCAATGAATGATAATCATATGGAATCTTTGAATCAATCCAAGATATTTATGAAGATATTAAATAAAGAACCCTTAAATTATGAGTATGTAATGTATTATATTACTGCTGCAATGACTAACTTTATAAATAAATTATATGATGAAACAATAAAAATCTGTGATGATATTTTAAGTTTAAATCCAGAGTTTATTGATGCGGTATATTTTAAAGCTCAATCTTTATTTTTTAAAGAGAACTTTCAAGAATGTATACAATGCTATGAAAAATATTTAGAGCTACTTCAAAACATAAATAATAATCCTATAACCTTAGATACAAGGATACAATTATACAGCATGGATGGAAAAGATATAGCAGAAAGTGATATTGAAACTTCTTATTTGAAAATTGAAGATTATTCTGGATTTTTAAACTATATATTTTCTAATAAAAACAAAGGGAATATTTTATTACATATTTCAGGAATAGTAAAAAGCTTTTTAGAACTTGATAAAATGAAAGAAATGGTTTTGTTTTTTGATAAGTATATTCTAAAAGGAATAGAAAAAGAACAGGTTAACTACAGCTATTACATTAAAGATGAAATAGAGAATATGAAAGAAGAGCAGAGAGTTAATTTATTAAAAGAATTCAATAAGTTAACTAAAAATACTCAATACATATACTCAATAAAAAGAGCTTTAGAAAAGAAAGAAGGAAATACATTAAAAGATATTATTAAATTTTTATCATTTAATAATATAGAGGCTTTAAATCTCATTACAATGAAGAGATTGCTAGGAAATACTGCTCTTATTTTAATTGATAATAAAGATTTAAATTTAAGTCTTGAGGAAACTATTCAGCTTAGAAAGATAACTAAGTATATTTTAATACAAGTTCTTAATAAAAAATCCTTTAAGGGCTTAAATAAAGAGCAGATATTAAAGATTATATTTAAATATATGGATTACAGTTTTTCAGTATATGAAAATAGTAAAGAAAGCTTAAGCAATAAAGAGGTATTATTCTTAGAAAATATACTATTGGCTTTTCAACATATTCAGAATAAAGATTTAATTTCTGCTGTAAAATCAATTAAAGATGCTACTTTCGAAGATCAGGATATGGCAAATGCTATGGCGGTATATGTTGAAACTATAACCTGCTTATAAGGGAAGTGTGCAATGTAATTAGAAAGTGGTATGTAAAAATATAGTATACAAGTATATAATTAGCTAACTAATTGGTATAGTCCCAACATAATTATTCTCATTAATGTGGGGACGTGTCTGATTGGAGTTTAAATTAAGTATTTTTTAAAAGTTAAAAAAGAGCATGACAAAAAGACTTCGAAAAACATAATATTGTAAAAGTCTGATAATTAAAATGAAAAATAAAAGCTACTAATGCTTTAGAGGAGAATGAAAACAATGTCTACTAATGAAAACACTATATTAGAAAAAATGGCAAGTATAAAAAAGAGTATACAAAAGCTTGTAGAACAAGGAAATTTAGAGCTAGCTAAGGAATTTATTCAGCAGTATGAAAAAGTTATAAAAGATGATGCAGAGATGTGCTCTATAAAAGCTGTAGTGCTAATGATTGAAAAAAAATATGATGAAGCAAAATTCACATTAAACTATGGATTAACTATTGATTATACTAATTTTGATATAACTTATAATTTAGCGTATTTGCATGAAATACAGGGAAATTATAATCTAGCATTAAATTACTATAAAGCAGCTTATGAAAAAAAAACAAATCCGGAAACCTTTAGTTTTATTAGAGATATTATAAAAGGCATTATAGAAAAGAATAATTTAAATGTTGATGCAAATAAATTTTTAAAAGAAAAAAGCAGAAGCAATAAATTAAAGGTACTAATATTATGTTCTTTTTATTCCATTTACACTAAAGAATATATTGAAAAACTGTATAATTATAACAATAATATTTCCTTTGATATTTTTACCGTAGAAGGTGATGAAGCGGTATATAGAGCAAATTTAATGGAAAATACTTATGAAAACATTTATTCATATAAGGATTATGAAGAATTGTTAAATATATTATGTTTACCTAATTATTATGATATTGTACACATTCATTACCTAACTCCTTTTTACGGACAATTTTCTAAAATAATTAGAAATAAATCTGATAGATTAATAATTAGCATATGGGGAAGTGATTTTTATAGAACCAATGCTCAACAAAAGGAAATGCAAAGGTCGATAATAAATGTAGCTGATATGATAACATTTGATAATAGTGCGACTATGAATAATTTTATAGAGTATTATGGTGTACAAATTTTGGGAAAAACAAGTCTAAATTTATTTGGATTAACGGCTTTAGAACATATTAAGAGGATTGAGTATACGGATGTTGAAAAAATAAAAGATAAATTAAAAATTCCACAAGAGTCTATAGTTGTCACGTGTGGATACAATGCATATTTTGCTCATAACCATCTTGAAATAATAAAGTCTTTGGTGAAATACAAAGACGAATTTCCAGATAGAACCTATTTTATTTTTCCAATGACTTATGGCGGAGATGCACAATATATAGATACTGTTGAAAATGAATTGCAGAGTAGTGGATTAAACTATCGAGTACTTAGAAAATTTATGAATTTCGATGAAATTGCAAAACTAACTAGAAGTACTGATATTTTAGTTCAAGTTCAAATTACCGATACATTAAGTGCTACTATGTTAGAACATATGTTTAATGGAAATATAATTATTACTGGGGAATGGTTACCTTATGAACCTCTTAAAAAAAGGGGGATATTTTATAAGGAAGTTGATAGTGTGAATAATGTAGGAATGATGTTATCGGAAGTAATTGAAAAATTGCCTGAAATAAAAATGAAATGTACTAACAATAAAGACATAATATGGGCAATGTCAGCATGGGAAAATACACTTAAGGGTTGGAATGATGTTTATATAAAGGATTTAAAGGCTCTTTTCAATCATAAATCATATTGGAATAATAGATACAATGTTAAATTTAATAGTGAAACTTCTGGTTCTTTTGGCTTAGGGGAAATTTATAATAATTATTTATACAAGAGTAAATTGGATGTAATAAAATATTTAATTAATAACTTATTTGGAGATTTAAAGTTGAAAAATATCTTAGAGTTAGGACCAGGTACTGGTATGTTTACAGATTATTTTTATAATAATAAAATTAATAGTTATTTAGGAATTGATATATCAGATATAGCAGCTAATAATTTATCAAGAAGGTTTAATAACTTTAATTTTAAAGTAGGGGATATTTCAAATACATTAGATTATCCCAATGATGGAAAATATGATATGATTTTTGCAGCAAATGTTTTATTACATCTAACAGATAAAGATAAGTTTGAAAAAACTATTCATAACATTAGTAATAGTTTAGATAAAGATGGTTATTTTATTAATATTGAGCCTATTACATTAACAAATGAAAAAACAAATTCTTTATACCACAGTATTATTAATATAAAAGATATGAAAGAAAATTTGAAAAATGAAAATCTAGAGATTATAGAGATGCTGAGTCCTACCTTTTTTATGAATTATCCTTTTGATTATAAAATCTTAGATAATAATGAAAAAGATATATTGGATATCTTTAATAATATTAGTAAATATTTTTCTACTACAAGTGATTCTATAGAATATAAGGAAACTATATGTGAAATATTATATTATTTAGATAAGTTATGCTTGTTAAAATATAATAAATGCACTTGTGAGAAAATATTAATTATAAGAAAAAAAGGTAATTTTAGTAGTAAGCATAATAATTTCAAAGTTGATGATATATGGAATGCAGATTTAATTAAAGAAAAGATTAGAAGTATGCAAAGTTTTATTACAAACAATATTAAAAATTATAATTTAGAATATGCTTTAGATATGATATATGAGAAATTCTTATAGGAGTTAATTATGAGTAAAACTTTAAGAAAAATAACTATTATTGAAACAAAAGAAATGGTACCTACTTTGAAAATAAATAATAAATTCATTCATAGTAAGTACTATCCACAGAAAGATGCTAAAACTTTTATAGACAACAATACAGTTGTTTATAAACAAAAACAGCATGTATTGTTATATGGTATTGGAATGGGATATCATGTAAAAGAACTTTTAACAAGAATAGATAAAGAGTGCAAAGTATATATTTTTGATGCAGATGAAGAAGTATTTAATATAGTGGATAAGTTAAATTTACTTACCGATATAAAAAAGGACAGCAGAGTAGAACTATTTATCGGATATTCAAAAGAGTTTATGGACAAATTTCATGAAAAATTGCAATTAGTTGATGACATACTAGTGTACAATCCTTCTATTGAAGCTTTGTCTGAAAGTATGGAAAGGTTTAAGCTAGCTTTAAAAAATTTTTCTGTTAGTAGAATGGGAATGAGTAGTTTTAAAGAATTAGCTGATAAAAACTATGAAAATAATATTAAGGAAAAACATGAACCAATTGAAAAATTCTTTGAAATAAAAAATTTAAAAAGTAAGCCTGTAATAATAGTGTCTTCTGGTCCATCTTTAGATTATAGTGTTAAATATTTAAGTGATTTCAAAGAAGATGTACAAATCTTTGCAGCAGGAAGTGCACTTAAAACTCTAATGAATAATGGAATAACACCAGACATGATATGTATTATAGATGCTGACAGGATTATTGCAAATCAAGTGAAGGGTTATGAGAATTTAAATGTACCTTTGTGTTTTTTGAGTACGGCTTCACATGAAGCGGTAGATAGTTATAAAGGTCCTAAATATATATTTTATAATGAACCATGTGAAGATAGAATTGTTATAGACACAGGAAAATCTGTTGCAACGGCAATATTGGATATAGCAATAAAGGGAGAGGCAAATCCTATAATATTCATAGGGCAAGATCTAGCTTTTGTTGATAACAAAACCCATGCTGAAGCTTATTCAGAAGTTCACCATTTGAATATAGCAGTACCAATAAAAAAGCAATACCAAAAGGTAATTGGAGTAAATGGAGAATTATTAAATACTAATAATAGTTTGTTATATTTTAAAAATTGGATAGAAAATAAGATAAATGAATATCCAAATATAACCTTTATAAATTGCAGTAAGGGTGCTAAAATAAAAGGAACAGTAGACATGGAATTAAAAGATGTATATAAATTAATAACAAGTAACTTGAAGGATAAAAAATAATTAACTTTGGAGGTTGTAAAATGGAACAAGAATTTAATGTAGAAGAATATTTAAATCAACAATTTGAAACTATTAAAACAGCCAGTGAATATATAGAAAAACTTGAAGCTGGTATAATAGAAGCAGTAAGATTATTTAAAAGTGGTGAAGAAGGACAAGCAAATAAAATGATTCATTATATAATAGATGGTATACAGTGGATTACTGATGCTATGAGGCTGACTAGTGGAGTGCATGAACAAAAAATAGATTATGATGAAGTGAATAGTAAGCTTTTAGAGATTGTTGAAGCCTTTAATAATGAGGATTATATTTTGGTGGGAGATTTGTTGGAATACGAAATATTACCTGAAATAGGTAAGTGGAAAGCCATTATAAGAAATTCTATAGCAAATTAATAGAAAAATCCTGTATACATTTTAGTATATAGGATTTTTTCATGGTAAGATAAATATAATATTTTTATGAAAAAAATGTATGAATTTATCCTTTAAAAGGAATAAATGTGATATAAAGCAGAATTTATTTTAAAGGTTATATCATTTTATACGATAATTTAATATAATTTATAATTGGAACGACTAAAAACTTGGAGGAAATAACTAATGAGTTATTTTACAGATAAAAGTATCTTAATAATAGGTGGTACTGGTACCATAGGTAACGGGTTAGTTAAAGAGCTTATTAAGCACAATCCTAAGGTAATTAGGATATTTAGTAGAGATGAATACAAACAGTTTTTAATGCAGCAGGAATATCCAAATTCCGGGATGTTTCGATTTTTAATAGGAGATGTAAGGGATTATGATAGAGTAGAAAGAGCTATGAATAATATAGATATAGTATTTAACTTAGCTGCTATGAAACATGTGCCAGCTTGTGAATACAATCCAACAGAAGCTATAAAAACTAATGTTGTAGGAATGGAAAATGTTATAAAAGCAGCTCAATATCATAATGTAGAGTGTGTATTATTTACCAGTTCGGATAAGGCCATAAATCCTACAAATTCTTACGGAGCAACTAAGCTTTTGGCGGAAAAGTTAGTGCAAGCTGCCAGTTACAGCAAAGGAAAAACAAGAACAAAATTTGTTGCTGTTAGATTTGGTAATGTTATGGGATCAAGAGGATCTGTTATACCGTTATTTAAAAAGCAAATAATAGAGAATAGAAAAATTACAGTGACTGATCCGAGTATGACTAGATTTATGATGACTTTAGATCAGGCGGTAAATCTTATTATGCATGCAGTAGAAAATTCTGTAGGTGGAGAGCTATTCATTTTAAAAATGCCAGTAGTAAAACTAAAAGATTTAGCTGAAGTTATAATAAAGAATACAGCCAATAATTTTAATATATCTTCAAAAGATATAAAAATTGAAAACATAGGTTTAAGAGCTGGAGAGAGAATGTATGAAGAATTAATGACAGAAGAGGAATCTATAAATGCATATGATTTAGGAGATATGTATGCTGTACTTCCAACAGCTTTTTATACAGGAGTCCACGATTATTATAAAAACAAGAAAAAGGCAAAACAGGGAAGTTATAATTCTATGCATATTAAACAAGTATTTAAAGAGGAAATAGAAAGAATGCTAATTGCACAGAATTTAATATAAAGTTTGCAAAATGATTAGTTAATTAAGTTACATAAGCATTTTTGGATATATAAATTAACAGATGAGAGACAAGGTGATTTTATGAATGAGATAACTAAAAGGACAATTGAGTTAATAAATAATATAGAATCAAAAGAAACTTGTTATATAGAAACTAGTAGAGATAACAAGCTTATAATTAGAATAGAGAGGGAAGATAAGTTACGATATATAGGTAGCAAGTATTCGGTAGAAAGAGATGTAGAAACATTCTATAAAGACATAGCAGAACAAGCTAATTCTGAAACAATTTTTTTGGTTTTTGGATTGGGGGCAGGAGAACATATTAGATATTTATATGACAGAATTATAGATTCAAATAAAATACTAATAATAGAGCCAAGTGTAGCTGTCATAAAAGAAATATTAAAAATAAATCATATTAGTGATATATTACAGGATGATAGAATAGCACTTTGTTATTTGGATGATGGAATAAGAAATAACTTAAATGATTTTATAGAAGAAAGTATGATGGATAATACAAAAATTGCAGCATTTTCAAATTACAATGTAATATTTGAAGAAGAGTATAGAACTATGCTAAATGAATTAGAAAATATTAAAGAGATAAAGAGGATGGGGAATAATACCTTCAATGCTTTTGCTCATATATTCTTCAACAATTTTATTGAAAATATATTTGCTTTAGATGAATTTTACACTGTTAACTATTTAAAAGATATGTATAAAGATAAACCAGCAGTAATAGTATCGGCTGGACCATCTTTAACTAAAAATATACATTTACTAAAGGATGTTCAGGACAAGTTTATAATAATATGTGGACCTAGAACAATAGGTACATTAATAAAAAATGACATAAGACCAGATTTCATATGTTCAGTAGACCCACAGGATGAAACATATGCGCTTATGAAAGACTACATAAATTCACAAGTACCTCTTGTCTTTATGGATTCTACAAGTAACAAAATAGTTAAAGAATATAAAGGCTTAAAAATAATTGCTGCAAATCAAGGAATGGAAAATTATTTAGAAGAGATGCTTGGGATAAAGGTAGATTCTCTAATGCAGGGAGGGTCGGTAGCTCATTTTTGCATGGGTTTAGCTGTTTATATAGGATGTAGCAATGTAATATTTATAGGGCAAGATCTTGCATATACTAATGAAAAATTTCAAGCAGATGGAACTTATGCTGGTAAAATAGATGAATTGAAGTATCGTTATGAAAAAAACAAAGAAAAATGGAACAAAGATAAAAATTATAGTTTATATGTACCTGGTATATATGGACAAATGGTTAGAACAAGTAATGTATTAAATTCATATAGACAAGAATTTGAAGAACTTATATATAGCTGTAGTGGAATAAAATTTATAAACAGTAGTGAAGGTGGAGCTAATATTAAAGGTACTGAAGCAATGGATTTAAAAGATTCAATTAGAATGTATGCAAAAGATAGTATAAACAAAAATATAAAAGAATTGTTAGGCGATAAGATTATCTTAGATGAGGATATTTTTATTAAAAATATGTTCAAAATAATAGATAAGCTAGAAATAATAAAAAAAGCTTGTGAAGAAGGTCTAGCGTATTCGGACAAAATGCTATACTTTTACAAAGACAATAAGTATTGTGATGTTAATAAAGTGTTCAATGAGTTGGATAAGATAGATGGTATTATAAATAATAAAGAAAATTTAAGGTTTATTGCCTACAAAGTAGTTTCATTAATAAACAATGTTATGGAAAATGATTATTATAGACCAAAAGAAAATGAAAGTGAAAAAGAATTGGGGATAAGATTAGCTAAAAAAAGTTTTGATGTTTATTTAGTAGTATTACAGACAGTAGAAGATACAATTTTTAGGATAAAGGATAAATTTAGTTTTATAAATCTTGTTGATAGTGATATTATGAAAAAAGTATTTTTGAAAAGAAATTTAGATAAAAAGATAGCAGAGCTAAAAACAAAGTACCCTAATCTTAAGGAATTTGATTATGAAGAAGATATAGATTGGGAAGGGATGAAAAGGCAAGGAATTAGGTGCATAATTAATGAAGATAAAAGAATTGATGCACTGTATAAGATAAAAGAAAAAATTGATATAAATAATCTAGAAATTCTATATGGTAATAAAGAAACTAATGATGAAAAAGTTTCAATTTTGTCAAGAGAGCTTAAAACACTATTAGGATACACAACAAATCATAGTTCAGTTATAATTACAAGAAATTTTAATTTAAAAGAAGAGAGTATTTTATATTTAAAGATAAATGCAAATATTAAAGAAAATTATATTTATTTTAGATTCTTTGATAAGCAAGATTTTTATTTTTATGAAAAAAACTATAAGGAAATTCTGTTACTTAATACTCATACTTACTTAGACATTTATATAGGAAATAATATACTCGGCTATGCATTAAAAAAGGGAAATGAAATTTTATTTGATTATAAACTTGGTAATATTGATTATGAAAGTATTGATGTAATTTTAGATTTAAATAATAGTAATATTATAATAAATAATAAAAGATTTTATATTAGCAAGCATGTAACAAATAAGTATATAAAAAATAATGTTTTTGTTATGATGTCAAACTCGTCTAATAAATATAAATATGAGTTGTATAATATTGAATATGGTATAAAAAATATTAATATTATGGACATACTAATGAGAAAGCCTAATAAAACGATAATGTCTATGTATAGTTAATGCACGTATGTATTTAGTGGAGAAATTTTTTAGCTAGTTTTGTAAACAAATACAAAATTATAATATATGGAGGATGAAGTTATGTGTAATGTTATTGCATATATACAAGTAGACGTTAGATATAATCCATATTTATTGAAAGAAATAAATGGGAAAAAATTAATAGAACATACCTTAAGTAACTTATTAAAAAATGTAAATCTCGATAAAGTTATAATGAACTTATACGATTGTAAAGACAATCGAGAATTACTATATTTAAAAAATATATCAAACAAAATATATGTAAAATTATCTTCAATAAAAAATGTAACAGAAAGAATGATAGAAGCGGTAAAAAAAGAAAAATGTAAATTAATATTAAGAATATCTGGTGATCAATTTAATATTAATTATAAATTTATAAATCAAGTATTAAAAGAAATGATAGAACAAAAATATGATTTTTTTATGCCGCGTTTTCAAGATGGAACTTCTAGTGACATAGTAAGTAAACAAGTTTTTATGGATAATATACCGTCAATATTAAAGTATGATAGATATTATAAGTATTTTCTTGAAAAATCTATGAATTTTAAGGTTTTAGATAAGAAACATGATTTTATTCCATGGAAGTTTTTTGTTAATGATGATTTTCAACTTTATATAGCAGATAGATTAATAAGTGGTAAAATTGAAAATTCAGATTTGAATAAATTAGTATATAGAATATTTGATAGAGATAGTGAGTTGTACAAAAATGGATGGATAAGGAGTTTGATTGAAGGTAATACAGTAGATTATAAAGGCAATGTATTACCTTGGTTACCATATTCAGCTATAAATTTCATAGAAGAACGAATTAGAAAGGAAATGATTGTATTTGAATACGGTTCAGGGAATAGTACTTTATGGTTAGCTAAAAATGTTTTAAAGGTGTATTCAGTTGAACATGATTTAAAATGGTTTAATAAAGTACGTAATATGATTAGTGATAATGTGAATTATAAATATATACCATTAGAATATGGTGGAGAATATTGTAAAGAGATATTAAACTATAATAATAAATTTGATATAGTGATTATTGATGGTAGAGATAGAGTTAATTGTTGTAAGAACTGTATTAATGCATTGAAAGATGATGGAATAATAATTTGGGATGATACATTAAGAGAGGAATATAATGAAGGATATAATTATTTAAAGAAAAATGGATTTAAGGAATTAAAATTAAAGGATATTGGTCCAAATAGAATAATATCAAATCAAACAAGTATTTTTTATAGAAATAAAAACTGTTTTAGAATATAAGTTGGGGTAATTTTGAATTTGGAGAGTGATGATCAATTTGGAAAAGTATATAATTTTTGGAGCTAATAAATCAGGAGTTGTTGCATACCATTTACTTAAAAGTAGAAATAAAAACGTAATAGGTTTTATAGATAAAACCCAAGGAATAGTGGATCCAACTTTAAGTGATGAACCAATATATAAGAGTGCAGAATATATTCCTAAAGATACAAATGTTATATTAATAGCAGTAGGAAATAGTAAATTGGCTAATGAATTAAAATTTGATATAAGTAGCCAATTTCAGCATATAGAAATACAAAGTATATATGATGAAAAATATTATAAAGATTTTATGAAGTTATATAAAGGAATAGATGAAGATATAAATAAAAGAGTAAATAAGTTTTTTAGAACTTTTTTAATGGCTAAATATAATAATAGTTTAAATAGAATAGAAACTGTTAATGAAAGGCCTATAGAGTACAGTTTTGCTATGAAGTGGCTTTCAAAAATATATCCTAAATCAATATTAGACATTGGCTCAGGAAAAACAGCATGGCCAAGCATAATGTCAGATTGTGGTTTTTATGTGACGGCTATAGATCAAGTTGAAAACTATTGGAAAAAATCAACCATTAATTATCATTATCATATAATTAAAGATGATATAACGGATGTAAAGCTAAAGAGAAAATTCGATTTTATTACTTGTATTAGTGTTTTAGAACACATTGAAGAAAGCGATGAAGCAATAAATAATTGTGCTAAATTGCTATATGATAAAGGATATCTTCTTTTAACATTTCCTTATAATGAATATAAGTATGTACATAATGCATATGAATTACAGAATTCAAATGTAAAAGATATACCCAATTATATATGTAAGATTTATTCAAAAAGTAATATTGAGAAATGGCTAAATAATGGATTTAAAATAATTGAGCAGGAACATTATAAAGTTTTTGAAGGTAAATATTGGGAACAAGGAGAAAAACTTTTTCCTCAAATTAAAACAGATAAAAATCAGTCACATCATTTAACGTGCTTATTACTACAAAAATGTTAATAAATTGAGGGATGTAATTATGAATAAAATTGCTATAATTGGACAAGGTTTTGTTGGGCTTCCATTGGCATTAAGTTTTTCATTAAAAGGTTGTAAAGTAATTGGTGTTGATATAGATAAAGAGTTAGTAAAACAATTAAATTCTGGTATAACATATCATGCGGAAGAATATAAAGGTGAAAATATAAAAGAAATTTTAAAAAATCAACTTAAAATAGGAAAGTATATTGCTACAACTTCTATTAGTGATGCTATGAAAGAAAGTAATGTAATAATTTTAACTGTAGGTATTCCAATTTCAAATGGTGAAGCTGTAATAGATGGAATAACTAAAGCATGTATAGAAATAGGAGAGAATTTAAAGAAAAATGATTTGATTATGGTGAAAAGTACAGTAATACCTGGAACTACTGAAGAGACTATTTTACCAATTTTAGAAGAAAAATCAGGATTGAAGGCAGGCGCTGATTTTTATTTAGCGTATTCTTCTGAAAGAATAGCAGAAGGAAAAGCTTTTGATGAGTTTCAAAATATGCCTACAGTTGTAGCAGGAATAAATGCTGAGAGTTTAGAAAGGGCAAAAGAAATTTTGAAAAAAGTTTGCAAAGCTGATATAGTAGAAGCTTCAAATATAAAAGTAGTTGAAACATCAAAGGTATTTGAAAATGTACAAAGGGATGTTAATATTGCTATGGTCCAAGAATTTGCAAGATTTACAGAAAAGCTAGGAATTGATATTTTTGAAGTGATTAATGTTGCAAATACTCATAAAAGAGTAAATTTGCTTACTCCAGGACCAGGAGTTGGAGGATATTGTATACCTAATGCTTATCACTATTTAAAACCAAAAGCATGGGAAATGGACTTGCCTTTAGATATTTTAAAGTTATGTAGAAAAAAAAATTTATTGATACCTAAATATATCGTAGGCAAAGTAGAAGAATTATTAATAAATCTAAATAAAGACATATCTAATTGTAAAATAGCAGCGTTAGGTATAGCTATGAAAGACTATTCTAATGATGATAGGTTAAGTCCAGCTGTAAACATAATAAACTTACTAATACAAAAGGGAGCAGAAGTTCAAGCTTATGATCCAGTTGTGAATAATTTACATAATTTTAAAAATGATAATTTAGAAGAAGTAATAGAAAAAGCTGATATTTTAATGGTGTTAGCTAAACAGGAAAAAATGGATTATACCAAATTTGAATATTTTAAAAGTAAAATGAATAGTAACCCAATTTACATAGATTTAAAAAATGTTGCGAATGAAGGTGAAGTGGAAAATAAAGGTTTTATATATTGGAAGATATAAATTAAAGTTATAGAAAAGAAAAAAAATACCTATTTAAGCTATAAGTAGAATAGTAAGTGAAAGGACTAAATTATGAAGGTTTGTATGATATCTACAAATCATGAATTATTTGATGATAGAATATATTGGAAAGAAACTCTTTCATTAAAAAAACATGGTTATGAGGTATTTTGTATAGCCATTTCTGATAAGGATGAAAGTGGAATTACTGATGAAGGAATTAAATATTATAAAATTAAACCAAGGAGAAAAAAATATAAGAATGTTTTTATAAGAAGTATTTTTTATGATGAAGCTTTTGGTTATGAAACTTATGAAGAAATATTTAATATTGCTAAAAAATTAGAATGTAATGTATATCATTTTCATGATTTGTATTTAAATTTGATAGGTAAAAAATTAAAAAAGCTGTCTTTTAAGCCTAAGGTTATATATGATGTACATGAGTGTTATCCAGAACAGATAAGAGAATATAGAAAATTTTCAGGATTTAAAAAAATTATTAACAATATATATTCCTATTTCATAAGATTCTGGGAAGTAAATTGTTCAAAATACTATGACTACGTCATAACAACTGAAAGTTCTGTTAATAAAAAATTTAGTGATTATATAGGTGAAAATAAAGTAGACATTATATATAATTATGCTAACTTTGACGTTGAAAAAATTTCAAGCTTTGATGAAAAAGAATTTGATGCTATTTATTGTGGAGGTATAAATAGAATTAGATCTGCAATGGAGTTATTAGAAGTAGCTAATATAGCAAAAAAACAAATGCCTAATTTTAAATTACTATTTCTTGGACCTATCAGTGGTAAGGATTTAGAAAAGGATATGAAAAATTTTATAGAAAAAAACAAATTACAGAATAATGTAATTTTAAAAGGGAAAGTTCCTTATCCAGAAGTTGAAAAATATTATTTGAAAAGTAAAATAGGATTAGCTATTTTCAAACCATCTTTGACTTTTAGAAAAACAGTTCAAATTAAGACTTTTGAGTATATGGCCTTTGGATTGCCCATGGTAGGGAGTAACTTTGGCAATATACAAAAATATATAAATGAAGCAGATACAGGCATAACTGTAGATCCATTAAATCCTAGTAAAATTTGGAATGCTATATATATAATTTTGAATGATAGAAATTTATATAATAAATATAGTTATAATGGAGTAAGAGCTGTAAAAGAAGAATATAATTGGTCATGCATGGAAGTTAAATTACTGACCATATACAATGAAATCACAAATAATGATAGAATTTAAGAAGGAATTTACAAATGGGAGATATTTTTAAAAATAGAGTATTTAATAAGTTAGAAAATACTATTAAAAATTATAAAGATAAATCAATAGCTATTTATGGAACAGGAGGACATACAGAATTTCTACTAAATTATTTAGATAATGATATAAAAGAAAAGATTATAGGTTTAATAGATAAAGATAAAAAAAAAAATGGGCATGAATTTTATGGATATAAAGTTTATTCTTTAGAAGAAATAAAGGATAAAGTGGAGGCAATAATTATATCTTCTGATGTTTATCAAGAAACTATATATGATAGAATTGCTTATTTGAAAGAAGAAAGCATAGATATAATAAAAATATACGATGAAGAATACTTTTTGCCTACAGCATCCAATATTGTATATGAAGAGATTAAAAGCAAATATGAAGTTATAAAATTACATAAAAAAGATTATGAAAAATGGAATAGTTTTGTGGATGAATCTCCTCAAGGGGCAATTTTTAATAAAAGTTGGTATTTAGAAGCCGTACAAGCTCCATTTGATATATATGTTTGCATAGATAAAAGTGGAAATTTTTTAGGGGGGATGGTTTTACCACATTTAAAAAATGAGTGTATGACAATGCCAATGCTTACTCAAACTTTAGGAATATTATTAAAGGATCTTAGTAATTTGAAATATGTAAATAAGATTTCAAAAGAAAAGGAGATAATAGAGAGCCTAGTTAATTCCATAACCGATTTTCAATATTACTCGATTAATTTTAATTACAATTTCACTAATTGGCTTCCTTTTATGTGGAATGGATATAGCCAATATTGTAAATATACTTATGTTATAGAGGATTTAAGTAATTTAGATTATATAAAAAACAGCTTTAGATATAATATAAAGTATGATATTAATAAAGCTATTAAGAGTGGTATAAAAGTATATGAAGATTTGCCAGTAGAAGAATTGTATAAGATAAGTGAGAAAACTTTTAAGAGACAACAAGTAGATGTTCCTTATAGCTTAGACTTTTTAAAGAAGTTGGATAAGGTTTTAGAAAAAAAACAAGCAAGGAAGAGTTTTTTTGCTGTTGATAGTAATGGTAATATTCATGCTGTAAATTATATTGTTTATGACAAAAAATCTGCCTATTATTTAATCGGTGGAGGAGATTCTATGTTAAGATCAAGTGGAGCAACATCTTTAGTTTTATGGGAAGCCATTAAATTTTCATCTAAGGTAACTAAAAAATTTGATTTTGAAGGTTCATGTATAAGAAATATAGAAGAATTTTTTAGAGGCTTTGGAGGTACTCAAAAGATGTATTTTAATATTTTAAAAAATAAAGTTTAATAAAAAACATAATCAATATATAAGGAAGGTGAAATAGGTGGAAAAAGCTATATTATTTGGTGCATCTGGATTAGGTGTAAAAGCTTTAAATCAATTGAAAGATAGGTATGAAGTTGTTTATTTTTGTGATAATGATATCAATAAAATTAATCAAAGAGTTTGCGGTATTGAAGTTATTGATCCAGTAAGATTAAAGAATATAGAATATAAATATAAAATAATAATAACAAGTATATATTATAAAGAAATTTGCATACAATTAAATAATTATGGTATTAAAAATTATGACATATTTATTAGAACTCCTATGGTAAACATACAGAAAAAAATAGAAGAAAAAGGTGTTAAATTTAATAAATTGAAAGTATTAGAAGTGTTTGGAGGAAACGGAAAGGGACATACTTTAGAATATTATAATAAAGTAAACAACTTAGAAGTTTGGGAAATAAATCCAGAATACGAAAAGGATTTAAAAGAAAATTTACCCAAAGCAGATATAAAAATAACAGATACTTTTGAAGAAGTAAAAATAACTGAGAAAAAATACGATATGGTAGTAATTGATAATTCGCCTGGTATGTTTGGAAATCATTGTGAGCATTTAGATTTAATTAAGTTTGTTCCAAGGATAATTAATGACGAAGCAATTATCATATTAAATATAGTTCCAGAAAGAACTGAGAAAACAGATAATTATAAATATGCAGAATGTTTTAATGAAAAACACAATAATTTTAGAAAGCTGTTTTATGAAACCTTAAATCCAGAAAAAATAGATATAAATTATATGGTTAAAATTTATGAGAAATTCTTTTTATCAAAAAACTTTAAATTAGAATGGTATTTGTATGAAAAAAGAAGTTTTGTTTATTATTTAGTATTAAAATTAAAAAAATAATAGATGAAAATTTTCACGAAAGGAAATTATAAATGATATATGTCTTTTTAGACCATTTAAATTTTGATAATCAAATAAGGTATATTTTATTGCAGTTATTTAAAATAATGGGGATAAATATGAAATTTGTTAATTCATTAGAAAAAAATTTAAATAAAAATAATTTAATTATTAATTATAGCAATGAAATTATAAATAAAAACAATGTTATAAATATAATTCCTTCATATCTTTTTTCAGATAAGTACTTAAAACTTGAAAGTATGCCTAAAACTCCATTAAAGAGCTATAATGATATGCCTATAATTTATACTAGTGGTGATGAAAAGCCATATGTAAAAAAGATGGACAAGTGTATTGTTACAAACATAGATATAATACAATCTTCTTTTTTTATGTTAACTCGTTATGAAGAAGTTTTGCTTTGGGATAAGATAGATAAAGATTTATATGGAAGGTTTCCAGCTAAAGAGAGTTTGGCGTATAAAGAAGGATTTTTAGATTTTCCTATAGTCAATGAATATATAGAGTGGTTATGGGAATGGATAGATTATTTTAATTTAGGATATAAGAGAAAGAATGTATGGGGGAAGCATAATTTTGCAGCTTGCTTAACTCATGATGTAGATAATCCTTTTAAGTATATTTATTCTTTAAAAAGTGATATGAAAAGTTTAAAAAATAAGAAAACTATCTTAGCATATAGAGATATATTTTTACATACATTAAGCAATATAAACTATAAAAAAGATCCTTTTTATACTTTTGATTATATAAGAAGAATAGAAAAAAAATATAATTTTACATCATCGTTCTATTTTATGGCTGGAGGTAAAACTGACTATGAAAATTTTTATAAGATAGATGATGTTAAAATAGCTAAATTAATAGATAGATTAAATCAGGATAAGTGCGAAGTAGGATATCATTATAGTTTTAATTCCTTTATAAATTTCAATGAAAGAAAAATAGAAAAAGAATTATTGGATAAATATATAATTAATAAGGTATATGGGGGAAGAAATCACTATTTAAGATTTAAGGCACCAGAGAGTTGGAAAATTAGTGAAGAAGTTGGACTATTATATGATACTACATTAAGTTATGCAGAAAGGATAGGATTTAGGTGTGGTATATGTACCCCCTATAAAGTATTTGATGTTATCCAAAATAAAGAGCTGAATCTGTGGGAAATACCTTTAATTGTAATGGAAGGAAGTCTAAAAGATAAAAGATATATGAATTTAAATTGTGATAAAGCATTAGATGAAATTAAGGAAAAAATAGATATAGTAAAAAAATATAGAGGAGTTTTTACTTTGCTTTGGCACAATTCATCCTTTGATAAAGAAGGATGGAAAGGATGGAAAAAGGTGTTTGAAAACACCATGAGATATCTACATAAAAGCAATGCATTAGGAGTAAGTGGTAGAGAAATAATTAATATATTAAATGGTAAAGGTGATTAGATGAAAAATATATTAATAATAAGGTCTGCTAATATGGCAGCTATGGACAAGCTTATAAATTATATAAAAAAACATAATGAAGATTACAATATTTATTGTTTAATACAAAAAGGTTCTATAAAAAATTTTAAAGAGAAGTATCCATGTATAAATTACATAGAAAAAGAGGATGGTTTTTTTAAATATAAAGATTTTAAAAAAAACTTAGATTTGAAAAACAAATTAAAAGATATAAATCTTGATTCAATATATATTCCATCTTCTTATGTGGATTTTCCAGATTTCCAAGATACGTTTATGATAGCTTCAAAGATAGCTAGCAGAAAATATATTCTATTTAATATAGAGGAAGAAATACAAGAACAAAATTTAAATTTTATGCTTCTTTGGATAGATAAATACTTAGGAGAAATAATCTATTTTATTAAAGTTTTATTTGCCTTAATAGGAATTTTTATAATATATGTATTAGGCTATCCATACTATTTTTTAAAAAATAAAGTAATGAGAGATATGTGAGCATCCATTTATTGGATGCTTATAAGTTTTAAAGATTTACTTAAAGATAACGATAAAGAATTAGAATAAATGATTAGAGGTTGAAAAATGGAACAATTATTTGGTAATAAGGGAATTTTACAGTTGTATGTAAGTACATTAGATGAAATAGACTCTATGAATTATAGAAATAAAGTTTACTATAATATACTGTATTTATGGTTTAAAAACAAATTAAATAATAAGAACATAGATAGTTATTTTAGTGAGAATGAAATAAAAACTATTGCTATTTATGGAGTTGGAAACTTAGGAGAACTTTTATATGATGAATTAAAAGAGAGTAATAAAATAGATGTTAAATATTTGATAGATCAAAGTAATGAGGATAAAAACCTATATAAAGTTCCGATAGTGAAACCAGAACAAGTCAAGAGTATGGAAAAGGTAGATTGTGTTGTTGTAACGCCTATCTATGCTTTTGATGTAATAAAGAAAGGTTTGGATAAACTTGAATTTAAAAACATAATATGTATTGACGATATTATAATAAAAATACATAATGAATAAGTTTATAAAAAAGGAATTGATTTTATGAAATTATTAATATTATCTAATATAAATACTGCAAATGAAAATAGCTTAGGGATTCTTAATAAAGTATTTGGACAAGCAAAAGGATTTATTAGTCATGGAGTTAATGTACATTTGATATATAATAAATTACATTTTACAATTTTAGATAAGATTTGTGATAATGATAAGATAAAGATTAGACCGAGTAGTACAAAAGATTATTATAATAGAATGTTAAAATTAATTGAAACTAATAAATATGATTGTATATATATAAGATATCCATTAAGTGATTACTATTTTTTAAATTTCTTAGAAAGTATAAAAAAAATTAATCCTAAGATAAATATTATATTAGATTTTCCAACATATCCATATAAAGCTGAAATAAGTGATAAAAATATATTAATTAAAGATGAGTTTTTTAATAGATACTTGCGAGAATATGTAGATTTAGGAGTTTGCTATAATAAATTAAATTATATTTATGATATACCTGTATATTGTAGTGGAAATGGTATAAATTTAAAAAGTATTAATGTTAAAAATAGAAGTATAAAAAAAACTAATAGAATTGACTTAATTGCTGTTGCTAATGTAGACTTTTGGCAAGGATATGATAGAGTAATACAAGGTTTAAAAATATATTATGATAGTAATTACTTAGATTACCTAGTTTATTTTAATATAGTGGGATTAGGCAATGATATAACAAAATTAACTACTTTAGTAAATAAGCATGGATTGGAGGAGTATGTTATTTTTCAGGGTTATAAATCAGGTAAGGATTTAGATGAACTATTTGATAAGTGTGATATAGGTATGGGTACTTTTGGAATGTATAGAAAAAGTATGAGAGATGGTGCAACTTTAAAAGCAAGAGAATATTGTGCGAGAGGAATCCCATTTGTGCTTGGGTATGAAGATTTAGATTTTTCATCAGATTTTAAATATGCTCTTAAAGTAAGTAATGATGATACTCCTATAAATATAAATACTATAATTGAATTTTACAATAAGGTGTATGAAGACAAAGATTTAGTAGGTAATATGCGAAAATATGCAGAAGAAAATTTAACATGGGAAGCAAAATTAAAACCCATAATTAATAAATTAGTAAAGTAAAAACTAACTTATATGGAGGAATAACTTTGAAAGTTTTGGTGACAGGGGGAGCGGGATTTATAGGTTCTCATATAGTTGATTTATTAATAGAAGAAGGTTATGAAGTAGTAGTTTTGGATAATTTATCTCATGGTAAGGTAGAAAATATTAATGCAAAAGCTGTGTTTTATAAAGTAGATATAAGAGAAAAGTATATAAAAGATATATTTAGTAAAGAAAAACCAGACTATGTTATACATGAAGCTGCACAAATAAATGTGATAAATTCAATAAAAAATCCTATATTAGACGCAGAGATAAATATATTAGGAGCTATAAATATATTAGAAGCTTGTAAAGAAAGTCGAGTTAAAAAAATAGTATATCCTGCTTCAGCAGCCATATTTGGAGAACCAGAATACTTACCTATAGATGAAAAACATCCTTTAAATATGCTTTCACCTTATGGGATAAGTAAACACACAGTGGAACATTATTTAGAGGTATATAATAAAATTTATGGAATTGAATATGTTTCATTAAGATGTTCTAATGTATATGGACCAAGACAAGATAGTTCAGGAGAAGGTGGAGTAATATCAATATTTTGTAATAAGATGATTAATGGAGAGAGGCCTATAATTTTTGGAGATGGTGAGCAAATAAGAGATTTTATTTATGTGACAGATGTTGCAAGGGCTACGTTAATGACAATGGAGAGTAATAGTAATGAAATTTTTAATGTATGTTCTAGTACTAAAACTACTATTAATAATTTAGTTAGGTTTATAAACAAAGCTTTAAATAAAGATATTAAGCCCATTTATAAAGACGAACGTAAAGGTGATATTAAATTTAGCTTTATGAGTAACAGAAAAATAAATAGTATATTAAAGTGGGAACAAAAGATAAGTATAGAAGAGGGAATTAGTAAGATGGTATATTGATTCCATATGGAAAATATTTGTAAATGCAAATGAGGTGTATATTGTGATAAAGAATAAAAAAAATATAATCATTTTTGGGGCATCTAATGCTGGTCAAAAAATGTTTAATATTTTGAGAGAATTTAATTATAGAGTCGAATTTTTTGTGGATAATGATGAAGATAAATGGGGTGCAATGGTTTATGGAAAAAGTATAAGATCACCACAAACATTAAAGAATATAGATTTAGATAGATATTATGTAATTATAGGTAGTATGTATGTAAAGGAAATATCTAAGGAATTGCAGACATTGGGCTTATTATATAAAGTTAATTTCGATAATATGTATAACTATACGAAGAGACTTATAGAGAGTAATTTTGATTATTTTACAAATAAAATCAAAAAAGAAGAACCTACATACTACACTAATAAAAGTATATTCATGGCATTACCTTGTGGGATTTCTTTAGGTGGTGTAGAAACATTGTCTTCAATAATAAGTAATGCATTAAATGAGAAGTATGATAATACTTATTTATTAAATTTAAAGCCAAAGGAAGATGATAACCTGGAAATAATAGGAGCTAAGTTTGAAGAAAAAGTAATAGATTTTTATATAGATGATAGAAATTACTTACAGTCATTAGTTCAAGGATGTTTAAATTTGCAAAAATATTTACCTATTACTATTATTCCTAATCATTCTGAAGAGATTTTTTTGATAGCTAATATTCTAAAAAAAATATACCCTGATTTCGTAAAAGTAATATCTATACTTCATTCTGTTTCTGATGATACATATGAAAAAAATATTAATTACTCTAAAATTATTAATAAATTTATATGTGTTAGTGATGAGATTTTTAATAAATTTATAAATTTATTGCCTGAAAGAAAAGAAGATATTATTGCAAAAATATCTCCAGTGGTAATAGAAGGAAAAAGAAAGAGGTATTCTGATAAAGAAGAATCTTTAAAAATCGGGTTTGGAGGTAGATTAGTAAAAGAAGCAAAAAGATGTGACTTATTAATTAATCTTATAGATAATTTAGAAAGTAAAAGTATAAACTATGAATTTCATATTGCGGGGCAAGGCGATTATTATAATATAATAAATAATTTTATCAAAGATAAAAAACTTAATAATAAAATATTCTTATATGGACAAATACCGAATAATAAAATGCATGAATTTTGGAGAAAAATGGATATTTATGTTAATACATCAGATTTTGAAGGTACAAGCATTGCTATGTTAGAAGCTTTAGGAAATGGTTGTGTACCTGTTGTTACTAACGTAAGTGGTGTAAAAAAATTTATATCAAATGCACTGAATGGTTTTATTGTGGATATAGGAGACGTTGTTGGAATAGCAGATAATATTGAATTTTTGCATTTTAATAGAGAAAAACTATATGAATTTGGCGATAAGTGTATCAATAGAGTAAAAGAAATATGTTCTATAGAAGAGTATATTAAGTATCTTTATAGTATACTTTAATTAATGGAGTTTATTTATGGTTAGTATAATAATACCTACGTTGAATTCGAAACAATATATATCACAAGCCATACAAAGCATTTTAAATCAATCTTATAAAGATTATGAAATAATTATCGTAGATGATGGATCTGCAGATAACACTTATGAAGAATTAAAGAAATATGAAGATAAAATTAAATATTACTATAAGAAAAATGGTGGAGTGGCATCAGCTAGAAACTATGGTATGTTAAAAGCAAACGGAGAATATATATGTTTTTTAGATGCAGATGACATGTATAAAGAAGAAAAATTAAAAGAACAAGTTGAGTTTTTAGAGAACAATCCTGAAATAGATGTAGTTTATAACAATGTTGATGTAGTAGATGAAGAATTAAATTTTATAAATATATTAAAAAGTGAAGGTGTGTATGAAAATAGAAAAGATTTTTTGACTATGCTGTTAGTTAGACAGATAATACCAGGGCCTGCTTCCATAATGATTAGAAGAAAATGTGTAGAGAGCGGAATAAAATATAACGAAGAATATAGGCATGCAGAGGATTATGATTTTACATTAAAGTTAGCTAAAAAATTTAATGTTGGCTATATACCTAAATCTTTATATATTTATAGAAGGCATCAAAGTAATTTAACTAATGAACACAAAAAACAATTTAATAATGAAATAGAGATAATAAAGAAAATAGGAATTGAAAACATAAAAAGCGTAGTTTGGGAAAGCAACTTTACTGAGTCAATGAAAAAGCTAATATTTTCTAAAATACTAATAAAGATAAATGAATGGGATCAAGCAAAGAATGTTTTGCTTGATATTTTGAAAAATGAAGAGATAGCAATAGCTTATTTTTATTTAGGAAATTGTTACTATTTTTTAGAACGATATGAGGAAGCTAAAGACTGTTATGAACAATCAATAATAGTTGATAAAAGTCTAGCTGAATCGTTTAATAATTTAGGCTGTGTATGTATTAAACTAGACAAGCTTGGTGAAGCTAAAATTAATTTTAATAATGCTTTACACATGAGAAAGAATTATATGGATGCTAGAATAAATTTGGACAATATTAATCAGGAAAATTATAATTGCAAGATTACAGAAAAAGAACTGAGGAAAATTTTAACTGTATATAAATAACAGTAATTTATGGAGAGTTTAACATGAAAATTTTACTAACTGCCATAGGCAAGCGAGTTCAACTTATAGAATATTTAAAAAAAGACTGCTGTGTCATTGGAGTGGATTGTGGAACGCTAGCAGCAGCTCAAAAATTTGTAGATAAATTTTATATTGTACCTAAAATAAGTGACCCACTTTACATAGATGCTCTTTTAAGCATATGTAATGAAGAAAAAGTTGATTTACTTATACCTCTTTATGAAAAAGAGTTTACTATGTTGTGTGAATTTAGAAGTAAATTTGAAGAGCAAGGGACAAAAATACTTCTAAGTGATGTAGATGTAATAAATATATTTAATGATAAATATAGTACATATGAATTTTTTATAAAGAACAATATCAGTACTCCTAAAAGTTATTTAAAAGATAGTTTACCTAGTGAATTAGTCTATCCTTTAATAATTAAACCAATAGATGGGATGGGAAGTAATAATGTTTTCAAAGTTAAAAATGAAAAAGAATTAAATTTTTTTGTGGAATACGTAGAAAATCCTATAATACAAGAATACATAGAAGGCACAGAATATACCATAGATGTATTATGTGATTTAAGGGAGAGAGTTATTTCAGCTGTTCCAAGAGAAAGAATAGAAGTTCGTTCAGGAGAAGTTTCTAAAAGTAAAACAGTTAAAGATTTTAAAATTATAAATGCTGTAATGGATTTATGCTCCAAAACCAAGTTTATAGGACCTGTAACTATTCAATGCATAGTTACACACAATGGAGAAATTAAATTTATAGAGGTTAACCCTAGATTTGGTGGAGGAGTTCCGTTATCTTTTGCTGCAGGAGTTGACTATGGAAAATATTTTAATCTTATGTGCAAGGAAGAAGAAATAAGCCCTGTAATAGGTGAATTTGAAGAATTGACTATGTTAAGATATGATGAGGCGGTATTTTTATGATAAAACTTATAGCTTTTGATTTAGATGATACTTTATATAATGAAAAGGAATTTGTTTTTGGAGCTTTTAGAGAGGTTGCAGAATATCTTGCCAATAAATATAATTTAAATAGTGAAAGATTATATGAAGATATGATTGATATTCTAAGAAAAGAAGGCAGAGGCAAGATATTTAATCTAATATGTCAAAACTATAATATAAATGAAGACATTAAGGCTTTGGTTCAGGTATATAGAAATTCTAAACCAAAGCTTAAATTATATGATGATAGTTTAAAGGTTTTAAATCAATTAAAAGAAAACTATAAACTGGGACTTATTACAGATGGACTAGCCTCTGTACAATGGAACAAAATCAAACTTTTAGATTTGGAAAAATATTTCGATAATATTATAGTTACAGATGATCTAGGAAGAGAATATTGGAAACCGCATATACTTGCTTTTAAAAATATGGCTGAAAAATTTGATTTTTCACCTGATGAATGTGTTTATATAGGAGATAATCCTAATAAGGATTTTTTAGGAGCAAGGGAAATTGGATATAAAACAATAAGAATAACTAGAGAAGAAGGGGATCATATTAAAGTAAGACTTGATAAAGAGTATGAAGGTGACTATGATATAAGCAGTTTAAATGAATTAATTTCTATAGTTGAAAGCATCTAAATTAAAAGGTGGGATGAGGATGAAAATATTAGCTATAGTTCAAGCAAGAATGGGTTCAGAAAGATTGCCAGGGAAAGTCATAAAACCTATTTTAAGTAAGCCGATGATAATACATACTTTAGATAGATTAAAGAAGAGCAGATATATAGACCAAGTTTTATTGGCAACTTCCCAGTTGGAAAAGGATGATATCTTAGAATCTACAGTAAAAGAGTATTGTTATGATGTTTTTAGAGGCAGTGAAGATGATGTTCTTGAAAGGTATAAGGCAGCAAGTGATAAATATTGTGGAGATGTAATAATAAGAGTTACAGGAGATTGTCCTTTAATTGATCCTGTAATAGTAGATAATGCAATAAGTTATTTTTTAATTAATAATTTTGATTATGTAAGACTTGATGTTCCAGAAACATTTATCAGGGGTTTTGATGTAGAAGTATTTTCAAAGGAAGCTCTAGATAAAACTTTTGAACTGGCAAAGGAAGAAAGATATAGAGAACATGTAACACTTTATATATATAATCATCCAGAAGTGTTTAAGAGTGGTTATGTTAAAGGAGATCGTTTCTATAATAAAGACTACAGGTTGTGTGTGGATACAGAAAGTGATTTTAAGCTAGTAAATTTTATATATGAACATTTTAATAATGAAAATGTATCAGCTAAAGATGTAGTTAAATTTTTAGATGAGAATGAACAAATTGCTAACATAAATAAAGAAGTTATTCAAAAAAATGTTTAAGTAAATACAAGGGACGTGATGACATGAAAGTTTTAGTAACAGGCGGAGCCGGATTTATTGGAAGATGGGTAGTAAAAAGATTATTAGAAGACGGACACACTATTTTAGCGTTAGATAATTTATCTAATGGAAGAATGGAAAATATAGAAGAATTTAAAGATAACAGTAATTTTAAATTTATAGAAGGGGACATTAAAGATAATCAGCTCCTAGATGAAATTTTTAAAGATAAATTTGATATTGTATATCATTTAGCAGCATCTATAAATGTTCAGGATAGTATAGATGATCCAACAACAACATTCTACAATGATACAGTTGGAACTTTTAACATATTAGAGAAAGCAAAGATTCAGATGTTCGGCAAAAATGCTAAAATGAACGGTGAAAAATGGGTAATAGATGAGAAAGAAGAAACTAAACCTTGCAAGGTGGTATTTATGAGTACTTGTATGGTTTATGACAAGGCTGGAGAAGAAGGAGTTTGCGAATTCCATATGACTAAACCAGTATCTCCTTATGGTGGAGCTAAAATAGCAGCTGAAAACATGGTGCTTTCATATTACAATGCGTATAAGCTTCCAACAGTAGTAATAAGGCCCTTTAACACTTATGGACCTTTCCAAAAAACTGGTGGAGAAGGTGGCGTAGTAGCAATATTTATTAAAAATGCTTTAGATAATAAAACGCTAAATATATATGGTACTGGTGAACAAACAAGAGATTTGCTTTATGTAAAAGATTGTGCAAAATTTGTTGTTATGGCAGGATATTCCGATAAAGTAAATGGAGAAATAGTAAATGCAGGAACAGGAAGAGATGTTTCAATAAATGAACTTGCAGAGATTATTTCTAAAGAAAGAGTAGATATTAAACATGTAGAACATATTCACCCTCAAAGTGAAATAATGAAGTTAAAATGTAACTATGAAAAGGCAGAAAAACTTTTGGAGTGGAAAACACAGTACACTTTAGAAGAGGGAATAAAGGAAACAGAAGAATGGATAAAAAATACTGATTTAATATAGTTGATACAGGAAATGTAAGAATTTAAAATTATCTGGTTACTGGTTACTGGTTACTGGTTACTGGTTACTGGTTACTGGTTACTGGTTACTGGTTATACAGGATTGGAGAGTTGAAAATGCTAAAAGGAGAAAAGCTAGCTATACATGGAGGTAACCCAGTAAGGAATACATATCTATCTTATGGAAAACAACATATAGATGATGAGGATATACAATCTGTTGTAGATGTGTTAAAGGGAGATTATTTAACCACGGGACCTAAAGTCAGAGAATTTGAAAAAAAGGTAGCAGACTATGTTGGGGCAAAATATGCAGTAGCAGTGTCAAATGGAACAGCTGCACTTCATATGGCATGCTTTGCAGCAGGTATAGAAGAAGGAGATGAAGTGATAGTATCTCCTGTAACTTTTGCAGCTTCAGCAAATTGTGTATTATATTGTGGAGGAACTCCAGTTTTTGCAGACATAGATCCTAAAACTTATAACATAGATCCCAAAGAAATAGAAAAGAAAATTACAGATAAAACAAAGGCAATAATACCTGTAGATTTTACTGGACAATCTGTAGATATGGATGAAATCAGAAAAATTGCACATAGAAATAATCTAATAATAATAGAAGATGGAGCTCATGCTTTAGGGAGTGAATATAAAGGTAAAAAGGTAGGAACTGGAGCGCATATGACAGAATTCAGTTTTCATCCAGTAAAACCTGTAACTAGTGGTGAAGGTGGAATGATAGTTACAGATCATGAAGAACTTTATAAAAAAATGCTCTTGTTTAGAACTCATGGTATAACCAGAAATGAAGAACTTTTAACTCATAATGAAGGACTATGGTACTATGAGCAGGTAGATTTAGGCTATAATTATAGAATAACAGATATACAATGTGCTTTAGGGTGCAGCCAAATGAACAAATTAGATAAGTTTATAAATAAAAGAAGAGAAATAGTTAATATGTATAATGAAGCTTTCAAGGATATGGATGAAGTAATAACACCTTTTGAGGCTTGTTATTCTAATTCAGGATGGCATTTATATGTAATCAAATTAAATCTAGAAAAATTCACTTGCACAAGAAAAGAAGTTTTTGAAGCTCTTCAGGCAGAAAATATAGGTGTTAATGTTCACTATCTTCCTGTATATATGCATCCTTATTATCAAAAACTTGGTTATAAAAAAGGCTTATGTCCTAATGCAGAAGATTTATATGAGAGAATGATAACTTTGCCGCTTTTCCCAGGTATGGAGCATAAAGATGTTTTAGATGTTATCAATGCAGTAAAAAAAGTTTTAAACTATTATAAAAGGAGCTGAATTCATGGATAAGACAATACAAATTGGAAATAAAATAATAGGAGAAAATAATTCTACTTTTATAATAGCTGAAATGTCAGCCAATCATCTTCAAAAATTTGATAATGCAGTTAAGATTATAAAAGAAGCAAAAAAAGCTGGTGCTGATGCAATAAAGTTACAAACATATACCCCGGATACAATAACATTAAACTGTGATAATGAATATTTTCAGATAAAACAAGATACAATTTGGGATGGAACCACTTTACATAAATTATATCAAACTGCATATACTCCTTGGGAATGGCAGCCGAAACTAAAGAAAATTGCAGAAGAAGAGGGACTAATTTGTTTTTCCTCTCCTTTTGATAAAACAGCTGTTGATTTCTTAGAAGATATGAAAGTACCAGCATACAAAATTGCTTCTTTTGAAATCACAGATATACCTTTTATTGAATACATAGCTTCTAAAGGGAAACCAGTAATAATGTCAACGGGGATAGCAACTCTTTCTGATATAGAAGAAGCTGTGAATGCTTGTAAAAGAATGGGCAATAATCAAGTAGCACTGCTAAAATGTACAAGTGCCTATCCAGCACCAGTAGAAGAAGTAAATTTAAGAACTATTCCTAATATGGTTGAAACTTTTAATGCTATAACAGGACTTTCAGACCATACTTTAGGCAGTGCGGTATCTGTAGGTGCTGTAGCTTTGGGTGCTAAAATTATAGAAAAGCATTTTACTTTAAGTCGATCTGGTGGTGGTCCTGATGCAGCTTTTTCCATGGAACCTGAAGAATTTAAACAAATGGTTCAGGATATAAGAAATGTAGAAAAAGCATTAGGAAAGGTTAGTTATGAACTTACTCAAAAACAAAGAAATAGTAGCCAGCATTCTAGGTCATTGTTTGCAGTTAAGGATATAAAACAAGGTGAAGAATTTACAGAGGAAAATGTAAGAAGTATAAGACCGGGATTTGGTATGAAAACTAAGTATATAAATAATATTATTGGTAAAAAAGCTAGTTGTGATATAAGTAAAGGAACCCCAATGGAGTGGAAGTTTATAAAATAAAGGGTGTTATATATGAAAATAGCAATAAGAGCAGATGGTGGAAGTAAAATCGGTATGGGACATATTATGAGAACGTTGGTTTTAGTTGAGGAATTAGCTAAAACCAACGAAGTTTTTTATGTGTGCAAGGTAAATAATTCTGTGCAGGATAAATATAAAGCTGGAATTGATAAAGTGAAAAATGCAGGATTTAATGTTAAATTAATAAATGAAAACAATGTTATTGAAGAATTAAAAAATATCAAGGCAGATATGCTGATTACAGATAGTTATGATGTAAATGAAGTTTATTTTAATGAAACTAAAAAAATATTTGAAATAACAGGATATATAGATGATATTAAATGTTTAGATTATTATAATGTGGACTTTATAATAAATCAGAATATAGGAGCTGAAGAATGGTATTATAAGGTGAATGAGGATACCAAACTGTTTTTGGGTAGTCAATATACTATGTTAAGAGAAGAATTCAGAAATAGCCCTAATAAAATTATTAAAGAAGAAGTTTCGGATGTTATGATAACTATAGGTGGAGCAGATCCAAATGACATTACAAATAAAGTTTTGAATTATGTAAAAGATATAAAACTTAATTTTCATGTTGTTGTTGGACCATCCTTTGATGAAGAACAAATCAAAGAGCTTAAAAAAATGGAAAAATCAAATGTAAGGTTATATTTTAATGTCAATATGGTGGAAATAATGAATAAATGCGATATTGCTATATCTGCTTGTGGAAGTACAATATATGAACTGGCGGCTTGTGGTGTTCCTACACTTGGAATAATAATTGCAGACAATCAAGAAAAAGCAGCATGTAAGATGGAGGAAAAAGGATTAATATACAATTTAGGATGGTGTACAAGTTTAACAAGGGATAGTATTATTTATAATTTAACAAAACTATACCCTCTAAAGATAAGGGAACAGATGATTAGTAACCAGAGAATCATTAATAAAAATGGTGTTTTAGAGTTAAATAATTTGAAGATTAAAGAAAAATTGAATACAATCGATAATAAATATAGATAAATATAGATACGGAGTTGATAATATGAGATTAAATCACAATTTAGCTTCTCTCAACATATATAGAGAGCATATAAAGGTTTTTGACAATCAGAGTAAAGCTTTAGAAAGAATTTCATCAGGATATAAAATAAATAGTGCAAAGGATAATCCAAATGCCATGGCTAGCAGCGAAAGAATGAGAATGCAGATAAGAGGTCTGCAGATAGCTCAGAGAAATGCACAGGATGGTGTTAGTATGCTTCAGACAGCAGATGGTGGGCTTGACAGTGTAACTGGTATGCTTCAAAGAATAAGAGAACTTACTGTACAGGCTGGAAGTGGTAGTAATACTCCAAGTGATATGGAGAATATCCAGATGGAAATTAATGAAATGATTGAAGGAATGGATTCCATTGTAGCTAATACTGAATTTAATGGAGTGTCTGTTCTGAATCCAGAGGAAAATCCATCAGTTAGTTATGACAATAATCATCCGGCGAAAAAATTGATTATGACTATAGGTGCTAATGCAGGAGAAAAAGTAGAAATACCTCTTTATGATATATCAAGCAATAATTTAACTGATGGAACAAATTCATTGAGACAGCTTAATACTAATGTAAATCCAGGTGACGGAGTTGGAGGATTAGGTATTGATAAGGCTATAACAATAATAGATAAAGCTATGGAGACAATTTTGTCAATTAGAAGTAAATATGGAGCTTTAAGTAATAGATTTGAAAGTACCTACGATAAAGTGGCAGAGATTCATGATAGAATTACAGGTGCAGAAAGCAAAATAAGAGATGCAGATATAGCAGAGGAGATGATGGAATTTGCCAAAAATAATGTTTTGGTTGATTCAGGTCATGCAATGATGGTACAATCAAACAAATTTCCACAAGATATTTTAAGAATATTAGAAAATGTAAGATCTAGGTAAAAACCTAGATTTTTTTATTTGCAATTAAAACGGTAGTTTTAATGTGAAATATAATTAAACTAAAGTTTTTTTGTGAAGGCTACGATAAAATTATAAATTACTAGTTTTTTTTGTGCTTTATAAAAGATGATTTGGAAGTTATTTAAGTAGTTTGTAGAAAATTTTAAATTATTAGTTAATTTCTTGAACTTTGTAAATTTATTAATTAACTTTTTAAAAATTGTAAAATTGTAGTTAAAACTCTGCTGAGATAATGCTGAGGAGATAGTTACTATGATTTTGAATCAACTTTAATGAAAATTTTAATTTTATCTAAAAATTAGCTTGAATCTGTTTTAAAATTTGTAAAATTATTATATACTATACTAGTAATGAAAAAATGAAAAAATAGTAATTATTATATGAACTTTAGAAAAAATTTAAAAAAAAAATAAATTTGTGTTAAAATTTGTTCATATTTATGGTAAAATTTAAGTAAATTTAAGTTATAAAATAGTCAAATTACCATAAATTAAATATTTATGTAATATATGATGGTTAGGAGTTGATAATGTGAAAATAAATAGTACTTCTGTCAGTGCAAGAAATTATGATTTGTTAAAAAAATCTTTAGATGCCTCAGAGAAAAGAAAAGAAGTTATAGCAAATAACATTTCAAATGTAAATACTAAAGGATATAAAAGTCATCACGTAACTTTTGAAGAAACTTTGGAGGAAAGTAAAAAAGATATACACCTATTAAATACAAATGAAAAGCATATAGGAAATGTGGAAAAATATGGTGAAATCAAGGTTGAAACAGATGAATCGGACAGTATGAGAATGGATGGAAATAATGTAGATATAGATAATGAAATGGCTAATTTAGCTGCTAACTATCTTAAATATAATGCTTTAATTAGTCAGGTAAACAATAGAATTTCTATGACCAGAACAGTTATAACAGGGGGAAGATAAGATGAGTGCTTTTAGTTCAATGAGAATAAGTGCCAGTGGTCTTTCAGCAGAGAGACTTAGAATGGATACTATTGCATCCAACATTGCAAATGTTTCAACCACCAGAGGAGAAAATGGACAGCCTTATAAAAGAAAGGTTGCAGTATTTGAAGAAAACTTGGAAAAAGAAATGAATAAAGCAACAAATACATATAATGATAAGTTAAAAGGTGTAAAAGCTGTTGGGATTGAAGAGGATAATTCACCCTTAAGAAAGGTATATGACCCATCACATCCTGATGCAGATAACGAGGGGTATGTTTTAATGCCAAATGTGAATGTTTTAAATGAGATGGCGGATATGATAGCTGCTTCACGTGCTTATGAAGCAAATGTAACGGCTATGAATACAGAAAAAGGAATGTTTATGAAAGCTTTGGAAATTGGCAGATAGGGGAGATATAAATGAAGATAAATGAATTTATACCTAATACATCAATCTATAGTATAGTAAATTCACCTGAAAAAGGGGTTAAAGAAGAAAAAAGCTCAGTAGGATTTGCTGAAGCCTTAAAGAATAAATTAAATGAAGTTAATGATAAACAGCTGGAATCTGAAAGCGTAACGGAACAGTTTATTAAAGGAGAAGATGTTCCTGTTCATGAAGTGATGATGAAGGCAGAAGAAGCAAAACTTTCTCTTCAACTTGCAGTGGAAATTAGAAACAAGCTTATGGAGGCTTATCAAGAATTGAACAGGACGCAGGTATAGTGAGGAGTGCTAGATAAATGAACAAAATAAAAGAGGGTATAAATAATATACTTGAAAAAATAAAAGAACTGAGCAAAGGGAAGAAAATAGCTTTTGGAATACTTGCTATCGGTAGTGTTGCAGCTCTTATATTTTTAATTGCTTATTTAAATACTACAAATTATGCAGTGTTATTTAAAGATATGGATTCTAACGATGCCCAAACAGTTCTGGCAAAATTAAATGAAAAGAAAATTCAATATAAGGTTGAAAATAATGTAATAAAAGTACCTGAAGAAAATGTGGCAGAATTAAGAATGGAGATTGCTCCTACCTTGACAAGTGGAGCTAAGGGATATGAAATTCTTGATGAGGGAAGCCAATGGGGAATGACAGATAAAGAAATGGACAGGAAATATCAAATTGCTCTTCAGGGTGAGCTTGAAAAAACTATCCAATCTTTTCCTGAAGTTGAAAAAGCAGATGTGAAGCTGGTTATGCCGCAGGAAAGCAATTTTTTTAGAGAAGCTGAGTCAGCTCAAGCTTCTGTAACTCTTCAATTTAAAACTGGAAAAAATATTAGCAAAGATCAAATAAAAGCGATAGTTTCTCTTGTAACAGGAAGTGTTAGAAATCTTACTAAAGAAAATGTTAAGGTTATAGGAATAATAAATGGTACTACAAAAGTTTTGAGTGAAGATTTGTTTAAAGATCAAACAGCAGATATTTCAGAAGCTACAGATAAACAAAGAGAATATGAAAAAAATATAGAAAAAGAATATACACAGAAAATCTTGGCACTTCTATCTCCCAAATATGGTAAAGGTGTACAAGCTACTGTTGATGTAGAGGCTAACTTTGATGCAGCGGAAAAGACTTCTATTGCTTGGAATGAAAAACCAGTTGTCAGAAGTGAAAAAACTGTAAAGGATACAGATACCACTGGCTCTGAAAATACAAATAGAAGCCCTGTGGATGACAATATGTCTAATACATATACTAATGGACAAGGCGGAAATACAACTTCATCTCATGAGGAAAGTACAAAAAATTATGAGGTTGGAAAGGTAGAAGAAAAGGTAATATCAGCGCCGGGAAGTATAAAAAGAATTTCAGCTTCTGTTATTGTTAATGATGAAGAGCTAAGCGAAGAAGATAGAGCTAAAATAAAAAGTACTGTATCAGCAGCTATTGCTTATAATCAAACAAGAGGAGACATTATTAGTGTTGAAGGAATGAAGTTTAACAGCGGTATTACGGATCCAGCCCAGGAAGCAGATAAAAAAGCTGCTGAGGAGGAAGCAAATAGAAAGAAGATGCTTATGTATAAATATATTGGAGCAGGTGTAGCAGCTCTAGCAGTATTGATAATAATATTTGTTTCTCTTAAAAGGTATAAGAAGAAGAATCAGGAAGAGGAAACAGAAGGTATTGATGTTCTTATTGATGACAACATAGTTGCAAAAGAACCCCTTAAACCTATAACTTTTGAAGAGGAAAATGAGCATACTCATATAGAGAAAGAGATTAAAAAATATGCATCTGAAAAACCAGATCAAGTGGCTGACATTATTAAATCTTGGATGACAGAGGATGAGAGGTGATAGGATATGGCTAAAGATAATAAATTAACAGGGGTTCAAAAGGCTGCCATTCTTTTCATAACGCTTGGACCTGAAGCTGCTTCAGGAATAATAAAGAAGTTGTCAGATGCTGAAATTCAAAAAATAACCTATGAAATAGCAAATATAACATCGGTAAAACAAAACCAAAGAACAGAAATACTCTCAGAATTTATTGAAATGAATAAGGCAAAGGACTATATATTGGAAGGCGGCTTCGAGTATGCTAGAAATCTTTTGGGAAAAGCTCTAGGAAGTCAGAGAGCTATGGAAATATTGGAAAAGGTTTCAGAGGCAACTCAACAATACAGACCTTTTGCAATAGCTAGAAAGGCTGATGCACATCAATTATTAAATGTAATATCTAATGAGCATCCTCAGACAATTGCATTAATATTATGTTATCTTCAAGCAGATAAGTCTGCACAAATAGTTGCAGAACTTCCAGAAGATATTCAGACTGATGTTGCCTTTAGAGTAGCAACTATGGATAATACTTCTCCTATGGTTATAAAGGAAATAGAAAAAGTATTAAACAGTAAATTATCTACAGTAGTTAGAACAGATATGACTACTTTAGGTGGAGTTGAAACTCTTGTTGATATACTGAATCAAGTTGACAGAACTACTGAAAAGAATATTACAGAGGGATTGGAAAGAGAAGATCCGGAACTTGCAGAAAAAATCAAGCAATCCATGTTTGTATTCGAGGATATTATTACACTGGACGATGTATCAATACAAAGGGTTCTGCGAGAAGTGGAAACAAAAGATCTTGCTCTTGCATTGAAAGGATGTTCAGAAGAAGTTGCCAACTCTATTTTCAAAAATCAATCCAAGAGAGCTGCTGCTTCATTAAAAGAAGATATAGAATTCTTAGGACCTGTAAGACTTATGGATGTTGAAAAAGCTCAACAGAAAATTGTCAGCGTAATCAGAAGATTAGAAGATGCAGGTGAAATAATTATTTCAAGAGGTGGAGAAGATGCTATCATCGTATAAAGTTATAAAGAAAAACAGCGTGATTGATGATGGAGGAAAAGAAATAAATACATTGTATAATAATACTAAAAATAAAGAACTAGGTGAAAAAAATGCCAGAGATTTCATAGATAACTATGAAGTCTTGGCAAGAACTATGGTGGAAAATGCCAGAAGACAGGGAGAGAAAATTCTTTCTAAAGCTTTTGATGAAGCTCAGCAAATAGAACAGGATGCTTACCAAAAAGGATATGAAAAAGGTATGCAGGAGGGCTATGAGGAGTCTTATCAAAAGGGGATAGAGGAGGCAAATTCCTATTATGACACAATGAAGAAGCAAGCACAAATGGAAGCAGACATGACAGCTAAAAATGCTGATTCTTTACTGCTTCAAGCTAAAGATGAATACATAAGATATTTAGAAGAGAAAAAAGATGAAATTAAGGACCTGATATTATCAATAAGTGAAAATATTCTTAAAAAAGAAATTAAAGATAAAGATGCAATTGGCAATATGATTTTAGATGCTATGGAAATGGCTGTAAAGTCTAAAACGATTATAGTTAAATGTAGAAGTAGTTATGTTGAGGATGTTAAAGAAAAAATTAAAGAATGGAAAAACACAGCAGTTTATAGAGGCGAAGTTTTTGTTGCGGCTGATGATAATTTAGAAGAAGGCTGTGCTGTGATTCAAAGAGAAAATGGCAAGATTGTTGTAGATATTAATAATGCAATAGAAAAGGTTAGAGAAATGTTAATCACAGAATAAATACTAGAAATTAAGGAACAGATAGTAGGTGCTAGGTACTAGGTGCAAGGTACTAGTGAAGAATATTTTACTGGCTACTAGTCACTGGAAACTGGTTACTAGAAACTGGTCACTGGTTACTGGCTACTGGTTACTAACTTAAAGGGGTTGGTGAAGTTTTGGGAATTTCACTGGATTTGCAAGGATTAAAAGAGAAAATTAGCGAATGTGATTTTAAATATATTGAAGGAATGGTAAAACAGGTTATTGGTCTTACTATTGAAGTAGAAGGAATTAGAGCCTTTGTTGGAGAGGTATGTACTATATATAATGAAAAAAATAAACCTATTATATGTGAGGTTGTAGGATTTAAAGAAGATAATGTAATATTAATGCCGCTTGGTGAGCTTAATGGTATTGCACCAGGATGCAGAGTTATTTCATCCAAAAAGCCTTTAAGTGTTAGATGCTCAGAAAAATTGTTTGGTAAAGTTCTTGATGGGCTTGGAAGGCCAATTGATGGTGAAGCTGTTAATGCAGGAGATGAATATCCGTTGGATACTGCTCCGCCTGATCCTCTGAAAAGAAGGAGAATTAAAGAACCTATAGCAACAGGTGTTAGAGCCATTGATGGATTTTTAACCTGTGGTGAAGGACAGAGAATTGGTATTTTCGCAGGTAGTGGTGTTGGTAAAAGTACTACTTTAGGTATGATAGCCAGAGAAGCAAAAGCAGATGTAAATGTTATAGCACTTATAGGTGAAAGAGGAAGAGAGGTTTTGGATTTCCTTGAAAAAGATTTGGGAGAAGAAGGTTTGAAAAAATCCATAATTGTTTGTGCAACTTCCGATCAGCCAGCCTTAGTGAGACTTAAAGGAAGCTTTACGGCTACTGCTATTGCTGAATATTTTAGAGACAAGGGCAAAAAAGTTATTCTTATGATGGATTCTGTAACAAGATTTGCAATGGCACAGAGAGAAATTGGACTTGCAATAGGTGAACCGCCAGCAACTAAGGGGTATACACCTTCCGTATTTGCAATGCTTCCAAGACTTATGGAGAGGTCGGGTATGTCTGATAAGGGATCTATTACAGCCTTCTATACAGTTCTTGTTGATGGAGATGATTTTAATGAACCGATAGCAGATGCAGTAAGAGGTATTTTGGATGGGCATATAGTATTATCCAGAAATCTGGCTGCTAAAAATCATTATCCTGCCATAGATATTTTAAGTAGTGTAAGCAGACTTATGTCAGAAATTGCTAAAGATGATCATAAGAAAGCAGCATCTTTTGCCAGAGATTTATTGGCTACTTACAATAACTCAGAGGATTTAATAAATATAGGTGCCTATGTAAAGGGAAGCAATAAAAAAGTTGATATGGCTGTTCAATATATTGATACTATTAATGCTTATTTGAGGCAAGGAATAAAAGAACATTCTGATTTTCAGATTAGTATTGAAAATTTAAAGAATATGTTTAGATAGATTATTTAGAATTGAGGAGCAAATATGTCTGGATTTAATTTTAGATTACAAAGGGTTCTTGATATTAGACTAGATAAGGAAGAAGAAAGTAAAAGAAGTTTTAAAGTAGCTCAGGATGAAAAAATCAAAGTTGAGAAAAAATTAAATGATCTAAAAATTAAATATGATAAATATTCTAAAGTTGACAGCAGCTGCAGCATAATTTCCAGAAAAATAAGACAGAATTATTGCAATGCTCTGTATTTTAATATTGGAGAAACAACTATAGAGCTTGATGATAAAACTATAAAATTAGAAGAAAAAAGAGAAGAGTTAAAACAAAGACAGATTGAAAGAAAGACTGTAGAGATCCTGAAAGATAAACAGAGAGAGGCTTATATTAAAGAGCAAAATTTAATAGAACAAAAAACAAATGATGAATTTGCTCTTTATGCATATATAAGAAATATGAAAAATCAATAATTATGAAAGGAGGCAAAATTTTGAACAATGCTAGCTTAAATGTTTTAAACAACATAAAGGTTGATCTTAAGCCCATGAATAAAGGGATATCACAAGCTAAAGATGTAAAATCAGAGGATAAATCTAATAACAGTAAAGATTTCCGAAAACTTCTAAGCAGTGTATCAAAAGAGGATAAACCTTTAAAAGAAAAGCAGGACAAGGAAGTTGCAGATTCAAAAGATTTAGATTCAAAGGAGTTAGAAGTAAAGGATGCACAGACAAAAGAAGTAGGATTAAAAGATTTGAATCCAAAAGGTTTAGAAGAAATAATGCAAGATGATACAGATTCTACTAAGGAATTAATGGAGTTAATTCAAAGTTTAGTTAGTGGACAGATAACTTTAAAAGAATTTTTAGAAAAGATGCCTGAAAATACAGATACTTTGGAGGATTTAGCAGTAGAATTAGGCACTCAAGTAGTAGATGTTATAAAAAACAATATTACTATGGATGCAGACAAAGTCAGTGAACTTTCAAAGAATTTAAAGAGTGACATACTGGAAATATTAAATAGTGAACCAAAGTCATTTCAGGATATTATTCAAAAAACAAATGATAAGGTTGTAAACAGACTAAAAGAAGAAGGTATCGACTTAAATTCTTTAGAAAATGGGAATAAAGTTACAAAAGATGTACAAGCTCAAATAATAGAAGTTTTAAAAGGTAAATTATTAGATAGTAAACCTTCAAAAAATAAGGCTTTAAAAATAAAAGATGCTAATGCTATTGTTAATGAAGTTCCTAATAAGCAGCAAACAGAAACAAAGGTAGATGCAAAGAGTAAAGAAAGTAGTAGTAAAAATTCAAATGGTTTAAATCACAGCAGTGAAGATAAACTTTTAAAGGAACTTGCATCAGCAGATAAGAAAGATACTAACTCTAAATTTAGCAAGGTTATGAATTTTATGAATCAGTTTAATAAAGTTGACACTGCAAGCTCCGTAGAAGGAAATGTGAAACCTATGGTAGTGAATAAGAACACTCTTATTACTGATATGATTAAAAGTGTTAAGTTTATGGAATTAAACGATATGAAGGAAATTACAGTAAAAGTAATGCCAAGAGAACTTGGAGAAGTTGTAATAAAGCTAACTATGGAGAATGGACTTATGAAAGCAAATATAACTGCTAACAACAAAGAGGCATATAATCTGCTAAATTCAAATCTTCAAGAGTTGAATGACAAGTTGGGAAATGGAGAAATTAAAATTCAGAACTTTACAATTGATATTTACAATGGAGACACTACGTTTTTTAGTAATGAAAAGAACAGACAACAAAATGGACAATCTACCAACAAAGGTAAAAATTCAACTATTTCAATTAATGAAGAGGATGTTCAAAATATTGAACATACAAAAATTATAGACAACAGCAATGTAAATGCTTTTGTGTAAGGAGGGACAAAATGCCGGAGAGTGTTAATAAGTCAGTACAGAGTGGATTTCAAGTTGATAATTCAAATTCTACAAGTGCTACCAAAAGAGGAACCAGAATAGTAAAAAAAGGTCATGAAATGGACAAAAATGCTTTTTTGAGAATTCTAACAGCAGAGCTTACCAATCAGGATCCTATGAATACCAAGGATTCAACAGCTTATGTATCTCAATTGGCTCAATTTTCAAGTCTGGAGCAGATGGCTAATTTAAACAATACAATGAGCTTCAATGCGGCAGGCAGTCTGGTTGGAAGAACAGTAGCTTTAAATGTCTATGATGATTGGGGTCATCAATATGGTGGAATAGTTAAAAATGTTGCTAAAAATGGAGATGAAATAAAGTTAACAGTTAATGTTCCTAAATATATAGGAGATAAAGTTACTGATTTTGAAGATAAAGAATTTGATTTAAAAGATATGTCAGAGGTTTTAAATATTCCAACAGAGGATACCAAATTCCTTGGATATCTAAGCGATAATATGACTTATTTAAATAATAATATGAACTTTATGGTTGCGTCATCTATGATAAACAAAAATGTTGATTTAAGTACTATGGATGGAGAAGAAGAAAAAAAATACTCAGGTATTGTAACAGAAGTTTATAAAGCAAAAGAAGGAATAAAATTGAAGGTTAAGCTTGATGGCAGTGATGAGGAAAAAGAATTCTTTTTCGATAATGTAACAAAGGTTAAACAATAAAGTTGGGTGGTGCATATGGGATATAGAGTTTTAAATGGAAAGTTATATCCAGTTGGGAATTTCCCAGAGAGCAGTAAGCCAAAAACTAAAGTAAACAACAATACAGAAAATGCTTTCAAAGATATTCTAAAAACAGAAATTGACAAAAAATGTAATTTTATAATTTCAAATCATGCTGCCCAAAGGTTGTCAGACAGAAATATAAATTTTAATGAAGCAGATATGAGAAACATAAATGAAGGCATAAATAGAGCCAGTGAAAAAGGTTCTAAAGATTCATTAATTATTTATAAGGATGTAGCTTTAGTTGCAAGCATTAAAAACAGAACAATAATAACTGCTGTAGATAAAGAAAGTAGCAGAGGAAATGTATTCACCAATATAGATAGTGTAGTTTTGTTATAGGCTGGACCGAAAGGAAGCCAAACTCTGAGGAATGACAGAATCAGAGAAAGATCAGTAACCAATACCCAGTAACCAGTGACCAATAAGGAAAATAATGTTTTAAATGGTTACTGGAAACTGGCTACTGGCAACTAAAAATAAACTGGAGGTATGTTTAGATGTTAAGATCAATGTATTCAGGAATTAGTGGTATGAAAGTTAATCAAACAAAGCTGGATGTGGCAGGTAATAATATAGCTAATGTTGGAACTACAGGCTTTAAATCTTCAAGGGTTAGATTCCAAGATATGTTAAGTCAAAATGTATCAGAAGCATTAGGACCAGGAAGAAACACTGGAGGGGTTAATCCAAGACAGGTTGGACTTGGAGTTCAAGTAGCTGGTATAGATACTATTGTGAGTCAAGGTATGATGCAGCCTACAAGTAGAAATCTTGATGTAGCTGTAGATGGAACAGGATATTTTGTAGTTGCAAAAGGTGCAATACCTCAAAGCAATGCAACTGGTATTTCTGTAGATGAAAGTTCTCACACTATGAGTGGAAGTGGTTTAGCAGTAAGCTTTACAAGAGATGGTTCTTTTACATTAGATAATTATGGGAATTTATTAACTTCAGATGGATATAGAGTTATGGGATATGCATTACAAGAAAAAAAGGATGAGGATGGAAATACAAAGGATATAGATAGTATAGATTATAGTGCTAATGGGACAGTAAACTTTGTTGATTCAGATTCTAAATATGGAATTAAAGCTTCGGGAACATTGGTTCCGCTTAGAATACCTGATAGTGTACACATAGAAGCTTTTAGCAACGCTAAAGATAAAGATGGAACAGAAATAACCACAGATATGGGTTATACAGGAACAGGAAAATTAAAAAAAGATGATGGTACTAATTTGTTAACGGCAAGTCCTAAATTACAGATTACAGAACCAGCTACTAATGGTAAATATCGTGGAGATAAAGATTTGAAAATTGAAGTTAAATGGGTAAAGAATCCTAAAAATAATGCAGATGGTACAAAATGGGATGGAACAGGTGATGCCCCTTCAGCAGGTTATAGGGGTTTCATTAATGGAGATGAAAAAGGTGAAGTGGCAAGTACAAAAATTGAAGTGGATAAAAATGGAAAAATAAAAGGCGTAGATGAGGATTATAAGGAGGCAGACAAAATAAATGAAATCACTCTTACTGGAGAACCTGCTGGTATGGATGATGCAGATAAAGATAAATATAGTTGGTCATTTACTTTAAGAGCTGAAACAGATAAAAAAATAAGAAGCTTCTCTATAGAAAAAGAAGGAATAATAAAGGCTGTTCTAGATGATGGTAGTGTTAGTGCTTTAGGACAGATAGCTATGGCGTCATTTAAAAATCCTGAGGGACTTAAGAAAGCAGGAAAAAATATGTTGGAAAATACTGCCAACTCAGGAGTGCCAATAATTAGAAGTGGGGTAGGAGCTCCTGCAGGTACGGATAATGGAGATGGATACGGAGATATGCTTCAAGGAATGCTTGAAATGTCAAATGTTGACCTGTCAGAACAGTTTACAGATATGATAGTAACAACAAGAGCCTTCCAGGCAGCAGGTAAAATGATTTCAACAGGAGATGAAATTCTTCAAGATATAATCAACCTTAAAAGATAGTAACCAGTAACCCAGTAACCAGTGATTGAAATGTGGAATTTGGTTACTGGCTACTGGTAACTGGTTACTAAGAAAAAGCGGGGGTTTTAAAAATGATAAATCTTACTGGAATGAATCACAAAGCAATGTATTTAAATGCTGATCATATAGAAAAAATGGAGGAAGTTCCGGAAACGTTAATAACATTGACTAATGGAAAAAAATATATTGTGCTTGAATCAACGGAAGAAGTAATTAAGAGGGTTATTGAGTACAAAAGAAAAATTTTTACGTTGGGTTTATAGGAGGCAGTTACAATGAAAAGACAGGATGTAATGACACTGGTTGGATTGATAGCAGGATTTGGAATGGTTGCTTTTGGAATGCTTAGTGGTGGAACTTTTGGCATGTTCTTTGATCCATCTTCATTGGCTATAACAGTTGGAGGTTCCTTTTGCTCTCTTTTAGTTAACTATCCTTTAACTGAATTTAAGAGACTTGTAAAGGTAATAGCTCAATCTTTTAAAGAGACAAGTATGGGAGGGTTAGAGATTATTAATCAATTCTCTGAACTTTCTAAAAAAGCTAGAAGAGAAGGTCTGCTATCCCTTGAAGAGGATATAGAAAAGGTAAATGATGCTTTTCTTAAAAAAGGTCTTCAAATGGTAGTTGATGGTATAGAACCTGAAACTATACGTGAAATACTGGAACTTGAAATTGGAGAAATGGAGAAAAGACATAAGGATGGAGCAGATATGCTTAAATCTTGGGGTGGATACGCACCTGCATTTGGTATGTTAGGTACACTTATAGGACTTATTCAAATGCTGGCTAATCTTAGTGATCCTACTGCTCTTGGACCAGGAATGAGTAAGGCACTTATAACAACCTTTTATGGTTCTCTAGTGGCAAGCTTAATATTAAATCCAATGTCAGCCAATCTGGTATATAAGAGCAGCATAGAAGCAACTATTAGCGAAATGATGTTAGAGGGGATACTTGCAATACAGTCTGGAGTAAATCCTAGAATTGTTGAGGAAAAACTTGTTTCATATCTAAACAGGGAGGATAAGACCAAATTCTATCAAGTTCAAGCAGCTAATGGGGAGGTAGAAGATGTCTAGAAGGAAAAAGCCGCAGTCAGATGGAGGAGCTAATGAAGAATGGTTAGCAACCTATGCAGACACAATAACATTAATACTTACATTCTTTGTTTTACTTTATTCTTTTTCTTCAATTGATGCAGTGAAATTTCAAAGAATATCTTCTTCACTGCAATCGGTATTATCTGGAAAGAGTGATGATTCTATATTAGAGTTTAATATGAGTGGAGAAGTTCCGATAGTAGGAGCTCCTATAGATATGGGACCTAAGCAAACAGGTACTACTGAGAGCGAACAGATGTATAAAAAGATTAAAGGGTTTATTGACAGTAATAATTTAAAAGATACAATTCAAATAAAAACAGACAGCAGAGGAGTTATTATGGAGCTTAAAGATAATGTTTTATTTGATATAGGAAAGGCTGAAATAAAAAATTCCAGTAAAGCAATTTTAGATAAAATAAATTCACTTATATCAACTTTTCCGAATGAAGTTATTGTTGAAGGACATACGGATAATGTGCCTATTAACACTGCAAAGTATCCTAGCAACTGGGAATTATCAACACAAAGAGCTGTTAATGTTTTAAAATATTTTGTTCAAGTTAAGAGGCAAAATCCTCAAAGATTTCAAGCGGCAGGGTATGGAGAGTACCGTCCTATAGCTCCAAATAGTAATGATACAAACAGAGCAAAAAATAGAAGAGTTAATATTTTAATTACATCAGGGGAAAGGAAGAAAAAATAGAATGAGTGAAATAGAAAAAAAACCAAATAATAAAGGTCATATATTTAAAATTATTATTATAGTTTTTTTAGCTGCAATTCTTTTGGGTGGAGGAGTTTTTGGAGGTTACATGATTTCCAACAAGCTTGGTAAACCTCAAGCAGCATCAGCAGATAATGCTGAAAAAGCTGAGCTTAACCAAAAAACTTTTGCATTGGATGAGTTCTTGGTTAATTTGAATGCAGAGAATTCTACAAGATATTTAAAAACAAAAATTTATATTGGTTATTCAGAAAATAAAGAAGCTAAAGATTTTGAAACAGAATTAACTGACAAAAAACCTATAATAAGAGATGCTATAAATACAGTTTTAAGAACTAAAAAAGCTGAAGATTTCACTGAAGCTGGAGTTGAGAAATTAAAAGAAGAGATAAAAAATAGAATCAATCCTTTGCTTGGAAAGGGTCAGATAGTTAATGTATATTTTTCAGAAATTCTAGTACAGTAAGGAAGGCGTATTATGGAAGCTAGAGAAACCTTGGATATGCTTATAAAAATAGTACTTTTTTTACCTTTTATTATATTTTTAATATATTTCTTTGGAAAGTATGGTGGAGCAAAGCTTCAAAGCATACAAAATGGAAGATATATGAAAATACTTGATAGAATGCCTTTGTCTAGAGAAAATAGCCTTTTAATTACTAAGATAGGTGAAAAAGGTTATGTTATATCTTCCACTCAGAATAGAGTTGAAATATTAAAAGAATTGGATGAGGATGAATTAAGAAAATTTGAAGAATCTAAAAATAATTATGAGTATGAAAGTGTAAAAAATATAGTAACAAAACTTAAGATTAAAAGGGAAGATAAATAATGAAAAAAAAGAGGGTTATTTTAACGTTTTTAGTATTGTTCAGTATATTGTTTTTGGTAAATATAAAAGCATTTGCAGAACCAAATACAATACCCATACCTAAAATAGATATTTCTGTAGATAAAGCATCTAATCCAAAAGATTATGTTGACAATATCAAATTACTTATCATGCTAACAATAATTTCGTTATTACCTTCATTTATTGTTATGATGACAAGCTTTACCAGAATAATAGTAGTTTTAGGATTTATGAGAAGTGCTATGGGAACGCAACAAGCTCCTCCAAACCAGATACTAGTTGGACTTGCTTTGTTTTTAACTATCTTTATAATGGCACCAACATATAATCAGATAAACAAGGATGCCATAAAGCCTTTTCTGGAAAATAAAATAAATCAGCAGCAGGCTGTTGAAAAGGGCTCAAAGCCCATACGAGAATTTATGCTGAGACAGACTAGAGATAAAGATTTAGGGTTGTTTGTTGAAATTTCAAAGATTGATAAAACTAACTTAAATGAGAAAAATGTACCACTTTATGTTGTAATACCTGCATTTATAATTAGTGAAATTAAAACTGCATTTAAAATTGGATTTTTATTGTATATTCCATTTTTAATAGTTGATATTGTGGTGGCAAGTATTTTGATGTCTATGGGAATGTTTATGCTACCCCCAGTTATGATTTCACTGCCATTTAAAATATTATTATTTGTTATGGTAGATGGATGGTATCTTCTTGTGAAATCATTGATTATGAGCTATTCGTGAGAGGTGGTAAATTATGAGTGAAGAAATGGTTATTGGAATTTTAAAAGATGCGATGATGACTGGAATAAAAGCAGCAGCACCTATACTGATTGTTTCTATAGCAATAGGGCTTGTTGTGAGTATTTTCCAAGCTACTACTCAAATTCAGGAGCAAACTTTAACTTTTGTTCCTAAGTTAATCGGGGTGGCTTTAGTTGGACTTGTAACAGCTAAATTTATTAATCATACAGTAATAAGTTTTACTGAAAGAATATTTGATATAATTGCAAACATAATGAAATAGGTGGGATAGATTTTGATAGATATTACATACTTTATAGCGTTTATTCTTGTGTTTTTGAGATTGTTTGCATTTATGACGGTGACCTCTGTATTTTTCCCAAAAGGAACTCCTAACATGGTAAAAGGTTCTGTTCCAGGGATCATAGCATTTATATTAATGCCCGGAATCAATTATTCAAATATAAGCTTAATAAATGGCAATTCTGAATTGATTCTATACTGTTTAAGTGAAATTACAACAGGACTTACTTTTGGATTTATTACAGAGATATGCTTTAGTTGTATAAGATATGCCGGATCTTTAATGGATATGCACGTTGGATTTGCAATGATGTCTATGTTTGATCCAAATTCAAATAGTAATGTGACTCTAATTGAAAGAGTGATATATTGGTTTAGTTTAATAGTTTTTCTGCTTATAGATGGGCACCATATGCTTATCAGAGCATTAGTTGAAAGTTTTAATATAGTATATATAGGAAAGTTTATTTTATCCCAAAAGAGTGCAATGGTGATAATAGAAGTTTTTATAAAATATTTTGAATTAGGTTTGAGAATAGCAATACCAATAGTATTGATAATTATAATGACAGATTTGACACTAGGACTTGTTGCAAAAACTGTTCCACAGTTAAATGTAATGATTTTAGGACTTCCTATAAAGATATTATTGGGTCTCAGTGTTGTATCTTTATCACTGCCTATGTTTTATAAAATTATAACTACTGGTTTTGACAATATACCGGACGTCATACGACAGCTGTATAAAACTATCCCTCTTTTGATAATTTTTGCAGATGACAGTGGGGATAAAACAGAGGATGCAACACCTCATAAAATGAGTGAAGCTAAGAAAAAAGGACAAGTTGCAAAAAGTAAAGAGGTAAATTCTTCCCTTACATTATTAGCTTCGACCATTATTATAATAACTTTAGGACAATATATTGTTAATTCTTTTAAAAATAATATTATTCAGTTTTTAGGGTCTTATTTAAATATGGAATTGGATTATAACAGTTTATATGGACTTGTCTTAACCGTTATGATTAGAATAGCTGTAGTTCTTCTTCCAGTAGTAGTAACAATAATGATTGTGGGAGTTGGTGCAAATCTTATTCAAACAGGATATATTAATTCAACAGAACCTATTAAGCCTAAACTGTCAAAGATAAATCCAATAAGTGGATTCAAAAAAATGTTTTCTATGAGAACTGTAATGGAGCTTTTTAAAGATATTGCAGTAATTACCGTAGTTGGTTTGGTAGGATTCAAGTTTTTGAAAAGTAATTTTTCGAAAATATTGAATATAAGTAATTTAAAGTTTTCAGCTATTATAACTATCTTATTAAAACTTATGGGAGAGATTTTCTTCAGGATAACTTTAGTTATGGTAGGAATTGCTTTGGTGGATTTCATATATCAGAAATATCAGTTTAAAAAAGATATGAAAATGTCAAAGCAGGAAATAAAAGAAGAATTTAAACAGCAGGAGGGAGATCCTCAAGTAAAAGGCAAGATAAAGCAGAAGCAAAGAGAAATGGCTATGAGCAGAATGATGCAGCAGGTACCAGATGCATCAGTGGTAATAACAAACCCAACTCACATTGCAGTTGCATTAAAGTATGAGGATGGTAATGGAAATGCACCAATACTTGTTGCAAAGGGCAGTGACTATATGGCTATAAAAATTAAAGAAAAAGCTAAAGAAAATGATGTTCCTATAATTGAAAACAAACCTCTTGCCAGGCTTATATACAGTGAGGTTGAAATTGATAGAGAAATTCCACAGGAAATGTATCAGGCAGTAGCAGAAATTCTGGCACTTGTATATAAGATGAAAAAGAAAAAGTACTAAAGTAAAGGGTGAGCGCTTTGGAAAATGCTAAAAACATAAATTTAAAATTAAAAGAGTATTTAGATATTATAGTAGCTTTCGGGGTTATAGGAATAGTTCTTATGATAATTATTCCACTTGATCCAAATATTTTGGATGTTTTGTTGGCACTAAATATAACAGTTTCTTGTGTAATTATACTATTGACCATGTTTACTACAGAGGTACTGCAATTTTCTGTATTTCCAACATTACTTTTGATTACTACTCTCTTTAGATTGGGACTTAATATATCTTCTACAAGGCTTATATTAAGAGATCACTATGCTGGAGAAATAATTGAGACTTTTGGAAGCTTTGTTGTTGGGGGAAATTATGTAGTCGGAGTAATTATATTTTTAATAATCGTAATAATTCAATTTGTTGTAATTACTAATGGAGCAGGTAGAGTTTCAGAGGTTTCAGCAAGATTTACATTAGATGCCATGCCGGGAAAACAGATGAGTATAGATGCAGACCTTAATGCAGGGCTTATATCAGAAACAGATGCCAGAGCAAGACGTGAAAAAATCCAGGAAGAAGCTAATTTTTATGGAGCTATGGATGGTGCATCTAAGTTTGTAAAGGGAGATGCAATAGCTGGTATAGTTATAACAATTATCAATGTTATAGCAGGAATTATCATAGGTGCAGGAATGGAAGGCATGCCAATAGGTGATGCAGTTACTACCTATGTAAGACTTACAATAGGGGATGGACTTGTTGGACAAATACCAGCACTTTTAATATCAACAGCTTCAGGTATATTAGTTACTCGTTCAGCAAGTAATGAAAATTTTGGTAATTTGTTAGCAAAGCAATTAACTGGATTTCCAAAGGTTTTGGGGATTTCTTCCACAGTGTTATTGTTCTTGGTGTTTATTCCTGGAATGCCTATATTTGCCTTCTTGATTTTATCAGCTGCAACAGGAGCAAGTGCTTATTTCCTATATAAGGAGGAGCAAGAAAAGGCTATGCTTCAAATTCAGACTGAGCAGGAAGAAATAATTGAAACGGAAAAAAGAGAGCCTGAAAATGTTACTAGTTTGATTTCTGTTGAACCTATGGATATAGAAATAGGATATGGATTAATACCTCTTGCAGATGAAGGTTCTGGAGGGGACTTACTTCAAAGAATATCATCAGTAAGGCGTCAATGTGCAATTGAAATGGGTATAATAGTACAGCCAATAAGAATAAGAGATAATCTTCAAATAAGAACAAATGAGTATGTGATAAAGATAAGAGGGACAGTTATAGCAAAATCTGAGCTTATGCCAAATATGATTTTGTGTATGGACCCAAGTGGTGAAGAAATACCACTTCAAGGAATTAAGACCATGGAACCTACTTTCGGACTTCCAGCACTTTGGATTAATAATGATCAAAGAGAAGATGCTGAAATTAAGGGATTAACAGTTGTAGACCCTACTACAGTAATGGTAACCCATTTAACTGAAACAATAAAAGCACATGCTTATGAACTGTTGGGAAGACAGGAAACCAAGATAATTTTAGATACTGTTAAAGAAAAATATGATACTGTTGTAGAAGAACTTATTCCAGACTTAATGACTATTGGAGAGATTCAAAAGGTTTTACAAAATCTTTTAAAGGAAAAGGTATCTATAAAGGACATGGTTACTATACTGGAATCTTTAGCAGATAACTCAAGAAGCACCAAGGATATAGAAGTCTTAACTGAGTACGTAAGGTTTGCTCTGGCAAGGAATATTTGCAATTCGTTGGTAGATGAAAATGGAATGATTACTGTGGCAGTTCTTTCTCCAGAATTGGAGGATTTAATTGGAAGTAACATTCAGAAGTCTATGCAGGGTTCTTTCCCAGCAGTAGATCCTGAAATTACAGGAAGAATTTTTGAATCAATTAAAAATGTATTGGATACTGTTCACTTCTATGGAAATCAACCTGTAATTCTTGTATCGCCAAAAATAAGACCGGCGTTTAGAAAGTTAACAGAAATGGTATTTCCTCATATAAGCATATTATCGTTAAATGAGATACCGAATGATATAGAGATTAGAACTGAAGGAGTTGTGACTTACCAATGATAATAAAGAAATATATAGTCAACAACATGAATGAAGCAATGAACAGAATTAGATATGAATTAGGTCAGGATGCTGTTATAATCAGTCAAAGGAAAATTAAAAGATCAGGAATTAAAGGTTTTTTTTCACCTAAAGTCATTGAAGTTACAGCGGCTGTGGATAATAAAAATGATGTTCAGAAGGATGTTAAAAGCAGTATTGATGCAATAAAAAAAGTTTTTCAGAATGAAGAGTATAAAAGTGAAAACAAGGAAAAGGAAGACAAGCCAAGAGAAGTGAAGAAAGATGAAGTCGAAAGAAATAATGATAAGGGTCAAGAAGATACGGATAAGCTGTTGAAAGAGATGCAGGAAATGAAGGAAATTATACATAGTTTAGCAGGGGAAACAAAAGAAGAGAAGAAAAGTAAGCTGCAAGAAAAATTAGAGGATAATGACGTAAATAATAATATAATAGATAAGATTTTATCTAAAGCAAATAATATGGATAAAGAGCTTCAGGATGAGGAAAGGCTTAAACTTGCCATAAGAGATATGATACAAATTTCTAATGACAATCTTCAAGAGGTTGTGGTTCTAGTTGGACCAACTGGAGTTGGAAAAACAACAACTATTGCAAAACTTGCAGGTAGACTTGCTCTTATGGAAAAGAAAAAAGTGGGACTCATAACTGTGGATACATATAGAATTGGTGCAGTAGAACAATTGAGCACTTATGCAGATATTATGAATATAGCGTTTAAGACAGTTGTTTCGGCAAAAGATATGGAAAATGCATTAGAAGGCATGAAGGATTGCGATATAGTTTTAATTGATACTACTGGTAGAAGCAGCAAAAATGCAATGCAAATTGGAGAACTCAATACTTTTATTCAAAAGGCCAATACAAAAAATATATATTTAGTCATCAGCTGTACCACAAAAGATAAAGATATTGAGGCTATTATAGAGGGATATAAGGTTCTTAATTTTAATAATGTAGTTATTACCAAATTAGATGAAACTACTACCTATGGTTCTATACTTAATATTTTAGATACGGCAGGTAAACCTCTTAGTTTTATAACTACGGGACAAAACGTACCAGATGACATTAAAAAGTTAAGCTGTGAAGAAATTACTAACCTTGTTTTGGGAGAGGAAACTATATGCTAGATCAAGCAGAAAGACTTAGACAATTATTTCAAGAAAGAAATTTACAAACTTTTAGTGAAGATAGTGAGAGTAAAGATGTATTTTCAAGCACTGTTTCTAAAATTATTACTGTCACTTCTGGAAAAGGAGGGGTTGGTAAAAGTAACTTTGTTGTTAATCTTGGAATTACCCTTCAAAAAATGGGTAAATCAGTATTGATATTTGATGCTGATGTGGGCATGGGAAATGATGACGTATTAATGGGATTCTTACCAAAATATAATGTATATGATATAATTTTTAATGAGATGGAAATTGAGGAAGTAATTATAGAAGGACCCTATGGAATAAAACTTTTACCTGGAGGTTCAGGAGTAAATAGGATTGAAGAGATAAGTGAAATGCAGAGAGAGAGATTTTTGAATAAATTAGGCTCTCTTAAAGAATTCGATTTTATTTTAATGGATACTGGAGCTGGTATAAACAAAAGTGTTTTAGGTTTTATACATTGTTGTGATGAACTTATTATAATTACTACCCCGGAGCCTACTTCTTTAACAGATGCATATAGCCTGGTAAAAGCTGTTACCCATTTAAGAATAAAATCTACAGCAAAAGTAATAATAAACAGGGTTATGGATTATAAAGAAGGGCAAATAACTTTTAATAAATTTAATAAGGCTACTTCAAAATTTTTGAATATAAGTATGCAGTACTTAGGCAGTATTAAAGAAGATAGAAAACTTATACAAGCTGTTAGACAACAGAAGCCTTTTGTCATAACTTATCCTGATTGTGAGGCAGCAGAAGATATCAGGAAAGTAGCATTAAGGCTGTGTGGAAGTAATGATGGTAATAAAAAGAAAATGGGAATACAAGGATTATTTAAGAAAATCTTTAATGTTTTTACATAAGGAGGATAAAACATGAATGAAATGAAATTTAAACTTAATAATAAAGTTGAAATAATTTACGGAGATGATATATATACTTGTGATGTACAAGATGTTAAAGATGGACATTTGGCTGTAAGCATTCCTATAAGAGATAATCAATATTTACCGTTGCAAAAGGGTGAAAGAATAGATGTGCTTTATTATGAGGGAACATGCTTATATGAGTTTAGCTCTGTAGTATCTGCCAGACAAAGATCCAATATACCTTTACTTTGGATAGTGATACCTAAAAGAGTCAAAAAAATTCAGCGAAGAAAATATGTACGTGTTTCAGTACTTATCAATGTAAAATGGGCTGTAATTCCTAAAGAATTTTTATTTAATAAAGAGAATTTTTCAAAATTGAAATTTTTCGAAGGTACAGCTGTTGATTTAAGCGGTGGAGGATTAAGACTGATAATAAAACATAAGGTTGAAATGAATACTGATTTAATTATGGTATTGCCTTTTAACGATAGTGGAATGCTTGTTAAGGGGAAAGTTATGAGACTCGACCAAGATGAAATGAAGAACATAATATGTGGAATAAATTTTGTGGAGGTAAAAGCATCTGAGCAAGAAAAAATAATAGGATATGTTTTTGGAGTAATGAGAGAACAAATGAAAAAAGGATTGAAGGAGGAGTAAATATGTCCATAGCTACCAATTTAGATGTGAGAGAGCAGCTTGTAAAAAAATATATACCTCTTGTAAAGTATATTGCCTCAAGAGTTATTATTGGTAAAAGTAAATATATTGAATTTGATGATTTGCTGGGTTATGGAATGGTTGGTCTTATGGATGCCTTGAATAAGTTTGATGAGAGTAAAGGAATGAAATTTTCAACATATGCTTCCATAAGAATAAGAGGTTCTATGATAGACGAAATTAGAAAAAATAGTCCTATATCAAAAGGGGCTATGGATAAGTTAAACCGATATAATAATGCAGTTGATATGCTGCAGAAAAGAAACTTGAAAGAACCAAATAGTAAGGAAATCGCTGAAGAACTTGGTATGTCAATCAATCAAGTAGGTCAAATAGAAAACTATATTAATTATATTTCAGTAGTTTCTTTAGAAGATTTAATATTCTCTGAAGATGATGATATGCTTTTAATTGGAACAATAGAAGATAAAAAAAGTCCAAATCCAGAAAAGACTGTTGAAGAAAATGAACAAGTGGAATATCTGGGAAAAGCTATAGAACTGCTTAAGGAAAAGGATAGAACAGTATTATCTTTATACTATTATGAAGAACTTACTTTAAAAGAAATTGGAAGTATTTTAGGAGTGTCAGAATCAAGAGTTTGTCAATTACATAGCAGATCCATAGTCAATCTTAGAAAAATGATGACTAAGCTTAAATATGACATAAATAAAAGAGGTGAATAAATGTTTACCACTATTATTTTATTTATAACTGGAACTTTGCTAATTTTCTTAAACATTAGAGCAATTAACAAAGAGAAGAATTCCTTTTCAGGAATTTTGAGTGAAACTTCTAGTAATATGAAAGACTTTGAAGTAGAAATAGGAAAGCTAAGAAGAGAATTTGCAGAAACAATTTTAGAACTGCAAACTGAAATTTCTGATTTAGAGAAAAAGCTAGAAGAGAATTCAAGTATAAATCATAATACATATATTGAAGAACATAATGGAATAGATAAAAAAAATTTAGATAAAGAACTGGAGTATCATAAAGATACGAAAGAAATTTACGATAAAAAAAATATAGATATTGAAAAAAATAATACAAACATGGAAAATGATGAAAACAAGACAGAAGATAGAAATGATAAAAGAATTAAAGAAAAAAATAATAGCATTAAGATTAAAGAAATTGAGAAACTCATGGAAAAGGGCTTGAGTATTGAAGAAATTGCTGATAGTCTTAAAATCAGTAAGGGGGAAATACTATTAATAAAGGAATTATATTTAGAATAAAAGGTGTAATAGATTTTTTAAGTGATAGAAAGGTGCTTTTAGGTATTGGAATTGGGATGATTATTGGTACAACTCTTATGACTAATGCTAAGAAAAGAGTTGAGTTGTCGCAGTATCAAATTGAAATGAAAGCAAGAGAATATGGAATGGAATATAAAGATGAATATAAGGTCATTGAAAGAAAAAACAATCAAAACACTAATAATGAGGATGTGAAAAAATGATTAGAGGGATATATACTGCTGTCTCCGGACTCATAACACAAGAAGCCAGACAGGATGTTATAAGTAATAATTTAGCTAATGCTAATACTGTTGCTTATAAAAAAGAGAATTTGATAGCAAAAAAATTTGATGATGTAATGATACAAAACTATGATAAGGTTGTTAATGGAAAGAATGTAAAGAATGTTATTGGAAGCTTATCTATGGGAAGTAAAATAGATGAAACATATGCAGTTTATGACGAAGGAGTTATTGAGACTACAGGTAAAGATACTGATTTTGCGATTCAAGGCCAAGGGTTTTTTTCAGTAATTCGTGATAATGGTATTAATGAAAATACATATTATACAAGAGATGGACATTTTCATATAAATGGTATGGGGTATTTGGTTAATGATACTGGAGACAGGGTTTTGGGTAAAAATTCTCAAACGGGTGTTTTAGAGCCAATTTATGTGGGTAATGGCAAGGTTAAATGTGATGAAAATGGGAATATGTTTATAAATAATCGTCCCTCTTATAAATTATATACAACAGATTTCGATGATTACAATTCTTTAAAAAAAGTAGAAGATAATTTGTATACAGGAGAAAATCCTACTGAGATAAATAATAATAAGCTGCATCAAGGCTGTTTGGAAAAATCAAATGTGGACGTTATGAGAGAAATGGTAGACATGATGATGACTATAAGAACTTTTGAAAGTAATCAAAAAGTTGTACAAACTTTAGATGAAACTTTAGGGAAAGCTGTAAATGAAGTAGGAAGAGTTTAAAGAATAGTAAAATAGGCGGTGGAGATGTGATTAGAAGTATATGGAATTCCAGAAGCGGTATGTCTGCACAGATGGAAAAATTAGATGCTATATCAAATAATTTATCTAATGTTAATACTAGTGGATACAAAAGAATTGATGTAAGTTTTCAGAGCTTAGTTCAAGAAACTTTAAAGAGAGATGGATATCCTGTTAATGATGGAGTTAGTGATAAAGATGCGCCTTTTACTGGAACCGGGGTTAAAACTAATGGATTTTATAAGGATAATTCACAGGGTACTTTAATGCAGACTAACAGTAATACAGACTTAGCAATAGATGGAGAAGGGTTTTTTAAAGTAATTGATTCAAATGGGAAGGAAGCTTACTTAAGAAGTGGAGTATTTCAAATAGATTCTAATGGAAAGGTAGTAGATTCTAATGGAAATGCATTAGTAATATTAAATGGAAATGGACAAAATGTAAATACGGAAAATGGCAACATAAAATTTGAAAAGGAATCTTTTAAAGTTGATGAAAATGGTGATATTTTAGGAAATAAGTATGGAAATTTAAAAATACCTGTTTTTAACACAGTAGGTCAAAATTCAATGAAGAGTATAGGTGAAAATTTATATTCGCCTGAGATGGTTGTTAATAATAACGGAGATGAAGTACAATCAGAAGTATATATGAGTAATAATGCCGATATACTTCAAGGATATATTGAAAATTCAAATGTTGATATTGCAAAAGAAATGTCAGACATGATTATAACTCAAAGAGCTTTTCAATTAAATTCAAGTGCACTGAAAACTGCTGATGAAATGTGGCAGATGTCTAATAACTTAAGAGGAAGATAAAATTATTTCAATTTTCAACAAATTTGAAATTTAATTAGTTTATTTAGAAAAGAACCTAGACATAGATAAATTCTATATTTAGGTTCTTTTAAGTTTTTTATTTAAGTTTTTCTGTGAGAAAAACTTCCATTATCGTCCACTATCAATTTTTAATTGCTTATACTTAATCTATTGCTGCTGTCAATGGTGGAATTACTTGTTTTTTTCTAGAAAGCAGATCAGGAATATAAGCTCTATTATTTTCTAGGTGTATATTGAATGCTTTTTCAACAATATCCAGCTTTTTACCTACAGCAATTAATTCAGAACCATTTTGAATTATGTCTGTTAGCATTAAGATAACTAAATCGTATTTGTCAGAGTTACATTTATTGTTCATATACTCAAGCATTTCTTCTCTCATTGGTTCAAAACCTTCTAAATCCATTGTGCTGACTTGAGCTACACCTATTTTATTATCTGATATAGTGAAGGTTTTGAAATCTTGGTTAAAAATCTCATCTATAGTTTTGCCAGTCAGTGAAGTTCCAGCTTTAAACATCTCATTGGCATAGCTTTCTGTATTTATGTCAGCTATTTTAGAAAGCCTCTTTAAGATTAATTTATCAACGTTAGTAGATGTTGGTGATTTGAATAACAGTGTATCTGAAATAATTGCACTGCACAATAATCCAGCAGCTTGCTTGGATGGTCTTATTCCATTTTCAAAGAACATGGATGCTACTATTGTAGCTGTACTTCCTACTGGTTCATTTCTAAAATAAATTGGGTGTCCAGTTTGTATATCTGCAAGTCTGTGGTGATCAACAATTTCTAGAATTTCAGCATCTTCAAGACCATCTACAGATTGAGACATTTCATTATGGTCAACAAGAATAACTTTTTTATCCCTTTGAGAAATTAAATGATATCTAGATATAGTACCTAAAATCTTATTGTTGGAATCCAAAACAGGATAACTTCTAAATCTTGTCTTTCCCATAATTTCTTTTACATCTTCAACAAATTCATCAGTTCTAAAGAAAACTACATCATCTTTAGTCATTACATATTTTACAGGTATACTTTGGATTATCATTCTGGAAGCTGTAAATGAATCAAAAGGTGTAGCTATTATTGAACATCCATTTTCAGCAGCTTTTTCAACTATTGAAGGGTGAATTTCATGATTACCTGCAACAATCATTAGAGCAGCTTTACCATCTATTATAATTTCCTGAGCATCGGTTCTATCACCGCAAATAGCAATATCGCCTTCTTCTAAAACATTTTTTATACCTTCTGGATTCATTGCAGCAACAATGATTTTACCTTCAAATTTTGAAGTTTTATCATTAGAATATACAGCTTTACCTGATAAAGTATCTAAAATATTTTCAAAAGTTGTTTCACTTTTACCAAGTATGTAGTTATCCCATATATCCATATATGCTGATGTTAAATTTGAAAGGCTTACAACTCCTGAAAACATATCATCTCCATTCACTACAGGAATAGTTTTCATATTGTTTTTCTTCATTATATTCCAAGCAGTTTTTAAAGATATTTCAGGAGATATTGGAGCTACCTTATCCATATCTAAATCTTCAACTTTAGCTTTCAGGGTATCTATAAGTGTTGGCTTTTCAACTTCAAAATAATCTAAAGCAAATTGAGTTTCTTTACTTACATTACCTAGTCTAATTGGAATAGCTTGTACATTCTGGGTTTTGTTCTTAAATTCCGCATAGGCAATAGCAGAACATATGGAATCTGTATCAGGATTCTTATGTCCTGTTATATAGATTACGTCTTTCATAAAATGTGTACCTCCTAATAAGTAATAAAAATTTCTTTTAATATTTTACCACAAAAACATGGAATTTTATTATTTTTATAAAAAAATATAATTTTTTCATAAGATAGCATACAGTGTTCATATATATTTATAAGAATATAAACAATATTCTAGTAACCAGTAGTCAATCCCCAGTCTCCAGATAAGGGTATTTTGCTAATGCAAAATTAAAATAAAGCAAAAGAAAATTGAAAATACATAAGTTATTATCTTAAAGTATCCTTTAATTTAAATTTATTTAACTTTTATTAATTCCCTTTTCTTTTTTGCTGGGGATTGGTAACTGGCGACTGGGGACTATAAGAAGAGGGGGAAGAACATGATTAGTGAAAAAAATTTGATGAGGGGTTTAACTCTGGATGAAGTGGATAAGAGATTAAAGCAGTATGGTTTGAATGTACTGGAGAAAAAAAAGAAAGTTTCTTCTATAAAGATATTTATTGAGCAGTTTAATGATTTCATTATTTGGGTATTGATTGGAGCTACTATAATTTCAGCTATTATGGGAGAAAAAGCTGATTCAATAACTATAATCATAATAGTTGTAATGAATGCAGTTCTAGGGTTCATACAGGAATATAAAACAGAGAAATCCTTGGAAGCATTAAAGCAGCTGGCGGCTCCAACGGCTAAAGTTATAAGAAATAATGAGGTAAAGGTTGTTAATGCTGAGTTCTTGGTTCCAGAGGATTTGGTTGTATTAGAAAGTGGTGATAGAATACCAGCTGATTGTATTCTTGTTGAAGGTAATGATATGCTTATTGATGAATCCTTACTTACAGGAGAATCAGTAGGCGTGGAGAAGAGCTGTGATAGCAAGAACAATGATGTATACATGGGAACTATAATTTTAAGAGGAAAGGGCATAGCTAGAGTAACTCATACAGGTATGAATACTGAAATGGGAAAAATAGCAAATATGCTTCAAAATATAGAAACAGAAAAATCACCTTTAAAGAAGAAGCTAGCAGATCTTGGTAAGGTTTTAATTATATTGTGTATTGCAATATGTTTAATAGTTACTGTATTAGGCATAGCAAGAGGACAAGATAAATATCAAATGTTCCTTCTAGGTGTTAGTTTGGCGGTGGCAGCAATACCAGAAGGGATGGCTGCAATTGTTACTGTAGCCTTAGCACTTGGAGTTTCTAGAATGCTAAAGAGAAAAGCACTTGTAAGAAAATTGCCAGCGGTAGAAACTTTGGGATGTACTTCTATAATATGTAGTGACAAAACTGGAACTTTAACTCAAAATAATATGACTGTAGAGAAGATATATTTTAGTAAAAAAGTTTATGATGTTAATAAGCAAAGTAGTTTAAATTGTGAAATACTTAAAAAAGCCTTTGTGTATTGCAATGATTGTAGCTATGATTTTAGTGAGAAAAATTTTGAAAAGAGTTTATTAGGAGATCCTACAGAAACTGCGTTGATAAAAGTATTTTTTAAAGATAGTAAAAACATTAAAAATTTTTTAGCAAAAGCTAATAGGAATTATGAAATCCCCTTTGATTCTAATAGAAAAATGATGTCTGTTATTGTTACAGAAGGCAATAAAAAAGTATGTTACGTAAAAGGAGCTCCTGAAAGAATCATAGAAAAATGCAAATATATATTAGTTGAAGATAATATAATTCCTCTTACTGGAGAGCATAAGAGAAAAGTTATAAATCAGGTTGAAGAAATGTCTTTTAATGCTTTGAGATGCATTGCTGCAGCATATAAAGAAAAAGATGTAATTAAAGGCAGTAGGATGGAAGAAAATTTAATATTTTTAGGAATAGCAGGAATGAAAGATCCACCAAGACTAGAAGCTAAAAATGCAGTTTTAAAATGCAAAATGGCAGGTATAAGGCCTGTTATGATAACAGGAGATCATAAAAATACAGCTTATGCTGTGGCTAAAGAACTGCATATATGTAAGGATGTTTCGCAGGTGATTACAGGAGAGGAATTAGATGAATTATCAGAAAAAGATTTACAAAAAAAGATCAGGTCCGTTTCAGTGTTTGCAAGAGTTAGTCCTAAACACAAGCTTAGAATTGTTAAAGCTTTTAAGAAAAAAAATAACATCGTAGCTATGACAGGAGATGGGGTAAATGATGCTCCAGCTGTAAAAGAAGCTGATATAGGAATATCTATGGGAATATCAGGAACAGATGTTACCAAAGAAGCATCATCAATGATATTATTAGATGATAATTTTGCAACTATTGTTTCAGCAGTGGAGGAAGGAAGGATAATATATGACAATATTAGGAAATTCATCAGGTATTTATTGTCTTGTAATCTGGGAGAAGTATTAACCATGTTTTTATCATCTTTATTTTATTTGGAAACGCCGCTGCTTCCTATACAGATTTTATTTGTAAATTTGGCTACTGATGGACTGCCAGCCATAGCTTTAGGTGTTGACCCTCCAGATAAAGATATAATGACCCAAAAACCAAGAGAAAAAAATGAAAGTGTATTTGCAAGGGGACTTAAAGAAAAAATTTTACTAAGAGGAACATTGATTGGTATATGTACTATATTTGCTTTTTTAGCAGGAAAGTACTATGGAATGAATCTACAAAGCTGTAGAACCTTGGCATTGGGAACCCTTATAATATCACAGCTTATACATGTATTTGAATGTAGATCTGAAAATCATTCCATATTTGAAATAAAGCTTTTTACTAATATTTATTTAGTAGGAGCAGTTGGAGTATCAATTTTAATGCTTATATCTATAATATATATTCCATTTTTACAGGAAATTTTTCATACAGTACCTTTAAACTTAGGGCAATGGGTTATAGTTATTTTCTTTTCCAGCTTTATTTCTTTTGTTAATAGTTTATACTTGTTGCTTAGGAAATAGAAAAAACGTTGATTTTTATCAACGTTTTTTCTAAATTACAGTTTAACGATATTTAATCTTTTGAGCTTGTTGAAGTTTTTTCATAGCATCCCCTTCAACAGGCACTAATTGCTTCTTGGTAGTTAAATTCATAATATTAAGCACTTGAATATTTTCTCTATCAGTATCACCTTTTTTACCTTTAAGACCTTGAATTAATACTGAGTTACCTTGATTAAGTACCATGAACTCAGGTTTCTTGAACCATCTGTTTTTCTTATAAGAGCATTTTGTAATATTTTTACTTCTATCAGGTTTTACTAATATTGTTACAGTAAGCTTATGAAAAATCCAAAGGATTGATTTTTCTTCAACCTTTACTGAAATTACTTTTCCTTGTGCTTGGGTAAGTCTATCACCATATTTTTTAAAGTAAGATTTTGTATATTGTTCGGATAATTTTTCTCTAAAACCCATTTAAATAGCTCCTTTACATATAAATTCTATATATGATAACAATTAAAGTAAATTATAACTAAAATTTATTATATCATACTATGTTTTTTTTTAAAATAGCTAATTATAGTTTTACCCATAACCATTGATATATGTAACCATTAAAAAATGTAAATTTGGTACAAGCAAGAACACTTAATGTTGAAATATTAGATATATAATCGTAAATATTTCATTATATTTTAATATTTATATTAAAATATGTTCCTAAAATAACAATTTTAGAATATTAATATAATAAGTGAAGAAAGGGGGAGAAATATGAGTATAGAATTATTATCCCAAGATGCAGTATATAAATTTGATGTTGAAAATATAAATTTAGATGATAAGAATTGTAATTTACCAGAATATACAGGAGACGTATACGATAAAATAGAGTCTGCTTTAAATATAAATAAAGAAGGATATAATATTTTTTTGATAGATGATTTTTCAAAAAATAAATTGAATAATATAAAAGACTTTATAAATAAAATATTTAAATACAGAGATAAACCTCAAGATATAGTTTATGTTATTAATGAAGACCCTGACAAACCTTTTCCACTATTTCTTTCAAATGGAAAGGGTATAAGATTAAAAGAAACTGTTGAAGAGCTCCAGGAGATATATATAAAAGCTTCATATGAATTTTATACTAGTTCAGTATGTAAGGAAAAAGAAGAAATAATTGAAAATATTCAAAAAAAGAGAAATGAACTTATTACTGAATTGATGGATAGTGCTCACGATAAGGGATTTGAAATAAGATCTACCAATAAAGGTTTCACATTCATACCTTTAAAAGGTGAAGAAATAATGACAGAAAGAGAGTACGATGAATTAGATGCTGCCAAGAAAGAAGAAATATTGAATAAGGTTAGTGAATTAAAAAATAAATCACAGAAAATACTAGAAGGCTTGAAAGACATAGAATTAACTGAATTAGTTAAGATTAAAAAACTTATGGAAGAATATTTGAGTGAAGAAGCAAAAGAAATAAAGGGAATATTTATAGAAGAATTTGAAAATGATACAAAAGCTTTGCAACTATTGGAAGAAATGACTGGCGATATAGAAAAAGATATTTGTGAAAATTATTCTATGGTATATGAAGATGATGAAGATAGAATCAATGAGATAATAATAAAATATGATGTGAATGTTTTAGTAGATAACAGTAAATGTGAGACACCTGGAGTAATTTTTGAAGAAGATCCTAGTATTACAAATTTATTAGGAAGCATTGAGTATAAAAATCAAAATGGAACTTATGTAACGGACGTTTCTTTAATAAAGGCAGGTTCTATTTTAAAAGCAAATGAAGGATGTTTAATTATACGAGCTAATAGCTTGCTTGCTAATGCAAATGCCTATTATAATCTAAAAAAGACTATTTTGAGTGAAAAGGTGAGTTTTGATTCAAGTAGAGGATACATTGAATTATTGTCCTTGAGAGGATTAGAACCTGAACCTCTTAAGATTAAAGAAAAAATTATTATGATTGGTGATTATGAAACATATGATATATTGTATAATTACGATGATGACTTTAGAAAAATATTTAAGATAAAAGCACAGTATAGACCGATAGTTGAAGTTAATGACGATACTAAAGTTTCATTATTGGGAAGTATACAAAAAATTTGTAATGATAATAAATTAAATTCTTTAGATAAGGGTGCAATTAGAGAAGTTGCAAAATTTTTATCCAGAAAAGCAGAGCATAAAGAAAAAATACTTTTTAATGATGAGGAGTTAAGCAAAATTTTAATGCTTTCTAATAATAAGGTTATCTGTGAAAACAGAGATACAATTACTGCAAAAGACATAATTGATATAGCTTATATGGAGGACTTGATAGAGAAAGAGATTAGAGAAGTATATAAAGAAGATAAAATATTGTTAAAGGTAAAAGACAAGCAAATTGGTCAAATTAATGGTCTGTCAGTTTTAGATTCTGGATATTTTTGCTTTGGAAAACCAATAAGAATAACATGTTCCTGTTACAAAGGTGAAGGAGAAATAATAGATGTTCAAAAACAAAGTGAATTAAGTGGTAATATTCACTGTAAAGCGGTTAATATTTTAAAAGGATTAATTAGTGAACTTTTTGGAAAATACAATAGACTTCCAGTTAATTTCCATTTGAGTTTTGAACAGATTTATGGGAAAATTGACGGAGATAGTGCCTCAGTAGCTGAGCTCGTTTGTATGATTTCTGCTTTAAGCAATATTTCTATTAAACAGAATATAGCAGTTACAGGTTCTCTAAACCAATTTGGAGAAGTACAACCAATTGGGGGGGTCAATGAAAAAATAGAGGGATTTTTCAAAATATGCAAAGAAATTGATAATGTTCATGGAAAAGGAGTACTTATCCCATATCAAAATAAGAATAATATAGTTTTGAACAGGGAAGTTGAAAAGGCTATAGAAGAAGGAAAATTCCATATATACGTTATGAAGAATATTGAAGATGCTATTGAGGTTTTAATGAGTGATTACAGAACAGTTATTTCTGCAGCAAAAAAAGAATTGAAAAAATATGGTAAAAAGACTGTATAGCAAAAAACCCTTGATTATAACAGAGTAATCAAGGGTTACATTTAGTTATTTAATTGAAATTTTTTATTAATAAACATAGAGTATTTAACTTAAATTATACGTTAAATCTAAAATGTACTACATCACCGTTCTGCATAATGTAATCTTTACCTTCAAGTCTGTAGAAGCCTTTTTCTCTAGCAGCTGATTCTGAACCGCATTCAACAAGTTTATCATAAGATATTATTTCAGCTCTTATAAATCCTCTTTCAATATCTGAGTGGATTTTGCCTCCGGCCTGAGGTGCCTTTGTACCTATTTTAATGGTCCAAGCTCTTATTTCTTGTTGCCCGGCAGTTAAGAAACTCATAAGTCCAAGAAGATGGTAACTTGAACTAACTAATTTATTTAATCCAGGTTCAGTTAATCCATATTCAGAAAGCATTTCATCTCTTTCTTCATCTTCAAGAGTAGATAATTCTTCTTCTATTTTAGCACAAATAGTTACAACCTCAGAATTTTCTTCTTCTGCATAAGCCTTTACTTTTTTCACAAATTCATTTTCTGTATTACCTGCTAATAAATCATCTTCAGATATGTTAGCTACATATAATATAGGTTTTGAAGTTATTAAGAAGAAAGTTTTTATAACAGCAGCTTCTTCTTCAGTAGTTTCTAAAGTTCTAACTGGTTTGTTGTTTTCTAGATGAGCTTTTACTTTTTCAAGTAGTTCTAATTCAATTTTAGATTCTTTATTTCCACTGCGAGCAGTTTTCTTAGTTCTCTCTATTCTTCTGTCTACAACTTCAAGATCTGCAAAAATCAGCTCAAGATTTATTGTTTCTATATCTCTAATAGGATCTACAGAACCTTCAACATGAACAACATTGTCATCACTGAAGCATCTAACTGTATGAACAATTGCTGCAACTTCTCTTATGTGTGATAAGAATTTATTACCAAGTCCTTCTCCCTTGCTGGCTCCTTTAACAAGTCCAGCTATATCGTAAAATTCAACAGCTGCATAAACCTTTTTTTTAGAGTTATACATTTGTAGAAGTACATCTAATCTTTCATCAGGGACAGATACAACTCCTATATTTGGTTCTATTGTACAAAAAGGATAATTTGCAGATTCTGCTCCAGCCTTTGTTATTGCATTGAACAAGGTACTTTTTCCTACATTGGGTAAACCAACGATTCCTAATTTCATCTATGTACATTCCTTTCTATTCTATTCTATGAGTATAATTTCCTAATAAATTATACTCTAGATTAGTTACTATTTCAAGAAAGTTAGAATTACAGATATATATAAGCAAGTCGATTTTTGGAGTATTATAGTAGAATTACCCAATATTTTGTTTTGATGAGAAAAAATCAAAAAATCATATGTTCTGTAGCATTAGATGATTCCTGGCTTCTACAAAAAAAAACATAAAATGAGTTTAATATATTTTAAAATTAAATTAAAAAAGATAATTTTTTAGGAGGACTTTTTGATTTCATATAGAATAATATATTAGAAAATATCGTTAAAGAATAGAAAAAAGGTAAGAAGCTGCAATACAAAGTTTTTTAGAATACGAATAAATATAAAAGGAAATATTAAGTATTGAAGTAATGATACGAATAGAAATAAGGGGCAAAGAAAAATAGAGAGTACAATACTTACAATATAGATTTTAATGAAATTAAGAAAAAAATCAGTCGATTTGGAATATATAAGGAGAAAATTATGGAATTTAAACATATATCAGTATTATTAAATGAGGTTATTGAATCACTAAATATAAAAGAGGATGGAATATATGTAGATTGTACATTAGGTGGAGCTGGACACAGCAGTGAGATACTTAAACGTTTATCCAACAAAGGAAGATTAATAGGGATAGATCAGGATACTAATGCGCTTCAGGCTGCTAAAGAAAAACTTAAAGATTACGAAAATGTAACCTATGTACATGATAATTTTTATAACATTGACTCTATTTTAAAAGAACTAAAGATCGATAAAGTTGATGGAATCTTAATGGATTTGGGAGTTTCTTCATATCAACTTGATACAGCAGAAAGAGGATTCAGTTATATGAAGGATGCTCCTCTGGATATGAGAATGAATAGAGAAAAAGGTTTTTCAGCTTATAATGTAATTAATGAATATAGTGTAAGTGAACTTTTTAGAATAATGAGAGATTATGGAGAAGAAAAGTTTGCAAAAAGAATTGCTGATTTTATAGTGAGGGCTAGAGAAATAAAACCCATAGAGACCACTTTAGAGTTAGTAGATATAATTAGGGCTGCAATACCTGCTAGATTTCAAAAGGGTGGGCATCCTGCTAAAAGGACATTTCAAGCCATAAGAATAGAAGTAAACAGTGAACTTACAATATTGGATAAGGCTGTTGGGGATAGTATAAACAATTTGAATAAAAATGGAAGACTTTCAATTATAACCTTCCATTCTTTAGAAGATAGAATAATAAAGAATAAATTTAAGGATTTGGAGAATCCTTGTACATGTCCAAAAGAATTTCCAATTTGTATTTGTGGGAAAACTCCAATTGTTAAAGTAATTACGAAAAAACCTATAGAGCCTACAGATGAGGAAAAAGAAATTAATTCAAGAAGTAAGAGTGCGAAGCTTAGGGTAGCGGAAAAAATTTAGTTCTAAATTAGAAATGGGGGGAATAAAGTGATAGTAACAAATAAAAACAATCCAGTCAATGGTAATAATGCTTTGGTACCTGATTTTAAACCTTCAAGGAATACAATAGAGAGAAAATATAAAGAACTGGAAACTTCTAAAAGAGAACATAAAAAAATCAATAAACAAAAACGTGTAAAGAAGAAAGCAATAGTATTAAAGAATGTACTATTAGCATTTACAGTGGGAGTAATATTGGTTTATAGATATTCTTTAATTTATGATATGGAGAAAAATATTATAGATACAAAAAAAGAAATATCTGCTATAAATGCTGAAAATGAAAATTTAAGAATAGGACTGCTTAAATTCAATAATATTAAAGAAATTGAGAAAATATCTGTTGGGCAGTTGAATATGATTCCTAAAAGTAAAACTAACGTTGTATATATTGATTTGCAAAAAAATAATTTTAAAAAAGTTGAAGAAAATAAGGAAAAAGGTGGTAGCTTTATAGAAAAATTAAAGAAGATTCTGTTCTAACGGAGGTAAGTAAGTGTGGTAAAAAAAGAATACAGAGACAAAGTTATAATAAAGCGAAGGATGCTGTTTGTTTTCTGCATACTTTTGCTTTTGTTTTTTGGATTGGCTGGTAGATTGTCCTATCTTACAATAGTAAAATCTCATGACTATAAGAGTATTGCAGAAAATCAATGGACCAGTGATGTTAAAATTGAGGCCAGACGTGGGAAAATACTTGATAAAAATGGACATGAACTTGCTGTAAGTGCAAACGTGTATAGAGTAGATTTGGATATGAATACTCTTAGAACAACACAGCAAGATAAGAATTTAACGGATGAGGATGTAGCTGTTAAGTTATCAGGGGCATTAAGCATGGAAAAAGATCAGGTGTTGAAGATATTACATAAAAAGTTACCTAGTGGATTGCCTCTTGGTTCGGCTACTTTAAAGCGAAGAATTGAAAAGGACGAAGCCGATAAGGCTAGAGATTTAAAGATTCGCGGTGTCATAGTTTCTCCAGACACCAGAAGATATTATCCTAATAATAACTTTTTAGCACATGTGTTAGGGCATACAAGATCGGATGGAGAAGGACTAACGGGAGTTGAACTGACTTATAATAAATATTTGGCTGGTATTCCAGGTGTTAAAATAGCAGAAACGGATAACAAAAGTCAGGATTTGCCTTATACAATTTCAGAATATACCAGACCTGTTCCGGGAAAGGATGTTGTACTTACTATAGATGATATGATTCAGCATTTTTGTGAAAAATCAGCAGAACAGGCCTTAAAGGATAATAAGGCTAAAACTGTTACAATTATTGCAATGAATCCTAAAAATGGAGAAGTATTAGCTATGGCAAATAAGCCGGATTATAATCCTAACTCTCCATGGGTAGAGGGAAAAACCTTTAATGAATTGCAGAAGGATTGGAGAAATAGAGCTGTAAGTGATACTTTTGAGCCGGGATCAATTTTTAAAGTTATAACTGCTACAGCAGCTATGGAAGAAAAGGTAATAGATGAAGAAAATTATCAGATTACTTGTAACGGAAGTACAACTATTGGTAAAAGAACCATACATTGTTGGAAAAGAACTGGACATGGAACAGAAAGCTTTGTTGATATTTTAAAAAATTCTTGCAATGTGGGCTTTATGGATTTGGGAAGAAAATTAGGTGCAGAGAAATTGAACAATTATATTCAAAAATTTGGCTTTGGCAAAAAAACAGGAATAGACCTTCCAGGTGAAGCTGCTGGTATTATAAAGAAAACAGCAAATATAAGTGAAACAGATTTAGCTACAATTTCATTTGGACAAACAAATACCTTGACAGGTATACAGTATATAACTGCTTTAAATGCTATAGCTAATGGGGGTACGTGGATTAAACCGCATATTATGAAGGAAATAGTTCATTATGATGAGAATAATCAAAAAATTGTTGATGAAAAATTTGAGGATGATGGAAAGAAACAAGTAGTTGATAAAGGAGTTGTGGATAGGCTAAGAGGATACCTTGAGAAGGTTGTTTCAGAAGGTGGAGGAAGTAAGGCTTTTGTTGAAGGATATAATATAGCTGGAAAAACAGGGACAGCTCAAAAGGTTATAAATGGAAAGTATGCTTCAGGAAAGTATATTGCTTCTTTTGGAGGTATGGCTCCAGCTGAAGATCCAAAGATAACAATATTTATTTCAATTGATGAGCCGGACCCATCTAACTATTATGCAGGTCAAATTGCTGCACCGGTTGCTAAACAGGTATTTACAGATATATTCAATTATATAGCCTTAAAAGAAGGCGAATCAGATAATGTAGTATTAAAGAGTGTTGTTGTTCCAGAAGTTAGGGGTATGAAAAAAAGTGAAGCAGTAAAAGTTTTAAAGGAAGCCAAATTAAATTTTGAAATTGACGATAAAGGGGAGTATATTACTGATATAACACCTAAACCAGGCTGCACTGTAGATGAAGGAAGGAAAATAGTACTTTACAGTGGAACATCCTCAAATTATAATAAGGAAGTAGTAGTCCCAAATGTGAAAGGATATAGTAAGGAAAAAGCAATAGAACTATTAAATGGGTTAGGAATAGAAGCAAAAGTTATTGGCAATGGAGTAGTTTTAGATCAGAGTATCAGTGCTGGTCAAAAAGTAAATAAAGGTACAACGACTATTGTTCTTAAATTGCAGGAGATAGGGGACTAAGTCGAATTTACAATAAGTATGTAAAAATAAGATATGTGATTAGTATAATATTATACTAATCACATTAATTTGTATTATAGAGGTGGTTTATATGAAACTTAAAGAAATATTAAAGGGCTTGGATTATGAAATTATTAAAGGTGACAATGATATAGAGATAAACAAAATAGAATACGATTCAAGAAAGGTTGGAGAAGGGGATTTGTTTGTCTGCATTGAGGGATTTAATGTAGATGGACATAAATATGCTGAAAGTGCATGTGACAAGGGTGCAGCAGCTGTAATTTGCAGTAGAAATTTGGATGAAAATCTTGAATGTACTATAATAAAAGTAAAAGATGGCAGAAAAACTCTTGCTATAAGTGCATCAAATTTCTATAATAATCCTTCTGATAAATTAAAATTAATTGGTGTTACTGGTACAAATGGAAAAACTACTTCTACATTTATGATAAAGTCTATTCTGGAACAGGCGGGGTACAATGTAGGACTTGTAGGAACTATTGCAAATTTTATAGGTACTGAAAAAATAAAGGCTGAAAGAACTACTCCTGAATCCCTTGAACTTCAACAGCTTTTTAAGAATATGGTAGATAATAAAATTAATTATTGTGTAATGGAGGTTTCATCACATTCTTTGAGTTTAGACAGAGTTTGTGGAGTGAAATTTTCACAGGCAATATTTACGAACCTAACGCAGGATCACTTAGACTTTCATAAAACTTTTGAAAATTATTATGAAGCAAAATTAAAGCTATTTAAAAACACTAAGAATTCAATTATAAATATAGATGATTCTTATGGAAAAAAAGTGTTTGAAGATATTGATGGAAGTAAAATTACCTATTCAGCTTCTGAAGGGGCAGACATAGTGGGTGAGAATATAGTTAATCACTCAAGGGGAGCGGAATTTGACTTGTATTATGAAAATAAAAAAATACATATAAACTTAAGTATTCCAGGACGATATAATGTTTATAATGCTTTATGCAGTGCAGCAGCATGTCTTGCTGAAGGAATTTCTTTGGAAGATGTGAAAAAAGGCTTGGAGAATGTTGTAGTTCCAGGAAGATGTGAAATAGCTGCAAAAGAGTACAATTTGGATTATGATGTTATTATTGATTATGCTCATACGCCGGATGGGTTGGAAAATATTCTCAAAACAGCCAGAGAATTTACAAAAGGTAGATTGATAAGTGTTTTTGGATGTGGTGGAGACAGAGATAGAACAAAAAGACCTATAATGGGTAAAATTGGTTCAGAAATATCAGACATTGCCATAGTAACTTCTGATAATCCTAGAACTGAGGATCCAATGAAAATTATTGATGATATAGTTGATGGAATTAAAAAAGAAAATTATTTAATTGTTGAAAATCGCAGGGATGCTATAAAAAAAGCTATGGAGATAGCACAAAAGGACGATGTCATAGTAGTAGCCGGAAAGGGACATGAGGACTATCAAATTTTAAAAGATAAGGTAATACATTTTGATGAAAGAGAAGTAATAGGGGAAATTATAAAGGAGTTGTTTTAAATGGAGCAATTAAGCTTTGAAGAAATAGTTAAAGCTGTTGATGGGAAAATACACATAAATGGAGAGCTTCATAAATATAATTATTTAAGTACAGATACAAGGAAAATAGGTAAAGACAGTATCTTTGTAGCTCTGAAGGGTGAAAACTTTAACGGTAATGATTACATTAAGGAAGCCAGTGAAAAGGGAGCTAATCTGTGCATAGTAGATGAAATAAAGTTTGAATTGAAAGAATTAAATTCAAACACATCAGTTATTTTAGTTCAAGATACTAAAAAGGCACTACTGGATTTAGCAGAGTATTATAGAAGCAAACTTAGAGTTAAAGTTATAGGAATTACAGGATCTACTGGAAAAACTTCAACAAAAGATTTGACAGCAGCAGCTCTAAGTTCACAGTTTAAGGTTTTTAAAACTAAAGGGAATTTTAATAATGAAATAGGATTACCTTTAATGATATTTGAACTTGATAACACATATGACATAGCTGTTTTAGAAATGGGAATGAGTGATTTGAGAGAAATTCACAGATTGGCAAAGACTGCAAGGCCTGATATTGCTATAATTACTAATATTGGTATATCTCATATAGAAAACTTAAAAACAAGAGAAAATATTCTTAAAGCAAAAATGGAGATAACAGATTTCTTTACAGAAGATTGTGTTTTAATATTGAATAATGAAAATGATATGTTATCTACCATAGATGAAGAAAAATATAAGATTGCTAAAATTGGATTTAACGGTGAAGTGGATTATAAGGCGGAAGACATTGAACTTAATGAGAATAGCATAAAATTTTCTGCATTGGATGGAAAAAATAGAGAAGAATTTTATATAGAAATTCCGGGAAAACATAATATCTTAAATTCATTATTAGCTATTACTGCTGGAAGGGTTTTAGGCATAGAGTATGACAGGCTTAAGACTGGTATAAAGAATCTTAGCGTAACATCCATGAGACTGGATATAGTAAAGTGCGGTGATTTCACTATAATAGATGATTGTTATAATGCTAGTCCAGATTCTATGAAAGCTGCCTTAGATGTTATGGATACTATAAAAGGGAAAAGAAAAATTGCTGTGCTGGGAACTATGAAAGAACTTGGAGAAGAAGCACATATAGCTCATAAAGAGGTTGGGGAATATGTATCTAAGATAGGCATTGATGAACTTTTGAGCATTGGGGAATACAGCTTATCTTATAGAGAAGGCTTTAATAATGATAAGAATTTTAAAAGCTTTAACAATACCAGGGAGGCTGCTAAGTACTTAAAAACCAGTATTGAAAATGAAGATATAGTACTTATTAAGGCTTCTAGAAGTATGAAATTTGAAGATATTGTAAAAGAGCTTAAGCTAAAAACTACCAACTAAAGGAGATATAAAAATGAGTTTAATGATATATTCGGTTTTAGTGGCATTCTTAATATCGCTTCTGCAAGGACCTATATTGATTCCTTTATTGCACAAATTTAAATTTGGTCAAAATATCAGAGAAGAAGGTCCCGAAAGTCACAAGGCCAAGTCTGGAACACCTACTATGGGAGGAATAATATTTATATTATCAAGTGTTATTACAATACTTGTTGTTTTGAGAAAACCTGGATATGAGATCTGGTTGGCAATTTTCGCATTTATTGGATTTGGAGTTATCGGTCTTATAGATGATTCATTAAAAATCATACATAAGAAAAATGAAGGATTAAGTGCTAAACAAAAAATGGCTTTATTACTTATAGTTTCAGCAACCATAGCTTTTTATGGTTACAAAAGTCCTAGTATAGGGAGCAGTATAATAATTCCTTTTACACATAAAACGTTGGATATGGGGATACTTTATATACCTTTTATAATATTTTATTTTTCTGCTACAACTAATGCTGTGAATTTAACTGACGGATTAGATGGACTTGCTACCAGTGTAACACTTCTTGTAATGACTTTTTTCTCAGTAGTAAGTTTTGCTACTGGACATTATACTCTTGCAATATTCTGTGCTGCAGTAGGTGGATCTCTTTTAGGATTTTTAAGATATAATGCACATCCTGCACAAATATTTATGGGTGATACTGGTTCATTGGCTTTAGGAGGAGTTGTAGGAGTTGTGGCTATGATATTAAAACTTCCACTACTTATTATATTAGTAGGAGGTATATATGTAGCAGAGGCTTTATCTGTAATTCTTCAGGTTACTTCATATAAATCATTTGGGAAAAGAATATTCAAAATGGCACCACTGCATCATCACTTTGAATTATGTGGATGGCATGAAACAAAGGTTGTAACAATATTTTTAATTATCACTGTAATATTATGTTTAATAGGATTTTTGTCATTAATGAATATTTTATCCTTATAAGCAATTTAAATAGGAGGATATATTATGAAAAAACCCAAAGCAAAAATGGGTCAAGTTGATTTTATAATGTTCGTTACAATAATGGTCTTGGTTGCTGTTGGAATAGTAATGGTATATAGTGCCAGTTCTTATACAGCATTACATAGTAAAATGTATAAAAACGATGATATGTATTTTCTGAAAAAGCAAGGTTTATGGGCTATTATAGGTATAACAAGCATGATAATTGCAGAAAAATTTGATTACCATAAAATTAAAGATAAGACAGGTTTGATAATGATTGGAACCATTATTTTGCTTTTAGCAGTATTTGTTTTCCCTTCTAATCATGGTGCAAGAAGGTGGATTTACCTTCCAGGAGGCGCTTCTATTCAGCCTTCAGAAATAGCCAAGTATGCTGTAGTTTTGTATATGGCAAAAAGTATTGAAAATAAAGGTGAAAGAATAAAGAACTTTAAATATGGAATTATGCCATATTTAGTGGTTTCGGGCTTTTATGCTGGACTAGTATTACTAGAGAAAAACTTGAGTATAGCATCAGTAATTATGATTGTTACCATAATAGTATTGTTTTCTTCTGGATGTAAAAAGAAACATTTGGCTTTTGTATTGTTATTGGTAGTTGCAGCGGGAGTTGCTGGTATTGTATTAGAACCTTACAGAATGAAACGATTTGTGAGTTTTTTGAATCCTTGGGAAGACCCTAGAGGGGATGGATATCAGCTTATTCAATCTCTTTTAGCTTTAGGCTCAGGTGGAATATTAGGAACTGGTTTGGGACAATCAAGACAAAAGTGTTATTATATACCAGAACCGCATAATGACTTTATATTTTCAATAATAGGTGAGGAATTAGGACTTGTAGGATGCATTGCTATTATTACTTTATTTTTAGTGTTTATATGGAGAGGCATAAGAACTGCAATTAGGGCTAAGGATGTATATGGAACAATATTGGCTATTGGTATAACAGCTGTAATTGCTATTCAAGCTATTATAAATATTGCGGTTGTAACAGGTTCAATGCCTGTTACAGGGGTACCACTGCCATTTATAAGCTATGGGGGTTCCTCTTTAGTGTTCAATTTAATAGCTATGGGAATATTACTCAATATATCAAGACAGACAAGCAACTAAAATACAGCATTGCTTATGCAGTGCTGTATTTTACTATATTAATTTAATTAAAAAAAATATTAAATCCGTTTAATCCTAATACATTATGTGGTATTATATAGATGTATACTATAAAAAAAATTGAGAGGGAAAGTATGGCTATGAGTTTGAAATTAGGCAATAATTCTAAAAATGAGTTAATAGAGAAAAGAAGAAAAAAAATAAGAATGAAAAGGTATATAACAATTATTGTCATACTAATAGCTGTAGTGGTAACTTTATGTTTGAAATTATCTTATTTCAATATTAAGGATATAAAGGTTTTGAATAATAGAAATATAGGTTCGGAAGAAATAAAAAAATTATCACAAATTAATTTGGGAGAGAACATATTCTACTTAAACTTAAGAAAGAATAGAACAGCAATTTTATCTAATCCGTATATACTTAAGGCAGATATAAAAAGAAAGCTTCCAAATAAAATTAATATATATGTTGAAGAAAGAACAGCAGTATTCTATGTAAAACAAAATGATAAATATTTGGTAATTGATGAAAAAGGAATTGTTTTAGAAGAAAAAAGTTCAATAAATGGAATGAAATTGATTAATTTAGAGGGATTTCAAGGAAAGAATTATAAGGTTGGAGAAGTACTGGATAATAGCAATGTAAGGAAGCTTCAGATTATAAATAATATTACTGAATTGATAAAAAGCCTGAAGGATGGAATACCTGAGCCATCTATAGTTGATATTAAAGATTTAACAGATATAAAATTATATTATGGCAATATGATGGTTAAACTTGGGACAAGTGATGAATTACAAAAAAAGCTTAATAGAGCTATTAATACTTTAGTTTATAATAAGTTAATAGGTAAAAAGGGGTATATAGATGTGAGTTTTAAAGGAAGCCCTGTATTTTTTATAGAAAACTAGGAGGACCTACTATGAAAAAAAATCGTTCACAGATTTCTGTAGGGATAGTATGTATTTTATTAGGCTTTATGATTACATATCAATTAAAGTCTATAGCTAGGCAGCGAAAAAGTATTGACCAAGATACAAATGTTGCACAGATTACCCTTGAAATCGAACAGTTGAAAAAACAAAAAGAAAATATGGAGAAAAAAATAAATGAACTTCAAACTCAAATTAAAAACTATGAAAATGCAGCAGCCAGCAATGATGAAATAACTAAGGAAATAGTTGGAAAACTGGAGGATACAAGAATTCTTACAGGTAGTGTAGATGTTCAAGGAGAAGGTGTTGTATTGTATATTACACCTCAAAATACACTATTTAATACTAACGCTGAAGCTCCAGCCATAGTTGACAGTGATTTGTTGAGAATTGTAAATGAATTAAATGCTGCAGATGCAGAAGCTATATCAATTAATGATATTAGAATTACGTCAAGAACGGGTATAAGAAATGCTAGTAAATATATTACTATAAATGAGGAGAGAATTTCACCGTATAAACGTATAACTATAAAGGCTATTGGAAATAAAGCCAAACTAAAGGGTGCACTAGAATTTCCAGGAGTACTTGATAGTGGATTTTCAGGGTGTGACATAAAATATGACTTTATTGATAATGTGGAAATTTACAAATATGATAAAAGCCTTAAATTCGAGTATGCAAAACCTATAAAAAATAAATAGAGGTGTTTTAGATGGTAATATTTATTGGATTGTTGATTGGAACTATAATTGGAATATTTTGGGATATAAATATTCCAATAAGGTTTTCACCTTATTTATCAGTTGCAATTTTTGCTTGTCTTGATTCTGTATTTGGTGCAATAAAGGCATCTATTGATAAAAAGTATAGAACAGATATATTTATTTCAGGTTTTTTTGGTAATGCTGTCTTGGCAGCAGCTCTTACATATTTGGGAGATAAATTAGGCATGCCTATATATTTAGCTGCTGTTATTGTATTCGGTGAAAGAATATTTAATAATTTTGCTGCAGTAAGACGATTATTATTAGAAAGAGCTAAGTCACATTAATGAGGTGAGTAAATGAAAACAAATGAAGCAACCATATTTGTTTTTATTGCTTCTATAATTATAGGGGTACTAATTTCATCAAACATGAATTTAAAAAAGATAAATAATAAAGTTTTTTTAACGCCAGCTGAATATCAAGAAGCCTATGATTATGTTAACAAATTAAATAAGGATATTTCCAATTTACAAGAGGAATATTATAAAGAACATAAAAAATTAGAAAAATATCTTGAAAATCAGAATGATAAATTTCATATAATAGAAGAAATGAATAAGGAAATTTTCAGTAACCAAATGACCTTAGGCAATATAGATGTTGAAGGAGAAGGCGTAGTTATAAAGATAAAGGATGCCAGTAACAATTTTTGGGGAAACGTAATAGACCCCGTTGATCAAAAAGCAGGTATTATTCATGATGAAGATATAATCAGTTTAATTAATGAATTAAAGATTGCTGGAGCAGAAGTGATATCCATAAATGGTTATAGAATTATTGATGGAACAGACATCTTTTGCTGGGGAGCCTTTATTGAACTGGATGGAATAAAGATACCGGCGCCCTTTAATATAAATGCAATTGGAAATAGTGATAAATTATACAGTTATATGATATCGGACGTTGGGTATCTAAGCTTTTTAAAACACAGGGGTATAGATGTAAACATAATAAAGACAGATAAAATAAAAATTTTAGCTAATGAAGGAAAATTAGAAAATAAATATATGAGAGAAATTAAAAAGAAAAAATAATTTTAAAAGTAAGGGGTAGATAAAGTTGAGTATAGCAGAGAATATTAGCAATATAGAAAATCAATTATCAGAAAATGTTACCCTGATTTCTGTTTCAAAAACTAGAACCCTTGAAGAGTTAGAAGAAGCTTATATAGCTGGAGCAAGAGATTTTGGGGAAAATAAGGTTCAAGAACTGGTGGAGAAAACGGAAGAATTTCATTCAGATGTCAGATGGCATTTGATTGGACACTTGCAGAGAAATAAAGTAAAGTACATTGTGGGAAAAGTTCATTTAATTCATTCTTTGGACAGTATAAAACTCCTTGAAGAAATTGAAAGCAAATATGCTGCTCATGAGAAAATTGCTAATGTGCTGATTCAAATCAATATAGGAAGAGATCCTAACAAGTCAGGCGTTTTAGTAGAAGATTTAGAACAATTGATAAATGTTTGTGAGAAGTGCAATAATGTTAAAGTTAAAGGTCTTATGACTATAATTCCAAAGGGAGATGAAGAGTGCAGCAGAAAATTATTTAAAAAAATGAAAAAAATTTATGATGATTTGGCTGGAAAACAGTATGATAACATTAAGATGAAATACTTATCTATGGGAATGACTGGAGACTACAAGATAGCTGTTTCAGAGGGAGCAAATATGGTAAGAGTAGGCGAAGGTATATTTGGAAAGAGAGTATATAAAAATATTTAGGAGGGGTATAATATGTCAGGAAAGGTAATGAATAAATTAATGGGTTTTTTAGGATTAGAGGATGAGGTTGATGAAATAGAAGAATTCGAAGATGAAATTGCATCAGATGAAGAACAGCCAATTGATAATATTTTTAATTCTTCAAAACATAAAATGCAAAATAATAAGGTTGTAAGTATTCATGCTGCAACTAGTGCAAAAATTGTAATAGTTAAGCCTTCTAACTATGATGAAGCTATAGAGATGTGTGACAATCTAAAAAATAGAAAGATTGTAGTAATGAATATGACTACGTTAGAATCAAAAGTGGCTCAAAGGCTTTTAGACTTTATGGCTGGAGCTAGTTATGCGCTTGCCGGTTCTCTTGAAGAAATTGAGAAAGGGGTATATATTCTTTCGCCATCAAATGTTGAAATATCCAATGAATTGAAAGATGAATTGAGTAGTAAGGGACTAATAAATTGGAGTAAATAAGACAGGAGGGTAAAATGATATTCATTCTTAGAAATGCTTTTAACTTGTTGTTTGAATTGTTAGAAATTTTAATTTTAATTGATGTGGTTCTTTCATGGGTTTATAGAGGAAGAAATTCAATAACTGAAGTAATACATATATTTACTGAACCTTTTTTAGCTCCAGGAAGAAAAGTGCAAGAAAAGTTTATTCAAGGACTTCCAGTAGATTTATCTCCTATATTTGGGTTGTTTTTTATCAAGATATTACGAACTGTTGTTAATGCAATTTTGGGGATATTATAAATTATGAACAAAAAGGAGTTTTTAGCCAGCGTGCCGTATGAAGATAAAGTAGTTTTATCAAGTATTTATGATAAAATTACACTTTGTACAAGGATTAAAAAATCTTTATATTTGAATGAGTTTTATCCACCAAGTATATGGAAACCACTAAAAAATATAAATAATCTATTGGATTGTAACATAAGTAATTTTGGCATATTTGAAGAAAGTGACAGAAGAGCTATTTCAATTTTAGTTGAAGATGAGATTGAAGATTTAAATGAATATCCCATAGAATTAATAAGAATTAATAACAAGTCATCTTTTTCAAATTTAGTTCATTCAGATTTTTTGGGAGCTTTAATGTCATTGGGAATCAAGAGAGAAAAATTCGGAGACTTAATTGTTGAAAATCAGAGTTGCTATGTTCCCGTTTGCAGTGAAATTTCACACTATGTAAAAGAAAATCTAATTAAGATTGGAAAATCTCCATGTATTGTTGATATACTTGATATTAATGAAAGTATAATTCCTCAATATAAATTTGAAGAGAAAGATATAATTGCTACCTCAATGAGAGCTGACTGTGTCATTTCAGCCTTATGCAATATATCAAGGAGTGCTTGCGTTGATATAATCAATAAAGGGAAAGTGCTTGTAGATTATCAAAAAATAAATAATAAAGATTATTGTATTAATGAAGAAGCAATTATTACTGTAAGAGGATATGGAAAATTTAGAGTTTTAGAAAAAATGGGAAAGACAAAAAGAGAAAGATGCAAAATAAAGGTAAAAAAATACATATGAGCATGGGGTGGTTAAGGTGATAATTACATCAATGGACATAAATAATAAGGAATTTAAAAAGTCCCTAAGAGGTTACGATTGTGATGAAGTTGATGAATTCTTAGATAAGCTTGGAGAAGATTATGAGACTTTATATAAAGAAAATTCATTTTTAAAAGAAAAACTAGAGTTGATGGAAGAAAAGATAAATCATTATTCAAAAATAGAGACAACAATTCAAAACACCTTGTTGTTGGCACAAAATGCAGCAGAACAAGCAAGAGAAACTGCTCAAAATGAAGCAGAGTTAATTGTAAAAAAAGCAAATGATTCTGCTCAAAACATAATCAATAAAGCACATAATGATGTGGTAAAGATTAATGAAGATTATGATAATTTAAAACAAGAGTTTTTAAAATTTAGAGCTAAATTTAAAAATTTTATGAAGGCACAAATAGATACTTTTAACAGCCTGGAAAATGATTTTATTAAAAATTATAATGTAGGAAATGCTGTAGAGACTGCAGAGGTATCTGACATTCCTGTTAAAGCTAAAGAAATTGTAGAGGAACCATCTAGTATAACAGAGTATCCTGATGATGATTTAGATTTAATTAAAAGTTTTTTTGCTAAAGAGGATTAGTATATATCTCACTCAAAGAGTGAGATTTTCTTGTTTTACGTAAATTTTAGCATTATTGACAATGAAAAATTATTACTGTATGCTTATATAAGCATACAGTAATAATTTGATAAATTTTATTTTGGAAGGAGAATAAATATGGCAGTTGGAATTATTGGAGCAATGGATGAAGAAATAGAAATCTTATTAAAAAATATAAATTTAAGTAAAAGAGAAACTAAGGCAAGAATGGAATTTAATATAGGCACAATATGGGGTAAAGAAGTTATAGTAGTAAGAAGCGGTATTGGAAAGGTTAATGCTGCAGTGTGTACTCAAATTTTAATAGATGATTATAATGCAGAAAAAATAATCAATGTTGGTGTAGCTGGAGGAATTGGTGAAAACATTTATCCAGGAGATGTTATAATAGCTAATACTTTAGTACAGCATGATGTGGATACATCCGTTTTTGGAGATAAACTTGGACAAATACCAAGATTGGAAACTTTTGATTTTAAATGTGATGAAAAATTAGTAAAACTTGCAAAAGATGCTTGTGAGAAAAATACTAAATATAATAGTTTTGTGGGTAGAATAGTATCAGGGGATCAATTTATTGCAAGTTTAGAGAAGATAAATTGGTTAAAGGAGGAATTTGAAGCTATAGGTTGTGAAATGGAAGGCGGCAGCATAGCTCAAGTATGTTATTTGAATAATATTCCTTTTGTCATAATAAGATCAATTTCTGATAATGCCAGTAATGGTGCTCATATTGATTATGAAAAATTCATACCTATTGCTGTTGAAAATTCAACAAATATATTAAAAAGTATGATAGAGGCTATGTAGGTGATATATATATGGAAAAATTACTTGTGGACAAAGAAGCGGGTGAGTCAATAAAAATAAAAGTAAAAGATATAGTTATAGGTGGAAAAGAAAAAGTGATTATATCTGGTCCCTGCGCAGTAGAAAGTTACGAAATTTTACTTTCAATTGCCAGAAAATTAAAAGAAGCTGGTGTGCACATATTAAGAGGCGGTGCATATAAGCCTAGAACTTCTCCTTATAGCTTTCAAGGACTTCAAGAAGAAGGACTTAAGATAATAAGTGAAGTTGGGAAAAAAGTAGATTTGCCTGTTATTACGGAAATAATGGATACTAGAGATGTAGAAAAAGCGCTTGATTATACTGATATTATTCAAATTGGTTCCAGAAATATGTATAATTACAGTCTTTTAAAAGAAGTTGGTAAAACAAACGCACCTGTATTGTTAAAGAGAGGTATGAGTGCTACTATGGAAGAATGGTTAAATGCAGCTGAATATATAATGGCAGAGGGAAACTTAAATATTATATTATGTGAAAGAGGAATAAGAACCTTTGAAACTTATACAAGAAATACTTTGGATTTAAATTCAGTTGCAGCTGTTAAACAAAAATACAGACTTCCTGTTATCGTTGATCCAAGTCACGGTACAGGACTTTCTGAATTGGTTTCTCAAATGTCACTGGCGGCTATTTGTGCAGGGGCAGATGGACTTGAAATTGAAAGTCACATAAATCCTGAGAAAGCTATATCGGATGCACGACAAACCATATCAATTCCTGAGTTGGTTAGTATAATGAGGAGTGTAGAAAAATTCACCATGTATTTTTGTTAAATATTTTTTAAGTGTAATAAAAAAGTTATCTTTAGAAAAAATAAATAATAGACTTATAATATTTCAGAAAAAGAAATTATCTGAGTGCAAAGGAGTTGTTATTTATGGATAAAGATAAGTTGCATCATTACAAGAACAGACTTTTTCAAGAAAAGAAAAAAGTAGAAGATATATTAAATCAAATGAAACAAAATGAGGTAATAGATTCAAATAGCGAGATGTCTCAAGAATTGTCTTTTTATGATAATCATCCCTCAGATACTGCAACAGAATTATTTGATAAAGAAAAAGGAATTGCATTAAAGAAAAATGAAATGGATATTTTGAATCAAATTGATTTAGCTATAAGGAATATTGATAATGATACTTATGGAAAATGTAATAGGTGTGGTAAAGATATTTCAGAACAGCGATTAAATTTTATTCCTTATACACAATATTGTATAGAATGTAAAAAAGAATTAAACAGTTCTGTAATTGATGATATTTATAATAGACCAGTTGAAGAAGAAGCTTTGGGAAGGACTTTTGGATATGGATACACTGACTATAAAAGGAATATAGAGTTTGATGCTGAAGATAGTTATCAAGCGGTTGAAAATTTCAATAAAATGAGAAAAGTATATGATTATGGTGACTATGAATATGAAGATGAAGATGATATTGGTTATGTTGAAGATGTAGAAAAGATAAGCAATGACCAATACAAACAGCAGTTACCAGATTGATTAATAGTTAATAGTTAATAGTTAATAGTTAATAGTTAATAGTTAATAGTTAATAGCTAGGGAAAATAATCTAAGAGCTTTGCTATTAACTATTAATTGTGAGTTATAAACTGAATTAATGGGGGGAAGATTATGGAATTCCTTATTATTATTATAGGGATTTTTCTTGATAGAATTACAAAGAATTGGGCTTTAAATACCCTTAAAACTGGAAGAGATATTCAAGTAGTTGAGAATTATTTTACTTTTCAATATCTGGAAAATAAAGGAGCTGCTTTTGGGGTATTTCAAGGTAAAATAGTATTGTTAACCATAATAACTTTAGCCGTTTTGATAGGGATGATAGTTTATTTATACAAATATAAGCCTGAATCTAAAGCTTACAAAGTAAGCTTTGCTTTGATTATCGGTGGGGCAGTAGGAAATTTGTACGATAGAATTATACATAAATATGTAATTGATTTTATAATGCTACACTACAAAGATTTGTATTATTTTCCAACGTTTAATATAGCAGACATATTAGTTGTAGTTGGAACATTTATTTTATCTATTTGTATACTAAAGGAAGGCGAATAATGGAGTTAAAAAAATTTATTATAGACGAGAATTCAGTAAATTGTAGGTTGGATGTATATTTGTCACAAGAATTTGAAGATAAATCTAGGTCTTATATACAAAAGCTTGTTGATGAAGGAAATGTAACAGTAAACGATAAAAATAAAAAATCCAATTATAAATTAAAAATTAATGATAAAATAACAATGAATCTTCCTGAACTTGAAGAATTGGTTATACAGCCTGAGAATATAGAGTTAGATGTATTATATGAGGATATTGATTTAATAGTTATAAACAAGCCTCAAGGAATGGTAGTACATCCTGCACCTGGAAACTATACAGGGACTCTTGTAAATGCACTGGTATACCACTGTAAAGATTTATCGGGAATAAATGGAGTTGCAAGACCTGGGATTGTTCATAGAATAGATAAAGACACTTCGGGAATTTTAGTCATAGCAAAAAATGATAATGCTCATAAAAAATTAGCTGAGCAACTGAAAGAGCATTCTATGAAGAGAGAATATGTTGCTCTTGTTGAAGGGATAATTAAAGAGGAAAGTGGAATGATTGATAAGCCTTTGGGTAGACATCCTAAGGAAAGAATAAAGATGGCCATTGTAAATGACGGAAAAAGAGCTGTAACACATTATGAAGTTATAGAGAGGTTTGAAAAAAATACTTTAGTTAAATGTGCTCTTGAAACAGGAAGGACTCACCAGATAAGAGTGCATATGTCATATATTGGACATCCTTTAGTTGGAGATCCGGTTTACGGATATAAAAAACAGAAATTTAATTTAAATGGGCAAATGTTGCATGCAAAAAAACTAGGATTTATACATCCTTCTACTGAAAAGTACATGGAATTTGAATCAGAAATTCCTGATTATTTTATTGATGTACTTAAAAAATTAAGAAGTGATTGTTAGTTAAGTATGAGTGGGGAGGATAAAATGATGGAATTTAAATCAGTACTATTAGATGAAAAGGCAATTAAGAGAACTTTAAAAAGAATTTCTCACGAAATTATTGAAAAAAATAAAGGCGTAGAGGATATTGTGTTAATAGGAATACAAAGAAGAGGTGTTCCTATTGCAAATAGAATAGCTAAGCTTATAGAAGAATTTGAAGAAGAAAGTGTTCAAGTTGGATGTGTAGATATTACTCTTTATAGAGATGATTTAACTGAAGTAGGTGAACAGCCTGTTGTAAATAATCAGGAAATGGAAATTGATGTAAAAGATAAAAAAGTAATATTGGTAGATGATGTTCTTTACACTGGAAGAACTGCAAGAGCAGCTATGGAAGCAATTATTGACAGAGGAAGACCTGCAAATATTCAATTAGCAGTTCTTGTTGATAGAGGACATAGAGAATTGCCAATAAGAGCAGATTATGTTGGAAAAAATGTTCCAACTTCAAAAAAAGAGATTATATCTGTTAATGTTGATGAAATTGACCAAGAAGATTCAGTGCAAATTTACGAGATTTAATACATAAAATTTGTTTATAAATAAAAAATCCTCTTAAAAAATTAAGAGGATTTTTTATTTGTTATTTATCTTTAATTTGTTTTAATTTAGGTTCTTCTGGCGTCATATAAAGGGTTTGATTGGTATAATATATTACCATACCTGGTTTTGATCCACTTGGTTTCCTTACATTTTTTACTTCTGTAAAGTCGACAGGAACTTTAGATGAATGTTGGGCTTTACTGTAATAAGCAGCTAAGTTTGCAGCTTCCATCAAGGTTGTTTCAGGAACTTCATCCGAAGTTCTGATTATGACATGAGAGCCAGGAATTTCTTTTGTATGAAGCCATATATCATGTTTGTTTGCAAACTTTAAAGTTAAATAATCATTTTGAATATTGTTTTTACCAACATAAATATCAAATCCATCACTAGATATGAAATGTGAAGGCTTTGAAGGTTTTGATTTATTAGCTTTATGTGATCTTTTAAATTTAATATAATGGGTATCTATGAGTTCCCTTTTAATTTCCTCAATTTCTTCATAGCTGCTAGCATTTTTTATATTTGTCAATACAGAATACAGGTAATTTAATTCGTCCATATTCTGCTTTAGTTGTTCATGAGCTGCTTCTTCTGATTTCTTAAGTTTATTATATTTTTTGTAATATGTTTGAACATTTTGTGAAGGAGTTTTGTATTCATCAAGTTTAATTTTAATATTTTCTCCCTTATCACTATAATAATTAAAAACTTCTATTTCCTTCAAGCCTTTTTCTAAAGCGTATATATTAGCTGTGATAAGTTCACCATAAAGTTTAAAAGTTTCTTTATTGTCACATTCTTTTAAAGTTTTATTTAATATCTTTTCTTTTTTTATACATCTGTTTATATTATTAGTAACTATTTTTTGCAGATCAGAACTTTTTGCTTTTAATCTATCGAGTTTATCCTTAGTATAATAGAAGTTTTCAAGTAATAGCGAAGGAGACTCATAAGAAATTTTTGAATACTCATCTAGGCTTTTTAAGTCTAGACAGTAAAAATCTATTAATGATGTATCATTTTTATATGAAAAATACTCAAATTCTTTTGCTGTTATTTTATTAAAGAAGTTTTTACAATAATTTAATATGTGGTCTAATGAAATTGTATTATCTAAATTTAGATTAAATGCTAATTCTTTGGATAGAGTCTTGCTTATTCCTGTAAAGAGCATAAGGAACATATTATCATTTAATTCTATATTATTTTCCTTGACATATTTTTCAGCTTCTTCGCTGATAAAGTCAAACGGATTTAATTTATTTGAGCTTGGAGGATAGATATATTTAATTCCAGGCAAAGTACTTCTATAACTATTCACATCTGGAGTAATATGCTTTATACTGTCCATTATTACTCCATCTCGTTCACGTACTAAGGTTATATTGCTGTGTCTACCCATTATCTCAATTATTAAAGAGTATATGCTGTCAAATCCTAATTCATCTCTGCTTTCAAAGTCAATTACTACTATTCTGTCATTATCTATTTGCTTAATATCTAAAATTTTTGCATTGCTTAAATATTTTCTAAGTACCATGCAAAACATTGGAGCTTTTATTGGATTAGGTTTGTTGAATTCTGTCAAGTGTATTCTTGAAAAGTTTGAACTTGCACTAATAAGAAGCTTAGTATGGTTTCTTCCTTGGCGAATGTTTAAGATTATCTCATCCTTTTCAGGTTGATTTACTTTGTCTACTTTTCCGTTTATGATAGTATTTCTTAATTGGTGTATAATGCTATGTAAAAATATTCCGTCTAATGCCATATTATCATCCTTTCTTAAATAAGTAACTGATTTTTAGTAACCAGTAACCAGTAGCCAGTAACCTCTAATTGGATACCTTTATAGTATAGTATTTACAAGGAGAATAATCAATAATAATAGGAGACCTTAGTTGACTATATTTTATAATTAAAGTAATATTGTATTAATAATTTAGTGTACAAATAGTATGATTGGGGGCATAAGTATGATATTTACTAAGATGCAGGGTACAGGTAATGATTTTATAGTTATTGAGGATTTGGAAGAACTTTTAAAGGGGAAAGAAGAAAAAATTGCTCAGAAACTTTGCCATAGACGTTTTGGCATAGGTGGTGACGGCATACTGATAGTTAGGAAAAGCAATATTGCTGATATACAGATGGTTATAATAAATGCTGATGGTTCCTATGCGGCTATGTGCGGCAATGGCATCAGGTGTTTTGCAAAATATGTTTATGAAAAAGAAATAGTAAAAAAAGAAGTTATTAATATTGAGACTGGTGATGGAGTGAAAATCGCCTATTTAGACATTAAAGACAATATGGTTAATGGAATAACAATCAATATGGGCGAATATTCCTACAAACCTGAAGATTTTGGCGGAGATGTTGAAGAAGAAATTGTTAATAAAAGTATAAAGATAGATAATAAGCAATATACTATTACTTCTATGCTAATGGGAGTACCTCATACTGTAGTTATGGGAAGGTTAGACGAATTTGATGTAAAAGAAGGAAAGAATATTGAAGAATATCATATCTTTAAAGATAGAACAAATGTAAATTTTTGTGAAGTAGTAGACGAAAAACTAATTAAGGTTAAAACATGGGAAAGAGGAGCTGGACCAACATTAGCTTGTGGAACTGGAAGTTGTTCAGCAGTTATTTGCTGTAATAATTTGGGGTATACTGAAAAGAAGGTTAAGGTAATTGTTCCAGGAGGGGAATTATTTATAGAAATTACAGATAAGGGAATACTTATGACTGGACCAGCAGAAATAGTTTACACTGGGGAAATAGTAATATAGAAAGTATATCGAAAGCTTAAAAATATAATATATTTATTTCTATGCAATAAAAAAATCTTATTCAATAATTTTGGATAAGATTTTTTTTATTGAAAATTTATGATTAAATAATTGAAATATGTTAAGAATATAAAAAATGATATGGTAAAAAATGTTTTAAGGTTATGTGAGAAGGTGATATCTATGATAGATAAGGTAGGTAACTTATTAATAAAAGAAAGAATACTGATGCAGAATGATTATAATAAAGCCTTGGAAATAAAAAATAAAACTAACATGGATTTGATTGATATAATTCTAGAAAATAATTTTGTGGAAAAAAGTGTTTTATTTAAAGCCTTTAAAGAGTTTTTTAATATAGATAGGATACAATTAGATAATTTGGTCATTGATACAAATGTTATAAATTTGTTATCAAATGAGATAGTGAAAAAATATAATATTGTTCCTTTTGGCTTGAAAGAGGAAAAAGTATGCATTGCAATGGTCAATCCGCTTAATCAGGCAATTATTGAAGAGGTAAGATTTATAACCAATAAAGAAGTTATTCCTTATATAGAGATGAAAAATAGAATAATTTATGCTATTGAAAGTTATTATGACAATGAAATTGCTAAGGAAGATGTAAAGGCATTTAATAAGGAACTTATGTCTAATGAAAAAGTTTTAAATATTTCGAGAGAAGTTTCAAAACATGAAATTGAGAATTCACCCATAGTTAGAATAACAAACTCCATAGTATGTGGAGCAATAAGCGAAAATGCCAGTGATATTCATTTTGAGCCTTTTGAAGATAAAGTAAATATACGTTACAGAATTGATGGTGTCCTTAAAGTAAAAAATAAAATTATAAAGGAAATATATCCAGCAATTTGTACCAGATTAAAAATAATGTCTGACATGGATATTTATAAGAAGTTAGTACCCCAAGATGGAAAATTTGAATTTGAAGAAGTAAATAAAAAGGTTGATTGCAGAATATCATCTATGCCTACAATTCATGGTGAAAAGATAGTAATAAGAATTTTGTATAAGGAAAATGAAGATATGTCTATTAAGTTTTTAAATCTAAGTGATGATGAACGTACATTAATTAATAAGATTGTACATCATTCAAATGGAATTGTATTGGTTACTGGACCTACAGGAAGTGGTAAAACTACTACTTTATATGCATTGCTTAATGAAATAAATTCAGAAGAGCGAAACATAATTACAATAGAGAATCCAGTAGAATATACAATAAAAGGTATAAATCAAGTCAATGTAAATTATAAGGCTGGGTTAAGCTTTGCAACAGGGCTTAGAAGCATTTTAAGGCAGGATCCTGATATTATTATGGTTGGTGAAATAAGAGATGAAGAAACAGCTGAGATAGCAGTAAAAGCTGCAATTACAGGGCATTTAGTATTCTCAACTCTTCATACAAATAATGCTCCAAGTGCAATTGAAAGATTGAAAAATATGAATGTACCCAGGTATTTAACTTCAGATGCATTAGTTGCAGTAATAGCTCAAAGATTAATTAGAGAAATTTGTCCTTATTGTAAAGAAGCATATTTTCCCAATATGGAAGAAAGAGAATTTTTAGGACTAAATAACTATTACAAGCTATACAAAGGCAGAGGGTGTGAAAGGTGCAATAACACAGGATTTAAAGGGAGAAGAGCTGTTTTTGAAATAATGTATATGAATTCTGGTCATAAAAAGTTAATAAATGACAATAAATCCATAGAAGAAATAAGAAAATATAGCATTGCACATGGAATGAATACCTTGAGAGACCGATGTAAGGAATTAGTTATGAATGGGACAACAACTTTTCAAGAGATGATGAAGGTAGCTTATGAAAACATATAGATATAAAGCAATAAATATCAAGGGGGATTTAATTAAAGGCAAATATGCTCTGCAGAATGAAAAAGAGCTTATTTACATTATGAAAGACAAAGGATATTTTCTTTTAGATTATGGAGTAAGCTATCTGGATGCAATAAAATATTTTGGACATAAGGTTTATTATAAGGATCTTGCAATATTTTGTAAACAGCTATCAGAAATATTAAAATCAGGAATTGGTATATCTAAAGGATTAGATATACTTGCATACCAAAAGATTAATCCCAAAATAAGTAGTAGTTTAAGGATTGCCAAAGAGGATGTAGAAAAGGGAAAGTATCTTTCTGAAAGTCTGGAAAAGCTACCTGATATATATCCTGCATTTATGATTGACATGATTAAAATTGGAGAACAAAGTGGTAATATGGAAAAAGTTTTGTTCAATCTGTATGAATATTATTGGAATCAGCATAGTGTTTATACAAAAATAAAATCTCTTTCTATATATCCAATTATTGTTTTATGTACTACCGGTGTGATTACATTAGGAATTATTACTAAAATAATACCTGTATTTGTAAATAATTTAATGACAAATAACATGCAAGTCACACCTGAGGTAGAAAAAATTATTAAAATTAATAAATTTATTTCCAGTAAAGCAGCAAAAGCTTTAACTGTAGTTCTAGGTATATTTCTAACAATTTTAAAAAGTAAAGGTTATGATAAAAAAATATTTAATACAATAAAATTTTTTATTCCAGGAGTTAAATCATTTTATGAAGAGTTTTATGAAATGAGATTTGCAAAGAACTTAAGTTTGCTTATTAGCAGTGGAGTACCTATATTGGCTGCTCTTGACATAATAAACAATCCTTCAGAAAATCCATATTACAGAGAAAAAATTAGCAGATTAAGTATTAATATTAAAGAAGGAATGAGCCTGTCAAAGGCCTTAGAAAAATCAAAATTATTCAAAAAATTTTTTGTTTCAATGATAGTGATAGGAGAAGAAACTGGAAATATAGATGGAATATTAAATAATGTTGCAGAAATATATGAAGATAATCTAAAGAGTATTATCAATAAAGTTTCATCTCTTATAGAACCTGTAACTACTATAGTTTTATCTATAATTATAACATTTATTATTATTAAATTTATTTTTCCGATTATTCAGTTGATGGATTCCGTAGAAACAATATTTTAAAAGTTAGGAGGAATAGTAAGTGAAAATAAATAAATCAGCAAAAAAAGGATTTACTTTGATTGAGCTTATAGTTGTTATGGCTGTAATACTGGTTTTAAGTAGTTTTTTAATTCCTAAGTTTAAAGGATATAGAAACAAAGCTATAAGATTGAAAGCTATCGATACAGGAAGGCAAATATATTCTGCTGCTTTTGTAAGTTACATGGAAAATGATAATAAATATTCCAAAGAATTATTAAAAAGTACTATTAATGAACTAGTAGGAAGTGCCAATACTAGTGTGTCGGAGTGTTCAGATGAAGCAGCAACTATTAGCTACAAAGTTAATAACAAACAATACTCTTTAAAAGTGGATATGAACAAGAATAGGTATGTTATTAGAGAGGGTGATGATAGTAGTAACAAGCAAATATATCCTCCGGATAATAGTGTTCAAGCTGCTAATACAATAAACAATACCTAAAGTTAAGAGTGATAAAAAATGAATAAGAAAAAAGGAACAACTTTAATAGAGATAATTATTGTTTTAAGTATATTGACAGTTTTAAGCAGTATGGCAATAAGGAACTATTACTGTATATATAATACAGTATCTAATAACTTTAGTGTTGATATGTGTAGTAATTCAATACTGCATATTATTAATGATTCCAAACAATATTGTAAAAGTAAAAATAAAAGTGGCTATTTAGTTTTTGATTGTATTAAAAGCATTGAATTTTATTGTGGAGGTAATATGGTAAGAAGCTATACAGTACCTGAAGGTTTCATGTTAAAACCTTTAAATTCTAAAGGTGGAAGTCAAATAATTCACATAGATAACTTTGGAAATACTGGTGATGCATGTACTATTTGCTATGCTGATATAACAGGAGAGAATCACCCGATTACTTTAAGAGTGGGTACAAATTATGTTCAAATTAAACAATGATAGAAAGAAAGGAATAGGCATGATAGAAATTGTTTGCAGTATAGCCATATTTCTTATATTAAGCAGTTTCATTTTTTCAACCAATATAAATAACTTAAAATTAAATATCAGTAATAGAAAAATGAATGAATATGTTGAGTTTTTAGAGGCATTAAAAGCTGAAATGTATTGTAATCATAATTACCAGGATATTATAGAAATGAAAAATCACAATTTATTAATAATAAACGAAGAAAATATCAATATTGATAGCTTAAAGAATAAAGGCATAAAGAATGTTTTTACTGAGAAAAGAAAAGAAGAGATTCCTTATTTAATTATGAGTATTGAAGATGATAAAGAGGTGTTGGAAATTAGTTTTCAGTTATATACACAAAATAAAATGATTAAAAGTGTTTGGTTTAAGGGGGCATATTAAAGAGTGAAGAAAGGGTTTACCATACTAGAGCTTATAATATCTTTAGCAATAGCATCTATCCTAATACTGATAATTACAAGGATGTTTTTTTATGAATTCAAAAATTATAAAAAATTTATAATACAAGATAGAAATGAAAGTTATGCTAAAGAAGCATTGAGATTTATAGAAACACAAGTTGAAAATATTATAAATAAAGACATAGAAATAGAAGGAAAAAAACTAACTATTAAAAAGAATAATGGAGATGTTAGTATAATTGAAAAAAAAACTAACTCAAATAAAAAACATAAGATTATTATAAATTATTATAAACATATAAATTCAACTTGGAAACCAGACACCATAGTAGAAAATGTCCAAGACTTTAGTATTTATAGAAACAAAAATGTTATTTATGTAACTATAGAAACAGAGAATGGAGTAAAGTTTGAAAGATGTATAGAAATAAAGGAAATAAAAAAGGGTTTGTAATGATTATTATATTACTTGTACTTATGCTGATTCTTACAAGTCTTATGTATATATTCAATATTGAAGTTATAAGAAGAGGAAATATATATGATCATATAAAATACGAATTAGGAGAAAATGTATATGAAAAGCATAGAGAATATTTATTGAGCAGAACTAAGAAATATATTTTGGATAATTTGAGTAGTGTAACGGAGGAGAGTATACAGGATTTGCTATGTAAGATGAGTAATACAAAAATTTGTTTTGACAGTTCGTATGTTCAGTATGATAAAGAGCAAAGAAATATTGTATTGTATATATATCCAAAGGGTAAAACTTATAAAAAAGAGTATTATGGTTGGAAAATAAAAGATGACAGTTATAATAAAATTTTATTTTATTATATAAAGACTCAGTATTGATTAAGGAGAATTTATTATGTTTAAAAAAGATATTTTACTAAAGGTAGGAAGTAATAAGATAAATAGTTTTGAAGTATGTAAAAAGCATAAATTAGTAAATCTCCATAAAGTAGAAGAAGTGATTGATGTAAAAGATTTTAAGAATTTAAAAATTAGAATTAGAAATAAAAATATCTATATAATAATCGAGGGGGAAGAGATATACGTTAAATATATGCAGCTCCCTAAAGTATATGGAGAACAACTAGACAAGGTCATTCAAAATCAATTGATATATTTATATGGATCAAAAGCTGAAGAAATTTTTTATTCATATGCAATATTTAAAGAAAAACAAAATGAGTTAGAAGTACTAGTTTTCTGTGTGAATTGTGAAGAATTGAATGAATTTAAAAATTTCACAAAGCATAATAGTGTAATCAAGAAAGTTGATTTAGTACAGTTCTGTTTTTTGAATTATTTCAAGAGATATATTTTAGACAGTAATTATATTTTTATGTTTAAATATAATGAAAATTTGTATTTGATAGCTGTAGCGGAGAATAAAATTATGGCTGACAAGGTAGTTAAAGATAGTGGAGAAAACTATGAAATAATTATGAGAGAATATGATTATTTAAAAGAAAAAATTTTATCATTACATATACATATTGATAAAATATACTGTGTTAATTTTTATAATTTGAAATTTGAAGAGCATATGGAAAATGAAAAAGATTTTAAGTATATAGATTTAGGCAAGTTTGATGAAGCAGTTATAGCACAAGCATTTGTTTGCGGCAGGAGATAATCAATGAATGAAAATAATTTTTTACCTTTATGGTATAGAAAAAGAATTAAAGAAAAAAGATATTTTAGATTGAAGGTTAATTTAACTGTTTTATTACTGTTAATAGTATTTGCAGGAATAAATATTATTATGAATTATCAAAATATAAGCAGTTTAAATAAAGAGATTCAGCAAATTTTACAAAATAATAAACTAGAAAAAAGCAGGCTGCAGCTGATAGAAAAAGAAAAGGTAGAATCAATAAATACATTGAGAAATTTTATTGTTAATATATATGATAAAAAGTATTTATACATGATTAAGATTAGGGATAATAGAGTGGAAATAGAAGGCGTTTATCCCAATAGACAAAAAGTTGAACAATTTATAGCATATATTGAGGAAAATAAAAAATTTAAAATCTTAGATTTAGAATTAGATGGTGAAAAGAGTAATGTTAAATTAAAATTAAATTTAGGGGTAAAAAATGGTTGATAAAAGAGTTAAAAATAATTTGTTGTTGTTTTTTATAAGTGTGCTGCTTATAGTTATTACTATTGCTGCTTATTTCCAGCAGAAGCAGGTATTATATAAAGAACAGGAATTAAAAACATTAAAGATAAATTATACAAAAAAAGAGAACACTAACAGTTCATATAGTAATATATTAAAAGGCATTAATAATAAAGAGTATGTGAGGATAAAAAGAATTGTTAAGGAAAATGAAATTGATCATGTTGTAAACATAGAGTTAGAAATAAAAGGGGAAATAGAGAAGTTATACAGTTTTTTAGAAATGATAAACAAAAAAAATAATTTTTATGGTGTTAAGGAATTAGAAATAAAAACTTTGGACAATAAAAAGTTTATCAGTTATGTTACTTTGAAATTTCTAATATAATATTATTTTCAACAAAAATATTAAAATTAATACATAAAATAAATGTATTTGCAAATATTCGTAAGTTTTGATAAAATATCATTGGTTGAATAAGGGACGGTAACTTATTTGTACCGAGTAAATTACTAAAAAATTTATGAAATTTTTTAGATACTGAAAAAGCTCTAAAAGCAATTAAGCCTGGCTTAAACTGGTAAAAATTTCTTTCAATAGTAATAAAGCTAGTATTAATACCGATTTTAGAGTTATAATATAAAATATAATACATATGTGGAGGGATACATAATGATTTCAGCTGGAGATTTAAGAAAAGGAACTACTTTTGAATCAGATGGACAAGTTTTTACTGTACTTGAATTTTTACACGTAAAACCAGGAAAGGGAGCAGCATTTGTTAGAACAAAACTTAGAAATGTTATAAGTGGTTCAGTTACAGAAACTACTTTTAACCCATCAGCTAAGTTCCAAGAAGCAGTTATAGAAAGAAAAGAAATGCAATACTTATATAATGATGGTGAACTATACTATTTCATGGATCAAGAAACATTTGAACAAATACCATTAAATTTTGAACAAGTTGAAGAAGCTGTTAAATATCTTAAAGAAAATATGTTTGCAGTAATAAAATTCTATAAGAATGAAGCTTTTTCAGTTGAAGCACCAAACTTTGTTGAGCTTCAAATAGTTGAATGTGAACCAGGAGTTAAAGGAAATACTACAACTAATGTTATGAAACCAGCAAAACTAGAAACTGGAGCAGTTGTACCAGTACCTCTATTTGTAAATGAAGGAGATACAATAAGAGTAGATACTAGAACTGGCGAATACATGGAGAGAGTATAACTACCCTAAAGGGAGTGGTGAAATGAATTCTCTTAAGTCAAAAGTAACTTCGTTAAAAAACGTTGTTAATGAATTAGAGAAAGAAAAAAATTCTTCAGAAAGTAAAATATTATCTCAGATAAGTGATATTTTACTTGAAATTGTAGAAAAAATTGATGAAATTGAACATACACAAGCCGAAGTGAATGAATATGTGACGGTTTTAGATGAGAACTTAGGAAACATAGAGGATGAACTATACGGTTTTGAAGAAGAGGATGAGGAATTTAACAGCTATGACTATGTAGATATTTGCTGTGAAAAATGCAGTGAAACATTAGCTATTGAGAAGAGTTTAATAGATAATGAAAATGAGATTCTGTGTCCTAATTGCCAAAATTTCATAAATTTAAAAGATGATAAAGAAGAATAAGCAGGATAGCATATAGAAGTAACGTTCTATATGCTATTTTTTTTGTAATCCATATGAAAAAAAATCCATATGGATTAAGTTTTGTTTTGCATTTTTCAATATATTTGGAATAATTTACAATGTATGTAAATAAAAATTTAATAAGAAAGGAGGATAAAAAGTATGAAAACCAAAGAAATTTTTTATATACTTCCAGAGAGCATAAGAACAATATTAGAGGGTATGAAGAATCTTGAAAAAATGCAGGAAATAAGGATTAAGGCAAATAAACCGCTACAAGTATATTTAGGTAAAGATGAAATTGTTACAGAATATCTTATTACAGAAGAAGATATAAATATAATTCTTCAGCGTATGAGCAATTATTCAATATACGCTTTCGAAGAAGAGATAAAAAATGGCTATATCACAATAAAGGGTGGACATAGAGTTGGTATATGCGGCTCATGTGTCATAGACAATAACAAAGTTAAAACAATAAAGAATATTGCATCCTTGAATATTAGAATATGTAGGGAAGTTATTGGATGTTCCGACAGAATAATGCCATATATAGTTGATGGTGATAAGGTTTTAAATACTATTGTAATATCTCCACCTAAATGTGGAAAAACAACACTAATACGAGATGTTTCTAGAAATTTATCTGATGGATTTAAGATAGGCTATATAAAGGTATCAGGAAAAAAAGTGTGCATAATAGATGAAAGGAGTGAAATTGGTGGATGCAGCAATGGCATACCTCAAATGAATGTAGGTATAAGGACAGATGTTCTTGACAGCTGTCTGAAAAGTATGGGAATTATGATGGCAATCAGGAGTATGTCGCCAGATGTGATTATATGTGATGAAATAGGAACCTGTAAAGATATGGAGAGTATACTTGCAGCAATGAATTCAGGAGTTAATTTAATTACAACTATTCATGGATTTGGAGTTGAGGATTTGTATAAAAGATCTGTATTCAAAGAAATTTTAGATAATAATGTGTTTCAGAGAGCTATAATTCTAAGTGCTTCTAAAGAGGTTGGGAAAATAGAGTATATTTATGATTTTAGCAAAAAAGAAAAGCTTTGGGGGCGATGATATGTTTCTAAAGACTTTAGGATGTGTTTTGATTTTAGGAAGTTGTTCTTTAATAGGCGTTATATATGGAGAAAATTTGAGGAATAGACTTATTCAGTTGAAAGAAATTGAACAAGTTTTATATCAATTAAAAAATGAAATAGTATATACTCATACATCTTTACCAGAAATTTTCTTTCATGTAGCACAAAAATGCAATAAGCCAATAAAAAATATATTTTTAGATGTATCCAAATTACTTTATAACAATGAAGTGAATAGTGTATATGAAGGTTTTAGAAAAGCTATAGAATTAAATAAGGATTTGATTAGTCTTAAGAAAGAAGATCTTGATGTAATTTTAGACTTGGCTAAATCACTAGGTGAATCAGATGTAGAAGGGCAAAAAAGTATATTGGCTCTATCATTAAATAATTTAAAAAAGCAAGTTAATACTGCAGAGATGATAATGCAGAAAAATATTAAAATGTATAGATATCTCGGGTTTTCTTTTGGAGCTATATTAGTAATTATGATTTTATAGGAGGTAAATGCGGTGTTGGATGTCAGTTTAATATTTAAAATTGGGGCTGTGAGCATAGTGATAATTATACTGGATAAAATTTTAAAAACAACAGGAAAAGATGATTATGCTGTTGTAGCAAATTTAGCTGGAATTGTAATTGTATTAATGATGGTTATAGACTTGATAAATAAATTATTTAGTACTGTTAAAACTATGTTCCAATTTTAGGAGGCTTATTTTATATGGAAATAATAAAAGTCGTTGGATTTGCATTTGTGGCACTGTCTATCGTGCTTGTAGTAAAGCATAGAAGAAGTGATTTAGCAGTACATATTAGTTTAGCAGCGGGAATATTAATATTTATATTTATGATAGATAAAGTAACATCAGTGCTCCAACTGCTTCAAGAACTTGCGCTTAAAGCGAATATTGACTTTATTTATTTGAATATTGTTTTTAAAATTTTAGGAATTGCCTATTTAGCATCTTTTTGTAGTGAGATATGTAAGGATGCAGGAGAAAGTAGTCTGGCTTCAAAGGTTGAATTTGCAGGAAAAATATTAATTTTGGTATTAGCAATTCCTATTCTTATGGCAGTACTCCAAGGTATTTTAAAAATCATGTAATAGAATATGAGGTATAAAATATGAAGAAGATATTATTTATATTGAGTGTGATTTTATTATTCCCCTTAGCCAATGTACAAGCCTCTGTTGAAAATCCATTGTTGGATAGCAAAGATAATATGCGAGTTGAACAATTGTATGATTATATAAACAATATGAAAACGGAATATGAAATTTTAAACGATGTTGATGTTAGAACATATGTTAAAGAATACATGAAAAGTGGAGATGGAAAATTTTCAAAAAAGAAAATTATGAGAGCTTTAATAACATATGGATTTAAAGAGGTAGTTGCATCTGGTAAATTGATGGCTATGATAATAATAATATGTATAATTTGCGCCTTAATCAGTAATCTGGAGAATGCTTTTAGTAATGATAATTTATCTAATATTGCATATTTTGCATGTTATGCACTACTAATAGTACTTATATCGAAAAATTTCTATATAGGAGTAACTGTTGCTAAGGATGCAATTAAAGGTATGACTGATTTTATGGCTGCGCTTATACCGATACTTTTAATGCTTTTAGCTAGCGTAGGTGGTTTTACACAGGCAGCTGTCATGGACCCAATAGTAATTGGAATAACCAATATCAGTGCAAGAGTATTTGTAGATTTAATTATACCCATAATTGGAATGTCCTTTGTTATGCAATTTGTAAATAATATTTCAGAGGATTTTAAGATTAATAATTTATCTAAATTACTGAATCAAGTAGTACTTTGGACACAGGGAATTATAATGACTGTATTCATAGGTATTGTAACAATAAGGGGAATAACTACTTCAACCATAGATGCTGTTGCAGAGAAAACTGTAAAATTTGCAGTGGACAACTTCATACCTATAGTAGGGAAAAGTTTATCTGATGCAATATCAACAGTTGCAGGATATTCGTTGCTTTTGAAAAATGCTTTAAGCGGTATAGGATTGATTATTCTGATTATAATTATAATTTTTCCAATAATAAAGATGCTTCTAATGGCTTTCATATATAAAATCACTGCTGCTTTAATAGAACCAGTAAGTGATAAAAGACTAGTTAAATGTATTGGTTCAGCAGGAGATTCCCTTATATTGATTACATCTTGTTTAATTAGTGTATCAGTCATGTTTTTTATAATCGTATCTATTATTGCATCAGCAGGAAAAATTGTTATTGGTGGATAGGAGGAGCTGAAAATATATGCTGGAACATCTTAAACTATGGGTAATTAATATTTGTACAGCAGTTTTTTTCATTACAGCTGTGGAAATGATATTGCCTGATAACAAAATGAAAAAATATGCAAAATTTGTTTTAGGTTTGATTTTAATAACTGTTATTGTAAACCCAATAATTAAGATATTCAACAATGATTTTAATGTGGAGAGTTATGTTAATTCAGCGTCTAAATATTTTGAAGGGAAAGAATATGCAAAAGATTATGATAAATATAAGGTGAGCAGCATAGATAATACTGTGAGTGTGTTTTCTCAAAATTTAGAAAACTTGTGCATTAAAAAATTGAAGGAAAAATTCCCTAAAGACAATTGTGAAGTTATAGTAGATGCAGGGTATGATGCGAAATCGGAAAACTTTGTAATAAATATTATAAATGTAGGAATAACAGAAGGTAAAGTAAAAAAAATTAAAAAAATTAGAATAAATGACAGCAAAGAAGTTAGTAATTTGGAATTTGAGGATTACAAAAAAAGTAATGTAATCAAGGAATACCTAAGTGAGCTTATGAATATTCCAACAGATAAAATCAAGGTTTATAAAACATAGAATTTACAATATTTTAAGGGGATCAATTAAAAAAAGAGGGTGAGAAAATGAGTATAAAGAAAATTTTTGATGTAAACAAAATATCTGATAAGGTTAAGAATAATAAGTCAAAGAGTATTACAAATTTAATAATTTTAGCTTTAATAGGAATATTACTGGCCATGCTTAGTAATGTATTTAAAAGTACTACAGCAAGTACTGATGTTTTAAATCCTAATAATATGAAAAATGGTAAGGCAATTGCAGAACAGAAAAAAGATGATGAATCAGTAACAAATGAAGAATATAGAGATGGACAAAAAGAAATGGAATTAAAACTGAAGGATATTTTAGAAAATATTAAAGGGGTTGGTAAAGTAAAAGTAATGATATATTTTAAAGGAGGTGAAGAACAAGTACCTGCTTTAAATATTAATGATTCTACAAGTCATACTGAAGAAAAAGATGTTGAGGGAGGAACAAGAAATATTACACAAAACAATGACGGAAGAACAGTTGTAATGATGAATACTGAAAATGGAAGTGAGCCTTTGATATTAAAAAAGTATAATCCGGAAATTACAGGAGTATGTGTGGTTGCAGAAGGAGCAGAAGATAATCTTATAAAGCTTCAGATTCAGAAGGCTGTCATAAATTTATTCGGATTAAAAGAAAATAAAGTTAATGTTTATCCTATGAAAAAATAACATATATTTTGAAGATTCAGCATATTAATTTTTTAGAAAGATAATTTAGAAGAGGAAATGGGAGGAATTTAAATGAACAAAAAACAAGGTGTTATTATTGTTGTCTTATTGGCACTTATAGTGTCTGCAGGAATAGCAGCTACAAAGTTAAATTCTGACTTGGATTACGTAGCTGGTAATGACTTGTCAAATGGCAAGAGTACTGTTTCTATCAATGATTCAAGTAAAAAGAATTCTTCAAGTAGTTTTTTCCAAGAACAGCAGCTTATAAGAGACAATGAAGAAGCTCAAACTCTTCAAAGCATAAAATCCTTAATCGATGATGAAAACATAACAAAAGAGGAACGAGCAGAGTTATCTAATAGATATAAAGAACTAGCACTAGCTGGACCAAAGCAATCACAGATTGAAACAGTATTAAAAGCAAAAGGTTATGAAGATGCACTTTGCTATGTTCAAGAAAATAAAGTAACAGTTATAGTAAAATCTCCTAAGGAGTTGACAGCAGGACAGAAAAATCAAATCCAAGATGTTGTTATGGATGTAACTAAAATAAGAGATGTTGAAATACAATTTAAAGAATAATTATGTTTGTAAAATAATACTCTATTTGATATAATAAGCATATGAGTAATTTGTTTTGAAAAATCAAAGCAAAGGAGGTACAAAAATGGACGAAAATGTAAAGAAAGAGATGGAAATGGGAATTGTTAAAATATCAGATGAAGTAGTAGAGGTAATTGCAGGTTTGGCAGCTTCTGAAATAGATGGAATTGAGGGAATGAGTGCTACTTTAGTTGGTGGAATAACTCAAATGTTAAGTGGTAAGAAAAATGCATCTAAAGGCGTAAAAGTAAACGTTGGAGAAGAAAGTGCAACTATAGATTTGTATGTTGTAGTGAAATATGGGGTTAAAATCCAAGAGGTAGCTGAAAAAGTACAAGAAAACGTAAAGAAGTCAGTTGAATCAATGACTGGATTAAATGTATCAGCAGTTAATGTTTATGTTCAAAATGTAGTACTTCCTAAGGTGGAGGAAACTATCAAAGAAAAAGAAGATTAAATTACTACACCCTCTGAAAACAGAGGGTGTTTCCATGTTTAAAAGTGTATAAGAATAAATAAGTTGACAATAATTAAATTATGGGTAAAAATTGTATTGTTAAGTACAAAAACAGGAGGAAATTATGAACAGAAGAAAATCAAGAGAAATTGCTATGAAATTATTATTTGAAAAGACAATTAATAAAGGTGAATATGAGGAAATTGTAAAGAATTTTAAAGAGAATACTGAAATTGATTTGAATGATGTAGATTTTAAGTATATTGAAACTATCATTAAAGGAATTGACGAGGATGTTGAAACTATCGATGAGAAGATAGAAGAAAATTTAAAAAAATGGAAGCTCAATAGATTGTCTAAGGTAGATTTATCAATATTAAGACTTTCAACTTATGAGATTTTATTTGTTGATGAAATACCAGATAAAGTTGCAGTTAATGAGGGAATCGAGTTAGCTAAAAAATACTCTGACAGCAATTCCCCAGGATTTATAAATGGTGTACTTGCAAATATGATTAAACAGTAAAATATTTTACTAGGGGGCTAATTATGGGAAAAATATTAGATGGGAAATTGCTTGCAGAAAAATATAGAGAAGAAATTAAAAATAAAATCCAGGGAAAAGTGAATTCAGGCTATCAACCTCCATGCATGGCTAATATTTTAGTGGGCAATGATGGGGGATCAGTGTACTATGTAAACAATCAAAATAAATTATGCTCTAAGCTAGGGGTTAAAGTAAGGAGCATATCTTTAGATGAGAATATTAGTGAGGATGAGCTTGTTGGCATAATTGAAAAATTAAACAATGATAAGGAAGTTAAGGGAATAATTCTTCAATTGCCTCTTCCTAAGGGCTTAAATGAAGCTTATATAACTTCTAAAATATGCTATGAAAAAGATATTGATGGATTAAGCAGTGTAAGTGCGGGAAGGTTTTATAAAGGCGAAAAATCCTTTATACCATGCACACCTAAAGGAATTATTGAATTAATAAAAAGTGCTAATATTGATATGGAAGGAAAACGTGCGGTAGTAATAGGAAGAAGTAACATAGTAGGAAAGCCAGCAGCACAGTTATTGCTTAATGAAAATGCCACTGTAACTATTTGTCATTCAAAAACAAAAGGCTTAAAGGAAATTTGCAGAGAGGCAGACATACTAGTATGTGCAATGGGAAAACCAGGATTTATTACTAAGGAGTATATTAAAGAAGAAGCTGTAGTTATAGATGTAGGAACAACTATGGTTGATGGAAAGATTAAAGGTGATGTGTGCTTTGATGAAGTTGTAGAAAAGGCGGCTTTTGTAACTCCTGTTCCAGGAGGGGTAGGAGCTATGACTACTACTATGCTTTTAAAAAATCTTTGTGAAGGGTTAGCGTAGAATGCATATAAAAACTTTAACTGTCTCTCAATTAAACAGCTATATAAAAAAAGTTTTGGACAATGATTTTATTTTAAAAAATGCATGTATTAAAGGAGAAATTTCAAATTTAAAATTGCACAGCAGTGGCCATATGTATTTTTCGTTAAAGGATGAATATGGAAAAATAAACTGCATAATGTTTAAATCTAATGTGAGTTCTATAAATTTTAATCCACAAGATGGAGACAGAGTTATAATTGAAGGCAGAGTATCTGTATATACTAAGGATGGAGTATATCAATTTTATTGTGAAAAAATGAAACAGGATGGTATAGGTGACTTGTTTCTTACTTTTGAGAAATTGAAAGAAAAGCTTTCTAAAGAGGGAATTTTTGATGAGAGTCATAAAAAGAATATTCCTCAATATCCTAAAAAAATTGGAATTGTCACATCCTCTACGGGTGCAGCCATAAGGGATATAATAAATGTAGCCAAGAGAAGAAATTCTAGGATGGATTTATTAATATACCCCGCATTGGTTCAAGGGGAAAAGGCTAGTTTGGATTTAATAAAAGGAATTGAATATTTTGATAAGCGAGAAGATATTGACATAATAATTTTGGCTAGAGGGGGAGGCTCAATAGAGGAACTTTGGGCCTTTAATAATGAGAATTTAGCTTATGCAGTGTACAATTGCAGTAAGCCTATTATTAGTGGTGTGGGTCACGAAACGGATTTTACAATTTGTGATTTTGTAAGTGATTTCAGAGCGCCAACTCCCTCAGCAGCCGCTGAAATTGCTGTATTTAATCAGGTTGATGTTAACAACAGGATTCAGAATTATGAAGATATATTATTCTATGGGGTTCATAAAACCTTGAATAATAAATTAAATGATTTAAAGTATTTAAATAATCGTTTGAAACTTTATAATCCAACAAATTACATAGCAAATCAATATATTAAAGTTGATAATCTAATGCAAAATCTTACTTATAAGATTAATGGGAGAATTGATTTTGAAAAGGGACGTTTGGAAAAAGTAAATTCTTTGCTTTGTGCACATAACCCATTAAATGTATTGAATAAAGGCTATTCGGTAATACAAGATTCTCAAAATAAAATTGTTAGTACTTCTCAGCAAATTAAAGAATTAAAAGGAATAAAAATTATATTTAAGGATGGTAAAATTAAAGCTAATATAGGTGATGTGGAAGATATAAAGTAAATTGGAGGTTCTATTATGGCCAGGAAAAAAGAATCTTTTGAAAGCTTGATGACACAAGTAGAAGATATTATAAATATTATGGAAAATGAAGAGGATTCTCTAGAAAATTCCATAAAAAATTATGAAGAAGGTATAAAGCTTTGTAATAAGCTTTATAAAATATTAAACGAAGCCGAAGGAAAAATAAAGATTTTAACAAAAGAGGGAGAAAAAGATTTTACAGAGGTTGATGAATGATATGACAATTAATAAGCTTAAGAAAGAAATGAATTTATGGCTTAATGATTACTTTGATAAAAAGGGTTCATATAATAAAATAATATATGATGCAATGAAATATAGTATAGAAGTTGGTGGAAAGCGTATACGACCAATTTTAATGCTTTTTACATATAATACATATAAAGAAGATTACAGGGAAATAATACCCGTGGCAGCTGCTTTAGAAATGATCCATACTTATTCACTGATACATGATGATCTTCCGGCTATGGATAATGATGATTTGAGAAGAGGAAAACCGACAAATCATAAAGTATATGGAGATGCTATAGCTATTTTAGCTGGTGATGGACTTCTAAATGAAGCTATGAATTTACTTTTTGATTATTGTTTATTAAATCCCCAAAAGCATATCATAGAAGCATGCAGAGTGGTTTCAATGGCTTCAGGAGTAGAAGGAATGATTGGCGGTCAGGTAGTAGATATAATGAGTGAAGGTAAGAACATAAGTGAAGAAAAATTAAGTTATATGCACAGCAGAAAAACAGGAGCCTTAATTAAAGGAGCAATTATATCTGGAGCTATTTTAGGAGAAGCTGAAGAAAAAGATGTTAAGCTATTGTCTGAGTTTGGAGAAAAATTAGGATTGGCTTTTCAAATTAAAGACGATATTCTGGATGTTGTTGGTGATGTAAAAGTTTTGGGGAAAAAAGTAAACAGCGATAAGGATAATAATAAAACTACTTTTATATCAAAATATGGCTTGGACAAGTGCAAGAATATGTGTGAGCAGTTAACAGAAGAATGTTTGCAAATATTGGATAGTTTAGGGAAGAACACTAGCAATTTAAAAGAAATAACTAGTTTTCTTTTAAAAAGAGAATTTTAATAAAAAGCTATATAAACGGTTTATATCTATATTTATACTAGAATGGTGTAAACAAATTTTGAAATATTATAAAGCCTGTGATATAATCCCTATATAAAAGAGTGGTGCAGTATTCTAGTCAGGTAAGTATTTTTTGAGGGCGGGGCTAAAAATCCGCTAAAGGGCACATCGATGAAGTTTCTGGTGCTGGCTTGTAACGCCCAGTTATGGGTTGGTGCTGGGAGTAAGAGGGCTGGGGCAACCGCAAAGGCATGCGCAATTGACCCTACCTTCGCGGAGACCATGACTTGTGGTTTGGGAGAAATACCCATACTACGACAATGGATTAAACCTGTATTGTGGTGAAAAGCTATGTACAGAGTAGCCTGCCTTGAGTGAAGTGGGTGGAGGTAAAAATTACTTAAACCCATTTTGCAAAAGAGGCTAGGGAAATACCTAACTGTCGAGGAAAACTCCTAGGCTGTTCGAAAGAAGTATACTGGCGATTGCAGTACGGACTAAGTGGTAGTCTAGTTTTATAGCTGGTGACACTATAGGTAGAGCGTTAAAAGGAAACTGCCAGGACGGCGACGTATGGTTTGCTCTATGGGAAATCCTACTAGACCTAAGCCGTAAGATTTATCCAGTATGCTGCCACTCTTCTTATACATAATGGAGGAGTATTTTTTGCATAATAGTAAGATATCAAATACAAATAAAAATATTAAAAAGAAAAGAAATAAGAAAAAGAAAAATAATAAATTATGGATATTTAAAATAGTACTTTGGACAATAATAATTTCAGGTAGTATTTCATTTTTTTCTAATATGACATTGCCAAAAGTAAATTTAATATTAGCTTGTATTATATTGATTGCTATAATTTCTTTAGGCATTTTTTTTGATATTATAGGAGTAGCGGTTACGGCTGCTAGTGAGAAACCTTTTCATTCAATGTCCGCTAAAAAGATTGATGGGGCAAAAATTGCTGTGAATTTAATTAGAAACGCTGACAAAGTATCAAATTTTTGCAACGATGTTATAGGTGATGTGTGCGGTGTTGTTAGTGGAGCAATAGGAGCTACTATTTTATCTAAAATCATTATAAGTTTTCCAAATGCAAATGATAAACATGTACTGTTAATAGGAGCGATTGTAGGATCTATAATTGCGGCTATGACAGTAGGAGGTAAAGCACTTGGTAAAAGCTTTGCCATGAAAAATTGCAATGATATTATTTTTGCTGTGTCAAAAATAATACATGTTGTTAAAAAGGGAAGAGGATAAAATGTATAGTATACTTGATAAACTTGATAATGTAAATGATTTAAAAAAATTATCATATAAAGAATTAAAAGAATTATCAAAAGAATTAAGAGAATTTTTAATTGATAAAACATCTAAGACTGGAGGGCATTTAGCTTCTAATTTAGGTGTAGTAGAACTTACCCTAAGTTTGTATCAAGTGTTTAATATAGATAAAGACAAAATTGTATGGGATGTTGGACACCAAACATATATACATAAGATATTAACCGGAAGAAAGGATAAATTTAATACATTAAAACAATATAAAGGTATTAGCGGTTTCCCTAAAAGATGTGAAAGTAAGTATGATGTTTTTGAAACGGGACACAGCAGTACCTCTATTTCTGCAGCTCTAGGAATTGCACGATCAAGAGATTTAAATAAAGAAGATTATAGTGTAGTTGCAGTTATAGGTGATGGAGCATTAACTGGAGGCATGGCTTTAGAAGCTCTAAACGATGTTGGAGACAGAAAAACAGATTTAATTATAATTTTAAACGATAACCAGATGTCAATTGCTAAAAATGTTGGAGGGGTTTCTACATATTTAAGTAAATTGAGGATTGATCCTAAATATAATAAATTTAAAGAGGATTTTAATGATATACTTAGAAAAACAAATTTCGGGAATAGTGTTGCGGACTCAATAAAAAAAATAAAATCTGGAATTAAACAGATAGTGGTTCCAGGAATGTTTTTTGAGGATATGGGTATTAAATATCTTGGACCAATCGATGGGCATAATATTAAGGAATTAAGAAAAGTTTTCACAATGGCCAAGGAAATTAAAGGACCAGTTATTATACATACTATTACTAAAAAAGGTAAAGGATATAAATTTGCTGAAGAAAGTCCTGATAAGTTTCATGGAATTTCTGCCTTTAATAGAAATACTGGAGAAGTAGAAAAAAAGAATATTTGTACATATTCAAAGACTTTTGGAAATGAAATGTTAAAATTAGCTTCTACAAATGAAAAAATTGTAGCAATTACTGCTGCAATGAGAGATGGTACAGGACTTGCTGAATTCAGTGAAAAATTTAAAGATAGATTTTTTGATGTAGGCATAGCTGAACAACATGCGGTAACACTAGCAGCAGGTATGGCTTTATCAGGTTTAAGACCTGTATTTGCTGTATACTCTACTTTTCTTCAAAGAGCATATGATCAAGTAATTCATGATGTATGTCAACAGAATCTACCAGTAGTTTTTGCAATAGATAGAGCAGGAATTGTAGGGAATGATGGTGAAACTCATCAAGGAGTATTTGATATATCCTATCTGTGTCATATGCCTAATATGACTATAATGAGTCCCAAGTGTATTGATGAATTAAGATATATGCTTCGTTGGGCCGTAGAGCAAGATTTCCCGGTAGCAATTAGGTATCCAAGAGGAGGAGACAGTGCCGATTTGATGCTAAAGCCTTTAACTGATTTTAAAAAAGGTAAATGGGAAATATTGTATAGGGAAGGAAATATTGCTGTAATTGCTGTGGGTAAAATGGTTCAAATGGCTTTGGAAGCAAGAGAAAAACTGAAATCACAAGGCATAGATGTTACTATTATAAATGCTAATTTCATAAAGCCAATAGACAAAAATATGATTAAATATCTAATATCAAATAATTATAAAATCGTTACTGTAGAAGACAATGCAAAGCTAGGTGGGTTAGGTTCTATGGTGTTGGATTATGCAAATTCAATAGATAAAAATGTGAAAATTTTAAACTTAGGATATGAAGATAATTTTATTTCTCATGGAAGTGTAGAAATTTTATATAAAATAAATAAATTAGATGCAGATGGTATATTTGAAAACATCGTTAAAATAATATAATGAATTTTAAATAAATATAGATAAAGGAGTTTTAAAATGAGCTCAGCAAAAAAAGAAAGATTAGATATGCTTTTAGTAAAAAAAAATTTTTTTGAATCCAGAGAAAGAGCTAAAGCTAGTATTATGGCTGGAGAAATATTTGTAGATGGTGAGAGAATAGACAAATGTGGTGAAAAAGTTTTTGAAAACGCTAATATAGAATTTAAAGGACAAGTTATGCCCTATGTAAGTAGAGGGGGATTTAAACTTGAAAAAGCAATAAAAAGCTTTAAAATAGATTTAAAGGATAAAACATGCATGGACATAGGAGCTTCTACTGGGGGATTCAGTGATTGTATGCTTCAAAATGGAGCAAAAAAAGTATTTGCAATTGACGTAGGATATGGTCAATTTGCATGGAAATTAAGAATAGATCCTAGAGTTGTGTGTATGGAAAGAACTAATGCCAGACACTTAACGTATGAAGATATTGGAGAGTATTCAGACTTTGCAAGTATAGATGTATCATTTATATCTTTAAAAAAAATAATACCTGCAATTGTTAATTTGTTAAATAATAAAGGTGAAATTGTAGCTTTAATAAAGCCTCAGTTTGAAGCAGGAAGAGATAAAATTGGAAAAAAAGGTGTTGTTAGAGAGGCAAGTACACATAAGGAAGTAATAAATAACATACTAAGTTTCTTAGTAGAAAGCAATTTGAAAATTATTGGACTGGATCATTCACCAATCAAAGGACCAGAAGGAAATATCGAATATTTGGTATACTTTACAAAAGACAAGGAATATGAGAAGGAATTTAATTTTGAAACAGTAAATACCGTTGTTGATTCTTCACATGACAATCTATAGCAGGAGGAAAAATGAAAAATATAGGTGTTAACATTAATAGTAGCAAGTTTATTGATAAAGAAGTTATTGATAATATAATTTACAAAATCAAAAAGAATATTAAAGATGCAAATGTAAAAATATATACTAACTGCAGTGGATTAAAGAGCCTGGAAAGTGAAAAAGTTGATATTGTCATATCTTTAGGTGGTGATGGCACTATTTTGAGTACTGCTAGAGCTATAGCACCATATGGAATTCCTATATTGGGTATAAACATGGGAAATTTAGGTTTTTTGACAGGTGTTGAGAGCTTGGAGTTTGAGGCTGCTATTGAGAATTTAAGCAAAGGTAAGTTTCATATTGAAGATAGAATGATGCTTCAGTGTGAAATTGTCAATGAAGAAAATAAAAAAACTTATAGTTGTCTTAATGATGTAGTAATTTCTAAAGGAACATTATCAAGAATATTTAAATATGACATATTTATCAATGATAAATTTTACACATCTTTTAAGGCGGATGGAGTAATTGTATCTACTCCTACTGGTTCTACAGCATATGCACTTTCAGCTGGAGGTCCTATAATTTATCCAACTCTAGATGTGATATTACTTACGCCTATATGTCCTCATTCCATGCAAATGAGAAGTATAATACTTGAAAGTAAAAGTGAAATTAGTATATTGATTGATAAAAAAAATGAAAGCGCTTTTTTAACTGTAGATGGGCAAAAATCAATTGAATTAGATAAAAAGGAAAAAATTACAATCAAGCAACATGATGTGAAATGTAAATTGATTAAAATAGATGGATATGATTATTTTGAAGTATTAAGAAAAAAAATTTTTTAGTTATTAAGGAGATATAATATGAAATTAGAACGTCATTCAAAAATTTTAGAAATTATAAAATCAAAAGATATTGAGACACAGGAAGAATTAGCAGAAGAACTTAAAAAAATAGGAATGGATGTTACCCAAGCCACTGTATCAAGAGATATAAAGGAACTGAAATTAATTAAGGTTCTATCAGATAAAGGTACATATAAGTATGCAGCAATTGAACCAAGTGAAAATTTTCTGTCTAACAAATTAGTAAATATTTTTACTCATACTGTAATGAGTGTTGAGAATGTTCAAAATATTGTAGTTGTAAAGACTATTTCAGGTTCAGGTTCTGCAGCAGCAGAATCTATTGATTCTATGAATTTTACAGGAATTGCTGGAAGTATAGCTGGAGATAATACAATTTTTATTTTGGCTATTAATGAAGAAAAAGCATTGGAATTGGTTAAAAAACTTAAGAAGATGCTTTTGGCAAAGTAGGAGGGTACTATGCTTCTTCAAATAAATATTAAAAATTTTGCATTAATAGAACAATTAAGCATATCCTTTGAAAAAGGATTTAATATTTTAACAGGTGAAACAGGAGCAGGTAAATCTATAATAATTGATGCTATAAATTTTGTTCTTGGAGGAAAATTCAACAAAGGTTTAATAAGAAATGGGGAAGAAAAGACTTTTGTTGAAGCAATTTTTGATATAGAAAATAAAAACTCATTTGATATTTTAAGAGAAATGGAAATAGACTTTGAGGATTTGATTATAATCAGCAGAGAAACTTTCAAGTCAGGAAAAAGTGTTGTGAAAATAAATGGTAAATCTATTTTAATGTCACAAGTTAAAAAGCTTTCAGAAACTTTAATAAATATTCATGGTCAGCATGAAAATCAAGAGTTATTAAACTATTCTACTCATATATCTTATTTAGATAAATTTGGAGAGAAAAGATTAAATAAGGTGATTGAGGAATACAATGTTAATTATCGAAAATTAACAGAGATAGATAATAAAATATCTGATTTAGGTGTAAATAATGGAGAAAGAGAGAAAATAATTGATTTTTTAAAATATCAAATTGATGAAATAAATAATGCAAATCTAAAACCTGACGAGGATATAGAATTAGAAAAAAGATATACATTTCTTAATAATGCTGAAAAGATTAGTAATGTTCTTATTAGCAGTTATAAAATTTTATATGACAGTAACGATGATTTTTCATCTGTATATGATTCTTTAAATAAAGTGATACGTGAATTAAGAGTCATCCAGGATAAATTAGAAGAGGTGAAAATTATTGCTGATTCATTAGAAGAATCATACTTTAATATAGAACAAAATATTACTGATATTAGAAACATACGACAAAATATATCTTATGACAGAAATGAATTGGAACATATTAATAGTAGAATATTTCAAATAGATACATATAAAAGAAAATATGGAAAAACCATTGAAGAAATTTTAAACTATAAAGAAAAAATTTCTAAACAATTTGATGAAATGATTAATTGCAACGAAATTATTGAAAAATTACAAAAAGAACGTACAACTATTTGCAATGATATGAAGAAACAAGCTAAAGTTATTCACAACTTAAGAAAGGAAATTGCAGAAATTTTAGAAGAAAGAATAAAAAAAGAATTGGATTATGTTGGATTAGAAAAAAGTATATTTAAAATAAACATATCTTTGGAAAATGATTTTTTCCATAATGGATGTGACAAGGTACAATTCTTAATATCAACAAATCCAGGTCAGCCTCTTAAATCATTAGACAGTGTTGTATCTGGTGGAGAATTATCAAGAATAATGCTGGGTTTAAAAACTGTTTTTGTAAATAAAGAAGAAATTCCTTCGATTATATTTGATGAAATAGATACAGGTATAAGTGGAAGAATAGCTCAAAGAGTTGCTGAAAAAATGTATCTTATATCTAGAAATTGTCAAGTGTTTTGTGTAACGCATCTTCCACAGATTGCAAGTATGTCGGATGTGCATTTTTTAGTTTCTAAAAATATAAAAGATGAAAAAACATTTACCGATATAAAGAAGATGTGTGAAAAACAAAAAGAAGAAGAAATATCAAGAATGATTGGTGGATCAGAAATCACAGATTTAACATTAGAACATTCAAAAGAAATGATTAAGTTAGCAAATGAGAAAAAAATAGAATTAACTTCTATAGAATAAATTCATAATCAGTATATGATTATGAATTTTTTGTTTTTTCTAAATAAATTATCATATATTTGCTTTACTATTAAAGAATTACTAAGTTTCAAAACATACAATAGCATAATAAATTTTTAAAAAGGGCAAATTAAAATCAAACAGAGTGTGTTATGCAGGAGGTATAAATATGAAAAGTAAAAAGCAATGCATAATATGCTGGATTTTAATTCCGCTCATAGTTTTAATAACCAGTATATATTATAATACTGCAACTTTACCTGATACAATTTTTTTAAAAGAAAATGAGCAATTAAATTCTAATTATATTTTAAAACTAAACAAATATTCATTTATGCATAAGAATTTAAAGGAAAATGAAGAAACTATAGATGTTAGTTTTTTAGGAATATTGCCTATAAAATCTGTTTCAGTTAAATCTGCACCAGAAATTTATGTTTATCCTGGTGGAACACCATTAGGTGTTAAATTAACTACTAAAGGTGTTTTGGTAGTGGCATTTTCAGATATAGAAACTACTCGAGGAAAAGTTATTAGTCCATCAGCAGAAAGTGGAATACAAGTAGGAGATATTATTTTAAAAGTAAATGATTCAAGTATAAATAATTCAGATGAACTTATCAGAGAAATAGACTTAAATAAAAATAAGAAACTTAAAATAGTCCTAGAAAGAAATAATAAAATAATTGAAAAAACAGTAAAGCCTATAAAAAATAAAGATGATGAAAACTATAAAATTGGCTTATGGGTTAGAGATTCAACCTCAGGAGTAGGAACATTGACTTTTTATGATGGAAAAACTAAAAAATTTGGAGCATTGGGACATCCTATTACAGATGTGGATACTGGAACCATATTAAAGATTAATCAAGGCGAAATAATTGAGTCATCTATTATTTCTTTAAGAAAAGGTCAAAAAGGCAATCCGGGAGAATTAAGAGGAATATTTATTAATGAAGAAACAGCTTTAGGAAGAGTAAATAAAAACACCATATGTGGAATATATGGATGTGGAAATGACAAATTAGTTAATAAAAAATATAACAGTCCCATGAAAATTGCTTTAAGAAACGAAATAAAAGAAGGACCAGCAAAGATTTTGACAACTGTTGAAGGAGCAGAACCTCAGTTATATGATATAAAAATTGAAAAATTATTGATACAAGATGAACCAGGACCTAAAAGTATGATTATAAAAGTTACTGATCCAGTATTATTAAGCAAAACAGGTGGAATTGTTCAAGGCATGAGTGGAAGTCCTATAATACAAGATAATAAACTTGTAGGAGCTGTAACTCATGTCTTAATAAACAGACCTGATGTAGGATATGGAATTTATATTGAGTGGATGTTGAAAGATGCGGATATTTTGATGAATTACTAGCAATGTCATACTAATAAGAGTAAAATAAAAGGATAGCGCAAGCTATCTTTTTATGTTGTCATAATAAATTTGAAAATTTTTCTAAAGAAGAAGGAATTATTAATCTTTTGTCGAATTTAACTGTTAAGAAATGGAATAGACGTAAAGGAGCGATATATTGATGGAAAATAATAAAATAAGTGTTGTTATTGCAGATGATAACAAAGAATTTTGTAACATTCTTAATGATTATTTATTAAATCAAAGAGATATTGTAGTTACAGGGGTTGCAAAAGATGGTATTGAAGCATTAAAGCTTATACAAGAAAAACAGCCTGATTTAGTAGTACTTGATATAATAATGCCGCATTTAGATGGATTAGGTGTACTAGAAAGATTAAATACAATAAATATAGACCCAATGCCAAGAGTGATAGTATTATCAGCAGTAGGACAGGATAAGATTACACAAAGAGCTATTACACTAGGAGCAGATTATTATGTAGTAAAACCATTTGATATGGACGTATTTACAAAAAGAATTAGACAAATGTTTAACAATACTATATCAAGTGACCAAGTTAAGAAAACAGTTTCATTAATTGAAACAGAAGAAATTAAAGTTAGAAAAAGTGAGCCTTTAGATTTAGAATCGGAAATCACAAACATAATACATGAAATAGGTGTTCCTGCACATATTAAAGGTTATATGTATTTAAGAGAAGCAATAAGCATGGTAGTAAACGATGTAGAATTATTATCAGCAGTTACTAAAGAATTATACCCATCAATAGCAAAAAAATATAATACAACTGCCAGTAGAGTAGAAAGAGCTATAAGACATGCAATAGAAGTAGCGTGGTCAAGAGGACAGGTAGAAACTATAAATAAGATTTTTGGGTATACTATACATAACGGAAAAGGTAAGCCTACTAATTCTGAATTTATAGCTATGGTAGCTGATAAATTAAGATTAAAGAATAAAGTAAGCTAATTAATTTTAATATCTTGGAGGCTTTTAGATGAATTGTTTTGAAAAAACTCTAGAAGAAGTAAATAAATATGAAGGTAAAATTATAAGAGTAGATGAAAGGCTTGTAAAATTGCCAAACGGCAAGGAAGCAAAAAGAGAAATTGTAAAGCATCCAGGAGGAGTGGCTATTTTAGCATATAAAACAAAAAATACTGTGCTTTTGGTAGAACAGTTTAGAAATCCTTTAGGAAAATGTATATTAGAGATTCCGGCAGGTAAATTAGAATATAAAGAAGATATTGAAGCTTGCGGAAGAAGAGAGTTGGAGGAAGAAACTGGATACAAAGCAGGCAAATTTAATTATTTGGGTAAAATAGCTACTACACCTGGATTTTGTGATGAATATATTTATTTATATAAGGCAGAAGATTTATTTGAAGGTAAGATAGGCGGAGATGAAGATGAATTTATTAATATACATGAAGTAAAAATAGAAAAAGTTAAAGATATGATAAAGAATGGTGAAATTATAGATGCAAAAACTATTTCCGTTTTCATGATGATTTAAATGTGCATATTACTTCTTTTGTAATCATAAATATTAAAAAAGATGATTAACAAAAGGAGGAATAATGCATGAAAAACATTAAAACTATTGCAAATCTATATGAGCACATACATAGAAATTTATTATTATATATTATAAGTTTATTATTTCTATGTATAGGTATAGTGCTTGGAATTTATACAGTAAAATATATGGGGGAAGTCGAAAAAAATAGTTTGGTAAGTTGCTTTTTAGAATTTACTAAAGATATAGATTTAAGCAAAATAGATAAAAAACACATATTTTTACAAGCGGTAAGAAATAATGTACCAATAATCATATGTATATGGTTTTTAGGGCTTTCTATGCTTGGAATTCCAATAATACTTATTCTTGACTTAATTAAAGGATTTACAATAGGTTTTACAACTAGCTTTGTTATTAATGGTTTAGGAACTAAAGGAGTACTTGTAAATATTTTAGCAATATTCCCTCAGAATATAATATACATTCCCTGTATAGTCATTGCTTCTGTTACTGCAATGGAATTCTCACTAATACTTTTAAAGCATAATGAATTTAAAACTTTAAAAGGCAATAGTCTGGTTAGAATAGTACCTTATTCAACAATATTTTTACTTCTCCTTGGACTTATGTTAATAGGATTTTTTCTAGAAGGATATATAAGTCCTAATATGTTAAAACTTTTAGTAATGGGTGCAGGATGTGCTTGGGGATGAATGATATTAAGGACATAAATAACTTTATAATATTAATTTTAAAGTGCATTTTAATAATTTTGTTTTTGGGAACAATATTACCACATGTTTTTGACATAGTAATAAAAATGTTTATAATTAAATATAAACCTGCAAGGAACAGTATCATGGTTTTTAATGTTTTAAGCAAAAACAAGATTATTTTATGGAAATTCATTTATCTTGTAAATCAGTTTTTTTATTTATAATCAATAAGTTATATATGTAATAAGAAATTGGAGAAAAATTATGGAAAAATATTTAGCTAAATTTATTGAAGATATGAGAAAAAGGGAATTAAGTAATAATACTGTTGATGCATACAAACGGGATATAAAGAAATTTAATGATTTCTTATCTAAAAGGGAAGAGGATGCCATAAATGTAGATATGGTATCTATAATGGCTTATGTTCAAACTTTAAAAAAAGAAGGACGAGCAAATAGTTCTATTATCAGAAATTTAGTTTCACTTAGAAATTTTTATAAATATTTAATCAAGAGTGGGAAAATTCATGACAATCCTCTTGTTAACTATGAAGTTCCGAAGAATAAACGCAATATTCCAGAGATTCTTACAGTAGATGAAGTTGACAGATTTTTGGATGCTCCTGACTGCAGCACCTATAAAGGTGTTCGTGATAAGACTATGTTGGAAATTATGTATGCTGCAGGAATAAAAGTATCTGAATTATTAAACTTAAGTATTTTTGATACAAACACAAAATTAGCTTATATAAAATGTAAAGGAACAAAAAATAAAGAGAGAATTATTCCTATAGGAAGTTATGCAGTAAATTGCTTGAATGAATATTTACAAATACGGGAAAATATTCATTCAGATAATTCAAATCTTTTGTTTTTTAACTTAAGAGGTGAAAAGATGACAAGGCAGGGATTTTGGAAGATAGTAAAGCAATATGCTAAAGAAACAAAAATAAACAAAAGGATAAATTCTTATACCTTAAGACATTCTTTTGCAGTACATTTGCTCCAAAATGGTGCAGATATGAAATCAGTACAGGAATTATTAGGACATAATTCCATAGCAACTACTCAAATTTATTCAGGTATTTGCAAACAAAGCAAAATAGTTGATGTATACAAGAGTGCACATCCAAGAGCATAGCTTTAGGGGTGTGCATTTACTTAGATAGAAAAATATTTTATATAAAATAAGTGGCTTATATTTAAGACACTTATTTTTATTTTTTGATATTTTGTCATAATCTTATTTAAATTGGTAAAAATAAAATTGTAACTTCAAGTAGTGTAGAAAGGGGATAAATATGAAATTTAAAAATAAGGCGTTAATATGTATTTTGTTATCAGTAATTTTCATAAGTCAAATATTTGTATTGACAGTTAAGGCAGAGGGGAATGGTCTTGATGTGGAAGCTAGAGCGGGACTGTTAATGGAACCTTGCAGCGGTAAAATTATATATGAAAAAAATATTCATGAAAAATTTGCTCCTGCATCTGTAACTAAAATAATGACAATGCTTATAACTATGGAAAATGTTGATTCAGGAAAAATTAAGTTGACTGATACGGTTGTAGTCAGTGAAAATGCAAAAAAAATGGGAGGAAACGGCAGCAGTAGTATGCTTTTGGATACAGGTGAAACAAGAACCGTTGAGGAGCTTTTGAAAGGAGTTGCTATAGCGTCAGGAAATGATGCAGCAGTTACTTTGGCTGAATACATAAGTGGAAATGAAGCTGCTTTTGTAAAAAAAATGAATGAAAGAGCACAAGAGTTAGGTATGAAGGATACGACTTTTAAGAATTGCCATGGTCTTTCTGCTGAGGGACATTTAACAAGTGCATATGATATTGCACTTATGTCTCGTGAGTTGTTGAAGCATGAAAAAATTTTAAAATATACAGGCACATATATGGAAACTATATCTGAAGGTAGAAAACAACCTATTGGATTGGTTAATCACAATAAATTAGTTAGATTTTATAAAGGCTGTGACGGATTAAAGACGGGATTTACAAATGAGGCAAAATATTGTATTTCAGCTACAGCAACAAGAGATAATATAAGAATGTTATCTGTTATAATGGGAGCGCCAACTTATAAAGTTAGAAACAGAGATGCCAGTATGCTTATGAACTATGGATTTTCTAAATTTGAAGCTAAAAAGGTTTTAGTTAAACATGATGATGTAGAAAAGGTTCCTTTAAATAAAAAAGGCGATAAGTTTATTATGGCAAAAGCGGGAGAAGATTTTAACGTAATTTTAGAAAGAGGAGTAGAAAATAAAATTACTAAGAAATGTGTTTTAAAAACAGGTATGAAAGAATATAAAAAGAATGAAGAAATAGGTTATTGTGAAGTATATGTAAATGAAAAACTTTATGGAAAAGTTCCAATTTATAGTGATAGAGATATAAAGGCACATAATCTATTTGACAATATTAAATATCACTTGATGGATTTATTTGATAAAGCTATCTAAAGTAAGAAAGTCCGCAGTATAGCCTGTGGACTTTTTGTTTTTTATATTATAATATAAAGTGAAACTTAATTCAGATGGAAATTTTACTCTATCTGAATTTTAAATATCAGAGGTATATGCAATGAATATTATAGAAAATTTCAGTATAGAAGAAAAATTTGTAATTAATTTAGTTAAGAATGAGTGTATTAAACAAGGAGTTAAAGTTTATATTGTAGGTGGAGCAGTTAGAGATGGGCTTTTGGGCAAGAAAGTTAATGACATTGATATATGTGTAACTACAAATCCAATTAATATTATCAACAATATGAAATATATAAAAAAATATAAGTATCATGAAAATTTTCAGACGAGTACTATAATATTTAATAATGGTATTACAATTGATTTAATAAGATGCAGAAAAGAGTGTTATGATTTTGATGGAGCGTTACCAAATGTTATTCCTTCAGATATATATGCGGATCTTTATAGAAGGGATTTTACAATAAATGCTGTAGCATATGATTTAATTGACAAAAAAATTATTGATTTCTTTAATGGAGTTGAAGATATTAAGTTAAAAAGAATCAGGAAAGTACATGGAAATAGTTATTGTGAAGATCCAACCAGAATATTTAGAGGGGTAAGGTATGCAGTAAGGTATGAATTTAATCTTTACGATAAAAGTGAAATTGAAGATACTGTATTTAACGGTATGATACATAGGATAAGTGAAGACAGAATTATGAGAGAAATATATCTTATGTGCATGGAAGAGGAATGGATTAAGAATATTACATATTGTAATGAACTTAAAATAATGAATACAGAAGATAAGTTACTGGGGAAAAAAAATCAGTTTTGTGATTATTACTATATTAATAACCGAATTCTAAATTTGTTTTTAGCCTTAAATGATGAGCAGTTTATAAAAATTTTTATAAATAACTCTGTTTTAGAAAAACAGCTTAGAAAATCTTTAAAAGATTATATAGATTCAAAAGCAGTAGTAGAAAGTATATTAGTTAATACAGTAAGTAATTTTGAAATATATAGAGTATTTAAAAATTTTAGCTTAGATGAGATTAAAATGTTCAGTTTTAACAAATTATTTAAATACAAAATTATAAATTATTTAAAGAATATGAAAGGAACAGTTTTGGCAGTAAATGGACATGATTTATTTAGTTTAGGAATACAACAAGGAGAAGATGTAGGTAAAATTATTAATTATCTAAAACAAATAAAAATAGATACTTTGCTTTCGATAGAAAAGTATTATCTTAAAAGAAATTTAGGAGAGATTTTAAATGGCATTGAACATAAAAATTGAAAATTTTGAAGGCCCGTTTGATTTGCTATTACATTTAATAAAAAAGAATGAAATGGATATATCCGATATTAAAATTTACGATATTACTACTCAATATTTGAAATATTTAGATGGAATGAAAGAAATTGATTTAGAGATTACCTCAGAATTTATAGTTACAGCGGCAACCTTGCTTGAAATAAAGTCAAAAATGCTTTTACCAAAATCAAATGATAATGAAGAGAGTGAAGAAGAAGATCCAAGAAAAGAATTGGTAAGCAAGCTTTTAGAATATAAAAAATTTAAATTAGTGGCTAATTTTTTAGCAGAAAGAGAGAAAAAAATTGGTATTACTTTTCAGAAAAAGCCTGAAATAATCGAAGAAAAGAAGGATAACATTGACAATAAAGATATTTTAAAAGATATAACTATTCTACATTTATTCAATATATATAATAAATTAATAACTAATTACCAAAATAAAATGAATACTGATAATGTAATAGAAAAAGAAATTCCTTTAGATAAGTTTAAGGTAGAGGATAAAATGGTTGAGATAAGTAATGAAATTATAAGTAGTAAAAAGGTATACTTTTCTAAACTTATGAATAAGTGCTTAAGTAAGATTGAGAAGGTTGTTACTTTCTTAGCACTGCTTGAATTAATCAAAATGAGGATGATATCCGTAATTCAAGAGGGAAATTTTAAAGAAATATATATGGAGGAGATAGGAAGTAATGAAAGAGAATAATATTAGTCAAATTGAAATAAAGGAGGCTTCTACTAAAAAAAGATATTTTTCAATAATAGAATCTCTTTTATTTGTAACTGGAGATCCTTTAAATCTTAAAGAAATTTCTTCAATTATTGAATGTACAGAAATATATACGAGCAAGTTACTTGAAGAGTTAAGATGTTTATATGATCAAGAAGAAAGAGGGATAAGCCTCATCAGCATGCATAACGAATATATGTTTGTTACAAAATCAGAAAATAGTGATTATGTTCAGAAATTACTAAAAACAAATTCAAGACAAGGACTGTCTAGAGCAGCTTTGGAGACTTTAGCCGTTATTGTGTACAAACAACCCATAACAAGAGTAGAAATTGATGAGATAAGAGGGGTTAAAAGTGATAAAGCTATTCAGAGTTTAATAGAAAAGAATTTAATTAAAGAGGCTGGTAGAAGAAAAGTGCCAGGTAGACCAATTATGTATGTAACAACTGATGAATTTTTAAAGCATTTTGGATTACAAGAGTTAAAGCAGATGCCATTATTAGAAAATTTTACAGAATATGATGAATTTGAGGGTGAAGATGAAATAGCTGTAGAGGAAGAATAAATTTATTCTTCCTCTACAGTTATTTCATCGTTCTCTTTTTTAGAAGCTTTTTGAGAAAATGAGTTTTTCAATATGTCTATAATTTGTGGAATTCCATCTACAATTTTGTCATATGTATTTTTCTGATTAACAGGAAGAAGTCTTACAGAACCTTCTTTTATTACTAAGAATGCTACAGGTTTAATTGTAACTCCAGAGCCTGAACCACCACCAAATGGAAAATTCGAGTTGGTATTGTTCTGATTTTTAGGTGGAAATTCACTTCCGCCTGAGGCAAAGCCTAAAGATACTGTAGATATAGGTATAATTAATGTTCCATCTACTGTTTCAACAGGATCACCTACTATAGTGTTTACATCAATCATATCTTTTAAATTTTCTAAGGTGCTTTTCATTAAACCTTCTATAGGATGCGTTTCCAATTATATTACCTCCTTTGTGTTTAGTGATTTATAGTCGCTTGCAGAATTCCACAAGCATTGATTTGTCTAATTTTTAAGCCGTTAGGCTTTTATATTTTCCTCCACTGCGACATAATAGAATTACACCACATAAAACCAAACACCACAGAGGAGGAGA
>NZ_JAPPRQ010000110.1 GCF_026719745.1 Clostridium sp. ZS2-4
AATTTAGTATATTATTCCAGAAGGCTCCGCCTAAAAGATTGGAAGTCGAAGGAATATTATAGATAATAATAACAGGTAATTATGTACAAATATAAGTTTTATATTTGTACGAAACTTAGGTAATTAATAGATTACTTTTATTATTCAATAAGTAAGATACCAAAGGACTAATGCTAAAATTATGTCCCCTCCAGCTGCCATGAATTGGAATTTATATAATTTCTACAATGTCTGTTGAAACTCCCTAAGCGTTAGCAAGTGCTTTTACTAATTCATATTCTTCATGATATTCTGCAATACCTTTATCGTCATATAATTCTTCATCATCTTCATTAAATAACATTACATGCTCAATTCTATATATGCCAATCATTTCTTCAGGATGTTCTATTGATGACTCAATAAAAATATTTTTTTAAAATAAAAGACTTATTAACCTAGTAAAATCCATAAAAAATCACTCACTTTTTTACATTAAAGCAAGTGATTTTCAATGATATTTTTCACAATATCTCTTTTTTCTAATTCTATTCTCTTGTGTTCCCACACTCCATATCAATAACCACAGAAACATTAATATATTTTTTCAATTGTTTATTGCGAATTTTGTCTCCCTCATTTGTAAAAACAAAATGGTTGAAGAAGTGCCTAAAATTAAGGATTTCTATATAGTTTTTCGTTGTAGCAACACGCAAGTCTCCACATGCCTTGAGTAGACAATAAAGATGACGCGAGGATCCTCTGACTCCTTGGTGGAGGGGTATATTTTTGAAACAGTCACCTGGACAGGCCGCTTTTTTCAGTGTTTTGCCGTCTGCTTTTCTTTACAACTTAAGTAAAATTGCAAGCAATAAAACCTTCAAAAGCATGTTGGCATCTTGAAGGCTTTATTCGATACAATTACTTATCTTTGTCATCAGTTTCTTAAATAGCATCAGCAATAAGCCTGGAAAAATCAACAGCGTTCTTTCTCGTAATGACTGGCTTTCCCGTATCCGCTTCAATTTCTTTTACTCTACACAGAATAAATCTTTATAAACAGAATCGTTATATGGTACAAACCTTTCTTTTAACCCGTCTGATGTAATTTTCCCGCGTAAGTATACATAGACATCCTTATTCTTATCAAGATATTTTTTTACTATTTTTCCATTACTTCTTTTGATTACAGCATCTATATTTGAATACACACGTAAATTTTCATGTTGAACAAAATCAATCTGTAACATACCTTCTTTAAATCCTTTACTTATGATAGCTTTTCCATAAAATATTCTAAATTTATCAAACTCAACGGTGGACTGTAAATCAACAAATAACTCATTTAAGCTTAATAGTTCATTATCCACCATAATGTTTTTATCAGTATGATTAATTTCGGCATCACTATACAGATCCACAAAGCTAGCTACCGAATAAAGGTTTCTACTTTCTTGCTTAGTTCCAGCTGGTTTTCCATCAGCTCTCTTATGTACGCTGTTCATCGGTGCATCTTCATTACCTTGATGTACACCAATGTCAGTTCTTGCTTTATTAACTGATTTTGTCATTTTTATCAAGCCATTTTTATTTATCGTTGTTTTAGCACAATTCTTTTCCTGTTCTATTTGTGTTTTTTCTTCATCTGATGATATCTCTGTACATCCAATAATGTGTAACTCATCATTACTTGAAGGCCTAAAATAATATTTTTTACCATTCAAAATCCCCCAGTTTGAACATGTTAATCCAATTTGACAATTTTCATCGCAGCATATAAACGCTCTCTTATCGTTTAATTCCTTTCTGTATGCTAATGAACTTGCTTTCTTAGCTGTCATCCTATCCTTTTTTTCTAGACTGTATGCTCGTTCTGACATTATTCTTCCCCCGCATTGTGTAGTTTCTTAAAATTCTGGAATATCATCGAAATAAAACGATTTATTAACATAATAAAAACTCTATGGCCTTAAGCATCGTATCAAAAGCTCCTATGCAAACCTCTTTATCTTCCAAAAACCCATAAATCTTTATTAGTTCACTAAATCCGTCATGGCCACCGCCACTCTTTACAAGAAAGTCACCATACTATTTTTTGATTTTTAATTTTTCAGTGCAGAGATAACCATCATCCAAAAATACCTACTATTATAAGATTGTTGAGTACTACTTGGATAATGCGTTTTATTAAGTAAAGTTAATACTAAATCTATGTTTCCGCAAATATCATAGTATTTTTCAATAAGCAAATCATTAACTTCGAAGTTCTCCAGTAAATAATTAGATTCTAATTTCTTAAATAACTCGTCAAGTTTAGATTCTTCATATATTCCTTTCAGAATATCTAATGTTTTTACTTCCGGCTCTTTTTTAGCAGTCTACAATCATATCGTTGAAGTTGTCTCCCTCTCTTTGGTGCTGGTTGCCGGCTTGCCTTGGATCAGCAAATATTCCTGCAAAGCTCCATTTAGGATTCGCAGCTATCTTCTCGGTATAGTACTTCACTTGAGCTTCATACCTGTTTTCCTGCTGTTTAAAGCGTATGCTTACCCTGCAGTAGGCGGCCACCTTGAGTTATTTTTGCTCAACTCGTACATGCCTATCGTGCTTTGGGCTTGGTGGAATTATAGTGATTTCTTTTTGTTCTGACATTTAAAATATCTCTTTAGATTTGATCCTGCCATCCTATTATACAAAATCAAATCTAAGGAGTATACTAAAGCTAATACTGAAATAGTGATTATAGCTTGCAAAAAAATTAAAGAATGTTTGGACTAGTCTTTATTCTACAGTAAGTGAATATTCAACTCGTTATCGTTATATTTATTTAATAGTTTAATGTCGTATCCCTTTTTCTTAATTGCCTTTCTTAATCTTTTGCATCTATCCCATTGATTAAATACAGTTACTGGTGGTAATGATCTCTGAAGTTTTTCCCACTTTTCTTCTGGGTAAGCAAGTTTTGATAGACGATAATGAACATTGGTCACAGCAAATGATACAATTTCATACGGAAACATATCCTTGCTACATATTATAAATGGCAAATAAAAATCTGCCATTTCATTTTTTTGGTATTCATTTAGGCTATTTATGTCAAATAATGAATACGCTGAAATCAACCTTTTTGATGAGAGTTTATCTGTAAATGGATTAACTATCTTCATTAATTCAAATATTTGTTCAAGATTAAATCTTTCTAAATCTATTTCAAACAAATTTGCAGCAATATGGGAATGTTGCTTACATAATTCAACCATTTTAGAAGTATCATTATGACGCAGATATTCTATGCCAAGTAAATATTCAAGAAAAACAGATATGGATGCTTCACCCCATATATTATATATCTCACCAGAAAAATCGAACTCACTAGCATCTAGAATAATTCGAAGCACTTTATTATCCAGCCTATTTTCCTTTTTACAAATTTGCAAAGAGTTTAATATTCCATGTTGGAAGCCTCTAGATTGCTTCCAAATGGCATCACACTCAGCTAATGTCGAATTAATTGCGATTAGAACATTACAAACACTGTAATCCATATCTGAAAAATCTTCAAAAGAACTCGGAGACAATAAGCTGGCGTATATTGGTAAATATTTCTCTTGTAGTGGTGAATCATCAATTTTAACAAGATATTGCACTATTTTTTTTGAACCGATAAAATCTGTAGAAAACCCTTTTTGAATTAATAATTCTAAAGTTTCTGGTAGCACATCGATCCAGTGAAACTTTATTGTTGCAATAACTATATTTGAATACGCAGTATATACGCCCCATTCTTGAAAAGCACCTTGAAAATATAGTTCAAGTAATTTGTTTCCTATTATTGACCTATCTTCTCTAAAAAGTTTATCTATTAACTCTAGCGAAGCATAGATATCAATAGAGTTTTTTTCATTGTAAAAGCAAGAATACAATTTTATGAAGGATGTAAGGCTTACTTCGCTTAAACTCCCATCACATAATAGTTCTTTAAACGCTAAAAATTTACTCCACTCTCCATTTATCAAGATCGCATGTGTATTTATTACCCATTGTGGAAACTTCTGAACATCATCTATGCTTTTCATTAATGTAATATTACTTGATAAATGGCTTAATTTATTCCGAACTTGCTTTGAACAGAACTGTAAGCTAATTAGATTGCTGTTATCACTTTTTATAAAACTTGTTCCTGTAATAAAGGAATAGTCATAAATTAACTCGCTGTAGCACATGAACCAAATAAACAAAAGTTCCTTAATAAATTCTTCCGAGTCTTTTGCTACAATATAATTAGGTGGAGTTTGACCAATCATAATCCAAATTAGATACTGAATTTTTTTATCATCATATTTCTGCAATATATCTTCATGTGTATCAATGACTAATGACTCAGAATATTTTGTTTGACTCTCACTAATACCAGGACGTTTGAATTTGGTTAATAACGCATTGATATTAGCAGCACAAAATGCCAAGTCCTTGATAGGTATTAATAGCGAATGTGTCCATACACAGCCAGGTCTAGACATTTCGGGTGCATACCATGTTTTTGATAATACTACCAGCTCTTCGTTTTCAAGAAGGTATCCAGAATAGTAAAAATCAAATCCATCTGTAACATCCGTCCCCGAAAGATCGCTCAAAATATCCATTTTCCTCTTTGAGTCATCCGATAATAAAATAGATGCTTCTAATAAATGGTGACCATTAGAGTAGCCATGTAATGTTTGATGAATAATTATACTATTTTCGTTCATTCCATATCACCCATTAATAGATATAAAGGAAGTGTTAAATCACAGCCTTGATAGCCATCATTCCCTTCAACAAAAATCCTTTCGTAAGGATACTCCTTATCTAACAATAAATCTTTCTTATCAAAGCTGCCTCCTTGAGCACTAATTCCCCAAGTTTGATATTTAATAATATCATCATTTGATTGGCAAAATTGCCATAACATATTCATTCGTTGCTCAAGAAATTGCTCTGGCTTAATATCATTCAAGCTAGATTTTATTAAATCCCATGCAGAAAACATGAAGCCTATCTTAAGCATCTTGTTTTTTCTTATGAATAGAATAAACTGTAGTAATTCAATAACCTGTATTTGAATAGGATCATCTTCTTTAGGATTACGATTTATAATATCATTATTAATTGCTGGAGTGCTTGAGTGAAGAAAAGTTTGCTCTGAAATCAATCCCAAAAGTTTAATGCTATTCACATTTATAAAGAAAAGTACTGCATCCGCATCTTCTATATATTTCACAACTTCTTCTGAAATTTCACGCATTTCATATTGGCTTTGAAATGTTTCTCCAGACAAATCGGGAAGTTGTAAATCAAAAGTAGTCTTATTAGGCAATTCTAATTTAATGCTTATATTTGCTTGCTCGCCAGATGGCACTGTCCTTTCCAAAGGCTCCATATTAGCCCATTTATTGCTAAGATTCGCAAGATATTGTCCATTTTCAATTTTGTTCAACTTTAACTTAGCATCAGAGTCATGATTTATAAGATTCCATAAAGCTGCAAGAAAAGTAGTTTTACCCGCACTAGGTAAACCTGCTATAAAACATTTTTTATACATAGCTTCAACCTCCCTACATTTTATAAATAAGCTTATTAAACTCTGAATCCAATTGACAGTCAATCATATATGATTCAACAACTTGATTATCAGTGTGTGGTTTATTCCATGTGCTAAGCAGCTCCTCAAGACCATAACCAACTTCAAAATCACCTGGTTCTGGCATAGCAGCTACTTTATGAACGGTTACTTCACTCACATATTTCTTTAATAAATCAACTATACATTCAAGACGTTTATCAATCGTGGTTTCCAGATTAGCATCATCATTCTTTTTAATAATATCATATTTACTAATTAGAACTTGCACCCTTGTAGATGACGAATATAGCTTGGCATCAAATATCGTCCGTGCCATATTATAAGCTTGATCTATTGCACCATTTCTTTTATTTTTGTCAGCAAGCTGTTTCCCGTCAAGGATAAAAACATAACTATCAACCGACTTTAAATAGGGCATTTTTTCAGAAATTGTTTCTACATTACCTAAATGTGAATAAATTTCCTCACCCGAGATGTCCCCAAATAAATAATTGGTTTTTGTTTTTGTTGTACTATCATACAATTTAAGATGCAGAAATATCTTGTCAGCAAATCTACTTGTTCGTGGCGTTGTTGCTATTTCTTTTTTAGACTCTAATCTAGTGTAAAATGATCTTTCTTCATAGCCAAATAAACTTTGAGAACCCGCAAAATATAACCCTGAAAAAGGCTTCCGTTGAAACAATTGATATATGGTTGTCTCAATTGTGGTTTTACCACTGTCGAAGGGGCCTATAAGAATAATCGTTTTGCTAACTTCTGAGGCAGTAATGGGGTATGTTTCTGCTACTGTTAATGCAAGTCCATGTGGTAACTTTATGAACCCGCTTCTCCCATCTTCTTCAATGATTTCATTTGAATCTAATGTTTCAATATCGTCATTTATAAGTTTATCAATATCCGAGGATTGCTCAACTTCTAACGTTGGCATTTTGTTTTCTACATTATTATCTTCCATAACTTATTCACGACCCTCTATTTTAACAAGTAAGCACTCAAAATATAGCAATTTTGCCCATTCTAAAGTTTCATATTCTGTTGATTCAACATTAATAGAAAGTTTATTGGCAGCCATGCTTTTCCATACATCCGGTTGCTTTGCATCTAATGCACATTTTATTGAAAATAGTATCGGAGTATTTTCTTGTTTAACGCCATCCATTTGATAACACGAAAGAATTGATGATTTATGTGCATCGTCAATTGAATCCACCATTGTAACAAGCGAATATTCTTTTGTTTCTTTCTTGCAGTTATCTAACATTTTTTTTAGGAATGCTTCGAATGCATAAGGCCCCGGAATAACTTGTACAAAATCTGCTAACTCTTTTGCTAGAAGCAAAGCAACATCTTTCTGTAAGGTTCCCTTTGTAATTGGTTTTTCTAATTCGTTGCTCCAACTTCCAGTTATCCAAGATAAAATATCTGAATCCTCTTGTACAATATCAACAATCTCAAGAGTTTGATCTTGATTTTGGGCAATAATTTTAATGTTTCTAACTATTTCCGTTAAGGCATTTGAAAGCCCTACTATATGATTAGGCTCTAACGCAGTTAATTCTTTTAGTGACTCAATGAGTTTATTTAAATTTACAGTGGAACATTTTTGGTACTTTACTGACTTCTCTCTGATTTCAGCAGAAGTTTCACCAAAAACCTTATATGCTGCCTCTCCTAATTCAGGAACCAAAATTTCAACATTATACTTAGATACACACATTACCGCAAGTGCAATATGTAAACTTAGATCTGGGTCCTCCATAAACTTCATTAAACAAATAGACGCTAGAAGCTCCTGTTCTTTTGTAAAATTAGCCTGAAATGATATATCAATATTTTGAAATATAGTAATAAACTCATTTTTAAATTCATCAGTAGCATTTAATGAATATGCCATTTTTATAAGATTATAGATGTCAACTTCTTCTTGATCACAATATTCCTCTATTCCTTGCCATCTTTTTTCTAGTTGCTCAGGTTTTGATTCCGCACATACTCTAAAATACAACTCAGCAAATTGCTTTCTCATAAATTTCCCTCCATTTTATTTAATATCTTGTTGTGTAACTCAAAGAGTCTGTCTTGTTCTCTTGCACGGTTAATTGCTTCACCTATCATTTTCGAGTCCAATGTGGCCGAAGTTTCCTTTGTGATTAGTGATAACTGTGTAAGAATATTAATTTGCTCAATCCAAGATAGCTCATAAAAATCGTAAATAATTTTACGTTCATCTATTGGCGCAGAAGTTTCGGTCACTGACATACTCTGTGTGCATAATTCAATCTCATCTTTAACGAACGCTTCTCTTTTACGATCTTGCAATGCAGATTTACGTTTGCGGTCTATATTTATTTCATGAGATATATGATTTTCACCGAAAGCGCAGGTACTATCTATGGCAAATGAGTCCCTGTCAGCTGTTAAACATCTAGGGTAGATTTCAACTTCTAATATCCGTTCATCAGTTTCTGTTTTGCTGCTTATAGTAATCCAGTTGTACCGAGGTAACCAGTCAACAGTTCTAGTGGGATGTACAGCACCAGAATATAGTATTGCGTTTTCATCCATAATCTCTACAGATTGTGAATGCATATGTCCATACAACTGTATGTCAGCTCTTTTATTTATACGTTGCAATATATGATCCTTGAATTTCCAACATTGGGGTGGATGATGACACATCAATAAAGTAGCTACGTCTGTTTCATAGCAAGGAATTTGAGCTTGTCCAATATACATCAGACGATCCGGCTTATCTTTTTGATGATCCGTTCTGTTAGATAAAAAAGATGAGTTTATCCCAACAACTCTAAGCTTCAGGTTCTCTTCAAGTACAAAATCCTTTTGCCAAAATATCTTATCTGCGGAAATATCGCATTCAAATCTTTTAGCAAACTCATTGTACTCGTCTATAGGTTTAAATAAAGCATTAAAATTATTGTCACTAATATATTTACTAAAGGTTTTATCAGCGTCATCTATAGTCTCTTTTTCATCAACAGCATTTTGTGCTGCAAAGATTAAATCTGAACTATTTACTACGTTCTGGTTAACATCATGATTGCCCGGAACACAATATACATCACTTGGTTTAATATGAAAAACATCACAAACTCTGTTAAGATATTCTTTGGCAATTTCATATTCTTCTATATTCCCTGAAAAAGCAATATCTCCAGTAACCAATATTCCTGCTACATTTTTCAAGTTTTCTCTTCCGTTTATTTCTAAATCATTTATTATTGCTTCGCGCAAATCTTTATCTATATCTGATGGATCATTACTTGATTTCACAAAATGAATATCTGAAAGATGGATAAAAGATAATTGGGACAAATTTTTCACCTCGTTCACTAGTGTTTCAATGTTCATTTAAATAAATTTAAACTCTATTCGTATTTGTTATGATTTCTATTTTGCTGCACTAAATAATGCGCAGTTCAGTAGAATGCAGACATTTAAGGACCCCAACTTCAAAAACTAGGCTCAAATATGGAGGTATAGTAGCCTTAACTGCAATTGCTCATTATTGCTATTATCTGTGATTGAAAACATATCATCAGTTAGGTTAGCTAATTCTATTTTTGCCATTTCTAATAATTCATTTACTGTTGACAAAATAATACCTCCTAATTGAGATAATGATATAAACAGCATTGTTATTACAATTGTATATCTTTTCCTGAAATTTTACAACAGCAAAACGTCATATTAGACACAATTTTACAAATAATTTAGAATTATAATAGCGAAACCGCCAACAATAAAGTCCTCTGCACTTTAAGGATTTTATTCTTAGCAGTTTAAATTCAACAGAAGCAGGGAATACACCCTGCCCCTGTTTTAATGCCTATTAATAGTAATCCACTTTTGTTTCACTACAATCCCCGAACAAAATTGTACCTTTAATTTTATTTTTGTCTATAGATAAACCTTTATATTTGCCCCATCATATCCTTTAACTAAAGTATGTCCATCATAAACTTCAATTCTACCCACCTTACTCTTCACTGCACCCTCATCATAAATACCGTCACAAATTAGTGCTGTGAGTTGTTCTTTTAACCACTCTTCATTTAACGTAGGAGATAGGGCACACTCATTTTTACCCTTTTCAATTCTAGTTGCACATCTCCATAACACTTTGCCACGCTCGGTTCTTCTACGATAGGATGCACCACAATCCCCACATGCTAATAGATTGCCTAGAATGTATTTGCTATTGAATTTGTTCTTTGACACTTCTATACTCCCATCATTATTACGTACAATTCTTTCACGACGTTTCATTTCCGCTTGCACTCTATCAAATACATCTTTTAATACAATAGCAGGGTGAGTATCTTCTATATAATATTTTGCCCTCTCACCATGATTCACTTTTCTTTTTCCAGTAAGGTAATCCTCAGTAAAAGTTTTCTGAAACATGGGTCACAGTAAAAATTTATATGGCGCAATCTTTGGTTATCATGTAATATTATCCCTATTTTATTTTGGGCGGACTTAGCCCGTCATGTTTTTTTATATTTTCAAAAAATATTAACCTATAAAACTGACGCCAAGAAATCAAAGGTCGATAGACCGTTTAATATATAGCT
>NZ_JAPPRQ010000111.1 GCF_026719745.1 Clostridium sp. ZS2-4
TAGGCACGCCGCCAGCGTTCGTCCTGAGCCAGGATCAAACTCTCAATTTAAAAGTTTAATCTATTACTCATGTTTGAATTGACTGACTTTGTTATCTTACTTCTGTTTAATTTTCAAAGACCAATTATTTTGCCGTCATCCGACAGCTTATTCAGTATATCATTTTTTAAAAACTTTGTCAACAACTTTTTTTCAAGTTATTGTCTTATGTTTCTTGCGTTATCGTCCTCATCGGGACAATAATTATCTTACCATAAATATTAATTTGTATAAATCTATAATTATCTGTTTTCTTTAAATATATTCTTAATAAATATATTTTTCTTCGTTTTTCTACATTTTTCTTGTATTGATACACTTGGATAAGTATTCGATATATATTGCAATTATCAATACTCATTGTTCAGTGATCAATTAACGAAATAAAAAACCACTGATTAATTAATCAGCGGTTTTTTTATTCTATACTATTCTGTTTCTCCGCAAAGGAATAATAATTCATTCCATCTTCTATCAACTTCAGCTTGAATTGCAGCTATTTTAGCTTTTCCTTCTTCTGATTGGAATAAGTGTTTGAATCTTCCTTGTGGTTTCATCCATTCTTCTACTGGAAGTTTTTCTTTTGGTTTGTAGCTTAATTTGTACTCACCGTTTGCAACTTCATATAATGGCCAGTAGCATGTTTCAACTGCTAATTTGATTAATTCAAGTTCAGTAGCAGTATCACATCTCCATCCTCTTGGACATGGAGTTAATACGTTTAAGAAATTAGCTCCTTTAAATTCATTTATAGCTCTGTCTGATTTGTTGTATAAATCCATCATGTATTTAGTTCCAGGCATTACAGGAACAGTTTGAGCTACATATGGTAAATGATGTCCTGCCATTATTTTAGTTAAGTCTTTTCTATATTGAGGTTTTCCAAGTGAGTGACTTCCTTGAGGAGTTGTAGTTGAATCAGCTCCTGCTGGAGTAGCTGATGATCTTTGGATACCAGTATTCATGTATGCTCCGTTGTCGTAACAAACATAAAGCATGTCATGTCCTCTTTCCATAGCTCCTGATAATGATTGGAATCCGATATCGTATGTACCACCGTCTCCACCGAATGCTATGAATTTATATTCTCCTTTAACGTCTCCTCTAGCTTTCATTGCTTTAAATGCAGCTTCAGCTCCACTTACAGTTGCTCCAACGTTTTCGAATGCTGTATGGATGTATGAATCAGTCCATGCACTATATGGGTAAAGTCCTGTTGAAACTTCAAGACATCCTGTTGCATTACCTACAACTGCATGATCTTCAGGTTTAACTGCTTTCATAACCCATTTTGCTACCATTGGAGCTCCGCAACCAGCACACATTCTATGTCCACCAGTTATTCTATCTTGAACATTAGTTAATCCCTTTAATGTTGCCATTTACAGCACCTCCTATTCTCTTACAGCTAAGTAGTTATATTTTTCGTATTTTCCAGTTTCTACTGCTTGTCCTAAATCAGCAAAAACTTTTGCTAAATCATTAACTGTAACATCTCTTCCACCAAGACCATAGATATAACTCATTATTATCTTGTTATCTACTGTTCCATATAATGAACTAACAACATCTGTGAATAGTGGACCACCATTTCCAGATAATCCTTCAGCTTTATCCATTATAGCTATAGCTTTAACATTCTTAAGAGCTTCAGCTATTTCTGCTCCTGGGAATGGTCTGTATAATCTTATCTTAAGAACACCAGCTTTAATACCTTGTTCTCTTAAGTCATCAACAACTCTCTTAGCTGTTCCCGCTGTTGAGTTTATAACAACCATAGCAACTTCAGCATCATCTAGCTTATATTCTTCAAATAATCCGTATTTTCTTCCAGTTAATTCTTCAAATTCTTTAGCAACTTGAAGCACAACTTCTTTAGAATTTAATAGTCCTTGAAGTTGTTGTCTCTTCATTTCCATATAGAAATTTGGAAGAACTAGTGGTCCTACAGCTATATTTTGTTCTCCAAGTAATCCTTGGTTAGCTCTATTGTTTGGTCCAACAAATTCTTTAACATCTTCGTTATTCATCATGAATACATTTTCTACAGCGTGGCTTGTGATGAATCCATCGTAACAAACCATAGCTGGAGTCATAACATCTGGATGCTCAGCTACTCTTACTGCTTGTATAAAGTTATCATATGCTTCTTGAGTTGTTTCAGCATATAATTGAATCCAACCTGTATCTCTTGCACCCATTGAATCTGAGTGGTCATTATGTATGTTAAGTGGAGCTGACATAGCTCTGTTAACTACTGCAAGTATTACTGGACATCTGTCTCCTGAAGCTATATGAAGCATTTCCCACATTAATCCTAATCCATTTGATGAAGTTGCTGTCATAACTCTTCCGCCAGCAGCAGATGCTCCTATACAAGCACTCATAGCACTGTGTTCTGATTCTACTGGTACAAATTCAGTTGTACATTTTCCATTTGCTTTAAATGATGCAACATATTGTGGAACCTCTGTAGATGGAGTTATAGGGAATGCTGCAACTACATCTGGGTTAATTTGCATTATTGCTGTAGCAACTGCTTCGTTACCACTTAAACTTTTTCTTAATTGTTCAGCTTTAGCCATTCTTTTTCCTCCTCCCTATTCTTCTGGTATAAATTCTAACGCACCAAAGTTACATTGTTCTACACATACTCCACAGCCTTTGCAGTGATCGTAATCAAAGCCTTCTACTTTTCCGTCTTTAGCTATGATAGACATATCAGGACATACAGCCCAGCAGAACATGCAATGTTTGCATTTATCTTCATGCCATACAGGTTTCATAGATCTCCAGTCACCTGTTTTGAAATCTACAGCATTACCTGCATCAAGTATAGCAGTACCTATTGGTAGTTCGTTCCATTTTGATTCTGGAGTAACATTCATTCTTCTACTCAATTCCATTCACCTCCTGAAGAGATCTCTTAAGAGCTTCCATGTTCTTTGGAACAACTTGTGGTTTATTAGCAAATTTGTGTTTGAACGAATTTTCCATATCATTTACAAATTGCTCTTCATCCATAACTCCACTTACTTTAACTATACCTGCAAGCATTGGAGTATTCGGGAAGTTAGCACCTAAAGTTTCTTCAGAAATAGTTCTAGCATCTATTGTATAAATGCGTCCTTCATAACCTTTTAATTCTGATTTTATTTCTTCTGGAGTCTTTTTAGTGTTTATAACTATAGCTCCCTCTTTCTTTAAACCAGCAGTACAATCAACTGTTTTTAATAAAGTTTCGTCAACAACAACAACATAATCTGGTTGATAAATGTTACTGTGAACTCTTAATGGGAAGTTAGCTAATCTGTTATAAGCAGTAATTGGCGCACCCATTCTTTCTGGACCATATTCAGGAAAACCTTGAATATACATTCCAGTATTAAAAGCAACTTCAGCTAGTAGTAATGACGCAGTTTTAGCACCTTGTCCACCACGACCATGCCAACGAATTTCAACTAATTTTTTATCCATTGATTTTTCCTCCCTTCATCTTCATGAGAAAATTTAACTAGACTATGTATATAAATATTTATATACTATTGTATAACAGTTATATGAAAACGTTTATACTATATAACAATATTCTGTTGTACTAGTACAACAGAATATTGTTATATTTTATTATTAACGTCTTCTAACTATAACAGCTATATAAATAAATTGTAACAGATTAACAATAACAATGTCAAGATAAAACACCATTTTGCATAAAATACTTTGCATGTCTAACTCCATTATTTTACAACAATATTTTGAAGATAATTAGAAAGATTACTCCTGGCACTCCAAAAAATCCAGCAATCAATGCAGTCCATGCATTTATTCCTATACTGAAGCCAAAATATCCTCCGAAAAAATTAAAAACTAGCAACAAAACAGCGCCCAAAACTGCATTTATTAGAAGCTTACAAAGTATTTTTAATGGCCATGCTAAAAGCTTTGCTATCAAAAACAATAAAATTATAGCTCCTACAAAATAAGCAACATATTCCATATTATCCCTCCATCTGTTTTACAAATGTATTCAGAAACTCTTAAGTCTACCTTTATCTTAGTCTACTAGAAATTAGTTTCCGAACTTACTATTTATATATTTCTAATATATTTTATTAACATAAGCATTATTTATATGCTAAAAAGCTTCTGTTTTATATCACTGATTATGATATAAAACAGAAGCTTTGTCACAATTATTATTGTTAAAGTTCTATTCTTCCCTCTAAAGCTTTAGATAGAGTTACTTCATCAGCATACTCCAAATCTCCTCCAACCGGAATTCCATGAGCAATTCTAGTTACCTTAACACCTAGAGGCTTTAATATTTTTGATATATACATAGCTGTAGCCTCTCCCTCAACATTAGGATTGGTTGCTACTATAATTTCTTTAACATCTCCATTTATTCTTCTAACTAACTCCTTAAGTTTGATATCGTTAGGTCCCTTGCCAGACATAGGTGATATTACACCATGCAGAACATGATAAACACCGTTGTATTCTCTTATCTTTTCTACTGATATAATATCTTTTGGTTGCTCAACTACACATATAGTGCTGTCATCTCTATTTGGATTAGAGCATATTGCACAAGGGTCAGTATCTGTATAATTACCACATACAGAACAATATTTTATTGTTCCTCTAGCCTTAATTAGAGCATCTGCAAATTCCCTAACCTCTTCCTGAGACAAATTTAATACATGTAAAGTAAGTCTTTGAGCTGTTTTATACCCTATTCCTGGTAATTTTGCGAATTCTTCTATTAATTTTTCTATGGCTACAGGATAAAAATCCAAATCTGTCACCTCAATAATTAAAACATTCCAGGCATATTAAGTCCACCCGTAAGTTTCTTCATTTGACTAGCTGTTTCTTCATCTGCTGTTTGTAAAGCTTGGTTGCATGCAGTTAGAATTAAGTCTTGAAGCATTTCAACATCATCTGGATCTACTGCTTCAGGATCTATTTCTATATCAACAATTTGTTTTTTTCCAGTAACTGTTACCTTAACAACACCGCCGCCAGCAGTTGCTGTAAATTCTTTTTCTTCTAATTGAGCCTGCATCTTTTCCATTTGCTGCTGCATTTTTTGTGCTTGCTTCATTAAATTATTCATATTCATTCCACCCATTCCTGGGAATCCACCTTTTGCCATAATCTTACCTCCTAATTATATTATCCTATTTTATTGTTTAGGTTTCTCATTCTTTTAGTCTTTTAACATTTTACCATTTACAATTTTATTCATCAATTATTTCTACTAATTCTTCCCCAAAAGTTTCCTTGAGAATTTCTTCACGAGATTTGAAAACCTCTTCTTTTTTATCTACAGTATATTTTATTCTAATTTTTTCTTTTAGTGCTTCTGAAAAAATTTCCTCTATAATTTTTCTGTTTTCATCCTTTTGAAGTCTGTTTATATTGAAAGCATACTGAGAATCATATCTTATCTCTACTACTCCATTCCTGCAAGATTCTATCTTACCTGTAACTAGAGAAGCATATAACACCATAAGCCTTCTTCCCTTTAATATCTCTAATATATCTCTCCATGATTTCTTTATGTCCTCAACAGTTAACTTTGAATCTACATTCATTTCTACAGCAGTTTCATTTTGATTTTTATTCTCAGGAAGCTTTGTAATGTGCTTTTTTATAGTTCTTGATACTTCACTATGATTTTGATTAGTAGTATTTTCACTTTTTATTGTAATATTACCTTCTTTAATCATATTCTCAAGTTTGTTTATTCTAGCTAACATAATTTCTTTAGATGTATCATATTCTACTTTGCACATTTTTATTACAGAAAGCTCTAAATATATTCTTCCTTGTTTACTCCATTTAGACTGTTCTTCTGCTTCTTGAAAAATCCTTATACATCTCATTATCTCTTCTATTCTTATTTTACTGCCTTGTTCTTTTATGAATCCTATATTTTCTTCAGACATATCCAGAACTTCTTCAGGTCTTTGGCTTACTTTTACCATCATAAGATTTCTCATATGATATATCATATCTTTTATGAATAAATTTATATCCTTACCGCCATAAACTATGTCATCAATTATTTTTATTGCTTCCTCAACATTTTTATCAATAATCTTATCAGTAAGCTTTAATAAATTTTCATTTGTAACAAGTCCTAGCATATTTATAACCTGATCATAGTCTACTTTTCCACTACCCATAGATATTGCTTGATCTAATATACTTAAAGCATCTCTCATAGCTCCATCTGACATTCTGGAAATTAGCTGAAGGCTTTTATTATCCCATAAGATTCCCTGTTCTTTTGTGATTTTAATAAGTCTTTCAAAAATATCATCACTTTTTATTCTTTTAAAATCAAACCTTTGACATCTCGATAGTATAGTTATAGGTAACTTTTGAGGGTCTGTAGTTGCCAGTATAAAAATAACTTTCTCTGGGGGTTCCTCTAATGTCTTTAAGAATGCATTAACAGCCCCCTGTGTAAGCATATGAGCCTCATCCATTATATAAACTTTATACCTTCCCTCTCTTGGAGGATATTTGACTTCATCTATAAGTTCTCTTATATCATCCACTTTATTATGAGATGCAGCATCCATTTCTGATACATCTATAGCAAGTCCTGCATTTATTTTTTTGCACATTTCACATTCATTACATGGTTCTCCATCTTGAAGATTAAGACAATTCACTGCCTTTGAAAAAATCTTTGCTGTGGAAGTCTTTCCAGTTCCTCTCGTTCCACATAAAAGATAAGCATGTGCTATTCTGTTATTTTTTATTTGATTTTTAAGAGTTGTAGTAATATGTGATTGACCTACTACCTCATCAAAGGTTCTGGGTCTCCATTCTCTATATAAAGCAGTATATGCCAATTGAAACACCTCTTATCCTTTACACAGTTTATTAAATAATAATTTTACAATAATTATTATATCATAACTTTAATTGGTTTTTATCTCTTTATATGCAAAAAAGACGCTTTAAAAGCGTCTTGTATCATCATTATAAAGTCGTGCACCCCGTGTCGACAGTAAGATATGAGCGTTACCTCTACAGTTAACTCAAATCAGGTTTACCCACGGCACACGAAAGGTCTCACTTACCGCTGCTTCCTTCCGGATCTGACGGGGTTCATGAGTTTCCGTTGCGTGGGGCCCAATTATCAACGCCACTTATAAAGGCCAGACCTCACACCTTAAAGCCTCGACGGGGAATTCAACCCTGCTATAGCGGATTGCAGGTTCAGGACACCGCTGACTTCCCGTCTAGCACGACTCTTGGCGGAGAAAGAGGGATTCGAACCCTCGGTAGAGTTTCCCCTACACACGCGTTCCAGGCGTGCTCCTTCAACCACTCGGACATCTCTCCATATTTGAAAACTTATTATATAATTTTCACTCGCAAAAATTATTATACTATTTCTTTATATATATTTCAAGGTATTTATTACTAGAATTGATTAGCTTATCTTATATTATATGCTATATTATCAATAATAAATCCATTAAAGTTAAATTTTATACAATAATTTTTATCATTTAATAAAACCTAATTTTTTAAACACATTCTTCAATATATGAAAATGATTTAAGAATCATTTTGAAACAGCCCATTTTCTTTTTCCTATTGCTATTTTTAAATTTCTTACTGAAAATAAAAAACAAAACACTTCAAAAATCACCCACACCTCTGCTGAATACATAAACTTTATTCCAATTTTCTCTATGAAGGCAATAACAGAAATATATAATGAGAAACCTAATAAAAGTAAGCTAATTATGTTTCCCCATATATTTTTTATAAGAAAAAGTATACCTATTTGAAGTATACCCAAAAAGATTATTAACTTAACTCCAAAATCAAAATTATCATATAATTCAAGAATATCCGAAGAAACAAGGAAAGCCATTTGCAAAAGAATTATTCCTCCCAATACAAAGCTAAAAAAAATTTGCCAACAATTTTTTGATAAAAATTTATACTCCAACTCTCTCCCCCATTTGTATCATATTTGCTTAAAACTATACATTTAAATGTTGTAATATAAAATTATTACTTTTTAAACATACATTTAATAATTATACCATTAATTGTCTTAATGTACACTTTTTTTATATTTTACTATAATATATTTATAAATATTCTTTTCGTAGATATGGAGATACGTGCAAAAATAGACGATTTCATGGATAACTTTCCTGTAATCTTAAACTCCTATTCAAATGGTGATTTAGCTTACTTAATAATTTACCCTTACAGTTAGTTACTTTTATTCTTGTTTTTCAACTTGAAATCATAGTAGGTTGATAAAGCAAAATGTGTGAAAATAAATACCCAAAATGTAAAAGAAAGAACACTATTATCACTATTATTTTTATACAAATATAGGTTAATACCTAGATTTACAAATGCCGCTATAAGAAATATATCCTTTAGTTTTTTTAAGCTCATCAATAAAATTCCCCTCTTATGTAGTTCGTAATGTTTTGCTATTGTGAATTAAGTAACTTCTTTATTTAGTACATAAAATAAGAAAAATGTGAAATAATTTAACAATACTACACGTATCTAACTACCACTATTTACATACCCATTTTTTGCATTGTTCTATTCTTTTACCATTATCACCTTGCTCTTTATCATAGGCAAATTGCATCAACAAGGTACAAGGAAATTTTTCACATTCACCACAATGCTCTAAATCCTTGTCTTCACAGCATGATTTAACAGAGCATTGTTCTCCCCAAAACGGCTTAGTAATATGTACATAACCACTGCATTTCATAGGCTCTTTATATTCACACTCACTACATAAAATTCCACATCTTGACTCAATCATTTTTATTTCCTCCAATAATATCCTTTTGTATTTTTTTACTCAAAGATTTTAATACTAATTCATACGACATATCTATCATTTGTTTTAAAATATCATCTGGCACATCGCCATCTAAATATACAGAGTTCCAGTGTTCTTTATTCATATAATATCCAGCAACAATATGACAATATTTTTCTCGCAAAAACTGCCCAAATAGTGGTTCACATTTTAATGTAATGATCTCTTTTTTGTCTTTATCTCCTCCTTGCATAGCAAACATTTTTCCTCCTATGAGGTATCTTATTGCGTCCCATTCTATCTTAAAGTCTTTTGTGACAGCTTTTTTAGAAAGGCAATATTCGTCAAGCCATTCATATTTCATGTAAAACACCTCCAATTTTAATCACTAAATTATATCGTAATATATTACGATTATGTTTTAATACATTTATGCTTGTTAATACATAATTGGATGTATTGTTCATCAACAACACACATCCAATTATACCACATTAATCCTTATTTACTAAATAAAAGCACATCAACATTACTTCATGTTTATGCACTAAATATCCATTTAATAAAATAAAAAAAGTTTCAACTCAAATCAAGTTGAAACCCTTTATTATGGCGGAGAAAGAGGGATTCAAACCCTCGGAACAGCATACACCGTTCACTTGATTTCGAGTCAAGCACCTTAAATCACTCGGACATTTCTCCATAGAATATTAAAACTCTAAGCTTTATTATATCACAAAATTGAATTTTTTACATATTATAGATATTTATTTTCTTTTCTTTTTAAAAAAATCCACAATAATATCACTGCATCTTTCATCATACATCCAATTTACTTCTATAAAACTGTTCAATGCCTCATTCTGTACTATATTAATATTAGATCCACACGAACCAGCTACAGGATCAAAAGTACCTATATAAAGCTTTCTTATACGTGACTGTAAGATAGCCCCAGCACACATAGGGCATGGCTCTAGAGTTACATACATCTCGCATTCATTTAATCTCCAATTATTTAAAACCTCTGATGCCTTTTTTATCGCAATCACTTCTGCATGAGCTGTTGGGTCTTTTAATGTTTCTCTTAAATTATGAGCACTGGCTATGATTTCTCCCTCCTTAACTATTACAGCTCCTACTGGTACTTCATTCAGGTATTCAGCTATTCTAGCTTCTTCTAATGCCTTTTCCATAAATATTTTTTCCATCTTTCTCTACCTCTTATTCATATCATTTATTACACAAATAATAGCCTCTATAATATAAATATATTATAAAGGCTTTATCAATGTATTATTTTTTCATAATTGTCTTTTCTATAATCTGCTTTAAATCATTAAGATATTTTTGTTCTTTTTCTATCATTTCTGATAATATATTATATGTTTCAGTTTGTACGTCTGTTTCTTTCTTTACTAACCTGCCTTGAATATCTATAATTAGAGCACTATTTTTCTTTTCAAAATCTAATGCCAAATTTAATATTTCTTCCATGTTTTTAGGATTCACTTCTAAAAAATCAACTCTATTTTTATATTCATCAATTAAAAATGAAATTTTATCATATATTAAAAAATCAATTTCCTCAATATCTTTTCCTATTGTTTCTTTTATTCCATTATAATACTTAATATGCTTTTCTTGTACTTTCATAAGAGCAATTGTTACCAAATTAAACGCTTTATCTTCCGTGTTCATCTGAGAAGTATCTGAATAAATTTCTCTTACTTTCATTTTAATCATGATAAGTTTGTCTATTACGTCAATTATAGTATATCCCATATTGTTGTCCCTTTCTTCATTAGTATTAGTTTATTAATTGTATTTTTATTTTATATATATTTTTCTACCTTGTAAACTTTATATCTAACAATAATATTCTCTCTTATACGTTAACATATTATCAACAAAAAACTTTTAATATATATAAGTTCTATTAAAGTTCCTACATTCTTACACATAGCCTATCTATTGTTTGTGTAGGAACTTTATTTATATGCTTAATAAACTTCTGTATAGTACTTCTTACTTGAGACAGTTTTTGGAA
>NZ_JAPPRQ010000112.1 GCF_026719745.1 Clostridium sp. ZS2-4
ACCTGATTTTGCTAATGTCATTGTTATTGCTGCTGTTGTTGTTGTCTTTCCGTGGTCTACGTGTCCTATTGTTCCTATATTTACGTGTGGTTTTGTTCTTTCAAACTTTGCTCTTGCCATTTTAAATCTCCTCCTATCATAACTATAATTTTGTTTGACCCATTTCGTAAACTCTTCCTGGTGTGTTATTAACTTATTTAAAACATTGGAGCCCACGACCGGGCTTGAACCGGCGACCTCCACCTTACCAAGGTGACGCTCTGCCAGCTGAGCTACATGGGCATTTTCTTCAAACCCAGAAACAAGTATTGAACCAACGATACCCTGCTTTAAATCTAACACCTTATAATTGTGCTACTTATTCGTAGCTTGATATCAAAAGTCCTACACCAATTATTAATTTTACTATTTTCATTTTTCCTTGTCAATATACTTTTTATCTTTTATTTAAGCATTTCTCCAATTTTCTCTTTACTCTTTGAAGTGCATTGTCGATAGATTTAGAATGCCTATCCAAATCACAAGCAATTTCCTGATACGACTTGCCTTGAAGGTATGAATTCAACACTTCCAGTTCAAGTTCCGATAGAGCACCCTCTATTTCATTTTCTATTTTAACCACTTCTTCTCTGCTAATAACTAGTTCTTCTGGATCAGAGACTTTTACAGCAGACAATATATCTAATAAAGTTCTATCCGATTCTTCGTCATAAATAGGTTTATTTAAAGATATATATGTATTAAGAGGTATATGCTTTTGTCTTGTAGCAGTCTTAATAGCTGTTATTATTTGTCTTGTAACACACAATTCAGCAAAAGCTTTAAATGAAGATAATTTATCAGGTTTAAAATCTCTAATCGCTTTATAAAGACCTATCATCCCTTCTTGATATATATCTTCTTTATCTGCTCCTATTAAAAAATAAGACTTTGCCTTGGCTTTTACAAAATTTTTATATTTATTTATCAAACATTCTTGTGCTTCAACATTTCCAGATTTAGCTTTAAGAGCAATTTCCTCATCTAATATTCCATTTATCATCATGTCATTCTTACCAACACCTATCTTATTTGACAAGATATCCCCTCCATATAACTATATACAAAACCTAACTATACCTACTCATTCGATTATACATTAATAGGAAATTTTTAGTCAATATTTTTTAGCGACTTTTTCTAATTTTATCTAATTTTTCCAGAATATCTTTATCAATTCTTTCTTCTAAAAACTCCCTATTTATGGAAATGTTTTTCTTTGTCTTGCTTCTTATTCTATTCTGGGTATCATATACCTCATTGTAAAATTCTAAAGAAGACATTCTAGTAGCCCCTCTTTGAAAAGTTACTTGTTGTTCTAAAGAATCAGATGTAACAACACAAACCTCAGCTTTTCTTCCTATTAGGTTTACATATTTCTCAATAAAGATATCTGCTGTTTCTCCCTCTTTAGTAAAAACTATAATAACATTATCGACCTTTTCTTTTTTTTCTATACTTCCTTTTACCATATGCGCATCAAAAACTATAAATATCTTATATCCTCTGTATGCAGCATAATCTTGCATCATTTCTATGAGTTTTGTTCGTGCAGCTTCAAAACTATAGTCTTTTATTTTATTTAACTCCGGCCAACTATTGATTACATTATATCCGTCAACAAATATATTTCTCACAGCTTGCTTATTCCATCTTTTGTTTTAAAACCTCATACATCATTATGCCGGCTGCCACTGATGCATTGAGAGATGTTATTTTACCTATCATAGGGATTTTCACTAACATATCACATTTATCTTTTGTAAGTTTCGAAATACCGCGTCCTTCACTTCCAATAACCAAAGCTACCGCACCATTAAGATCAGTTTGATAACAATAGCTCTCTCCATCCATATCAGCCCCATATACCCATATGCCATTTTCTTTTAATTTATCTACTGCATTATTTATATTTGCAACTTTAGCTATTTTCATATATTCAATAGCTCCAGCAGAGGTTTTGTATACGGTAGGAGTAATTCCTACATTTCTTCTTTTAGGTATTATAATCCCATGAACACCACATATTTCTGCCGTTCTTATTATTGATCCTAAATTATGTGGATCTTCTATTTCATCTAGAACAAGAACAAATGGTTTTTCATTTTTTTCTTCTGCATATTGAAGAATTTCTTCTATTTCACAATATTTATAAGGAGTTACTACCGCAATGACTCCTTGATGTGCCCCTGTAACAGACATACTATCTAATTTTTTTCTGTCAACCTCTTTTATAACAATACCTTTTTCCTTTGCTATTCCAAAAATTTTATTAATTGAACCCGTAGTATTGCCAGTAGTTACCAATATATATTCTATTGTCCTGTCACTTTTCAAAGCTTCAATTACAGCATTTCTTCCTTCTATTAAATCTTCTCTTATTTCTTTTTCTTCTATATTTTCTTTTTTCTTATTTGACCCCTTAAATTCTTTCATATTTTACACCTCTCAGCCTGTTGAGTTTTTATAATTTTGTATATTTATCCCTTATTTTTGCAATCTCTCCACAAGTCATACTTCCTTCCGGACAAGTTCCTTTAACACACTTAGGACCTGCATTATTAAATAATATAGGTGCAATTTTTTTAACCTGCCTTAACATTTCATCTGCTAAAGTATGTATTTCCCATTGAGCTCTATTACAACATCTATGCTCGAAAAAATTCATAAGACTTCTAGCATTCATTGTAAATACAATTTTAGTTTCGCAAGCATTAGGAAATACATATCTTGCATCTTCAATAGCCTTTTTTTCTGCACTAAGCTTTTTCATTCCTTGATTTATATATTTTTCTCTTAAAATTTCAGTAAGCTCATCATATGCACTTTGACATTCTTCCATAGATTTAATAAATATTTCTTTAGCCTTATGATTTTTTTCTATTTCTGGAGGAATCACATATTCAAATTGATTTAGCTTAACATATCTCTGGCTTTGTTGAGAATATGACGCAATTCTGTGTCTAACCAACTGATGTGTTAAACTTCTCGAAACTCCTTCTACAGCAAATGTAAAACTTACATGTTCTATGGGTGATGCATGCCCATATGACATCAATCTATTTAAAAATCCTTCTACTTGTTCTTCATCTAATCCATCTAAAATTTCATCTACTCCTACAGCACTATAACAAAGCTTAGCAGCAGATGCAATAACTTTTTCAGGATTTGGAGTGTGTTCTATTATTTTAACCTTTATAGCCATTATTTTCTCCCCTTTTGTAAAAATAAATCTCTTTTTAATACGTTTCTAAATTTACAATCATCTCTAATATTTCATTCAGTCTATCTACCTGTTCAGTAATATATAAAAACCCTATTAAAGTCTCAAAGCCTGTAGCTATTCTATATTCCTGAACCTGTGCATTTTTAGGTACTGTACCAGACTTTGAATTCCTTCCTCTTTTAAAGATACTATATTCTTCTTCTGTTAGCTTATCTTCTATTTTCTTCATAATTTCACTTTGAGCATGAGCTTTAACAAAAGATACAGCTTTAACATGAAGTTTATGCGCTGACATATATCTATTACCATCAACTAAATAAGTTCTAATAAACACTTCATATATGGCATCTCCAATAAAGGCAAGAACTAAAGGATTTAACCCTCTTGCTTCATTTATAGTAAACTTGCCCTTTAGTATATCAAATTCCATTTAGTTTTATCTCCTTTACTTTTCTTTTAAAACACTGGCTTTATAGCCAATTAAAATTTATTAACAAACTTATAATACTATAATTTAAATAAATTTAAAAGTGCAGCTGTGATGTATACACTCAACAGCTGCACCGATTACATTTTTTACGTTTTAATTTTTTCTACATTATCAAAACACTGTGTATTTATTTGCAGTTAATTTATTTTCTTCCATCTGACTCCTTGTGGAGTATCCTCAAGAACTATTCCTCTTTCTTTCAAATCATCTCTGATTTTATCTGCAAGAGCCCAGTTTTTATCTTTTCTAGCTTGTTGTCTCTCTTCTACAAGTTTTTCTATTTCTTCATCCAGATTACACACAGTAGATTTTTGAAGAATTCCAAGTGGTACTCCTAATTCTCTTATGAGTTTAAGAGAATATTTCACTAGTTCTTTTGATGATTCTACAGTTATATTTGTATTTATTTCTCTTATAAGATCAAAAATAACTGCAACCCCGTCTGCGGTATTAAAATCATCCTCCATTTTTTCAATGTATTTATCTTTATAAGACTCTAATTGTTTTTTATACTCTTTTTCCTTATCAGTTATCTCTACGCTAGTAACTTCATCCATAAGTCTTTCCAAATTTCCAATTGCATTGTATATTCTTTCAAGAGATGCTTTTGCTGATTCCAAAAGTTCACCACTGAAGTTTAAAGGTGTTCTATAATGAGCAGAAAGCATAAATAGTCTTATAACCTCTGGATCATATTTACCCAAAATCTCCCTAGCAGTAAAGAAATTATTAAGAGACTTAGACATCTTTTTATTATCTATATTTAGATAAGCTGAATGCATCCAATAGTTTGCAAATACCTTTCCACTTCTCGCTTCACTTTGAGCAACTTCATTTTCATGATGTGGAAATACTAAATCAGCACCTCCAGCATGAATATCAATAGTTTCTCCTAATAAATCATGAGCCATACATGAGCATTCTATGTGCCATCCTGGTCTTCCTTTGCCCCATGGACTTTCCCACGAAGGTTCTCCTGGCTTCTCACTTTTCCAAATTGCAAAATCCATAGGGTCTTTTTTTCTTTCATCTACACTTATTCTAGCACCAGCTTGTAGATCGTCAAGATTTTGACCAGATAATTTTCCATATTCTTCAAATTTTTTCGTACTAAAATATACATCTCCATCTACTGCATAAGCATAGCCTTTATCTTCTAAATCCTTAACAAAAGCTATAATTTCGTCAATGAATTCAGTTGCTCTTGGATTATTAGTTGCTCTCTTTATGTTTAATCCATCGGCATCTTTATAATATTCTTGTATAAATTTATCCCCTAATTCTTTTACTGTTATACCTTCTCTATTAGCTCTATTTATCATTTTATCGTCTATATCAGTAAAGTTTTGAACATAATTAACCTTATAACCTCTATATTCAAAATATCTTCTCACAGTATCAAAAACCAAAAATGTTCTTGCATTACCTATATGAAAAAAATCGTATACAGTCGGTCCGCAAACATACATATTTACTTTTCCAGGATTAATTGGAACAAATTCTTGCTTTTGCCTAGTCATAGTATTGAATATTTTCATCCCTTTTCCTCCTAACAATCTATTTCTACTTTATATCTCTCAACTACAGCCAAAGTTCATTAATTATATACATTATGTCATATAAATGTGCATCTTCATAAAGCTGTTATATACTTATTAAATCAAGATGCACACCTATAAATACTTTTACTATATATTATTCTATAACTTTATACTATTTTTTTCAAATTCCTCTTTTACTTTATCAATTACAGAAGATATTTCTATTTCTTCAACTTCGCTGCTGCTTCTTATTTTGAATTCAACTTTTCCTTCACTTACCATTCTTCCAACAGTAATTCTCATAGATATTCCTATTAAATCAGCATCTTTAAATTTAACTCCAGCTCTTTCATTTCTATCATCTAGTAGAACCTCAACACCTATTTCTTTTAAGCTGTTATAAAGCTCCTCAGCAACTTTCATTTGTTCATCATTTTTACTAACTGCTGGAATTACTATAACATGATATGGAGCTACTGATAATGGCCATACTATACCATTTTCATCATGGTGCTGTTCTATTATTGACGCCATAGTTCTATTTATTCCAATTCCATAGCATCCCATGATCAATGGTTTATTCTTCCCATCTTCATCACTGAATACAGCTCCCATAGACTCAGAATATTTTGTTCCAAGCTTAAATATATGTCCAACCTCGATTCCTCTTGCAATTGTCAATTTTTCACCACATTTTGGGCATCTATCTTCACTAGTTACATTTCTAAAATCTCCAACAGTTCCATCAAAATCTCTTCCGTAATTAACATTAATATAGTGGTATCCTGTTTCATTAGCTCCAACTACAAAGTTATACATGTTAGCTACTTCTTCATCAACTAATAAGAAATCTGCTTTTATACCCATTGGTCCTGCAAAACCAATTTCTGCTACAGTAGCTTCCTTAACTGTTTTTTCATCAGCAAGTGCAAATTCTACCGCTCCTCCTATTGCATTTGTTACTTTAGTTTCATTTACTTCTCTATCTCCTCTTACCATTACTGCAACAACTTTATCATCAGCTTTATAAATAAGAGTTTTAGCAAATTTCTTAGGTGTTACATTAAAGAATTTAATTAACTCCTGTATTGTTTTAGCATTTGGTGTTTCTACTTTTTCTAATCCTTTTGCCTCTTCCATCTCAGCCTTTTCTGGCGTTGAAGGCGCTTTTTCCATATTAGCTGCATAGCTACAAGCATCACAGAATACCACTTCATCTTCACCATATTCAGATTTAACCATAAATTCAGCCGAACCTGCACCTCCCATTGCTCCTGAATCTGCTTCAACAGCACTGCAGTCTACTCCACATCTTTCAAATATGCTTTTATATGCCTCATACATTTTATTATATGTAATATCTAATCCTTCATAATCTTTATCGAAGCTATATGCATCTTTCATAGTAAATTCTCTTGATCTCATAACTCCAAATCTTGGTCTTCTTTCATCTCTATACTTTGTTTGTATTTGATACAAATTAAGTGGAAGCTGCTTATATGATTTTATTACTGCTCTTGCTATATCAGTAAACACTTCTTCATGTGTAGGTCCTAAACAAAATTGTCTTTCATTTCTATCATTTAATCTAAACATTTCAGGTCCAAAAACTTCCCATCTTCCCGATTCCTGCCAAAGTTCTGCTGGAATTATTGCTGATGCCAAAAACTCTTGCGCTCCAGCTCTATCCATTTCTTCTCTTACAATATTCTCAACTTTCTTTAATGTTCTAAGACCTAAAGGCATATAATTATATATTCCTGATGCCATTTTTCTCATCATACCAGATCTTAACATCAACTTGTGACTTGGTAATTCTGCCTCTGCTGGTACTTCTCGTAATGTAGTTATTAACATATTTGATAATTTCATATTTATTTCCTCCTCTTGTATTAATTGGTTTTATTTCGATTTATCTATTTATACAAAAACAAACTCGCCCTAATAAATTTATTATTAGGGCGAGTTATATCGCGGTACCACCTAACTTTGTACTCATTTAAATATAACGGCTTTCACCGGTAGTTTTTACCCACAGCTCAGAAGCAGGTTCAAAGCCTTTGAAAATTTTTCAGCCAGGAATTTTCTCTCTGTATTTCGCCTCTACTGTTCTTCTTCATCGCAAAGTATTAAATTATTCTGTTAGAATTATACCTAATGCCATTACACAATGTCAATAAGGACTATAAATTATCTAGTATTTTTTCTCCAATGGCTAAATCTTCTGGAGTTGTAATTTTTATATTTGTATAGCTTCCTTCATATAAATAAACTTTATAGTTATATTTCTCAGCTATCATTGTATCATCTGTGGCTTCAAGCTTTTCTAAATTAGCCTTTTGATGACACTCTAAAATAACATTATATTTAAAGCATTGAGGCGTTTGAACACAAAACAAAGTATTTCTTTCAGGAGTATGTACAGAAAAACCATTATCACCCTTGATTTTTATTGTATCCTTAGGCTTTACTCCACAAGCACAAGCACCATAAAATTCAGCATACTTTATCCCCTCTTCAATAATACTATTATCAACAAAAGGTCGTGCCCCATCATGTATTAACACAATATCACAATTCTCTGCAGCCTCCAAGCCATTTATTACAGACTCTTGTCTTGTGTTTCCACCTTCTACAATTGACTTTATTTTATTTAATCCATATTTTAGAATTATATTCTTTTTACAATACTCTATTTCATCCTTTGCTAGGACAATAACTATATCATCTATACATTCATTATCACAAAAAGTCTTTAAAGTATAGTATAGAATTGGTTTACCCTTTAAATTTAAAAACTGCTTATTTATCTTTGTTTTCATTCTAGTGCCTTTTCCAGCTGCTACAATAACAGCACAATTTTTACCCATTTAAAGTACCTCTTCTAAAGTTAGTTTTTAATCTTATTCTTTTGCTTTGCAAATATCATTCTACCTGCAGCAGTTTGAAGCACTGATGTAACTACTACATCCATTACTTCTCCAATATGTCTTCTTCCGCCTTCTACAACTATCATTGTACCATCATCTAAATATGCTATACCTTGCTCTTGCTCTTTACCATCTTTTATAATTTGAATTGTCATTTCTTCACCTGGAAGAACAACTGGTTTAACTGAATTTGCAAGCTCATTTATATTTAAAACTGGCACGCCCTGAACACCTGCTACCTTATTTAAATTATAATCATTTGTTAAAACCTTACCTTTTAAGACTTGAGCAAGTTTTAACAGCTTACTATCAACTTCATCTATCTCTGGAAAATCTCTATCCGTTATCTGAACTTCTATACTTAGTTCCTTTTGAATATTATTAAGTATATCAAGTCCTCTTCTTCCCCTATTTCTCTTCAAGCTATCCGAAGAATCGGCTATATGCCTAAGTTCATCTAAAACAAAGTGAGGTATCACCAAAGAACCTTCTATAAATCCGCTACGACATATATCTAAAATTCTTCCATCTATTATTACAGATGTATCTAAAACTTTAGGTGTACCTATATAGGCTACTTTAGCCTTTTTCTCCTTTGGTACTCCTACCTTCCTTATATTTGAAAGAGCGCTTATTATGTCTTCCTTTTTCTTTACTACAACGTCTCCTCCAAGTGCTGCTAATATTAACGCAATTATTATAGAGACTATTGTCCCTAAAAGTGTTTTTGGAATAAGACTAACAAATAAAGCTGATATGATAAGTCCTATTATAGCTCCAAAAGTACCAAGTAAAATTTCAACTGTAGGAACTTTCTGTATGTTATCTTCAAAGTACTTCATAACTTTAGTTATTAATGAATTAATCCATGGAGATATTAAAAATAATATAAGTCCTAAAATTAATGAAGAAAAAATTAAAAATACAATTGATAAGATAGTAGAATTATTAAAATATGCCAATCTATCTAATTTTAGTAGTGATTGACCAGTTATAAATCCTAAGACGAGTCCTGCTAATGTAAACAGCCCTCTTAAAACTTTCTTAAACAATTTATTCACCTCCTGTATTAAATTGTCTCTTTGTTTATAGTTTTTTATACTATTAATAACAATATATATTATTATATTTGTTATTTCAACTAAACCAAAAATTATTTATAATTTGTTCATTTTTCTTATTGTTTATACTTATATTTTCGTCCAACCTTTAACTTCTTAATCCCCCTATTAATAAAATAATTTTTGTTTTATTATATAGATACATTAATAATTCCTTTTGCCTTGTTGACAAAATTATCTGAAAATAATTATAATTATAGTAACACTTATCGATTTTATTTTACTGTAAGGAGTTGAAACCATGAAAGACGTTATTTTTGATGATTTTCAAAATGCAGTAGACGAATGCCTTCTGCGTCATAAAAGTTTACTTGACATAATGACAAAACTTCAAGAGTCAGAAGGTCGCATAAACAGAGCTGTTGCTAAATCCGTAACTAACTGTGGATGTATTGAAATAGCAGCTAAAAAACAGCCAGCACCAAACAATGATAACATAGATATGGATACTTACAAAAAACATTTAAATACACATCTAGATGGTGAACTTTGTGAGAATTGTCGCGAAGTTTTAGAAAGAGAAATAGGAAATAATCTATTTTATCTAACATCACTTTGTAATCTATTAGATCTAAATCTTTATGACATACTTTTGGGAGAATACAACAAAATAAATACTTTAGGCAAATATACTTTCCGGTGACTAAATAGCACAAAATAAGTATTTTACTTATTTTGTGCTATATTTGCTTATCTATCATAAATTGCTCTCTTAATCTGCGAAGTCCATTTTTTATAGCTTTAGCTCTAGCTTCACCTATACCCTCTACATTATCCAGTTCTTCATAAGAAGCTTCCATAACTCCTTTAAGCTCTTTAAAATTATTTATAACATTTTCTATTACATTTACAGGTATTCTCGGAATTTTGTTAAGCATTCTGTATCCTCTCGGAGAAATCAAAGTATCCACTAATGGAACGCCAACATATCCTAATACCTTTGATATAATATCTAAATCCAAAATTTCATCTGAAGACATATTTTGGATTTGTTCATATATCTTATTATAATCCAGGTTATTTTGACAGTAGTCTCTAATCAATAATATGCCATCTTCTTCAACACTTCTTACAAGTTCATTTAACTGCATAGATATAAGTCTTCCCTCATTACCAAGTTCACATATATATCTTTCTACCTCATCTACTATTCTCATAACCATTTCTGTTCTTTGAATAGCTGTTATTACATCAAATAATGTAACTAAATCTTGGAATTCTAATAAATTCAAATTACTCATGACTCTGTCCAAAACAGCCACATATTTTTCTAGAGTTTGGAGTGCTTGGTTTGCTCTTGCAAGTATTATACTACTATCTCTTAAAACATACTTTATGTCATTTTTATATACTGTAATTATATTTCTTCTTTGAGAAATTGCAACAACTATGCATCCAGTCTGTCTTGTAACTCTGTAGGCTGTTCTATGTCTTGTTCCAGTTTCAAAAGTTGGAATAAATGCATCTGGTACTAATTGTGTATTTGCATAAAGTATTCTTTTCAAATCACCACTTAACACAATTGCCCCATCCATTTTTGCAAGTTCATACACATAAGACGGACTGTACTCAGAATTAATATTGAAACCTCCATCTACTATTTTCATAATTTCTTCACTATCGCCTATTATTATAAGACCACCTGTTTTGGCTCTTAAGATATTTTCCAAGCCTTCTCTAAGCTGTGTACCTGGAGCCATAATCTTCAAAATTTCCATAAGCTTCTTGTCTTTTTCAAATCTCACTTTATACCCTCCCTTCTACTTATATTTGTTTAGTCGCTTGCAGAATTCTGCAAGCATTGATTTGCCTAACTTTTAAGCCGTTAGGCTTTTATATTTTCCTCCACTGCGACATAATAGAATTACACCACATAAAACCAAACACCACAGAGGAGGAG
>NZ_JAPPRQ010000113.1 GCF_026719745.1 Clostridium sp. ZS2-4
ATGTGATTAATAAAGTCGATGATTACATAGATTACTACAATAACCATAGATGTCAATGGGGATTAAAAAAGATGACTCCTAAACAATTTAGAAATCATCTTTTAAATGTTGCTTAATCCCTTTTTTTTATAATGTCCTTGACACGGGGACCATTTTAAACCTTTTAGTATTCTTTATATTTTTTATTGTTATAGTTTATATCTTATTTGTGATACTAACATTGAATTTTATTATTAATTTTAAATAATATATCATTAGCATATTTTAAAGATTCAAAAGTTCCAGCATCTGTCCATTCTCCATCTAAAATATCACAGGTTAATTCCCCCTTTTCAATATATACGTTGTTTACTGATGTAATTTCATACTCTCCTCTTTCAGATGGAGTTATATTTCTTATAATATCAAATACTTGATTATCATACATATAAACGCCAATTACTGCAAAATTACTTTTAGGATGCTTAGGTTTTTCTTCTATTTGTATAACTTTCAGCTCATCAATAGCAGCTATTCCATATCTTTCAGGATCATTAACTTTTCTCAATAAGACCTTTGCTCCTTTTTTCTGTTTCTTGAAATCTTCTACATATTTCTTAATACAATGCGTTATAATATTATCTCCAAGAATAACTACTATATTGTCTCCTGCTGCAAAATCTTCTGATAAAGAAAGAGCATTAGCTATTCCCAATGTATTTTCCTGAACTTTGAAATTAAAATTGCATCCAAATTCTTTTCCACTACCCAAAAGTCTTACTACTTCTCCCATATGCTGTTTACTTGTTATAACAAGAATATCCCTTATTCCAGACAAAACCAATTGCTTAATAGGATTATATATCATAGGTTCTCTTCCTACTGGAAGTAAATGTTTATTTGTAACTTTTGTTAATGGATATAGCCTAGTACCTTTTCCTCCTGCAAGTATAACCCCTTTCACTTTAATCACACCCTATTATATTTGATTATATATTTTTGTGTAATAATTACGATATTCACCTAATGTAATGTTTTTTAACCAAATTTCATTTTTCAAATACCATTCTATTGTATTTTTAATTCCTTTTTTAAAGGAAACTTTAGCTCTCCAATTAAGTTCTTTTTCTATTTTGCCTGCATCTATAGCATACCTTTTATCATGTCCTTTTCTATCATTTACATATTTAATTAATTTATAGTTTATATATTTCTTTCTATAATCATTATCTGGTAAAGTATCATTTAATATATCTATTATTGTTTTTACAATTTGTATGTTTTGTTTTTCATTATTTGCGCCTATATTATATACTTCACCAATTTTTCCTTTCTGTAAAACTAAATCAATTGCTCTACAGTGATCTTCTACATAAATCCAATCTCTAATATTTTTACCATCACCATATATAGGTATATACTTTTTATTAAGACAATTATTTATAGTTAACGGAATTAATTTTTCTGGAAATTGATAAGGTCCGTAATTATTTGAACACCGTGTAATATTGATTGGTATTTTGTAAGTATCATAATATGATTTTACAATTAAGTCTGCACTAGCTTTACTTGCTGAATAAGGACTGTGTGGATTCAGCATGCTTTTCTCTGTAAAAAAGCCATTTTGTCCTAAAGACCCGTATACTTCATCAGTAGAAATTTGCAAAAACTTTTTTTCTTCTATAAACTTATCTTTTAATTCCCAATATTCTTTAGTTACATTTATCAAATTATGAGTACCTAAAACATTTGTTTTTATAAAAACATTAGGATTATATATACTTCTATCTACATGAGATTCAGCTGCAAAATTAACTACATAATCTATGTCATTTTCTTCAAATAATTTAATCAAAATATCTCTATCACAAATATCCCCTTGTATAAATCTATAATTTGTATTACTTTCAACTTCTTTAAGATTTTCTAAATTACCTGCATAAGTTAATTTATCAAAGTTTATTATTTTTATATCATTATATTTTTTTAACATATACAATATAAAATTTGAACCTATAAACCCTGCTCCACCAGTAATTAAATAGGTTTTCATTTTTTATCACCTTTCAATTATTAATAACATAACTCTTTTAAAGTTATTTCCATTTATTCAATATATCAATTACGTATTCTATTTCTTCATCTTTCATTCCATACCAAATTGGCAGACTTAAAACTTCTTTAGAAATTTTCTCAGCTATTGGAAAAGTTCCTTGTTTAAAACCTAACTCTTTATATGCCTTCTGTAGATGTATAGGTATTGGGTAATGTATTAAAGTACTTATCCCTTTTTTATTAAGATAATTTCGTAATTCATCTCTTTTTTTACTTCTTATAGCAAATAGATGCCATACTGGTTCTACATCATCAATTACATATGGTAAAATTATATTATTATTTTCTATATGGGACATATATTTAGATGCAATTTTTTTTCTATCCTCATTCCACTTATTTAAATATTTTAACTTTACACTCAAAAATCCTGCTTGTATTTCATCTAATCTTGAATTAAAACCTTTATATTCATTAAAATACTTTTTATTTGAACCGTAGTTTCTTAATGATGTTATTATTTTAGCTAAACATTTGTTATCAGTAGTAACAGCTCCTCCATCTCCTAGTGCCCCTAAATTTTTACCTGGATAGAAACTAAATCCTGCTGCGTCTCCTAAACTACCTATTTTTTTCTTTTTATATTTTGCTCCATGCGCTTGAGCACAATCTTCAATAATTTTCAAATTATACTTTTTTGCTATAAGATTAATTTTGTCCATTTCAGCAGGTTGACCATATAAGTGAACTACTATCACAGCTTTCGTATTTTTCGTAATTGCATTTTCAATTAAATCTGAATTTATATTATAAGTTTCAACATCTGGTTCAACAAATACTGGTTTTGCACCTGCATAAGATACTGCTAAAGCTGTAGCAATATATGTGTTTGAAGGAACAATAACTTCATCTCCAATACTAATATTTAACCCTTTTAAGGCTAAATGTAATGCATCTAATCCATTACCACATCCTACACAATATTTTGTTTCGCAATAATCTGCAAAAGACTCTTCAAACCTTATAACTTCTTCTCCTAAAATAAACCAACTCTTGTTGTAAATTTTTTCAAACTTTTGATTCATCTCACTTTTTATTTCTTCATGCATAGGCCTTAAATTAACAAAAGGTATTTTCACTAATTTTCACTTCCTATAAAAAACAACTTTAGATTTAATAATTTCTCACTCAATTACATTATATTAATAATTGTTATTTATGTGATTTAAGCATAAATCATATATAAAAATCTATATTTATTATTTCAACTTCTTAAAATAAGTTTTGTTTACAGAATAAGTAGCTCCAAATCCCTCTTTAAATTCTGCTAAGCTGTAATTTAATTTTTTTCCATTATTTTCAGTACTAATTCCAAAAGAAAAATATCTAAAATTATTCTCTTTTGCCGTTTTTATAAGATTATAATTCAGAAAATTCATCGGAAATACATATAAATAATCTGGATGAGCAGCTAAATATTGTGTATGAAAAACTTTATTCTTAAATTTGAAAACCATACTACCTGCCGCTAATACACCATTATAAAATACCCCATAGAAATCAACCTCATCTTTAAGTATGTTTTTTTTGAATTCAATTAATTCTTCAAAAGTATGCACTGGTGTGGCATTAAATTTTTTTAAATTTATATAAAGTAAATTATAAAAATTCAATATCTGATTGTCCGTTTCAATTTTTCTAAAATCCAAATTAAATTTCAAAGATTTTTTATAATCTCTCCTTTTATTTGCAGTAAAATTTAACTCAATCTTATCTTTATAGTTATTAAAGTCAATATAAAAACTTAATTCATCATAACACCTATAATCTTTATTAAATAAAAAATAATCAATTAAATTAATATTAGCTACTGAAAAAATTTGAGATGAATTTTTAAAAATAATTTTATTAAATCCATGTTCCCTTAAATATTTTTCTAAGACTTCAACTATACTACTTATATGCTTTATATTATTAAATTGATTATTTATTACAATTCCTCCAAATGTACTTCCCTTATGAGAATATAAAATTTTCTTATTACCTTCTTTTATCTCACATGCTGGAATCACTGCTATAATTATATTCTGTCCTTTAAATACAATTAACGAATGATCAATGAATCTATCTTTCGGATGATAGTTTAGAAATCTTCTAGTTTGAAGAAAAGTTCCATTTACAGAATTATTCATTACAAACTCATCCCATTTTTTCTGTAAAATTTCATTAAACCGTTCAACCTTCAATAACATATATATCTACACTTCCCTTTAAAAAATTCACCTTAATATCTTTACTAAAGACTTAAGGTGAATTTATAATTTTACTATTTTAATATAAGTTTATTTTACTAATTCTGCATATCCAAAACCATCTTTTCCAAAATCATTTCCATTATAAAACATGTATGTTCGTTCATTATATTTTAATATTGCTGGATAAGCAAAATGCTTACAATCCCAACCACTAGAAGATAATCCTATTCCTATTTCGTTATCTTTCCTTATCCAATTAATTCCATCATTCGACTCTGCATATCCTGAAATATAATCTTTATTAAGCGTTCCATAAGTATAAAACATTCTATACCTATTTCCTTCTTTTATAACGCGTGGTCTACCTATTCTATATTCCTCTCCCTTTGTATCTATACAAACTTTCCCTTTACCTTTAAAAATAATACCATCAACTGATTCATAATATCTAATATTATATTTAGGATAAGGTTTTCCATCAATTATCTGCCATCCATTTCCAATTCCTCCCCATGCTTTCCATATACCGTTATCATATATAACTGAGTGTATTGATCTAATATATAACTCATCATCACATCTATCAAGAATAGGTGCTTCACTATATCTATAAAAAGTTTCTCCATTATTCTCACTTATTGCTAATCCAGTATAAGCTAAAAATTTCACTTTTTGTACTAGCTGAAATCCTACATAGTACATATAAATCTTATTTCTATTATAAACTACATCTCCTAGAATCATCCCGTTATCATCAAAAGCACCTAGTTTTCCAATATCTAGTACTGGTTTTTTAGAAATATTTATTATTTCTGATGGATTATCTGCATTTAAATCCACATAACCTATTCTACTCACCCCAAATTCATCACGAAATCCAGCATATACTCTAATGATATTTTTTGATATTAGAATTGGTGTAGGTGTTAATGCAGAATTTTTAGCCCATAATATTTTATTTTTAGGATTAAATACCAATCCTTTTTTTACCCATTTCATACCTATATCCCCCTTATTTTATTAAAATTTATTCTTCTAATCCAAAATATTGAATAGTACTTTTTACATCAGGTTTAGCAGGATTACCTTTTAATATTTGACTATCTTTAGTATTTTTAGTAACTACAGCGCCAGCAGCAATTAAACAATCTTTACCAACAGTTATAGTGTCAACTAATGTACAATTAACCCCTAAAAAACTATTTTCCCCTATTTCACAATAACCAGGTATGACTACATGAGATGTAATAAAACAATTATCATTTATAATACTTCTATGCCCAACATGATTCCCACTCCACATAACAACATTATTCCCTACCTTGACATGGTATTGTAAAGTATTGTCTTCAAAAATAAAACTATTTTCTCCAATTTGTACATTTCTCCATACAAAAGCACGTGAACTTACATAAGAAACAAATTTATATCCTTTATTTTTAGCTGCATGATATAATCTAGTCCTAGTTCTATTAAATTGTGTAAATGTAATTGCTGTAAATGCTTTATATTCAGATGTTGGAAATTGTTCTTCCATATTTTCAAATGCTATAACTGGTAATCCAAATAAGCTATCTTTTTTTAGATATTTTTTTTCAACTGCAAATGCAGCCACTTCATACGGTGAATCATACGTAAAATATTCATATGCTATTTCAGCAAATTCACCATCACCAATAATAATTATTTTTTCTTTTTTATTCTTACTCATCAATTTTTCACTCCCCACATATTTTAAAAATTCATAATAATCTCTTATATAATCTTTCTCATCATAATGATCAGATGCAAGTACTAAAAGTACAGCATCTTCTGTAAAATCATACATCTCACGCCATATATTTGGTCCAATAAACAAACCACTGTTTCTTTTATTAAGTAAAACTGTTTCTCTTTCTTTTCCATCATCAAGTAGAACTTTACATGAACCATTAACACAAACTAATATTTGCTGTAGCGTTTTATGATCATGATATCCTCTTATTACATCTTTTGGTACATTAAAAATATAGTATACTCGTTTAATTTGAAATGGTATATCCTTATTACCTTCTATTGGTATTAATGTACCTCTTTTGTCTGCTATCTTTTTAAATTTAAATTTTTTTTGATTCATAAAATATTCCCCTTTAAAAATGAACCGATCTGTTAAGTTATATGAACATTGATAATTCATTAAAAAATATTTCATTTAATGAATTAGTATACTACATTTTTAAAATATTCTTTATATTTTTCTTTAAGTTTCTGTAATTGTGCATAATAGTCATTACCCTGATTTAAACCCTTTTCTACATATCTCATTCCTTCTTCTGCAAAACCATATACATATTTAACCATATCTTTCTTTGTACCATTCCACTGTATATACGCAGGAATTCCTCTTAAATTTATATATTTTTCAATTCGCTTATAAAAAAAATCCGCTAATAAATAATTTTTTAGCTGGGATTTATTCCTGTATTCTGCCCAATTAATCTGAGGAAAATAAATTTCCTCACTAAAATTTTCAATAATATAATCAACTAAAGCAATTTCAGCTTTCATCCTTTTTTCAATATTATATGAAAGATTTTGTGAATGTAATCTATAATATATTACAGGTTCTTCTATTTTTCCATATCGCCAACCATGTTTTATATATACTAACGAATTTAAAGTATCTGCTGAAAAATCATTTCCTTTATATATAATCCAACTTAATCCATTCTTTATAAAGAAAGCTTTTCTAAACATGCAATTCATTGGAATAACTCCTGATCCTGTATGAAAAATCTTATATACTATTTGATTAGGATTATATATACTATATCTCCATCTATCAGTTAAATTATTATTTTCATCTACAATATTAAGATCACTATACACATAATCTTTATTTTCATTTTTCTCAAGATACTCTACAAATTTTTCAATTGTATCTTTTTCTACAAAATCATCACCTGCCATCAATTGAAAATATTTGCCCTTACCTTCCTTAATAATTTCTTGAATTCCTTTAGATGCTCCACCTGAATTTTTATTATGATGAATTCCACGAATATTATTATAATTTTTTTCATATTGTTGGATTATTTCCTTTGATCCATCTGTAGAGCAATCATCAACTAACAAAATTTCTAAATTAGGATATGTTTGATTCAAAAAAGATTCAACACATTTTGCCAAATGTTTTTTACTATTATAATTTGAAATTCCAACAGTGACTAAAGGAATATTGTTTTTTGATTTGTTTATTTTATAATTTATATTAAATAAATCTTTTAAAATCTTATTTATCACTTTAACTTGCTCTTTTAATGAATAATTTTCAACTATAAATTTTCTATATTCACTTGAATTATAATCATCAGAACTAATCATTTTAACAGCCTCATCTATTGTATTCCAAACATACTTCTCTGGATAAATTCCTCTTGCTCCTACAAAATTGTGGATAATTGGTTTTATTCCTTTAGCCATTGATTCCATAATACCCACTGGATGACCTTCTAAAACACTTGTGGAAATCAAATAGTTCTTATCTTCCAACCATTTATTTATGTCTTTCTGCCATCCACTAAATATAATATTGTTTTCCATGCCCATTTCTTTTATCATCTGCTGAAAATATAATACATATCTTTCTTCATTAAAGGTTCCTGCTATATATAGCTTATATCTATTATCTCTGTTAAAAATTGCTTTAAATGTATGAAACAATAGCATAGGTCCCTTTTTAAAATTTATATATCCTACATATGCTATATTGAATCCATTTTCTCTTTCCTTGTAATTATGTCTATCCAAATTAATTCCATTTGGGATTACAATAGTTTTTTCTACATTAATATTTACTTTGTTTAACACAATATTTCTTATGTGCTCTGCCACAAATATAACTTTATCAACATTTTCCCAATTAACCTGTGACATATTATTGGTAAAAGCTTCATAGCTGTGTAATCTGCATATAATCTTCTTTTCTTTTGCTATTTCCTGTTTACTTCCATATATAATAAGTGCATCACACCACTCAAACCAACATATATCAGCCCACTTCATGCCTTCATCAATCTGATTCCACTGAGTAACGATTATCTTTTTTGTATCATAATCCTCAGATAATCTATTAATTATTTCATTAATAAAACTATCTAAATTAGGCAAAACAAAAAAAACTATTTTCTTTTTATTTTCCAATCCCTCGCCCCCTCAAGTCAAGTTAAGTTATAAAAAACTTGGTTTAGAAATTAAGTTAAATATATTCTCATACTTTACATTGTGTCACACAACTATATTATATTAATACTAACCTCATTATATTAATACTAACCTCTTTGTGTGATTAGTCTGTTTAATTAATATAAGATTATTTAAAAACCCACTCATTATACGTATGGGGATTGTTTTCCTTTATTATATAAACCATTGTAATATTGATACGTTTCTTTTAATCCTTCTTCTATAAAATACTCTGGTTCCCAATTAAGCAGCTTTTTAGCTTTTTCATTATTAATGTAACTATGCAGTATATCTCCCTCTCTTTTACTTGCATATATATGGTTAAAGTCTCTTTTTGATATACTCATTATATGTTTTACCAACTCATTTATACTAATTTTATTATTAGTAGAAATATTTATTGTTTCATTATTCCCTTTAGTTAATGCAGCAATGTTAGCATTTACAATATCCTTTACATATATAAAATCTCTTGTTTGTTCTCCATCTCCATAAATCACAGGAGTTTCTTTTTTTATTATTTTATTTAAAAATATTGCTATAACCCCCCCTTCTCCTTTAAAAGCTTGTCTGATTCCATATACATTTGCATATCTTAATATAGTAAATTTAATACCATAAAATTCACTAAAAGCTTTAATATAATACTCTGGTGTACGCTTTGAAATGCCATAATATGAAATAGGATTTGTTTTATGTCTTTCATCAATAGGAAGATACTTAGGATTCCCATAAACAGCTGCTGAAGATGCATATATAATTTTTTTAACTTTATTTATCCTGCATGCTTCTAATACATTTATAGTTCCAATTATATTTACATCAGCATCGAATTTAGGATTTTTAATAGATTTTTGAATATCTATTTGAGCAGCATGATGTATACATACTTCTGGCTTAAACTCATCAAAAACTTCAAGTACCTTTTTATTATTTCTAATATCCACTTTATAAAATTTAGCCTTGTTATTTATGTTTTCTTCTTTTCCTGTTGACAAATTATCAATAATAGCAACCTTATGATTTAGTTTAACTAATCTATCAACTATATTGGAACCAATAAATCCAGCTCCCCCCGTTACAATAATATTCATTTTGTCCCTCCACTTTTCATTTACACAATATATATAATATGATTACTAGTATGAATTGATAATATGAATTTATAAAATAATCTATAATAATGTACCGTTTTCTCTCATAAATTATAGAAGAACCATATTACTGTATGTTTGGGGTGAGGATCATATGCTATCAAATAAGGGAAATTACATCGTAAAAACTTCTAAGAATAGATTTTATAAATTTTATATTAATAATAAAAAATTAGTTACTGAAAAATTTATTGGTAATCAAAAAATAAACCAAGCTATTCTGGATGAAGAAATATTAAATTATTCTTTAGATATAGATAAATATGATAAAATACATCTGATATATCTAACTATTAATGGTGCTCTTAAATATACAAGCTATCCTTCTAACAATAACCATATGAATATACTTACACTTAAAAATAACTTATCTATAGATACACTGGATATAAAAGTGCTTGAATCAGACATACATATATTTTACAAAACAAATAGCTTGTATAAAAATAAAAGCCTTTTGTATCATCATTATTTTCATAATAATAACTTTCTTGATGAAGAAATGATCGAAATAAACTGTCCTAAATATGTCTGCCCCTATTTTGTTGATTCTTATAAAAATAATATATATATGCTTTATTGCAATGATTATGATAAATCTCAATATAAAATAAAAAAATTTAATTCTTTCACTAATCTATGGTGTGATTTTGAAAATAATATTGTCATTAAAGATGCAAATAATTTAAATTTTTTTGTAACTCCCAATAACATAGGAATAATTTCCTACAATAAAGCTATAAACAAAAACCTGCAGACTTTAATAATATATAAAGACTTTAATACAACTGATTCTATCTGGTCCCAAAATATATGCATTTCTAATAACAATGTAAATTCATTTAAGCCAATAATTTTTTCTAAACAAAAATATACTTATGTTGTATGTAAGGAAAGTGACAGCATAATATATAGAAGGTCAAATGACCTCATTCATTGGAGTAAAGAACATATACTAAATACTAAACAAAAAAACATAGCTACTTATGCATATATAAGTAATAATTCTAATGATTCTATTTTTAAAATTAACACTATATATTTATCCTGCAATGAAGCTCTTTGCCCAATAAAACGTTCAGAATCAAATTATCCCTCTCATACTTCAAACAGTACTGACCTTTCTATTTATAAATTACCTGATGCAGATAAACCTTTGCAAACTAATACATCTGCGGCTCCTGAAATAAACTATGATGAAATTATTAATGAAAAAGATAGAACTATACACAGCATTAATTCTATGAATTTATATTTAACAGACCAAATAAATATCCTTAATCATGAATTAAATGATTATGAAATGCTGCTTGAAAAACTTAACGCTGAAAAATTATTAAACAACCAAAAACACAACAAAAATATCAGTTATTATGAACGTCAAATAAATACTTTGAAATCAAAAATTAATGAATCATCTATAAACACAAATAAAAAAATACAATCTATGCTAAAAATAATAAACGAAAAAGAATTTACTATACAAAATTTATATAACTTAATAAATAAAACAAAATAATCTAATTACCTAAGTTTCGTACAAACAAAACTTTATTAGTTTCCATATTATAGTTTCCAAAAAATAAATAGTGGATAATACCAAGCCTTGAAGTATAATTTTCTTACCACAAAAAAATTAAGAAAGGC
>NZ_JAPPRQ010000114.1 GCF_026719745.1 Clostridium sp. ZS2-4
TTTTAAATTTGGTATATTATTCCAGCAGGCTCCGCCTAAAAGATTGGAAGTCGAAGGAATATTATAGATAATAATAACAGGTAATTATGTACAAATATAAGTTTTATATTTGTACGAAACTTAGGTAATTATGCAATTTTCACAGTTATGTAATTTTTCAAATAATATATTTATTGTAAAAATAAAAAATAATTAAATTAACGGTGAAATTAAAAATAATATAGATTTGAATATAATTTTAATAATCAGACAACATAAAAAATTGTAATAAATTAAAATAAGTAGTAAAATATTGTTTAATAATTAAAAAATAACAAAAATAATCTCATTATGAAATGTGCAGATGTATAAATTATTTATGAAAGGGAGGAAGAGATTTAGGCATAAAAAAGTAATTATTATAAAGTGGGAGTGGTATATAATGAAAACATTAAATATGAAAAGCATAATTAGAAAAGTATTATGTACAATCACGCTGATTATTGTATTTTTATCATTGATTTTTGGCGTTGTAGCTAATAAATACATAACAAAAATTTTAAAAAATAATGTTTCTGAAAAAATAGATAGGGATTTAGACAATATTTCATTGTATATAAATCAATACATAACAGAAAATGTAACAGCAGTAGAACAAATAGCAAATAATAAGATTATAGTAGATTTTTTCCAAGGAAAGCTGAAAACTGAAGCTGACATAAAACAATTAAGAGATAATATAAAAAAAATAGAGGATAACAGCAAAAATATTGAAATGATATGGTTAGCAGACAAAACACAGAACTTTTATGTCGATTCTGATGAAGCGGGAACTGCTGAATGGAGCAAAGAAGGTACTGAGGATAATAAAGATTATGTAGCTTTTTTAGGTGATGGTAGTTTAAATATAACTGAATCTGTAGCAGAGGATGGTATCATAGAAATAAGCATTATAAAAGGTGTGAATGATGAAAAAGGACAGAATGTTGGTTTTATAGCACTACAGGTAACATTAGATAATGTATACAATTATATGAAAAAACTTACGTTAAATCATAAAGGATATCCAGTTATATTAGCTTCTGATGGATTAGTTCTTTATAAACCATATGTAGCTAATACTTTAAAAAATACAAAAGATAATAAAAGTAATAAAATTAATGGAAATGATATAGAAAGTATTAAAAAATATTATCTTGGTAAAAAGTATGATTGCTATAAGGATATACCTCAAGATATTTTAAAATCAAAAGGCAAAAATATATCTTCTTATAGTAATAATGGTGAAGATATGTATGTTTGCTATGGGACTAATGAAATTAGCAAATGGAAAATTGGATATTTTTTATATAAAGATGAAATAAATAAGCATATTGCAGATTTTAATAGGAATTTTATTATAGGATTTTTTATAAATCTATTAATTATGCTAGTCTGTATTTACTTACTATTGAAAAAAACAATGAAAAATGTACCTGTAATTTCAGAGCATATTGAAAAAATTGCAGATGGGGATTTTAGTGATGATTTGAACATAAATACAAAAGATGAATTAGAAATGATTTCTTTAGGATTAAATAATATGTGTAATCATGTAAGCATACTTTTGCAGAATATAAAATTTATAATATCAGATTCAAAAAATATTTCTGATGTGTTAGATGAATCATCAAAAAATATGGAGGCAAATAGTAAAGAAATATCAGAAGCTATGCAGCAGGTTTGTGAAAAGGTTAATGATCAAAATGAGCAAACAATACATTCTCTTAAGGCGATAACAGAATTAGGCAGTAAATTTGATGAAATATATGAAGATGCAAATGAAATTAAAAAAGATTCTATACAGATAAAAGATAAAAATGAAAGTAGTATCCAATCTATAAGAAGGTTAAGAGAAAATTTTGATAAGAATATGGAAGCAACTTCTATGATGGAAGAAAATTTAAAAGAGCTTTTTGAAAAGTCAAAATCAATAGATGCTATTATAAGTACAATAAATAATATAGCGGAACAAACCAATTTATTAGCTTTAAATGCAGCGATAGAAGCAGCAAGAGCAGGAGAAGGTGGAAAAGGATTTGCAGTAGTTGCAGATGAAGTTAGGACGCTAGCAGAACAATCATCAAATTCAACTAAAGAAATACAGAATATTATTGAAGAGATTAAGAAATCTATTGAGAATAATGGACAAACCATTAATTATACTACAAAGCTTGTTGATGAAGCTAATAAATCCTTAGAAGAAAACATTGATGTTTTTGAAGAAATGAAGCTTGTTAATGATAAATTTATAAAATATATAGATACATTGAATGAAAAGATTAAAAAGATAAATGAAGTAAAACAAGAGGCAAATTCATCTATAACAAATATTTCTTTTAGTATTAAGGAAACAGCAGCAGCAACTGAAGAAGTGGCAGTATCTGTTGAAAGTCAATATGAAGGCATAAATACTGTAACAGAATCAATATTAAAGCTTAATGAATTTATTAATGAATTAGATAATAGCATTAGAACGTTTAAAATTAAAAATAAATAATATTTAATTAGCATTTAAACATAAGAAGAACGTGCTGTATTTTTATAATTCAGAAATTACAGCACGTTCTTCTTATGATCAACAAAAGTTAATCAGCTTTAAATACATTTAGGTAAAGTGAAAGTTCAGTTATAGCAGTTTCTAATAAGTCATAGTTACCATTGTGAATTAGCCAGTCAAATATTATTCCTCTCACAAATCTTAGGATATTCCAGGTAATTTCTTTTGATGTCATAGAATTCTATTTAAATCTTTTCGCACTGGAATATGGAAGTGCTGACATTATTGGATTAGGAAGAGAATCAGGATACAGTTATTATGGATGTAGGTTATCGTTCAGAAAAAGATTTATACAAAGAATTAGAGATGGATGTTGATGATATTTACCTTTTTGTGTGTAACGAATATTAGGCATAGCCCGTGGTATTCGTTACACAATAAAGTTACTACACAACTGTTCTTGAAAATGAGGTGTTTTTCAAAATGTGGGAGTGAATTGTAGGATTAAGTGTAGAAGAAGTTTAAAGTATTAGAATGTTTTAAAGTGGTAAATATACATTGCTTTATTATAATAAGGATTGAAATGGTGTAATTTAATATGGTATGGTGCTATACTATATAAAGAGCCTGCATCCTAGGAAGGTATAGTGATTATAGGTTCACCAGGAAGTGGTAAAAGCACTTTTTCAAGAAAACTTGCAGAAATAACAGGAATTCCACTTATCCATCTTGATAAAGAGTTTTGGAATTATGGATGGGTTGAAACTCCAAGGGAAGAGTGGGTAAAAAAGCAAGAGAATTTAATATCAGGGAACGAATGGATAGTTGATGGTAACTATGGCAGTATATTAGATATGCGTATTGAAAAGGCTGATACAATTGTTTGCTTTCAATTAAGTAGAGTGATGTGTATACAGAGCTATTTTAAACGAGTGGTAACTAATATAAACAAAATAAGACCCAATATTACTAAAAGGTATTGTTAAAAAAACAGTTATATAAGAATATAAGAGTTGATCATTTTTATATGCAATGAAGAAAGGTGAAAGATATGGAAGTACTAACTGAGCAAAAAGGAATATCAGTAGGAGAGGGGATTAAATTATTTTTTAAGATTAATATATTACAAATTTTATTTACAATTCCTTTTAACTTATTAGGTATATGTTTTGAGGAAAGTGGTTTAAATGCAATTGCTCCATATATTAATGGGTTAGGTGAAATAGCAGCGTATATTTATATTATTAGAAAAATAATTAAGGAAATTAATTTAAAAGAAAACTTCAAATTAAAAATTCAATATAAACCTAAATTAAAAGAATATATTTATGTGATTTTAGCATTACTAGGATATCTTTTTATTTATGGAAATACGATAGAATTGTTATTATCGAATATTCCAGAAAGTCAATGGGTGGAAGAGTATTTTTCTACTATTCCAATTCCATTATTAATTATTTCAGTAAGCATAGTTGCTCCAATTTTTGAGGAAATAATTTATAGAGGAATCATATTAGAACAGTTGGATAGAAGGTATGGCATGATAAAAGCTATAATTGTTTCTTCATTATTGTTTGGAATAGTGCACCTTAATATCCACCAAGGAGTCAATGCATTTTTCATAGGAATAGTAGCTGGATTTATCTATATTAAAACTAATTCATTATTACTTAGTATGTTTTTACATTTTGCAAATAATTCACTAGTAACAATATCAGATTTTATTCCATTTTTGGATAGTAGTAATTCAAAATTTAGTGTAGTTGAGTTAGTATGTGGAGTAATAATGTTATTAATAGCATATAAATTTTTTAATAATATAGAGGTAGATTTAAGCAGAAAGTTTAAGTGGGATATTAAGTCTAAAATTAAGGAAAATAAGCTTTCAGATACCAATTATAACTCGTAAATTACATGGTGGTATGATATTTGGATGTTGTATATATATGAGTTGAAAATAAAGAGTATCTAGGAGGAGAATATTTTGCGGGTTATTGCTTTATATTTTCAAAAAGATAGAGAAAAAAGGAGTCAATAAAATGAAAAAAATAATATTAATTTTGGCTATTGTGATATTTTCATTAACTGGATGTTCATCTCAAAAATCAATAAATAAAATTAATAATAGTTCTTCAACTATCCAAAATGAAAGCAAATCACAAAATAATGAAGAGAAAATAGTAATAGGTAGTAACGATTCAGTAAAAGAGTTTTTACCTAATAAGCCTATGATTAAATTATTTAATGGTGATTTTGAAAATGGGGGTAGGGTTGAAGTTGTAGATAAGATTATTGAGAATAAATACCAAATAAAGTCCGTAAATACTGGAACAGGTGGAGTTGGTGTTTATGAAGTGAAAGAAAATGAGATAAGAAAAGTATATGGCGTAGGAGAAACAGAAGTATTTGAAGAAAGTTATTTAAATAAAGAAGCTAATTCAAATGATTTAATAATATTAAAAGCAATTAATATATTATTTAGAAATGAGGGTTACGATAATTAAGGAGGGGATAAAGAAATGAATATTCATATTATTTTTCATAGTATTCATGGACATTGTTATGCTATAGCTAAGGAAATTAAAAAAGGTGCTGAGATGATAGAAGGAGTTAAAGTTAATATTTTTAGAGTTCCTGAAACTAATTCAGCTGAAATAATTGAAACTATGGGAGCAACAGATAAAATAAAAACTTTTTCACATTTACCGTTAGCTACAATAGAAACTATGGTAGAAGCTGATGCTATAATTTTAGGAGCTCCTACCTATTTTGGAGCTCCTAGTGGGCAGATGGTTGCTTACTTAAATCAATTTGGACAGGAATGGGCTAAGGGAACTTTAGTGGGTAAAATTGGAAGCTCTTTCACAACTACGTCAGAACAAAATGGTGGTGCAGAAACATGTTTACATAATTTGAGTACTTTTTTCTATCATCAAGGAATGATTATTACAAGTGTACCTACAGCACTTACATATGAGGATATGCATGTTGAGCAAAAACCAGTAGGAGGATATTCTTATGGAGCATCCATGATAACTGGTTGTATGAATGATTGTGAAATTTCAGAAGAAGAAAGAAAAATTGCTAGATTACAAGGAAAACATGTTGCCAAAATCACTAAAGCATTATGTATAGGTATGAAAAGTATATAGTGTTAAATGAAAAATTTACCAGAAAGATAATTCTATTTTGTCAGTGCAAAATCTTCTTAAATCACGATATAAAAGATTGTAAATCAAGAACGGAGTTAAGACACAACAGCAAAATAATGTGTTTTATATCTGAGAGAAATTGATTTTATGGAGTTTATATTTTTAATTATTGTTGGTTTAATAATTTTAGGCGTTTTAAATGAGTATGCTGAAAGCAAAACATCAAGTGAAATAATGTTATTAGGAATAGAAATCACTATTGTTGGGGTGGCATTTATTGTATTTGGAGACATAAATTCATCTAATGGTGACGGGATATTTAGTTTGATAGGGTTATTAATTGTTTTGGGTGGTTTTGCAGCAAGTATATTTGGGTTTGTTAAGAATTAAAATCTATTTACATTAACAAAAATTAACGCCTGAAATGTACTGGACTGATATAGTACATTTCAGACTTATTTTAGTTGTTTGAAAAAATAATTTCAATTGATACAACTTTGGATTAGTAATCATATTTATAGGAATTATAGTAACTTTACTTGGGGTGATAAAAGGATATAAAGATAGCAAGGAAAGCTAATATTTTGAAGAATATTTAGAAATGACGATATGAAGGAGATTTTTTATGCATAATATCATAGTTAAATTACTTGAGGAGTCAGATGCACAAAAACTTTTTATATTCGAACTTGAAAATAGGTTTACCAAGAGGAGATAGCTATTATGAATTTAATAATTTCAATACAATAATAAAGGAGTTAGTTGAGGAACAAGAAAAAGGATTATTATATATGTATTTGATAAAGGATCATTCTGAAAATGTTATTGGCAGAATAAATCTAGTATCAGTAGTAAGAGGAAGTTTTAATAAGGCTGAACTAGGCTATAGAATCGGTGAGAAACATCACCTGACAACATAGGTTCCCAAATAGTATTAATTAAGAATGGATTCCAATTTGCTGGTCGTTATAATAGATATACTTATCAAAATGGAAAATGGCATGATAGCATAAATTTTGAAAAAGTGCTTGATTGAATATATTATTGATTTATATTAGTATATTTGCTATTTATTTTAGCATCTTTTATTATAAATAAGTTAAGAAATAATAAGATATAAAATAAATAATGTAAAGAAAATGTGTACTAAGAATATATACTATGTTAAGGGCAAATTGGATCATGTTCTGTAATATTATTTAGAAAAATTAAAAAGGGCTAATTTAGAGGTAATTGAGGTATGAAAAAAAGATTATTTAAAACTATTTTATATTGGGGTTCGATGGGTTTATGTGTGGTTCTAGGTAGATGGATTATAGATCGTATTTTAAATCGCAAACCGTTCTCAGGTGGATATTTTGCTGACATGATAATTGGAGTAAGTACTTTTATGCTAGTGTCATTAGTCGCAGAATTCATCAAAATCAGAAAAGAAAAATATGAAGAATACACAAATTAAATTATTGCACAAAAAGCTGTTTAGAGTTATTTTTGATGGTAAATATGTATTTTTTTATTATAATAAGCATTAATATGAAGTGGTGTTGCAATATATAAAGAAATTATGTCACGAGAAGATATAATGTTTTAAGGTGAAATTGTGACACAATATAAAGTTATATAAAAATAAGGCAGGTTTAGAATATATGGATAATGAAAAGATACGTGAACAGTTCAAAAGAGGAATAAAGTGTAAAAGAATAGGATTTTTAATAATACTGCTGGAGGTAATGTATGATTATTGAAAACAAAAGAATAGAAGGTAAAAGTCTAACATGGTTACTTCGTTGTCCAACAAAATATGATGCAATTGAATTATCTAAATTAAGAGTTAAAATTGATGGAGAAACAGAAAATCTTGATAGGGAATCTGGTGAAGGTTTATTAACTCCAGCAGATTTTGAAAAACTTATTTATGATGATTCAATAGCGGAAAATACTTTATTCTTAGTTGCAGAAGTAGAAAGGGAAATTGTTGGATTTACCCGTTTAGAAGGAAGTAAACTAAGTAGATTTAGACATAAAGCAGAGTTTGGAATATGTATATCAAAAGAATACTGGGGTCATGGAATTGGTAAAATTCTAATAGAAAATATTTTGATGTGGGCAGACACTGTAGGAATTGAAAAAATTTCATTAAATGTGGTACAAACAAATACAAAAGCAATTCAATTATATAAAAGATATGGATTTGTAGAAGAAGGATTATTAATAAAGGACCGTATTCATAAAGATGGAAACCATTATAACACAGTTATAATGGGAAGATTATTAGAAAAATAGAGTATGAAGGAAGGTATATATAAAATAATAGAATATATCATTCAGAAAGTGAGAAAGACATTATGAAAAGCAGCAAAGAAGATTTAAGAAAAAGAGGAATGATTGATCAGTCAGATATTGATAAAATAATGTCTTTGTCATATAGTAAATTAATGGAATTAGTCAATGCCAAATCACCTACAGAACGTTCCGCTGCAATACATTTATTATCATATAAAGTAAGTTGTGATGACGAAGATTTTATAGAAGCACTTCTAATGAGGCTGTCCATTGAGAAAAGTCTTTATACTAAAATAGAAATTTGTAATGCTCTTGAAAATGGAAAAGTGAAAGCAGCAAGGCAAATGGCAGAGTATTTGGGGTGTATTGGTAATAACCAACATAAATGTCTTCCGGATAAAGTATCAAAGAAAATTAGTTATCCACTGCCGCGTGATATTATTGCTAGAAGTTTAGCAAAAATGGATAGAGCTATATTACCTGTCTTGCTAGAGGTTCTAAGGTCAGAAAATGAAATTAAGATATCAGAGGTAATAGATGCAATTGGCTTTTTAGTATTCTATCATCAGGAATTAGCTACTATAGAAGTTTTAAATTGCTTAATAGATGTTATGAATACATATTCCAATAATGATGTTGTGGTTTGGAAATGTGTTTTATGCCTATCCGCATTTCCTATGCAAAAGAGTATTGATATTTTGAATTGTATTTCAGAGAAAGATGATAATAATCTTATCAAATATGAAGCGTTACGTTCTCTAAATTTAATAAGGATTAGAAAATATATATGATAATGGTTGTAAATCTTTTATTTTTGAGAAACAGAAATGACATATAAACAATGATTCTCAATTACGATTTAGATTCAAACAAGGATATAAGAAGAATTTTACAATCATATAAAACTTAATAAAAGGAGATTGAAATGAGCTTTGGAATATGGAGGAGTATGGATGGATAAACAAGAAAAACGTTTAGCAAAGTGGGAAAAGATAAAAAGCAAGGGATTAATGTCTTACATAATTAAAATTGGAATATTTTATTATGGATTAACTTCCTTTTTAATATGGGTATTTTTAGCTCCTTTTATAGATAACAATTTTACATTAAATTTTGTGTATAAAGAAACATTTAAAACTAAATTGATTGTTTTTGGTATTTTATCACCTTTGTTTGGAATGTTAATGGGATATACATCGTGGAAAGAATTGAAGAAGAAATATAAATAGAGTAATACAACATGAGACAAGAGCAATGAAATTATAAGTTATTAAGTAATTAGGTGATGTTATGAAAAATAAGAAAATAACTATTGTAAAAAGGATTATAAAAGTTAGTGTTTTAGTATTTATCTTTACGATAATTGGTTGGAATGTATATAATCAATGTTATGAAAAATTAGTAGTATTTAATGAAAAAGAGTTAAAAAAGGTAGAGAGAGTTACAGTCAACTATTATAAAAATTTAATTAATAGAAATTTTGAGGAAGCCTTATCACATATAGATTATGAGAATGCTTCAATGGAAATTGACTTAGAATGGTTGAAGCAGAATTCTGATTATAACATAAAAGAACCAAGTCCTGATAATATTATATTAGAATCAAGGTTTGATAGAAAATTAAAACAATATACAGTTTATTCATTAATTGAAGTTACTAATGGTGAAAAAAAATTTTTAGCAAATGAAAGATTATATTTCAAAAAAGTTAAAGGAGTATATAAAATTAGTTGTATTTCTACTAAAGATAAGTATATATCTTTTAGAAGTAATGAAAATCATGAATTGGGATATGGTATGTAAAATTAAACCTAAAATATAAAAGGAGTATAAATAACTAAAGAAAGTGAAATATTTAAATAAATACGTAACATAAAGAATTTATGATTTTACTTTTGATATATATTGAAAATAGAGGTAAAGATAGTTCTAGATATGTTCAGGCATCAGCTGAATATAATTAGGAGGAACCCATGTTTAAAAAGAAAAACTTTTTAATTACTGTAATATTAGTAATTATACTTATAGGGTTATTGGTTGTTGCTTATACAAATGGAAGAAAAGATGTTCCTAAATTAGATGTAACTTATAATGGAAACAATATAGAAGTGGGACAGGGACCTTATATATGGAAGTCCAGAGGTAAAGTAAAAGAGTTTACAATTAATAGTTATGCAAGCGTAATAAGTAAATTGCTACCGGGAATGAGAGTAGCACCTAATGGGCAGTTAAAATTAAATTTTGACTATCAGCCTGAAACTATTACTTTAAGTGGTGTAGGCACAATTTCTAGCTATGAAAAAGTTATAAAAGATAATATTATAAATATATCAGAATATGGTACTGGGTTATATTTCTTGGATTGTAAGTGGCAAGAAGGAACTGTAACTTATATTATTTTTGTTAATGTACAGAAGTAAATAATTCAGTTCATTGTACTATATTAAAATGTGTCATACTCTTCTTAAATGGTTAAAATAATTTTAAATTATTTTAAGACACAACATCAAAATTGTACGTCTCAACACTAATTATTAACATCACCTGGAGTACTTGCGAAACCTAGGTTAAACTTGCTACTAGTGGTACCAACCTAGTGAAGGACGTAGTCCAAACTTACTCTTAATTATCTTTGGACAATTTCTTAAATTTCGACTTTTCTCGGGATTCCCCAGGGTAGTGGTTCAAAGTGTAGAGGAAATCGAAAGTTTAAATCATTAAGAAAGGAACTAAGATAAGATATGGATTGGAGAGAGAAATCAGCTCATGAAAGGGCGAATATGATAAGCAGTGCAAGGGAAGAAGGATTTAAAGAAGCAATGGAAGAAGAAATAAAAGAAATAGCAAAAAGAATGTTAGATATGCATATGGATATAAAGCTTATATCAAGGGCTACAGAGCTAAGTGTAGCAGAAGTTCAATCCCTTCAACAATCATTGAAAAAATTAGAAGAAGAAAAAAAAGGAATGAAATAAAATGGACTTATTTAATTTTAATTTTTTTAAACCTTTAATACAGATGTTAAGCGTATATACTATTATTTGCGCAATAATTTTAGCACTACTTATTAAGAAGAATCTACTAGCTGATATGAAGAAAGTTGAGATTGAAAAAGTAGAAAAAGTAGCAGCTACAGTAATTAATAAGGAATTTATAGATAATTCAAAAAATACTACAGGTGGATATGATAATAATGGAGTTGCTCTATGCAAAAACAACTATAATTTAATTGTAAAATATGAACAATTGACAGCAGCTATTGATGATTATTTTAATTATCACAAATTAAAACCAGGAGATAAAATAGACGTTAATCTAGTTACAATAATGGATGAAAAAAAGAAGATTTTAAAGAAAGAATTAAAAGAAATAGTTAATACATAATATAAAGAAAATGCGTAGCAAATATGATATTTATGGAGGTAGTATAATGAAAGTATTGGGGATAGTAGGGAGTAGAAGAAAAAATGGTAATACAGCATATTTGGTACAGCAAGCACTAGATGCAATTAAATGCA
>NZ_JAPPRQ010000115.1 GCF_026719745.1 Clostridium sp. ZS2-4
ACTTTTTCTACTCTTTTTTTATGGTAATAAAATTGACTTTTATTAAGGTTATTTTCAGCACAGAAATCTTTCACTGTTATTGTATCTTTAATAGAGTTAAATTTATTTAAATATTCCTCCCAGGCATCATTATCTAATTTTCTATACATAAGTAAACCTCCCATTGATAATCTTTTACTTAAGTTTATCAATGGGAGGATGTGTTTTCTAGGTACTTAATTTTTTACGCTTACGTAAGTTCCAAAGGAGAATAGGCATATAAAGGTAAATAAGATTATTAACATAGGACTCTCCTTCCTTTTAATAAATATAAAAGCACTTTAGAATATTTTTTATTCCCAAAGTGCTTTTTAACTATTTTAAAATTTCATTTTGTTCTTTAAGATAATTTTTTATTTTATCATTATTTTAACTAAGATTTTTAGTGCTATGGATCTCAATATACTCTTTAGAAATATATATAATCTATTATTCAGCTTACTCCTGTTAATATTGATAATGTGAAGCCCAATCCACGTAGTGTCTTTACTTATAATGAGGTTCACCACTGATTACTTTAATCCAACTTAGCTAAAACATAAAAATCCTAGCTAAATCTATTGAGTATTTTACTGCCTAAGGACTATAATTTTGATACAATTTAGCGAGTTTTTAATATTATTATTCATTTTAATATCTCTAAACTGTATAGATTATCGCTAAAAAGTGTACACCTATATTGATATATTTCCCCATACTGGATGGCTAATAGGGCTTGGATTGATGTCACAACCCGTTTTGAGTGTATAAGCACCCTGTTTTTTACACATTTTTGATATATACGTTCGTAGGAATATGTCAATGGCACTTTTCTAGGTTTTGACGTTTGCGGAAACATGTCAAAAGCCTTACCCATATTTAACAAACACCATGTACTGAGCAAGCCAAAATTCACTGAATACATAGTGCCTTTTCATCCAATTACATGCTAGTTATTATTTCTTTCTTGCGATACAGATTTCCAAATATGCAACAAGGCTTTCACACAAAAGTTCCTTCTTATTATATTGGATGCTATATATGCACCCATTTTCATCCGAAATAATAATCAACCCATCAATTCCTTGATTTTCAACAACAAAGCAATCTGCTGGAAATGCAGAGTTTAAATCTCTTTCCTGTTTCGTTACTTCAACAACATTCAAATAACCCTCAACATTCAATCCAGTCCATTCGGTTCTATAAAAGCTAATAGCTCCATACTCTTTAACATAATCGATATATTCTTCTGGAAATTCAATTTCTAATTCATTCTGTGCCTCTTTCAACTGTCTCGTTGTACATCCTGTTGCATGATACAGATTAGGTATAGCCTTGATTTTAGTTATTATATTGCTCATACTTGGTTACTCCTTTCATTTGCCCTTGCCTCCCAATGGTTACTTCTTTCTCCAGCAAAGACCTGTCTATCAATTTCTGATTCTTTCGTCTTATCATGTAAGATATTATCATTTCCTTTACCCCTGTGTTCTTCTGGAGTAAGTTCGGCAAGAGGACTGTCTGCGTGTTGTCCAATGTGATGTAATTCAATTACTTTACCATCCTTATTAATTGGGGATAATCCTTGTTCTGCTCGTTCACGATTCGTACGACCCATAGCATCCTTCTGATCCCAATCAATATCATTTCTAATTAAGCATTTCTTCTCACCGATTTCAGCTTCTTGCAATTCGGGATTCTTATATATTTCATATTCTTCCATGGAGCCGATTGCATCGATAATTTCATCAGACCATCCAGCCTCTTCCTTTATTTTTACCTTTTCTTCATCGGTTAAACCCTCTTTTGCATTTTCATCGTTATCATCAGCCTCTAAATTATTCTCAACATCAACATCTGCTTTTTCAAGGTTTTCTTCCATTCTTTCTCGAAGTTGCTCTGGTGTCAAGTTTTTTATATCTTCAAGTTTTAATAATACCGCGTCTCCAGCTGACTTAATATTTTCAATCTGACTCTTCACAACTTCCTTAACTCCGGTTTCCGAGATATTCTTTACCGTTTCAGCTATCTTTTTTGTTGTCTCAACTGCAGCCGTACCTGCCTTTTCAGCTACGGCTGCTATTGTTTCCAAAACCGCCATTAGTTCACCCTCTTATCCAAATAAGTTTTCACATCAATACTCAACTGTAAATCCTTTGACAAAGAAAAGTCTTTGACAAACTCCAATATTTCGTATTCCTCTGAATATTCCAAGGAAACTAATCCTGCAATAGTTTCTATTACTTTATTTGCTGGATTCTTAGCGTAGAATTTTTCAAATTCACTCTGAAGTTTTTTTAACTTATCTTCAGTAGGTACTGATACCGTATTTTGAAGTAAATTAACAAATTCGTCAGATGGTAGAATATGATTACTGAACACACCAGAAATTAACAAAGAGATTATGGTTTCTGATATGCAATTCAGTATGCATTCCTTCTTATCCACACCAGGTATCATTGTTATTGCTTTAAGTAATGATTTGTGGCTAATCTCCTCATATGCATATTCCAAACCATCAAAGATTTTTTTATTATCTGGTTTGTACATCATGCTTACAAGTGTTTTTATCGCCCAAACTGCAATTTCCTTCGGCATTTGGTTATCAAAGATACTTCTATTAATATTAAACAGTTTTTTATTAATATCCTTGTTGTAAAGATTAACATCCAATACGTTATTAGACTGAACTTCATCAACCTTCACGATTACAGGCTGAAACATACCTTCTTTATGGCATAAAGCATAACCAACTTTGCTGTTTCCAAGATAAATTGCATCCTCTAAATAAACACCAATTGTATTAGCTACTGTTTCCTGATCATCTTTAGCCACAATTCTATGAATAATCTTATTCGAAGAATTTTTGATTACATCTGAAGCCAATTTACATGGTATCTGTTCTGCAACAATAACACCTTGACCATATGAACGTATCTCTGCAAGCATATTTGTAAAATGCTCTACTGCTTTTCCTTTAGGATTTCCTAAATCTTCGTTACTTTCAGTTGATACATTCTTTAATAATCTATGTGCCTCTTCAATAACTAACAAGTGCTTTAATCCTTTTGCAGTACCTATTTCCTTCTTTACTTGTCTGTACTCATTCACATAAATTATAAGCAATCCAAGTGCAAAAGCCTTATCAGCATCGTCTGCCAAACCTTCCAGTTCAAGCACTGCATTTTTGCCAAAAAGATCATCAAAATCTGTAGTATCGTAGGTATTAAACATATAGCCTTTAGAGCCTACACAAAGACTATCTATTCTTGCCTTTATTGCACCTCGAATATTTCCCTTAACTTCTCCCTCATAAGTCATCTCGTTTTCTATATAGTAATCAACCTCATCCTTTAAATCCTGCATCGTAGGAAAGAGGTATTTGTGTGAAATTATGGAGTAGTGTTCCTTAATTTCCGATTCATCAAACAAACCTTGCTGACTTTTTGTATTAATGAGGCATGGATGAAATCCCAATGTTAGATTCCAGCCTTTTTTAGTATAAATATTATACAGACACTTTTCCAAAATATATGGCATCGGGCCATAGAGCGCAAAAGAGGCACTAAATAAGTCTTTAAGTAAATCTATGTGTTGTTGCGGACTAATCCCCGGAAGTATGTAGAATGGGTTTAGTTTTAAACAATTGATTTCTGGTCTGCCCAATGTATAAACATTAACTTCTTTTTTTATATTTCTGTATTCTTTTTTGGCAGGCTCAATTACTAAAAATGGCTTATTTACCCTTTCTAAAATTTTCTTCACAGTATTAGTTTTACCACTTCCAGTTATTCCACACACAAAAGTATGTTTATTTAAATCAGCTTCACTCAAACCAAAGAAAATATTTGGAAGTGGTCTGTCATACTCACATACATTTCCAAGAATATTATCCTCTGGCTCATTTGTACAATTTAAAGAATAACTTTTTGATTGCTTTATTTCAAAACCAATAGTATTATCAATGGGAATAGTACATATACCACATAACTCCTCAGAAGTCACTAAACTACACAGCGGACTCTGGCTATTGCCATCAAAGAACCCTTGCGGAATCATCAATTGCTGATTATGGATTTTATCTGTTGGAACTCCTTCTCCCAAGCAGCTATCTTTATATGAAAAAACAACCGGTGGTAATACCTCTGGATTTCCAGAAGCTATTTCACTGTAAAGACTACCCTGAATGATATCACATGCAATCTTACTATCAGAAGAGTATGTAACCACAGATTCCCACATTCCTATACTCCGACCAACTTTCAGACGTTCCATCATAGTTTCTGACATCTTCATCAATTCAATTGCAAAACCATTCTGAATATCTCCAGATATTGATTCACTACTGCTTATAGTTTTTGTTACAGCATCACTATATCCTTTTGATATACTATGAGTATTTCCTGTAGTCTTATTGCGGCTAAAATTCAGCTGTTGACCAACAACCAAACCAATCAATCCCCCACCTATTGTACCAAGAGCATTTCCTATAATAGGTAATGGAGTACCAACCACAGCACCAATCTTTGCACCAAGCAGTGCCCCAGGCAATGCACCTGACAAGTTGGATCCATTACTTTTACTCTTATTCTCACCATTAGTTTCATTAAATGTATCAGTATATGTTTCTCCTTCAGAACTTCCATTTTGAAGAGATACAGTTCTTTTTGATATAGCGAAACATTCATCTTGAATTTTAATCGCTTGCTTTATTTTCTGCTGAATTTCAAATTGATCAATAGGTTTGCACAAAACCATTATTGTGTAATTCTCACCATTTAAACTTCTCATCAATGATGACAAATCTTTGTTTTGATACTCTCCATCTACTTTTAAAGCAGGAGCACCACAAATGCAACCTATATATCTATCTTTGTCTTCTCCAGCATTTTTAGCTCCTTCTTCTATTTGTGAATTAGTAAACTTATCTGCATACTTTTCAATTTTTATTCCTGGCAGCAATCCTTCTATAATTCGTTTAATTGTTACATCATTTGAATCCGGGGCAATTCCTAGAACAAGGGATGTCTTTCCATTATTACTTACTATTCCATAGCACACTTCCTGTTTTATTGAATAGGCAGTAGTGAACAGTTTATTCATTTTTTCAGCAAAGTATGGGAATTTTTCATCCACATTATTAATGGTACACTCACACATTTTATAAAAAGTGAATGAATTTAATAACTCCAACGAATTCTCCTGCGGAGAGCTGATAGCTATTTCATTATTTACACTATACGATGGATAAAAATTCATGATAAAATCAGATGTATTTTTACCTAACAACTGAGTATCTTTTTTAAACAATTCACCTTTCTGACTTTTCTCTAAAACCATAAGATTATCTGCCATTAATCAATCATCTCTCTTTCCAACTGTGCAACACGGTCATCATAATACTTTTCAATAGAATCTATCCATAACAATACAGACTGTTTTACGTTCATCAAGTATTCATTTATAACTGCATCAATTCCTTTAGAGCCATCTTTTAAGAGCAGTGCCATTATTCCAGCAATGACAACAGCAATTCCTACTGGTATCCAACTTTCGAGTGAAATGCTAATCACTCCACCCACAATAACTACTGCCCCCGATTTAACCCATTTGTTAATTTCTTTTCTACTCTCTCGATAGTCAATATCCTTTGGAACTTCAAAACTAAACTTTCCATTCAACGCTTTAAGAATATCCATTTCATAAAAAGTAGCTTTCTTCTCTGCATCAGCATATTTAGTAGAGGATAGAGTATGCTCCATCAGCATATTATAAGTACTGGATAATATCATCTTGCTTTCAGGAGTAAATTTATTTACTGTAACGTTAATTACTTTGTCTATTAGCTGCTTATCAGACATATCAGCTTTACTATTATTTGCATCTGTTTGGATTCCCTTGATAACTTTATCAATATACTGTTCAAGTTTCTGCTTATCATTATTCTCCAACATAGTTTTTAAGTTCTCCTTTCAATTCAGCAACCTCTGATGCACCTGCTTCCACGACAGCCAAATTACGTTCCATATCTTCAATAGTTTCTCGTAATTTATCATTATTTTCCTTATCTTCAAGTAATTTTTGATATTCTCCCTCTAACTCTTGCTTATGCTCAGTTAATTTTGTTCTGTAAACCTCTGTACATTTTGTGACATAGTTTACAACATTATCTATCATTTTAAAAATAATCTCCTCTGACAACCTATCATAAATACTTTTAGCAACTAATTTTACATGTTCTTTTAAATGATGATAAGGTACACGTTCCACCGACTTAAAAGTCAGTCCACTTTCTACATCATTATAACCGGATGTTTCATCTTTTGCAGCATCATCAATAGTATCAAAATCTGACTCTGTAAAATTTGGATTGTATGCCTCCGCTGGAATTTGTGATGAATCATTGGTATATTGAATCAACCTCTGGTTACATTCTTCAATTACCTTATCTGCCATCTCCCTTCGAAAATCCTTTGTATCATCGACCGCATCAAATGTCATTTTCTTCATAGAACTAAATGTTGCATCTGTTATCTTGCTCTCAGGGAGATTACGAAAATTTTCAAGTTTTTCCTCGTATTCTGCTTGCTTTTTCTCGGCTTCATTCATAATAACACCTTCGCCATTGATATTATCTGTGTATTTCTTGTATATCTCATTTATACCGTCTGTGATTTTTGTATATACCTCAGAAATCTCCTTCTTCTTCTCTTTAATTCTATCCTCTAAAGCTACTGGATCATTGATATTTTCTTTTGCCACTTTTAATGCATCCGAATATATGCCTTTGTATCGTTTATACTCATTCTCCAAATTATCCAAGAATTCAACCAACTGAAGATAATTTGCTACTCTCGCAAATTTCTCTAAAGATCCTTGAACACTACCAAAGTTTGATAATCCTTCCATCTTCTCATTGAACCTTGCAATATCTCCCTTTGACTTCAACCAACATTTACTAGCAGGTGCAAAGTCATCTCCAGCTTCATCCAATGTATCAAAGAACTCATCAATAATCTCTTCTGTTCCTAACTCTCTACATTTGTTTAGGAACAACTGCATCTTACTATCTACAAAGATTGTTTTCTCTGGTTTTATGTCATTCTTATACATTTCAATTGCCTGTTCTTTTAAACTAGCAAATTCTGAACCTTGTAAATTAGACTTTCCTGTTAATACTAAGAATAGAGACTCTTTCTTTCGGTTTGTACAATTGTTACGCAAAAAGTTCATGAAAGATGAAGATTCTAAAGCCTGCCCATTTAAAGACTTTACAAAAATTATTGCATTTGCATTTTTAATATATTCCTCTGCAATTCTACCAACATTACCACCTGCTCCAACACCTGGACTGTCAATTATAGTAATACCTTGCATTTCCTCCGGCAATTGGTATGTTATTTCAATCTCAGTAATTATTTTGCCCCAATCTTTCTCATTCTCACTAATATAGGATTTTATAAGTCTATTGTACTCATCAATGTTCATATTGAAGATGTTGTCTTTTACTTCTTCTTCAAGGAAAGTATCCAAAATATGTTTAGGAATTTTCTTTCCTTTATACTTGATTAACAGTTCATTATTAATAGTCGTAATCGGAATGTTACGATACTTATCTGAAATAGCTGCATGGTTTTTTAAAAAATCACAAATTCTATCATATCCAGTAACAGTGGTTTTTCCACCTGCAGCTGTTTTTGCAATTAACTCAAATTTATCCCCTTTACGGATTTTAATGATAGCACTGGTACACTGTCTTACATCCATTGGTACTACTTCTTTTCCTAAGTATGCATTTATGAATGTAGACTTTCCACTTTTAGCCTCTCCAAGAATCATCAAATTGAAAATCTCATTTTTAATCTTTTCTGCCTGCTCTCGAATACTGTCATTAACCTTTTTGTCTGCATCTGCACAGGCTTTTAGATATTCTTCATAAAGTGCCAATACTTGATTTTTATTTTGCTTATAATCCTTTGATATCATAACTAAGTTCCTCCGTAATAATTTCTTGTGTTTTTAAGTCAAAAATATTTTAAAAATTGAAAATTGTCTACTTTTACTCAATCAGCTGCACATAATCGCCTTGGCTCTTTAACCACATATCTATGCCATTACCATAAGATTCTGTACAAATAGTATACACACCGTTTTTCTCTCCAATAATCTCTGCTGTTGGCAGCCTGTCGAGAACCGATTCTATTGAAGGACCATTAAATTCAAACATAATTCTTCTTAGTTCCCCAGAGTACATAAACTGCACTCTATTTCTAAACTCTCCATCATTAAACTTGTCCTTATATGGAATATTAAAATGCTGTTTTGTACCCACTAAATTAGTAATTCGGTCTATACGAAATGTAGTAGGAAAATCTTTACTGTCATCTGCCATAAAACCGATGAGATAAAAATAAAATTCCGAAAACATTATAGCTACAGGTTTCACAGTTCTGTCATTAACTGTTCCATCTTGCCGTGTATAAGCAAAAGTGATGATTTCTTGTTTGCTTATAAATTTCGACAGCTTCCATATAGGTGACAATAGCTTTTTATTATGTTTAAGAGGTATGTATTGAAATAACTCATTTTTAACGATTTCATCTACAGTCTTTCTATCATCTGGAACAACCTGAGACATTAACTTTCCAATTATCCCATTCAGTTCTTCCTTTTGAAAAGCACGACTTTCTAAAAGAATTTTGCAAAGTGCAAGTACCTCTTCGTTAGTCAGCCATTCACGATCAAAACGGACAAGATAGTATCCCCCTTGGGACTTATCGTATTTTATCAAAACTTCTGTTTCTGAGAAGTGGGTTTCAGCAAGATATGCTCTCAAGTCATCAATATCACGCTGAATAGTTTTTTCTGAAACACCAAATTCAGTTGCTATTTTATGTTTTGTGAGTAATTCGCCTTTATTTAATCTCTCATAAATACTCAGTAATCTAAAACCTTTATTTCCATTATAATTTATACCTAAATTCAATCTGTCACCTCCTTGCATCTTAATATCATTATATATGTGAAGATAGACACATAATGGGGTTTTGAAAAATTTCTTATTTTAATTTCAATTCATTAATTTCTTATTTTAATTTCAATTCATTAATTTCTTATTTTAATTTCAATTCATTATTAAGTTCATCTGTATATATCTCAAGTATATTAAGAAGTTTATCAGTTTCAGGATTTTTGATAAATACCAACAGCAGACTTAAAAAAGTATTCCAAGATAACTTAGCTTTCTTATTTTCAACTTGCATTATAGTGTGTCTTGAAACACCAATTAAATTAGCTAATTGTACTTGTGTTAAGCCTAACTTTGTCCGAAGCATTGCCAAATTATCCGCCATGTTTGCTTTAACTTTTTCTCTTAATAACGCTACATTATTGTTTTCCAAAGCACACTCACCTCTTTTGTGAAAATTTTACCATATAAATATATCATAAAATTTTACATCTTACAATTGATACATACAAAATGTTGAAAATAATGACTTCAAAATGCAAAAAGCACCAACCAGAGAACATTTTCTCACAAGTTGGTGCTTATAATAATTCTTTACATCTCCACCTCAACCTCTACCCCAGACTTAAATTCTATCGTGAATTTATCCTCATATACCATAGTCTTTCCAATCAATCGCCTTATCAACTGCTCATCGCATTCATCAATAAGCGCTGGTTGCTCCTTTAGAAAAGCTGTCGTATCCAGAAGTCTTTGACCAGCTGCTTTCTTTTCTACCTCTTCTGCTAAAGCATTATGCTTTTGTTCCCGTAGGCGATAAATCTCATCAGCAATATCGTTATAATCTTCTTTAGAATTGGCCCGTATTAATAGTTGCTTTTGTAATTCTTCTAGGTTTTTCTCTATTTCAGCTACTGCACTGGTATCTTGTTCATTAATTACTGTTTCTATATTATTTCTAAGAACTTCTAAAAAATCATCCTTTTGCCCCAGCAAATCATTAATAGCTTTTACAACGACATCCTTTAATAAATCCTCAAGCACCGTCCTTGAATTGCAAGCTAAGCCCGTGTTCTCTAATCTACTGACGCATCTCCAAACAATTGATTTCTTGCCACGATTGTTCCAATGAACTCTGCGATATATTTCTCCACATTCCCCGCAGAAAACAATCTGTGAGAATGGATGGCTACAGCTAAAGTTTCTTTTCTTTCCACTGCTACTAATATGACCTGTACTTCTTCTAAATAGTTCTTCTTGAACCTGCATAAAAATCTCTTTTGGAATTATAGCTTCGTGGCTATTTTCTACATAATATTGTGGAACAACGCCATTATTTTGAACTCTCTTTTTTGTAAGAAAATCAACGGTATAAGTTTTCTGTAAAAGTGCATCGCCCATATACTTCTCGTTACTAAGTATTTTTCGAATTGTACTGGTATGCCACCTTTTTTTACCTGCACTTGTCAGTATCCCATCATTTTCAAGTCCTTTTTTAATTTTGTCCATGCTAGAACCTTCAAGGTATTCTCGATAAATACGTTTTATTATCTCTGCCTCTTCGGGAACAATTACAAGGTGCTTATTTTCATCCTTTGTATATCCTAAAAACCTATTAGTATTTATTTGAATAATGCCCTGTTGATATCGATACTGAATACCAAGTTTTACATTCTGACTTAAACTCTGACTTTCTTGCTGGGCAAGGGATGCCATGATGGTAAGCATAATCTCTCCCTTAGAATCCAAACTGTTAATATTTTCTTTTTCAAAATATACTGCGATATTTTTCTCTTTTAATTTACGGATATATTGCAAACAATCCAAAGAGTTCCTGTCAAAGCGGCTAATTGACTTGGTTATAACCATATCAATATTTCCATCCATGCATTCCTCAATCATTCTATTAAACTCATCACGCTTTTTAGTATTAGTACCGCTTATGCCATCATCTGCAAAGATACCTGCAAATGCCCACTCTGTGTTCTTTTTAATAAATTCTGTATAATGCTCAATCTGCACTTCATAGCTGCTTGCCTGCTCATCACTATCGGTAGAAACTCTGCAATAAGCAGCAACACTAGCAACAAAAACTGAACCATTTTTTGTAAGGGGTCAGACCCTTTACAAATATTAGGAGTGAAACGAACAATTTTTATTTCACTCCTTAGATTATTAAATTACTGCATAATATTATACTGTTCACTATCAACCTCAAAAATTATTATATCACTTTTATCCCACATTTTCGCCAAATACTACAAATTAATCACAACATTTCCAACTTACTACCTTTTATACTCAACAGGCTTAGTTAATTTAATTACCGCTGCTAATGATATAAATATAACCAAAATACATATAGCAAGTATTACTTTGCCTATAGTTGAAAACATCAAAGTTTCATACCACGATTTATTTAAAAAATACATCAATGGTATATTTCCTATTAGAAGTATTGTCATAGTAATAAACTCAACTTTCGCACTACGAAAAAGCTAGTTTTTCCTTGATAAAACTAGGTAATGTAGATATAAAATAGTCTAAAAAATCGTTGATTTGAGTTTTTGTAAGCGATAGCTTTTCATATAGTGCAGAC
>NZ_JAPPRQ010000116.1 GCF_026719745.1 Clostridium sp. ZS2-4
TCTTTGCCTGCTTTCACAGTCCTTTTTAACGATACGGCAGAATTTACTTTATGTTACGACCTGTATTCTCGCTCGCACCCTTTCGGGTTACTTTACCCCCACGCTTCAAACCCAATATTTCTACTACACTTGGTGGTTGGCTACAAGGCTTCTTGGCAATTACCTTGACTGGACTTTCACCAGCTAGTATGGTCCAGCTTAGCTGGACGCACGGGGAATAAAAGAATGTTGCTTCGCAACATTCTTAATATTATTCTATACATTCGCAGCCATTTTTTTTATCTATATTTACTTGTTGTAATTGTAATACTTTAATTCTAAGGTAAACAACCATTTTTTCTATTATTTTTTTATAAGGGTGTGGGTCAGTAGTACATACTTTATCTCTATGAAGATCTGCTTCATATATTCTAGCTTCTTCTAATTCACAATAAGGTTTTTCTGTATAACATATAACTTCTTCAAAATTTTGTTCACATTCAATTGCTCCAATAATCTTATCTTCACAATCACAGCACTGTTTACCGCACATTAGCTCTATTTCTGATGCAGGTTTTCTAACACAAATTATTGGTGGTACATCATATTCAACTTCAGTTACACATCTGAAAGGAACATCTACTGTCATATGCTTTATATCTCCACATACTGCGTCCTCTGAAGCACAACATACTGTAGCATACTCTATATTTTTTCTAACAAATCCTTCTAAGAACAATTTTCCATTTCTAACTTTTTTATTAGAATGACCTCTTCCTGCTCTAGCAATTAGCTTACATTGAGTTAGAAATACATCTTTTTTTATTCTTTTAATTTCATAATATGGTTCTTTAAATTCGATTTTTGCTTCAACATCTATTTGAATATCTTTTTCAGCCAAAACTACTGGTATTTTAGCTACTAATGGACCATAAATACCTTTTGGTTTAATATCTTCCCCATCACATAAAGGTAATGTTTTTGCTTTTATTCTACCACAACAGGTCGGCTTGTAATTATCTTCCATTTATATTTTCCCCCTTTGATCTGTAAAACGTAAAGATAGCTTTAATAGCAATTCTGCCAATTACTATTTTTACATCTAATACATACTATGCATTGCTTGTCCTTATGTTGATTATCTTTATGAGTTTATTATATGTTTTCAACTACTGATAAAGGTAAGAATTTCATTTAATATAAATAGAAAAATCCTAATGAGAATCAACTTCTCATTAGGATTTTTCTATTTAAGATTTATATTGCACTTTCTATAAAATATACTAATCCAATTATTATCCCTAAACAAGCCATTATATTTAATGCCTTTAAAGGATTTCTATTTATTAAAACTTTTTTCTTTTCTTTTTCTGCATAATGTTCCATACGATGTGAAAAATAGGGTACATTAATTTTCTCCATTCTGCAATAAAGCTCCATTCCATCCTGTGATGATTTTCTTTCTTTATTAATAGCCTTACTTAAAATTATATCAGAAATTTCATTTTTTACTCCGGGCATGAACATACGTATAACCTCCTAATAGTAATTTATCCTCTAATTTTGAACTGCTTTTTCCCACAAAAATTTCCCTGCTTGTAAATTTTACTGCTTTAATCATCTTTTTTAATCTCCTCCTTTTTAGATTTTTATAAATATAAAAATCCGTGGTTTATCCACGGCTTTATAACAAATTAAACAAAGATATACAATGTAATCCTACAAATTAACATTATTATAAAAAACACAAAGCCATGGGTTTAATAACCCATGGCTAAATATTACAATTTAATTCATAATGACATACTTTATGTTATAAAATCATATTTATGGCAGAGTTATCAAAGCTAATCATATATACAGTTTTAATCATTGGAAACATATTTTTATTATTCATAACTCTACCTCCTTTTAAATATTTTAACAGTTGTGCTCATATCATAACTCATTTGTAATATAAAGTCAATAATTATTTTGTATAATTTTCAAGTATATGAATCATCATAATAATATAACATTTTTTCACAAAAACTATTTACAATACAATACTAATATGCTAATATCCTAAATAATAGTGAGTGTGTCTAGATTTTATCGAGCGGCACAGGGATAGTATCCTACACGTAGCAAATTTTAATCCTACGGAGTCACCTTATATAAGTGATTCTGTAGGTTTTTTTTATTTTATTTGTAAGGGGGATTTTTATGAAAACTTCAATGAAATTACTAAAAAAAAAGACACCAAGTTTCTTTTTCTTTAGAAGATGCAGTTATCAAAAATGCCAACGATATAAACAAAGAATCTGCTATTACCTTTATTAAAGAAGCCAACTTAAAAGGATTTGCTAGAAAAATTGATACAGAAGAAGCTTCTAAAATGTTGTGTGAAAAAAGTGAAGAAGAAGATTGGTTATTCCTAATTAAAGATAAAAAAATAGTAGCTCAAGCTAATATTCAAACTTTTACTGAGGACATTAACCAAATAGGTGGAGTATATACTTCTGAGGAACATCGTAGAAAAGGCTACTGTAAAGCTGTAGTATCTGAAATATGTAGAAGAATTTTAGGTAGAGATAAAATGCCTACATTGATGGTAACTAAAAATAATACTCCTGCCGTAAGTGCATATTCTTCTCTTGGATTTACTCACTATGATGATTATCTTATTATTCAGTTTAAAAATTAAAGTATGCAGGAATTTAACTCCTGCATACTTTTTATAGTACATTCAATATTTTTCTTTTAATATCATTAAATTCTTTTGTTGTAACTATGTCTTTACTTGTTCTATTTTCTAGCTTAACTTCTACTTCCTCTTTTATTCTTGCTGGCTTATCAGATAAAATATATATTCTATCTGATAGGAATATAGCCTCTTCAATATCGTGAGTTATAAACAGCACAGTTGAGTTTAGATTTTTTATTACATCTAAAAGCCAAAAGTGCATTTTACTCCTGGTTATTGCATCTAAAGCTCCGAAAGGCTCATCAAGAAGCATTATATCTTTAGAAAACATATATGTTCTAAGAAGTGCCGCTCTTTGCTTCATTCCCCCTGACAGTTGATGAGGGTATTTTTCTTCAAATCCTTCAAGTCCAAAAGTCTTAAAATATTTAGACACTTTTTCTCTTGCAGCATCCTTCTTTTCCCCTTTTAAGACAAGAGGCATTGCTGCATTATCAATTATTTTTTTCCACGGAAGAAGTAAATCTTTCTGATACATATAACTTACTTGACCAGTTTTTCCAGTATAATCATCTTGGTTAATTATAACCTTACCACTATCTGGCTTTAAAAGCCCTGAAATTATATTGAAAATAGTACTCTTTCCACTCCCACTTGGTCCAAGCAAACTCACAAATTCATTTTCTTTTACATAAAAGCTTACATCTTCAATAACAGAAGTGCTGTTAAAATTCTTTTTTATTTTATCTACTCTCAGCTTTTTATTATTCTGGCAAATATTCATTTGTAAAAGCCTCTTTTACATCCATAAGCTTAGAAATTAATCCCTTTTCATTAAGGAATTGTGTATAGTTATTCCAAACCTCTTCCTTCATTTCTCCCCATCTTTTAGCATCTGCTTTATATTCTTTTGCTAAGTATTTTTGACTAGCTACTGCAAGTTTTTCATCTATTTCCGGTACATCCTTTAATAAAATTTTAGCTGAATCTTCAGGATTTTCTATGCAGTACTCATATCCTTTACTAGTTGCCTTTAAGAATTTTTTTGCTAGCTCTGGATCATTTTTAAGTGTATCTTCATTTGCTATGATTATTGGAGTATAATAATCCATTCTCTTATCTAACTTACCTAAATCTATATAGTTAATAGGAAAACCTTTAAGCTCTGCTTCTATTCCTGTCCATCCATAAAAAATCCATTCAAAATCTACATTTTTCTTAGTAATTGTAAAGAAATCATCTGAACCTGCATCCACCATTTTTAGCTTAGAGAAATCTGCTCCCTGTTTTTCCATTAAAGCTTTCAATACCTGCTCTTCTGATGGAGAACCCCATCCCCCATAAGTTTTACCTTCAAAATCCTTTGGTGAAGTAATATTTTTTTCCTTTGGTGATGCAAAACCTGATGTATTGTGCTGGATAACAGTCGCAATAGCCTTTATAGGAAGTGGTTTTTCCGCTGTTCTTGCATAAGTTACCTCTTCTTGATAACTAATTCCAAAGTCACCTTTTTTAGCTGCAATCAAATCAGCTGCTCCACCTTCTGAAGGCTGAATTATATTTACATCAAGTCCCTCTTCCTTATAATATCCTTTATCTTTTGCAACATAAAGTCCTGTATGATTGGTATTAGGAACCCAATCAAGTATTACAGTTACCTTTTTTAATTCCTTTTCCCCTTCCTTTTTAGCTGTATTTCCACCAGTACTACAGCCTGCAAATAATACAGTTGATAATGTAACTGCTGCAATCATTGATAAAATTTTTCTCTTCATAATTTACTACCTCCATTAATTTCTTCTATTCCATGGTGTTAATATGTGTTGAACTAAAAATAATATCCCAAATAAAGCCATACTTAAAAAAATTATAATTATAACTACAGCCAAAACCTTATCCATAGCAAAGGAATGTTTTACTCTCATCATATAAAAACCAAGCCCAGCGTTAGACCCTACCCATTCTCCTATTACTGCTCCCATAACACTATAAGTGGCAGCAATTCTAAGTCCTGAAAAAAAGTTAACTAAAGAAGCTGGAAACTTTACCATTTTAAATATTTGAAACTTAGTTGCACCCATAGATTTTAAAAGATTAATCATATCATTATCCACAGAATTTAGCCCATCCATAAGACTGATTAATATTGGGAAAAAACATACTAAAACTACAACAATTATCTTTGGAAGCATGCCAAATCCAAACCACATTCCAAATAAAGGTGCCAATACTACAGTTGGTATAGTTTGTGACACAACTAATATAGGATATAATGACCTTCTAATTACCTTGATATTATCCATCAGCACAGCCAAAACCACAGCTAAAATAACTGAAGTTACAAATCCTACCAGCGACTCCTTAAGCGTAATGTATATGTGTCCTTTTATATTAGGAAGTATATTAAATAGTGTAGAAACAACATCTGTTGGTGAAGGAAGAGTATATCTTTCTATCATACCTTTATCTACAATAAGCTGCCATATTATAATTAAAATTATTTGAAACAATATAGGAATTATCTTATTTCTTATACTTATATGTTTTTTCATTCATAGTCACGCCTTCAGGTTTATAATCTATTTTTACAATGGATACAACTCTAGCTGCTCCTTCTTTTACACAAATATCTTGAGCTTTTTTTACTATTTCCATAAGTTCATCTAAATCACCTTCCATTGTAGTTTCCATAGGTCCTACTTCATACTTGACTCCACAAGAATCTATGTATTCGATAACCTTGTCTACCACAGGATAAATTTTTTCTTCTTTTACCACTGGCAGGATTTGAAGACTTACATTAATGTTTTTCATTGTTCCCTCTCCATTCTTTTTTATTACTTTTTCCATAATACACAAATAAATTTCTTCTTACTTTTGCAATTTATTTATCAAGTAATTGAACTAAAATAATCCCTTTATTCTCAACAGAATAAAGGGATTTACATTTGCTTTATACAAATCTAACTCATAAATTATATAAGCTTAACTTATATTCTCCCTCCGCCGGAATTACCCAGTTCAGGTTATAAGGGTCGAAATTTAATAATTTCCTCTCAGCCGATATATCAGCTCCCCTGTTTCATTATAATATTTTCTCTTTGTATCCATGTTACATAATAAAAACCTATATGTCAAACTTTTTTAATAAATCATTTTCATTTACTAATAATCTAAAATTTTGCAACAGCTTTTCACTTTGAAAATCATTGTCAGCCTCTTTGCTCTAGTCAATATACCCCAGTATATTCCTTTATTGTAAACTCGTCAATTTCACATAAAAAACGCATAAAACTATTTTTTCACCAAATAAAGTTATATACTTAAATTGATATAATAATATATATGCTTAAATGGAGGTTAACACAATGAAAATAGTATGTATAGGTGATAGTTTAACTTTTGGATATGGAGTTAGCAGATATGAAAACTGGCTGCATCTTATTAATAATAGAAATACTATGGAAGCTATTAACAAAGGAATTAATGGTGACACAACTGCTGGTATGATTTTTAGATTTTACGAAGATGTAGTATTAAACAATCCTGAATATGCCTTTATTATGGGTGGTACAAATGACTTTCTAATGAATTGTTCAGTAAATTATGTTAAAGAAAATATTAGAGAACTTATAACGGAGGCTAAAAAAGAAAAAATGAAAGTAATTTTAGGAATTCAACCTCCAATAATTTCTCATTTAGCAAATGCTTATTGGCAATCCGGAGATAACTATGATGAAATAAATCTAAAGCTTAATGAATATAGAAACTGGGTAGTAGATTTTGCTAATTCAAATAAAATAATGTACATAGACTTTTATAAAGAATTTACACATTACTTGAATAAAGTTAATGAAGAGGTTCTTTACATTGATGGCATCCATCCAACTCCTAAGGGTCAAGAAATAATGGCTGATTTATTTATTAAAACATTATTATTTGAAATATAATCAACCCTTAAAATAAAGTTAATTATATGTACTATTATTGTTATTCTATTTTATAGGAGTATCAGAATTATTAGTGATGGATAAATTCATTTATTTTTCTTCATACATAATGTATAATTACATTATGTATACTTGTTAAGATTATGTAACAATGTGAATTCATATAATAAATTATTTTTATTCCCTTAATCCTATGATATTATTATAATAAATGCTATTTTATAATTAAAGCAAATCATCATAATGTGGACTTTAGTATATAAGGAGATTTGATTGTTATGAGAAAAATATCAGTTTCACAAATACAAGGTACCGAAACTTTGGCAAAACCTATATATGATGGCTATGGTAGAGTTTTATTAGCAACAGGCATAACTCTAAAACCAGGCTATAAAATGAGATTAACCCAAATGGGCATAGCATCTGTTTACATAAATGATGAATTCTCAGAAGGAGTAGTTCTAGAGGATTTCATTTCAGAGCGTACAAGGCAAGAAACCAAAACTATTATTAAAAATGAATTTCATAAATTTATGACCAAAAGCAATACATCTTCTAGTGAAATTATTAAAACTGTTGACAATATAATTGAAGACATACTTTCAAGAGAAGAAGTTATAATAAATATTTCAGATATAAAATCAAAAGACCAATATCTATATGAACACTCTGTTAATGTCTGTGCTTTATCTGCACTTATGGGTGTTCACTTAGGCTATAACAAACTCCATTTAAGAGAACTGGCAGTAGGTGCTCTTCTTCATGATCTTGGAAAACTTCTAACTCCTGAAGATATTATAAACAAATCTAAAATAGATAAACTAAATGATGATGAAATGTCTATTTTCAGAAATCATTCCCTAGATGGTTATGAAATTTTAAATGAAAAATATGATATAAGTTATGTATCTAAAGCAGTAATTCTTATGCATCATGAAAATTGTAATGGAACTGGCTATCCATTAGGTCTTACAGAGGATAAACTGCACGAAACAGTAAAACTTGTATCCATATGTAATACCTTTGATAATCTTACCTCCGACTTTTACGACAAAGAAAAACTGGAGGTTTATGAAGCACTAGAATATATTACAGCTATGAGCGGTACTTTATTTGATAAAAAATTAGTAGAAGTGTTTACTCGAAATATAGCTGCTTATCCTTCTGGAACCTTTATAAGACTTAATACAAATGCTTCAGGAATAGTACTAAAACAAAACAAAGATTTTCCTTCAAGACCTATCATAAACTTAATCTTTGATGAAGAAGAAAATAAGTTAACTGAACCAAGGCAAATAGACTTATCAGCAGAAACTACTTTATTTATTGTAAAAACTTTAGAAAAACTATAAGAATGTTGCTATGCAGCATTCTTATAGTTTTTCTATATCTATCTTCTCAATAAGCGCTTCCGTATTTCCTTCTATATAATCTACTACATTTTGTATAACTGTATTAGCTTGCCTTGATGTATTGCTTACACAGGCAATTCCTATTACTATGGATTTATGATAATCTTGATTTTCTACTTCTGCAATTGACACATTATATCGGTGTTTAACTTTTGCTATAATGCTTTTTACAATCATTCTTTTCTCTTTGAGTGAATGAACCCAATTTGCATATAAATAAATTTTTGCAGTTCCAATAATCATAATTCACCACTCCTAATCATTGTTCAACCATTTTATAGTTTTCCCGATTTTTTATTGCACCTTTATATTACTATATCATTATATTTTATGCTATTTATGCATATATATATGTATAATTTTAATTTCATGTAAATATTAAAAGAAAATAGAGACCTTTTAGGTCTCTATTAAGTAAACATACTAATTTATCTAGAATTAGCAGGTTCTATATTTATTTTTTTGCCCTTTATTGTATTGTTTTTCATTATATCCAATACTTCTTTTGCATATTCCTTTGGTACTTCAACAAAAGTAAACTTCTCATATATGTCTATTTTACCAATTAACTTACCTGCTATTCCTGTTTCTCCAGCTATAGCTCCAATAACATCTTTTGCTTGTATTTTGTTATTACGTCCTATGTTTATAAACAATCTAACCATTCCAGCTTCTGCACCAGTCTCGCCTATTTCATCTGCTATATCCAACTCTTCTTTCTTTTCTTCGCCCATAGCCATTTTCAATAAAGCTGCTGCTACATCAATAGATGCATAATCCTCGTCAAGTAATTTTTCTACATAGTCAACGTATTTTCCTAAATGACCTTCTTCTATAACATTCTTAACTTTATCTAAGAAAATACTTGTTTTAAACTCTTCTACATCACTAACTGATGGAACTTCTTGACGTTTTATTTTAGTTTTTGTATATCTTTCAATATCCTTAAGCTTACGAAGTGCTTTACCTGCAACAAAAGTATATGCTGCTCCTGTTCTTCCTGCTCTTCCTGTTCTTCCTATTCTATGAACATAATATTCTTCATCTTGAGGCAAATCATAATTGAATACTGCCTCTACATCGTCTACATCTATACCCCTGGCAGCTACATCTGTTGCTACTAGAATTTCTATAGTACCGTTTCTAAACTTACCCATAACTCTATCTCTTTGTGGCTGCTTCATATCTCCATGAAGCCCGTCAGCAAAGTATCCTCTAGATTGAAGTTGACCAACAACCTCATCAACCCTCTTTTTAGTATTACAGAATATTACTGATAGTTTTGGATTGCACATATCAATAAGTCTAGATAAAACTTCAAGTTTTGCACTTTCTTTTACTTCTAGATATTTCTGTTCAATATTTGGAACAGTTAATTGTTTATGCACTACCTTCACAAGTTCAGGGTTTTTCTGATATTTTCTGCTTAAATCTAATATAGATTTTGGCATTGTAGCTGAAAATAGAATTGTTTGTCTTTCTTCAGGCATACCTTCTATAATAGTTTCAATATCTTCTCTAAATCCCATATCCAGCATTTCATCTGCTTCATCTAAAACAACCATCTTTACATCATTTATTTTTAATGTTTTACGATTTATATGATCTATAACTCTCCCAGGAGTACCAATAATTATTTGAACTCCTCTTTTTAACGCCTTGATTTGACGTTCTATAGGTTGCCCTCCATAGACAGCTAAAACATTTAAGTCTTCTTTATATTTTGCAAGTTTGTTTATTTCTTGTGCTGCTTGAATTGCCAGCTCTCTTGTTGGACATAACACTACAACTTGCAGCTTTTTATTTTCAGTTTCTATCATGTCTATAGCAGGAATACCAAAGGCTGCTGTTTTTCCAGTTCCTGTTTGCGCCTGCCCTGTTACATCTTTCCCATTTAATATTTCAGGTATAGCTTTTTCTTGAATTGGAGATGGTTCTTCAAATCCCATATCCGCAACTGCTTTTTTGATATCACTTGATATTGGTAATTCTTCAAATTTAATTTTTCCCATAATTACTTCCTTCCAAATTTTATTCTATGAACACTTAACTTAACTATTATATATGTATTATCTTCAATATGCAACGAATATATTAGTAAAAGCCCACATTTATTGTTAAAAAAATATAGACTTTTGAAAAATTTAAACTCAGTATATAATTGAGTATAAAGATTATTTAGATATTATTTCTATTTTTAGTAAATCTATGTTTTAATTTTTTAATTACATTATAGTTGTAAGTCTTAGTATTTTCATAAAGGTATTGAATCCTCTTGAAAATAGTATTATTCATATCCTACTTAAAGATATACAATTATGTTGAACCACAAATAAAAAATAAGGGTGATAAATATGAAAAAATTTATTAGGCTTGAAATACTTACAAAAGACAGAATTGGTATGACATTAGATATATTAGAGAAACTATATAATTTCAACATAAATCTGCATTCATTAGAAGTATTCCCCAAAAAGGTTTGTGTTAAAATAGAGAGTATGACTGACGATATTAAAGAACTGTTAAAAAAATCATTGTCCAGTTTAGAAGGTGTAAGCAGTATTAAAGAAATAGAACTTCTACAGCAGGAGGAAAATGAACGAAAGCTTCTTGCAACTATCGATTCGGTAGATGATGGAATAATGGCAATAAACAATAAACTGGAAATAGAAATATTCAATAGCTACTGTGAAAAAATATTTCATTGTAAAAAAGAAGAAGTTATTGGAACTAGTATAAAAAATTTCATAAACATAAATGCTCCTATGGTAACTTTACTGCAAACCGGTGAAAAATATGACAACGTTGAAATCAATATAAAAAACGAACGAGGTGAAAGTCATTATTTAACTACTGGAAGACCTGTAAAAGATGATAACAATAACACAATCGGAGTAGTTGCTTCAATTAAAGATATGGAACAAGCTATAGAAATAGCTAATGTAGTTTCATCTACTGAACAAGGTGCTTTCAAAGAACTCATAGGCAACTGCATATCAATGGAACGAGTAAAAAAATTATGTGCTTCAGTTGCTAAGAGTAATTCTACAGTTCTTTTAAGAGGTGAAAGTGGTACTGGAAAGGAGTTATTTGCCAAAGCCATACAAAATTTAAGTGATAGAAAAAATAAAAATTTTGTTACTATAAACTGTGCAGCACTTCCAGATAATTTAATTGAAAGTGAATTATTTGGTTATGAAAAAGGAAGCTTCACAGGTGCAAATGCTGCTGGAAAAGAAGGTCTTTTTAAAGAAGCTCATGAAGGAACCCTATTCTTGGATGAGATTGGAGAGCTTTCTATGGTACTTCAAGCAAAACTTCTAAGAGTTTTACAGGAAGGAGTTATTCGAAAAATAGGAAGTACAAAAGAAGAAAAAGTTGACGTTAGAATAATTGCAGCTACTAATAGGAATTTAGAAGAAATGATTAAGAGAGAAGAATTTAGAGAGGATTTATACTACAGATTAAATGTAATCCCTATATATATACCTCCTCTAAGAGATAGACTGGAAGATATCTCTAGCTTAGTTACTTTCTTTATAGACAAGCTGAATAAGAGATTAAACAAAAAAATTTCTGGAGCAGAATTAACATTTATTAATGCACTTATGGAATATAATTGGCCTGGTAATGTGAGAGAATTGCAAAATGTTATAGAAAGAGCTATGAACTTATGTTGGGATGATATGTTAAGATTAGAGCATTTAATTATAGATTTTAACGGCGGTACTAAAACTTGCAGTCCTAATTTTAATCTTGAAAAAGATCTTAAATTAAAGAATATAGTAGAAATTTGTGAAAAAGAAGCTATAATAAAAGCATTAAAAAATCATAAAAGCTTTCGTAAAGCAGCAAAGGCTTTAGGTGTTTCCCATACAACTATAGTAAACAAAACTAAGAAATACAACATACAATGTAAAGTTTAGTTTACACTCGTAAAGTTTTTTTTACACTTTTAAAGATAATATGGTCGAAAACGTTTAAATATTGTTCTGCTATTTTAATAGAACAATATTTAAACGTTTTTATTTTTTAGAATATATCATGTATTCCTCAATTTTATTAATGTTTAACTAAAAGTTGGCATGATGATTGCTTGTACAATATTACATAAAAATTAAGATGTATAACATTGATATAAATAAATTTAAGGGGGAGATATAAATGAATAAAGAACATATGGCAAATATGGGTTTTGGTACTAAAGCAATACACGGCGGACATGTAGGTGACAAACAATACGGAGCACTAGCTACTCCTATATACAGAACTTCAACTTTTATATTTGATTCAGCTGAA
>NZ_JAPPRQ010000117.1 GCF_026719745.1 Clostridium sp. ZS2-4
AACCAATATCAGTACCATTAACTCAAGCATTATTATTCCCAAGATTCGGAATGGATGTAACATTGGCATATCCAGAAGGATATGATCTACCAGATTGGGTAATCGAAAAAGCTAAGAAAAATGCATTGGAAAATGATGGAACATTCACAATAACTCACAATATGGAAGAAGCATACAGAAATGCAGATGTAGTAATTCCTAAGAACTGGGGAAGCTGGGTTAATAACCAAAGTGATGCAGTAGTAGATGATTTATTGGAATCATATAAAGGATGGAAGTGTACAGAAGAAATGATGGCACTTACAAATCCAGGATCAATCTACATGCATGCACTTCCAGCAGACAGAAACAACGAAGTTGAAGATTCAGTAATAGATGGACCTCATTCAGTAGTTTATGATGAAGCAGAAAACAGAATCCACACAGCAAAAGCTGTTATGGTTCTTACTATGGGGGGAAAATAAGAATAATGTTGCAAAGCAACATTATTCTAGTGGCCAGTCGCCAATCCCCAGTCACCAGGAAATGTTGATTTTCTTCCTAGTGTCAGAAAATCTTTGAATTTAAAATATCTTTTTCACGCTTTATGTGGTTCCAAGGGCGTTAAGATTAAATAAAACTTTTGAAAAAATTTGACACCCTTTCGGGTAAAAGAGTTTTATTTAACATTTTTTTCAATAAAGGCATTTAGCCTTAGATCAATTAATATTTCGCTTGAGCTATAGCTTTCAGAGCTTATCAGCTCTTTACTTGAATAGATAATACCAAAATTTCACTAGCTTTTACTATTTAATTGAAAGGTTTTCTGACCTAAGGAAGAAAATTCTCTTTCACTGGGGACTGGTTACTGGCGACTGGGGACTAAAAGAATGTTGCGTCGCAATTTTCGCATATTATGATGTGAAAGCTTTACAAAGTATATTAAATAAAAAGTTTGAACATACATAAATTTTTATAATTATAATGGGGGGAATATTTAATGAAAATAGTTTTAGCATTAGGTGGAAATGCACTTCAAGCAAATCCTAAGGATGCATCTGCAAAAAGTCAATTAATGACTTGTAAAGAAACAGCTAAATCTATAGTTGATTTAATACAAGAAGGACATACAGTTTCAGTTGTACATGGAAATGGACCACAAGTTGGACAAATATTAAGCTCTATAGAAGGAGGACATAAATTTAATCACGAAGTAAATAAAATTATGCCTTTTGATGTTTGTGGAGCTTATTCACAAGGATATATAGGATATCATCTACAAAATTCTATAGAAGTAGAATTAAGAAAAAGAAATATGAAAAAGTCTGTAGGTACAGTTGTAACACAGGTGCTAGTTGATAAAAATGACTCTGGTTTTCAAAATCCGACTAAGCCAATAGGATCCTTTTATTCTGAGGAAGAAGCAAAAAAGCTTACAGAAGAAAATGGATATGTTATGAAAGAAGATGCAGGTCGTGGATATAGAAGAGTTGTAGCATCACCAAAACCATTGGATATAGTTGAAAAGGATACCATTAAAGCTATGCTAAGTGCTGGAATAGTAACGATATCTTGCGGCGGTGGTGGGGTGCCGGTAATAGATGAAGATGGTGAAATTAAAGGTGTACCAGCAGTTATAGATAAAGATTTTGCAGCAGAAAAATTAGCAGAAATAATTGATGCAGATATGCTTTTAGTATTGACAGCAGTAAATAGAGTGTGTGTAAACTTCAATAAACCTAATCAAAAAGAATTAGCAGAAATTAATTTAGAAGAAGTAGACAGATATATAGAAGAAGGACAATTTGCACCAGGAAGTATGCTTCCAAAAGTAGAAGCAGCTAAAAAGTTTGTTCAATTTGGAAAAGATAAAATTGCTCTTATAGCTTCACTTGAAAATGCTAAGGATGCTATAAAAGGATTAACTGGCACAAGAATAGTAAATGTTCAAGAAGCTTCAAAAGAAATAGCATCATCAATAGAAGAATAACACAGTAGGTTAAAAAGAGAAAATAATAGTATTTTAAAAATAACTGTTGAATTTCAACAGTTGTTTTTGTATTAAATTTTAAACCATAGTAAAAATTATGATGTATATGTGAAAGATAATAGAGGTGAGTTTATGAAAAAAATAAAGATTACATATGTTGATTTGGTATTATTATTTGTTGCACTGTTATGGGGCGTGAACCCAGTTGTGGTTAAAGTAGGAATGAAGTATATACCACCTCTGCCGTTTAATACAATGAGAATGTTAATTGCAAGTATATTTTGTTGGGTTATTCTATATATGTCTAGAACATATAAAAAGATGGATAAAAATGATATAAAGAAAATATTTTGTTTAGGTTTCTTTGGATATTTCATGTATCAAGTAGGCTTTATCATAGGAATTAATAATACTACAGCAGGCAATACCTCACTAATAGTTGGAATGCTGCCTATAAGTGTAGCTTTGATAAATAGAATTTTTAAGATTGAACAGATTACACTTAAAATGTTTTTGGGAATTATTGTATCGTTTATAGGCGTTGTTTTAATTATCATAGGTTCAGGAAGTGAATTTAGAATTTCATATACAGACATAAAGGGAGGAATATTTCTAATAATTGGGCAACTTGCATTAGGATATTATACAGTATTTTCAAAACCAATGTTAAGAAAATATTCAAATATTCAAGTAACAGCGTGCTTTATATCAATAGCTGCTCTTTTATTTCTCATTATAAATTTTAAAAGTATAATAAATGTCAGTTGGAATACAGTACCTACGGTGGGATGGATGAGTAACATTTTTTCAGGGGGAATTTCTATGTGTATAGGTAATGTGTTGTGGATATGGGGAGTTAATCAGGTAGGGAGTGTTAGAACATCTTTATACAATAATATGGCACCTGTATTCACAATAATTGTAGGATATATATTTATTGGAGAATCTTTTGGAGTAATAAAGGGGATAGGGGTATTAACAATATTTATAGGTATGTATCTTACAAAAAATAATAGGAAAGCTTATAAAATAAAGTTTAAAGAAAGTAATATTTACGGTATGAAGTAAAGTTGATAATTTGTTACAAAAATTTACATATAATCCATATAATTTAATGAAAAAAGTTGATGAATTCACAAAAATAGGTTATAATACAATTAAATTGTAATAGTATATACAATGAATTCAGGATTATATGGGTTAATTATTTTAAATTGTATAAAATTATAAAATTTTTATAGTTTTAAGAAAATTAGCATTGGACGAGGTGATGGTGAAGTGAAAAAAATTAGAGTAGAGGATGCAGTTGGAACAGTATTAGTACATGATTTAACTAGAATTGTACCAGGTGAATGTAAAGGACCAGCTTTTAGAAAAGGATACATCATTAAAGAAGAGGATGTAGAGTTATTAAAAAGTATGGGGAAAAATCATATCAATGTCATAGAGTTAGCAGAAAATAAAGTTCATGAGAATGAAGCTGCTGAAAGAATTGCAAATGCGGCAGCTGGTGAAGGGATTAATCTACAAGGTCCAGTAGAGGGGAAAATACAGTTAAAGGCTAAAAAAAGAGGAGTACTTAAGATAAACTTAGAGGCTTTAACTGAGATTAATGATATAGGTTCACTAACTTTAGCAACACTTCATAATAACACATTAGTTGAAGAAAATCAGGCGGTTGCGGCAACAAGAGCAATACCTTTAGTGATAGAAAATGAAAAAATTGAAAAAGTAGAAGAGATATGCAAAAATATGGGACAAGTTGTTAGCATAAAAGAAATCAAACCTTTAAGTGTTGGGATTATTATAACAGGATCAGAAGTATATGAGGGAAGAATAAAAGATAAGTTTGCTCCAGTTTTAAAAGAAAAAATCAAGTATTACGGATGCAAACTTATGAATATACTTTATGCTCCAGATGATAGAGAAAAAATAGAAGAAGGAATAAAACAACTTGTAGAAGAAGGAGCAGAAGTAGTTTTAGCAACAGGTGGTATGTCAGTAGATGCAGATGATGTAACACCAATTGCCATAAAAAATGTTGCTGATGAAGTGGTATCATATGGATCACCTGCATTGCCAGGAAATATGCTGATGCTTGCATATCATGAAAATACTGCTATATTTGGAATACCAGGAGCAGGAATGTATTTTAAAACCACATCTTTTGATTTAGTTTTCCCAAGGGTGTTAGCAGGTGAGAAACTAACAAAGAAAGATATAACATCTTTAGCTCATGGAGGACTATGCTTAATGTGCAAAAAGTGTATATACCCAGCGTGTCCTTTTGGAAAGTAAACGATTAAATAATACAAAAATCATGTATTGATAATTAGAAAGAAGGCGTATTTAAATGTCTAGATTAAAAAAATATTTCATTGTTTTATTAGCAGTAATTTTAGGGGCTATTTCTTTAGCAGGATGTAGTAATCAAAAGCAAGTAAGTAAACAGGCTGATACAAAAAAAGTTGAATCTTCTAAAAAAGAAAAACAAACATTACTTGTTTATTGTGGTGCTGCATTAAGAAAGCCTATGGATGAAATAGGAAAAATATTTCAGCAAAAATATGGAGTTGAAATTAAATATACATATGGTGCCTGTGCACAAAATTTGAATCAGATTCAAATTAGTAAAGAAGGAGATGTGTATATTCCAGGATCACTTTACTATTATAAGGTTGTAAAAGAAAAAAAATTATCTGATTATAAAAAGGATGTAGCTTATCATGTACCAGTTATAGCAGTTCCTAAAGAAAATTCTAAAAATATAAGTAGTATAGAAGATTTAGCAAAATCAGAAGTTAAGGTAATATTAGGAGATAAATCAACAGCAGTAGGAAAAGTTTCAAATAAAATATTAGAAAAAAATAAGTTATCTGATAAGGTTATGAAAAATGTAACTGCCACAACAGCTACAGCAAATGAAATTGTAGTGGATTTAAAAATGAAGCAGGGAGATGCTGCAATTTTATGGGAAGAGAATACTGTTGGTGCAAAGGATATAAAAGCTATTCAAATTGCAAAAGATAAAAATATAATAAATACTATACCTGCATGTGTTCTTAATAGTTCAAAAGATAAAGAGGCAGCTAAGAAATTTGTTGAGTTTATTGTATCTAGCGAAGGAAAGGATATTTTCAAGAAGTATAAATTTAAAACTATAGAATAAAAGACGAGAGGATTGTTAAACATGAGAGGAAAACTGAATAATTCTTACAATATTATATTTGTAGGAATTATTTCTGTACTTACAGCTTTTTTATTAGGATTAATAATTTTAGCTATCTCTATGGTTTTAATAAAAGGTTTACCAAATTTAAAGACAAGCTTTCAAAGCCCAGAAATAAAATTTGCATTAAAATTAAGTATATATACTTCAGTAATTTCAACCTTATTATGTATAGTGTTCGCGGTTCCAATAGCTTATGGTTTAGTTAGATTTAATTTTTGGGGGAAGAAAATAGTAAATACTATAATAGATATACCTATGGCTCTTCCGCCAAATGTTGCTGGCATTGCTTTACTTATACTTTTTGGTAATACTGCATTTGGGCAATATATTGAAGAGCTGGGTTTTAAATTTATATTTACAACAAAAGGTATAATACTTGCTCAGTTTTTTATAAACGTTCCTTATATGATAAGAATTTTAAAGTCTACAATAGCAGACATTGATCCAAGAATGGAGTTTATAGCCAGAACATTAGGCTGCTCTAGAGCACAATCTTTTTTAAAAGTGACGCTGCCGCTGGCGCAAAATGGATTGGCAGCCAGTATAGTTATAACATGGGCAAGAGCTTTGGGGGCATTTGGGGCTGTTTTGATGATTGCAGGAGCTACTAGAATGAAAACGGAAACGCTTCCAGTATCCTTATATTTAAACTTATCTTGTGGAGATTTAGAAGCAGCATTATCTGTTGCAACTATACTTATAATAATTTCCGTGTTATCACTAGTTATTTTTGAACTTCTAGGGAATGAAAGGGTATGATGAATCTTTTTCAATGAGGATACAAGGAGGAATAAGATGTTAAAGATTGAGCACCTATATAAAAAATTAGGAAATTTTCAGCTTAAAGATATACACCTTGAAATATCACAAGGAGAATACTTTGTGATTTTAGGTCCTACTGGAACTGGTAAAAGTGTCATTCTAGAAACTATAGCTGGATTATATAAAGCTGACGAAGGACATTTTTATTTTCAGGGGAAAGATTTAAACAGTGAGTATCCGGAAAATAGAGAAGTGGGTTTTGTATATCAAGATTATCTTTTGTTTCCTCACTTATCTGTTAAAGAAAATATAATTTTTGGATTAAAGCAAAAAAAAAATTTTCAAAAGCAAATTCAACAAAAACTAGATGATATAGTTTCAATGTTTAAAATAGAACATCTACTAAATAGGCGTCCAACTACTCTTAGTGGAGGAGAACAGCAGAGAGTTGCTATGGCTAGGGCACTTATTACATCACCTAAAATACTATTAATGGATGAACCTTTAAGTGCATTAGACCCTTCAACAAAGAATGAGTTCATTAGTATATTAAAAAAAATACATGAAAATAAACAAAACACAGTGATACATGTTACACATGATTTTAATGTGGCTTTGTATTTAGCTGATAGAATAGCTATAATGAATGATGGAACTATAGTTCAGGTAGGTACACCAGAAGAGATATTTAAAAAGCCAAATTCTATTTTTGTTGCTAACTTTATAGGTATGAAAGATATTTTGAAAAATAGAATAGATAACAGTAAAATTGAATGTTATTATGGAGATGCATCTCTTTCAAAGTAGATATTAAAGAACTTAAAGATTGGGCAGCATATGTGTTTTAAAGGGAGGGACATTATGAATAAATGTAATTTTTATGAAAATTTATTAGGTAAATTTAGAAAAATTGTAGAAGAAAATGGACTTTTAAATGAAAAAATAAGTATTAAGGGAAGAACACTTAATACTGAAGAAGCAATAGGAAATCCTTCAAGAAAAGATTATCCTATTATAAAAGGAAAAGAAAAGTTAATGCAGGCTGAATTTAGAGGAAAAAAAGGACAAGCATTTACAGATATGCCTGGAGAGTTCTCAGGCACAATTGAAGAGATAATAAACAGACCAATAAAAACAAATTTTGATAGAGCGGTTTTAGTATCAACATTGAATGCGGTTTGTAAATATTTAAATATAACAGATAGAAGTATACACTGCAAGGATGAAGAACCAGAAGAGTGTGCTGAAAAGCTGGTACAACATATAAAGGAAAAGTATGAGTCTCCTAAAATAGCGCTTATAGGTCTTCAGCCAGCTATGCTTCAAAGACTTTCTGAAAATTTTGATGTTAGGGTTGTTGATTTGGATAAGGAAAAAATAGGTGAAATAAAATTCGGGGTTGAAGTAGAGAATGCCGAAGAAAAAACAGAGGATTTATTAAATTGGTGTGAACTTATTGTAGCCACAGGGAGTACTTGTGCCAATGATACCATTACAAAGTTTTTAACTGAAAAGCCAGTTATATTCTTTGGAACAACTATAGCAGGGTCAGCTGCGTTGATGAATTTAAATAGATTTTGTCCATTCAGTAAATAATAAATTAGCAGATTAGTGGGGGAAATATATGATAAAGACAGCTATTTTAACAATTAGTGATAAAGGATCAAGAGGCGAAAGAGTAGACGGTACGGGTACAGCATTAAAAAAATTGCTGGAAGAAGAAGGCTATAAAATTGAATACTATAATGTTATTCCAGATGAAGTAAATAAAATTGTAGAAGAAATCATAAAAGCAAGTGATGAGTTAAAGGTTGATTTAATTCTAACTAATGGAGGAACAGGATTTTCAAAAAGAGATGTTACTCCGGAAGCGACACTTAAGGTAATTCATAAACAAGTACCAGGAATACCGGAAGCAATGAGAATGAAATCTTTACAAATTACGCCCAAAGCTATGTTATCAAGATCAATAGCTGGAATAAGAAATGAAACTCTCATTATAAATTTACCAGGAAGCCCCAAAGGAGCAGTGGAAAATCTTCAGGTAGTTATGCCTGCCCTTGAGCATGGTATTGATATATTAAGAGGTGAAGCTTCTGAATGTGCAAGATAGTTTTTTATAAAAAGGGTTGTATGACTATTTTATGATAGGGGAGCTTAATTATGATAGATAACTATGGAAGAAAAATTGAATATCTAAGAATTTCTTTGACTGATAAATGTAATCTGAGATGTGTTTACTGTATGCCTGAGAATGACAAGGATATAGAAAAAAAATACTGCAGCAAAACAATGAATAATAAAGAAATAATTAAGGTTATAAAGGCTGGAGCAGCTTTAGGAATAAAAAAAATAAGGTATACTGGTGGAGAACCTCTTATAGTTAAAGGAATAGATGAACTTATTTATAATACAGCACAAATACCAGGTATTAAGGATATAGCTATAACAACTAATGGTATACTTCTTGATGATGTAATTCACGATCTTAAAAAGGCAGGACTTAAAAGAGTAAACATAAGTCTTGATACATTAAAGGAAGATAAGTTTAAAAAGATAACAAGAGGTGGAGAATTAAAAAAAGTATTATATGCTATTGAGAAATGTTTGAGTCTAGGGATAACTCCACTAAAGATAAATACAGTGCTTTTAAAAGGAATCAATGATGATGAAATAGAAGATTTTATAAATCTTACAAGGGAACTTCCAGTAGATATTAGATTTATTGAACTTATGCCTATAGGAGAAGGAATTAAATTTTATGAGAAAGCAGCAATGACTTCAGAGGAAGTATTGGAAAGATTTCCGAACCTTCTTCCTATTAAAGGTACAGATATTAGCACAGCAGAGTTATATAAGGTAAAAGAGGCTAAAGGAAAAGTTGGTTTTATAAGTCCTCTAAGCTGCAAGTTCTGCAAGGATTGCAATAAAATAAGACTTACTTCAGAAGGAATGATAAAACCTTGTTTACATTCACAAGAAGAAGTAGATATTAAAGAATATTTAAATAATGAAGTTCTTCTTATTTCAAGGTTAAAGAAAGCTATATTGAGTAAACCAGAAGAACATAAAATTGAAGTTAACAAAAGAAGTGAAACTAAAAGAATGATGTTTCAAATAGGGGGGTAGTATTTACATGGAAGAAAAAGAACTTACGCACATAAATGAACAGGGAAGAGCTAAAATGGTTGATGTAAGTGATAAAGATAAAACTAAAAGAGTAGGGGTGGCTTCAGGAAGCATATATATGAAAAAAGAAACCTTGGAAAGAGTTAAAGAAGGAAACATAAAAAAAGGAGATGTTCTTTCAGTTGCCCAGGTAGGAGGCATAATGGGAGCTAAAAATACTCCTAATATAATTCCAATGTGTCATTCTATAATGCTTTCAGGGTGTGATATCAGTTTTGAGTTTGATGAAGATAACTGTAAAATAGATATTATTGCAGAAGCAAAAACTACTGGACAAACTGGTGTGGAAATGGAAGCACTTACTGCTGTTTCAGTAGCAGCGTTAACTATATATGATATGTGTAAAGCTATAGATAGGGAAATGACAATTTCGGATATAAAGCTTCTTAAGAAAACTGGGGGAAAATCAGGAGAATTTATAAGAAAATAAGTTGAAAATTATTTATTGATTATCTTCTCAATAAGTGTAGAAATAAAAGGCAAGTAGTTATTTGTAACTAATGCCTTTTATTCTTTTGGCTTAACTTTATAAATCTAATTTCATATCTCCATATTTAATCCAACCTTTTTTTCGCATAAATTCTGAAATTATGAGAGAAATAAGTGCTGGAGCGATAAATTGAAGTAATGTAATTTTAAAAATCACAAGACTGTTTGAAGCTGTGCCTTGCATAGCAGTAAAGCTTCCAAGTGGTCCTACTAAACCACTTGTGCCCATTCCAGCTCCAATGGATATGTTTTCCATTTTAAATGTAGTACTAGCTAATGGGCCTAGAATAGCACCAGTCAGAGTTGGTGGAATTAATATCAATGGATTCTTAAAAATGTTAGAAACTTGAAGCATAGAAGTTCCTATGCCTTGAGAGACTAATCCAGATAACTTATTTTCTCTATAGCTTGATACGGCAAAACCTATCATCTGTGCACAGCATCCTACTGTTGCAGCTCCAGCTGCAAGCCCAGTCATATTTAATGATATTGCAATGGCAGCACTACTTATTGGAGCTGTCAGGGTTATTCCCATAAGAGTTGAAACAGCTATTCCCATAGGGATAGGATGAAGGGTTGTAGCTGTATTTATTAAACTTCCCATATTTGTCATGAATGAAGAAATATATGAACCTACAAACTTACCAGCCAAACTTCCTGCAATTATTGTTGTGGAAGGAACTAAAATAATATCTATTTTGGTTTTTCCAGAGACGGATTCTCCTATTTCAGCCCCGAATATTGAAGCTATATATGCCCCAACAGGTCCTCCAAGAGTATAACCAAAGGCACCTGTTGCAGCGGAAGAAAATATAGTAAGCTGTGAACATTTAAGACCGTAGGCTATGGCTACACCTATTGCGGAGCCTACTACTGGAGATTTTGCGGAAACAATATCTGCAAATTCTTTAATAAAAGCAAGTCCAGGTATTTTAGATATCTGAGACAGAATAAGTCCTATTATTAATGAAGAAAACAAGCCTAAAGCCATAGCACTTAGTGCATCTAAAATGTAACGATTGAAGCCTTTTTTAACGATGTTTTTAAACCTTTGCATTTTAAATTCCTCTCTTGTTTTTAGTTTTTATATATTTATGTTATGTAAAAAAAATTTATTGATTCTACTATAGTAATACTATTTTAACTTCTAAAATCGATTTAGTAAAATAAATATTTAGGTTATTATTTCAAAATAAAAACCAATGAAGATTTTAAAATATAAAGTAAAATCTCCATTGGTTTTTGTTTTGAAATTTATTTTTCAAGAGAGTTATAATCTTTAATTGCATGAGTTAATACAATCATTGCATTTTCAATGTCATCTACACTTGTGCAAAATGAAAATCTTGCTTCACTTTTTCCGCAATCTTTTGTTGCATAAAATCCTGAGGCAGGAGCAATCATTACTGTTTTACCTTCATAACTGTAATCTGTCAAAAGCCATTCAGCAAATTTTTCAGAATTGTCTACTGGTAATTTAGCTAGTATATAAAAGGCTCCAGAAGGTTTATTACATACAACTCCAGGAATTCTAGTCAAGTATTCATACATTAAATTTCTTCTAGATTTATATTTTGCTCTTACATCTTCAATATAGCTGCCTAATGTATTTATTAAATTAGCAGCTGCATATTGTTCAATGGTAGATACACAAAGTCGTGATTGACATAGTTTAAGCATCTGATTCATCAAAACTTTATTCTTAGATGCAACCAAACCAATTCTAGCACCACAAGCACTATAGTGTTTAGATATGCTATCTACTAAAATTACTCTATCAAGTATATCCTCCATATACATAGCAGACGTATATGAAATATCATCATACACGAATTGTCTGTATACTTCGTCTGAAATAATATATAAATCATATTCCTTTGCAATATCAGCCAACATTTTTAATTCATCATAAGTATAGATGGTTCCTGTTGGATTTACTGGATTGGAAAATAAAATACATTTTGTTTTATCTGTTATTTTACTTATTATTTCTTCTTTTGGTGGAAGGTGAAATCCATCTTCTATTTTAGTTAAAAATGGAACTATTTTAGCATTGGCAACTTTAGCAAAGCTATTGTAGTTTGAATAAAAAGGTTCTGGAACTAACACTTCATCACCAGGATCGCATATAGTCATCAATGAAAATAAAATAGCTTCGCTACCGCCTTGAGTTATTAATATGTCATCTTTGGCTAAATCTATATTCCAGTTCTTATATGATTCTATGAAACTGTCAATTAGGATAGGAATGCCTTGAGAATCTGAATATTTTACTATTTTTTCATTATAGTTAGTTAGTCCCTCAAAGAATGAATCAGGCGTAACTACATTTGGTTGTCCGATATTTAGACTATACACCTTCAAACCTCTTTCTTTAGCTTCATTAGCTAAAGGAACAAGTTTACGTATAGGTGAAAAATTCATATTTAATACTCTATTGGATATTTTCATAATATGTGCCCCCAAAATTAAACTGTATGATAACAAGTATACTTTAAAATTTATATTTATTCAACCATTCACGGTAGATATAATTAATTCATATTAATATTGTACCTTTATTTTAAAGAATAAAAAAGAACCACTACAATTCTGATTTGAATTAATAGTGGTTATTATAGATATTTAAACACAATCAACTGCCTGTCTGATTTGCTCCAGTCCTTTTTTTTCTATGGCACCTATTAACAAAAGACGTTCTGCCAGCTCTTTTACTTCCTTTTTATTAATCTCATTTATATTTAGTGTTAAATTCATATGGATTATATTATTCATTTATAAAACCTCCCTAATAAATTTATTAACATTATTTACATATATGTGAAAAATATACTAAGTTTTAAAAGATATCATATAATTTTTTATAAGATACTAGGCAATAGGGTGGCGTTTAAGGGGAAATATGGTTATAAAATAAAAAACAATTTGTAACTATATTTTAAATATTTATACGTAATATAAAGAAAATGGAAAAGTAGCTTTGATTTTTATTTTTAACGTAACTAGCAGAAGTCTCCCATCCTCTATAGGTGGGAGATGAATGCGTAAACACAACTTGATTCTATTATTTTTTTTGTGCTAAAATATAATCAGTATCAAATGGTAGAAATGAGTGGTAATGATGAAATTAGATACAAATAATCATTCAGTATTCCTATTGCATTATCATCTCGTATTAGTTATAAAATACAGAAGAGAAGTAATAAATAAGGATATAAGCAATAGGCTAAAAGAAATATTTGAGAAAATAAGTCCAAATTACAATATAACTATTGAAGAGTGGGAATATGACAAAAATCATGTTCATGTATTATTCAAAGCACACCCCAATAGTGGGTTATCAAAATTCATAAATGCTTATAAAAGTGCTAGCAGTAGACTTATAAAAAAAGAGTTTCCTCAAATAAAAAAGAAGTTATGGAAAGAATGTTTTTGGTCAAGAAGTTACTGCTTACTTACAACAGGTGGTTCGCCCATAGAAGTAATAAAGAAATATATTCAGAGTCAAGGTAAAAAGTAAAGGTGGTGAAAGTAGTGAAAATCAATAAAGCATACAAATTCAGGATATATCCAAATGAAAATCAGAGAGAAATTATTGAAAAGTCTTTCGGGT
>NZ_JAPPRQ010000118.1 GCF_026719745.1 Clostridium sp. ZS2-4
ACCTGATTTTGCTAATGTCATTGTTATTGCTGCTGTTGTTGTTGTCTTTCCGTGGTCTACGTGTCCTATTGTTCCTATATTTACGTGTGGTTTTGTTCTTTCAAACTTTGCTCTTGCCATTTTAAATTCCCTCCTAAATTATCGTTTAATTTAAGTATTTTTTATTTTTAAAATTTATTTTAAATTATTGATTTTAAATTACTTACTTGAAACTCCAATAATTTATTTTAATATTTTTATTCAACAAGTTATTTTCAATTATTTATCGCCTATAACTTTATCTGCTATACTCTTTGGAACTTCTTCATAATGATCAAATTCCATGCTGTATGTTCCTCTTCCTTGTGTTCTTGATCTTAATACAGTTGCATATCCAAACATTTCAGAAAGTGCAACGTGTGCTTCAATAACTTGAGCACCGCCTCTTGGGTTCATTCCCTCTATTCTACCTCTTCTTGAGTTAATATCACCTATGACATCTCCCATATATTCTTCTGGAACAACTACTTCAACCTTCATAACAGGTTCAAGTAGTACTGGGTTTGCTTTAGCCATACCATTTTTAAACGCCATAGAACCAGCAATCTTAAAGGCCATTTCTGATGAGTCTACATCGTGGTATGAACCGTCATAACATTTAACCTTGAAGTTAATAACTGGGAATCCGCCCAAAATACCACTTTGTGAAGCTTCTTGAATTCCATTATCTACTGCTGGAACATATTCTCTTGGAATAGCTCCTCCAACGATAGCATTTTGAAATTCATATTCTCCTTCATGAGGTATTAATTCAATCCAGCAGTGTCCAAATTGTCCACGTCCACCAGATTGTCTTACAAACTTACCTTCAGCTTTAACAGCATTCTTAATAGTTTCTTTGTAAGCAACTTGTGGAGCACCAACATTACACTCAACTTTGAATTCTCTTTGAAGTCTATCTACTATGATTTCAAGGTGAAGCTCACCCATACCAGCGATAATTACTTGACCTGTTTCTTGATCTGTATAAGTCTTAAATGTAGGATCTTCTTCAGCAAGTTTAGCTAGTGCTATTCCCATTTTTTCTTGACTAGCCTTAGTTTTTGGCTCTATAGCTACTGAAATAACAGGTTCTGGAAATTCCATACTTTCAAGAACAACTACTGATTTTTCATCACATAAAGTATCTCCAGTAGTTGTATTTTTAAGACCAATTACCGCTCCTAATTCTCCTGCATATAACTCTTCAACTTCTTCTCTGTGGTTAGCATGCATCTTAACAAGTCTTCCAATTCTTTCTTTTTTACCTTTGTTACTGTTTAATACATAACTACCACTTTTCATTACTCCTGAGTAAACTCTTGTGAAAGCAAGTTTACCGACAAACGGGTCAGTAGCAATCTTAAATGCTAATGCTGATAAAGGTTCATTGTCATCAGCTTTTCTTGTAATTTCATTACCATCTTCATCAACACCTTGTACTGATTCTATATCAAGTGGCGATGGAAGGTATGCAATAACAGCATCTAGTAAGTGTTGAACACCTTTATTTTTATAAGCAGTACCACATAATACAGGTACTATTTCATTAGCTATAGTTGCTTTTCTTAATGCAATATGCATTTCTTCTTCTGTTATTTCTTCACCTTCAAGATATTTCATCATTAACTCTTCGTCTGTTTCAACAATAGCCTCTATCATTGAAGCTCTGTATTCTTCAGCTTGGTCTTTTAAATCTGATGGAATTTCAACTTCTTCAAAAGTTACTCCTAATTCTTTATCGAAGATAACAGCTGTATTTTTCACAAGGTCTATATGTCCTTCATAATTATCTTCTTTTCCTATTGGAAGTTGTATTGGTACAGCATTTGCACGTAATCTTTCTCTTACAGAGTTTACTGACATATAGAAGTCTGCACCTAATATATCCATTTTGTTTACAAATATCATTCTTGGAACATGATATTTGTCACCCTGTCTCCATACTGTTTCAGTTTGAGGCTCAACTCCACCTTTGGCATCTAGTATAGTAACTGCCCCATCAAGTACTCTTAGTGATCTTTCAACCTCAACAGTGAAATCTACGTGCCCTGGTGTGTCTATTATGTTAATTTGATGTTCTTTCCAGAAACAAGTAGTTGCAGCAGAAGTAATTGTAATACCTCTTTCTTGTTCTTGAACCATCCAATCCATAGTAGCCGCACCTTCGTGAGTTTCTCCTATCTTATGAGTTTTTCCTGTATAGAATAATACACGTTCTGTTGCTGTAGTTTTACCAGCATCAATATGCGCCATTATTCCGATGTTACGAAATTGGTTTAACGGATATTGTCTAGCCACTCTTTTTTTCCTCCTCTCAACTAGTAAATTACTTTATTTATCTAAAGTTAAAATTTACAATTGGACAAAACTGCTTTGGATTCAACCAAAACAGTTTTATCATTAAGTTTAAAATTTTATTAATATCTATAGTGAGCGAACGCTTTGTTAGCTTCTGCCATTTTATGTGTGTCTTCTCTCTTTTTAACAGCCGCTCCTGTGTTATTAGCAGCATCCATTAATTCTCCTGCTAATCTTTCTCTCGCGTACTTTTCGCCTCTTTTTTCAGCAGCTCCAATAATCCATCTAAGTCCTAAAGTCTGTCTTCTTTCTGTTCTAACTTCTATAGGAACTTGATAAGTAGCTCCACCTATTCTTCTTGCCTTTACTTCTAATAATGGCATAACGTTATTCATAGCAGCTTCAAAAACTTCTATAGAATCGTTTCCTGTTTTTTCTGAAATTATTTCAAAAGCATCGTAGCATATTTTTTGAGCCAATCCTTTTTTACCATCTTGCATTACAGAATTGATAAGCTTTGAAACTACTCTACTATTGAATTTTGGATCTGGTAATACTTCTCTTTTAGGTGTAAATCCTTTTCTTGGCACTTTTCTTCCCTCCTTAACATTTATCATTTAATTCATAGGTACTCGGCAATTCCACCGTAAAGTGCTCTCTTCTGCAAAATATACAACATATATAATCTATATAAATGCTGAAGACATAGCACTATTTTCAAACAAATTATTTTTGTTTTGGTCTCTTTGCACCGTATTTAGATCTTCCTTGCATTCTGTTAGCTACTCCAGCTGCATCTAATGCGCCTCTTACTATATGGTATCTAACACCAGGAAGGTCCTTAACTCTTCCACCTCTTATTAAAACAACGCTGTGTTCTTGTAAATTGTGTCCTACTCCTGGGATATAAGCACTAACTTCAAACCCATTTGTAAGTCTTACTCTGGCAACTTTTCTAAGCGCTGAGTTTGGTTTCTTAGGAGTTGTAGTTTTAACAACTGTACATACTCCTCTCTTTTGAGGGCATTGTTTTAAAGCAGGTGCTGTTGACTTAGTCTCAGCAGTTTTTCTTCCTTTTCTTACTAATTGATTAATTGTTGGCATTTTTCCACCTCCTTAAATTTTAAATAGGCTATATATTTTTTTGTTATTAACATATTACTTATATAGAACTAACACAACTGATGCTCCTACATCTATTCCACAAAGCTTGCCTAGTTCTTTCATTGTTTCTACAAAAACAACTTTAATAGATTTCTCATTGGCTAATTCTATTACTGGGTTAACTAACTTACTATCTGCATCTTTAGCTAGATAGAGAAGCTGTCCTTCTCCATTTTTCATATGCTTTAAAGTTTGCTTTAAGCCAATAACTTTTTGACCTTCAAGCCGGCTAACCATTGTAGACCCCCCTTAAAACATTACGTTAGAGACAAAGTTAATTCTTTGTCTCTAATCATATTGTAATACATACAAAATGTATTTTAACATTTTACTTTACTTGTGTCAACAAAATCAATGTTAAGCTTCACTAATATTTATTAAATTTTCCTCATCATTGCTATCTTCTGTATTTAGCTTAAGTGCTCTATATCTCATCATTCCTGTTCCAGCTGGAATTAATTTACCTATTAACACATTTTCTTTTAATCCTATTAATGGGTCAATCTTTCCTTTAATAGCCGCATCAGTAAGAACTCTTGTAGTTTCTTGGAATGAAGCAGCAGATAAGAATGACTCTGTAGCAAGTGCAGCTTTAGTAATTCCTAATAATGCTATATCTCCAGTAGCTGGTTCGCGACCTTGCTCAGCAACTTTTGAATTTATTCCATCAAAATCAAATATATCTACTAATGTTCCTGGAAGTAATTCAGTATCTCCAGATTCTTTTATCTTAACTTTTCTAGTCATTTGTCTTACAACAACCTCTAAGTGCTTATCATTGATATCAACACCTTGAAGTCTGTATACTTTTTGCACTTCAGACAACAAATAATTTTTAACCTCTTTAACACCTTTAATTGCTAATATATCATGCGGATTTACTGAACCCTCAGTAAGTTCATCACCTGCATCTATTTTATTACCATTAGCAACTTTGATTCTAGAACCAAAAGGTATATCATAAGCTTTATCTTCTCCAGACTCTTCTGTTACATGTATAATTCTTTTCTTCTTAGTTTCCTCAATCCTTACAGTACCAGAAACCTCACTTATTATTGCAAGTCCTTTTGGCTTTCTAGCCTCAAATAGCTCCTCTACTCTTGGAAGACCTTGAGTTATATCAGCTCCAGCAACTCCTCCTGTATGGAATGTTCTCATTGTAAGCTGTGTTCCTGGTTCACCTATTGATTGTGCTGCAATTATACCTACTGATTCTCCGATATTTATCTTCTGTGCTGTAGCCATATTCATACCATAACATTTAGCACAAACTCCATGTTTTGATTTACATGTAAATACAGATCTTATCCTAACTTTTTTAACACCTGCTGCTTCTATTTGCTCAGCTATATTGCCATCCATATAAGCATCCTTTTCAACCATAACTTCTCCAGTTGATGGATTTATTATATCTTCTGCTGAATATCTTCCTGTAAGTCTTTCACTTAGCGGTTCAATTATTTCATTACCTTCTCTAATCTCTCTAACTTCGTATCCATCTGCTGTTCCACAATCTTCATCTCTAACAATAACATCTTGACTTACATCTACAAGTCTTCTTGTTAGATATCCTGAATCTGCAGTCTTTAGGGCTGTATCAGCATTACCTTTTCTAGCTCCATGAGTTGATATAAAGTACTCTAATACATCAAGTCCCTCTCTAAATGATGCCTTGATAGGTAATTCTATGATCTTACCTGATGGGTTAGCCATAAGTCCTCTCATACCTGCTAGCTGTTTAATCTGTGACTTAGATCCTCTAGCTCCTGAATCAGCCATCATAAATATTGGATTAAATTTATCAAGATTATCCATTAATGCATTGGCAACATCTTCTGTTGTCTGAGTCCATTTTTCAATTACTCTTTCATATCTTTCATCTTCTGATATGAATCCTCTTCTGAACATCTTTTCAATTTTTTCTACAGCAGCCTCTGTATCTGAAAGTAGTTTGTTTTTGTTTCCAGGAACTGTCATGTCAGAAACTGAAATAGTTATGGCTCCTATAGTAGAATAATGATACCCTTTTGCTTTTATTTTATCAAGCATTATAGATGTTACAGTTGGTCCATATTTAGTATAACATTTGTCTATTATCTTCCCTAAATTTTTCTTACTAACTAGGAAATTAACTTCCAATTTAAATTCATTTTCTGGTTTACTTCTATCTATAAAACCTAAATCTTGAGGTATTGCTTCATTGAAAATTATCAATCCTGGTGTAGTATCAATAATTCCACTAACAATTTTTCCATCTTTAATTTTAGACATTTTAACTTTTATTTTAGCATGAATGTCTACTTCACCAACTTGATATGCCATTAACACTTCATCAGTGTTTGAAAATACTTTTCCTTGGCCTTTAGCGCCTTCTTTATCTATCGTTAGATAATATGCACCTAAAACCATATCTTGAGTAGGTACACAAACAGGTTTACCATCAGATGGCTTCATTATGTTATTAGCCGCAAGCATTAGGAATCTAGCTTCTGATTGAGCTTCAACTGAAAGTGGTACGTGTACAGCCATTTGGTCACCATCGAAATCGGCATTGTATGCTGTACATACTAATGGATGAAGTTTTATAGCTCTACCTTCTACTAAAATTGGTTGGAATGCTTGAATCCCTAGTCTATGAAGTGTAGGAGCACGGTTTAAAAGCACTGGATGCTCTACAATAACTTCTTCAAGTACATCCCAAACTTGAGGCATTACTCTTTCAACCATCTTTTTAGAGCTTTTTATATTATGAGCTGCTCCACTTTCAACTAATTTTTTCATAACAAATGGTTTGAATAGTTCAAGTGCCATTTCTTTTGGAAGACCACATTGATACATTTTAAGTTCAGGTCCTACAACTATAACTGAACGTCCTGAGTAGTCAACACGCTTACCAAGTAGGTTTTGTCTAAATCTTCCTTGCTTACCTTTCAACATATCCGATAATGACTTTAATGGTCTATTTCCTGGACCAGTAACCGGTCTACCACGTCTTCCATTATCTATAAGTGCGTCCACTGCTTCTTGAAGCATTCTCTTTTCATTTCGTACTATTATATCCGGAGCACCTAGATCTAAAAGTTTTTTCAATCTGTTATTTCTATTTATAACTCTTCTATATAAATCATTTAAATCAGATGTAGCAAATCTTCCTCCATCTAATTGAACCATCGGTCTTAAATCTGGTGGGATTACTGGTATAACATCAATAATCATCCAATCAGGTCTATTCTTAGATTTTCTAAAAGATTCTACAACCTCTAATCTTCTAATAGTTCTAACCTTTTTTTGACCCGTACTAGTTTTTAAACCTTCTTTTAGCTCCACAGATAATTGTTCTAAATCTATTTCCTCTAATAGTTGTTTTACAGCTTCAGCACCCATGCCAGCTACAAAACTTTCTTCACCATATTTGTCGACGCTCTCTCTATACTCTTTTTCACTTAATAATTGTTTCTTTAATAGTGGAGTTTCTTTAGGATCTAAAACCACATATGATGCAAAGTATAATACTTTTTCTAAAGATCTTGGTGACATATCCAGAATAAGTCCCATTCTAGATGGTATTCCTTTGAAGTACCATATATGTGATACAGGTGCTGCAAGTTCTATATGACCCATTCTTTCACGTCTAACTTTAGATTTTGTAACTTCAACTCCACATCTGTCACATACTATTCCTTTATATCTAACTCTTTTATATTTACCGCAGTGACATTCCCAGTCTTTTATAGGTCCAAATATTCTTTCACAAAACAACCCATCTTTTTCAGGCTTAAGTGTTCTGTAATTTATTGTTTCAGGTTTTTTTACTTCTCCTCTTGACCATTCCCTAATTTGCTCAGGTGAAGCTAAGCCTATCTGCAAGGCCTCAAAATTATTTAATTCTATCAAGGGTAAATCCTCCCTCCACATTAATGTTCATCATTAAAATCTTCTAATTCCAATTCATCTCCAAAATCATCCAATTGTATATCATCATAGTCTAATTTTAAATCATCATCTTCTTCATAATCATCTTGTTCTTCTAATTCAACATCCGCATCAACGTCACTACTTGCTGAAGAAATTACAGTATCTTCTGCACCTTCAATATTTACTCCTAAATCCTCCATCTCTTCTTCTATGGATTCTTTAATCTTTATTTCCTCATTAGTATCACTTAATACTTTTACATTTAAGCATAGCGCTTGTAATTCTTTAATAAGAACTTTAAATGATTCTGGGACACCTGATTCTGGAATATTTTCACCTTTTACAATTGACTCATAAGTTTTAACTCTTCCTACAACATCATCTGATTTGACAGTTAATACTTCTTGAAGTGTATGCGCAGCACCATAAGCTTCAAGTGCCCAAACTTCCATTTCTCCAAATCTTTGACCACCAAATTGAGCTTTTCCTCCTAGTGGTTGTTGAGTAACTAATGAGTATGGTCCTGTAGATCTAGCATGTATTTTATCATCAACTAAGTGATGAAGTTTTAAAATATACATATATCCAACAGTAACTCTATTATCAAAAGGTTCTCCTGTTCTTCCATCATATAATACAGTCTTTCCATCTCCTGAATATCCCGCTGCTTCTAACAATTCAACTATTTCTCTTTCTTCTGCACCATCAAATACTGGTGTTGCAATATGCCATCCCATTTCACTAGCTGCCCATCCTAAATGAACTTCAAGTACCTGACCTATATTCATACGAGAAGGTACCCCTAGAGGGTTTAAGCATATTTGAAGAGGTCTTCCATCTGGTAAGAAAGGCATATCTTCTTCAGGTAATATTCTGGAAATAACCCCCTTATTACCATGTCTTCCTGCCATTTTATCTCCTACAGATATCTTTCTCTTTTGAGCAATATAACATCTAACTAACTCATTAACACCTGGAGGAAGCTCATCACCATTTTCTCTAGTAAACACTTTAACATCTACAATTATTCCCGCTTCTCCATGAGGAACTCTTAGTGAAGTATCTCTAACTTCTCTTGCTTTTTCGCCAAAAATTGCTCTTAAAAGTCTTTCTTCAGCAGTTAATTCAGTTTCTCCCTTTGGAGTAACTTTTCCTACTAATATATCCCCTGATCTAACTTCTGCACCTATTCTGATTATGCCTCTTTCATCAATGTTTTTCAGTGCATCGTCACCTACATTTGGTATATCTCTTGTTATTTCTTCTGGTCCTAACTTTGTATCTCTTGCTTCAGCTTCATATTCCTCAATATGAATAGATGTAAATACGTCATCACGTACAAGCTGTTCTGATACAAGCATAGCATCTTCGTAGTTATAACCTTCCCATGTTATAAATCCCATACGTATGTTTTGACCCAGTGCAATTTCACCGTAATCTGTTGATGGTCCATCAGCTAATACATCTCCAGCCTTTACTTTTTCACCTTTGTCTACTATCGGTCTTTGATTTATACATGTACCTTGGTTAGATCTCTTATATTTTAAAAGTCTATATCTATCAATTCTACCATCTGAATCTCTCTTTACTTTTACTTCATCCGCACTAACATAAAGTACAGTTCCATCATGCTCGGCTTTTGGAAGTACTCCTGAATCAACCGCAGCTTTATATTCTATCCCTGTACCTACTATTGGAGCTGCTGGTTTTAGTAATGGTACTGCTTGACGTTGCATGTTAGATCCCATCAGAGCACGGCTGGCATCATCGTTCTCAAGGAATGGAATCATTGCAGTGGCAACAGATACTATTTGTCTCGCAGAAACATCCATTAAGTCAACTTGTTCCTTTGGAACAACTAGAACATCTTCTTCTTTTCTAACTGTTATTTTATCATCTATAAAATGTCCTTCATTATCTGTTGGCTCTTTTGCTTGAGCTATTAAATATTGATCTTCTTCATCTGCTGTAAAGTATGCAATTTCATCTGTAACCTTACCTAATTTTTTATCCACTATTGCATATGGTGTTTCCATAAAACCATATTCATTCACTCTCGCATAACAAGCAAGGGAATTGATAAGACCTATATTAGGTCCTTCTGGAGTTTCTATTGGACACATTCTACCATAATGAGAGTGGTGAACGTCTCTAACTTCAAAACCTGCTCTTTCTCTTGATAGTCCTCCTGGTCCTAAAGCTGATAATCTTCTCTTATGTGTTAATTCTGATAATGGATTTGTTTGATCCATAAATTGTGAAAGCTGTGAACTTCCAAAGAATTCTTTAATTGCCGCTGCTACTGGTCTTATATTTATTAACGCTTGAGGTGTTATAACTTCTTGGTCTTGAATAGTCATTCTCTCTTTAACTACTCTTTCCATTCTTGACAATCCAATTCTGAATTGATTCTGCAATAGTTCACCAACAGACCTTAAACGTCTATTTCCTAAATGATCTATATCATCAATATTCCCAATTCCATAAGGCAAGCCTAATTCATAGCTAATAGTAGCATAAATATCATCTGTCACTATATGCTTAGGAACTAATTCATGAATATTCTTCTTTATCTCTTCTTTTATAGCATCTTCACTACTGTAGTTATCTAGTATTTTCTTTAATGTTGGGTAGTGAACATGTTCTTTAATTTTTAAGTCTGATATGTCAAAATCTATAAACTTATGTATGTCAACAAAGTGATTACCTATAACTCTGATAACTTTGTCTTCTACTTGAATTTTTACAGAATTAATACCACAATCTTGAATCTGATGTGCTTTTTCTCTATCTATTACTTCACCTTTTTGAACTAGGATTTCTCCAGTAATAGGATTTACAACATCTTCAGCTGCAGTTTGATTCATAATTCTAAGATAAATAGCTAATTTTTTGTTGAATTTATATCTCCCAACTCTTGATAAATCATATCTTTTTGCATCAAAAAACAGAGAATTCATAAGTGAAACTGCACTATCTACTGTTGGTGGTTCACCCGGTCTCAATCTTTTATATATTTCCAGTAATGCTTCTTCTCTGGTTTTAGTATTATCTTTTTCTATAGTAGCTTTTAGTCTTTCTTCCTCACCAAAAAAGTCAATAATCTCCACATCACTTCCAAGCCCTAATGATCTAATTAGGATGCTTATAGGAAGTTTTCTTGTTTTATCAACTCTCACGTATATTATGTCATTAGAATCAGTTTCATACTCAAGCCATGCTCCTCTATTAGGTATTACTGTTGAGGAGAATAGTTTTTTACCTGTTTTATCAACATTATATCCATAATAAGTACCCGGTGATCTTACCAATTGACTTACTATTACTCTTTCCGCACCATTAATAACAAAAGTACCTTGTTGAGTCATTAATGGGAAATCACCCATAAACACTTCTTGCTCTTTAACTTCTCCTGTTTCTTTGTTAAACAATCTAACTTTAACTTTTAATGGAGCAGCATAAGTAGCATCTCTTTCTTTACATTCTTCTACAGAATATTTAATAGCATCCTTGTCTAAGCTGTGATCCACAAACTCTAAAACAAGGTTTCCTGTGTAATCCTGAATAGGATTTATGTCTTCAAATACTTCCTTTAATCCTTCTTCCCAAAACCATTTGTAAGAATTCAACTGAACCTCGATTAGATTTGGTACAGGACATACTTCATTAACTTTCGAGAAGCTCATTCTCGTTCTTTTACCAATTTGAATAGGATGTACCATTAAAATTTCACCCCTCGCATAAGAAATAACAAAAAATGTAATACGTTAGACTTACTTCTCTAAACATATACGCTCTTCTTATTAGTATAACCAAAAAAAATAACTTAATTCACTTATTCATAATTATAAAAACCGTCTTAAACTTTATGCATTAAATTATAATATCATAACAGTTTTTTAGTGTCAACACTGTATTTTCTCTACATTTAAAAAAGGCACTTATATAAGTGCCTTTTTTATAAGTCAAATTTCTATTTTAATTCTACAGCAGCACCAACTTCTTCAAGTTTTGCTTTCATTTCTTCAGCAGCTTCTTTTGCTACTCCCTCTTTAAGAGTTTTTGGAGCTCCATCTACGATTTCTTTAGCTTCTTTTAATCCTAATCCAGTTAATTCTCTAACAACTTTGATAACTTTGATTTTTTGTGAACCAGCGCTAGCTAGAACTACATCAAAATCAGTTTTTTCTTCAGCAGCAGCTCCTGCAGCTGCAACTCCAGCAACTGCAACTGGTGCAGCAGCACTTACTCCAAATTCTTCTTCACATGCTTTTACTAATTCATTTAATTCTAAAACAGACATTTCTTTTATAGCTTGAATCATATCTTCTCTTGTCATTATAATCGCACCTCCATATTATTTTAACGATCTGTTAATCCTATTTTAAATTTATTCAGCACTTTCAGCTGATTCGTTTTTTTCTTTTATTGCATTTAATAAGTAAACAAAGTTTGATATTGGAGCCTTGAAGCTTCCAAGTAATTTTGCAATAAGTACTTCTCTTGGTGGTATTGTTGCAAGCTCTTTTACTTTTGCTTCATCATATACTTCACCTTGAACTAATCCAGCTTTTAATTCTAATTTCTTATGAGTTTTTGCAAAGTCATTAAGAATTCTAGCTGGAGCTGTAGCATCATCATATGATATTGCAACAGAAACAGGTCCTTCTAAATATTGTTCTAATCCTTCGACACCTAACTCTTTAGCAGCTAAAGTAACTAATGTATTTTTATAAACTTTATACTCTACACCTGCTTCTCTTAAGCTCTTTCTAAGTTCAGTATCTTCTTCTACGTTCAATCCTTGATAATTTGCAAGTACAACAGCTTCTGCTTTTTGTAACTTTTCTCTTATCTCTTGAACTTTAGCTTCTTTTAATTGTCTATTCTTGCTTATCATTGTGGCCACCTCCTTAACAAAAACTTAAACCTCTTCGCAGACATACGAAGAGGTTTAAAAATCCAATCAACCGAATATTTTAAATCCTCGGTAGGTTGGTTCCCCGTTATGCTTTCGCACCTACTGTCTGCGGAGTATTGTCTTATCTATTTTTCAACATTTCATATTATAACAATTTCAAACTACTATGTCAAGATTATTCTATAACCTTTGTTGGATTTATTTTAACTCCAGGACCCATAGTACTTGATAATGCTACTGATTTAATATATTGTCCTTTAGCTGCTGCTGGTTTAGCTTTAACTATAGCTTCCATTAATGCAGTATAGTTTTCAGCAAGTTTTTCATTTCCAAATGTTTTTTTACCTATTGGAACGTGAACAATCGCAGTTTTATCTACTCTATACTCAACTTTACCAGCTTTGATCTCAGCTATTGCTTTTGCAACATCAAATGTTACAGTTCCTGATTTTGGATTTGGCATTAATCCTTTAGGTCCTAACACTCTACCTAATCTTCCTACCATACCCATCATATCTGGTGTAGCAACAACTACATCAAAATCAAACCAGTTTTCTTTTTGAATTTTATCTAAATATTCTTCTGCTCCAACATATTCTGCTCCTGCAGCTTCTGCTTCTTTAGCTTTATCACCTTTTGCGAAAACTAAAACTCTAACTGTTTTACCTGTTCCGTGTGGAAGAACTACTGCTCCTCTAACTTGTTGATCAGCGTGTCTTGGATCAACACCAAGTCTTACTGAAAGTTCTACAGTTTCGTCAAATTTAGCTTTTGCAGTTTTCAAAACAAGGTCTACAGCTTCTGAAGGAGTGTATAAAGCATTTTTATCAATAAGCTTAACACTTTCCTGGTAATTCTTACCTCTTTTTGCCATGTTTTTTCCTCCTCGTGGTTTTAGCGGTCTTTACCTCCCACTAATTTACCTAAATTATTCTTCAACTGTTACGCCCATGCTTCTAGCTGTTCCAGCTATCATGCTCATAGCTGTTTCAACTGATGACGCATTCAAGTCAGGCATTTTAGTTTCAGCGATTTCTTTTAATTGTGCTTGCGTAAGCTTTCCAACTTTATTTCTGTTTGGTTCTCCTGAACCGCTTTCTAATCCAGCTGCTTTTTTAATTAAAACTGCTGCTGGAGGAGTTTTAAGTACAAAGCTGAAAGATCTATCTTGATACACTGAAATTATAACCGGAATTGTCATCCCAGCTTGATTAGCAGTCTTAGCATTGTATTCTTTACAGAATGCCATAATGTTTACCCCGTGCTGTCCTAATGCTGGACCAACTGGTGGAGCTGGTGTTGCCTTTCCTGCTGGAAGTTGAAGTTTTATCATTCCTACTACTTTTTTTGCCATACTTTACACCTCCTAATATGTGGTAATGCGAGTTTAAAACTCTCCCACTTTATAAGACTTTGTCTTATAGTAGGTTAATCTAATTTTTCTATTTGATTAAAATTAAGTTCAACAGGAGTTTCCCTGCCAAACATATCAACTAATCCTTTGATTTTATGCTTTTCAACATTTATCTCTTGTATCAAAGCAACAAAATTCGCCAACGGACCTGATGTAATCTTAACACTCTCACCTACTAAAATATCAATGTCGATAACTTTTTCAGTTATTCCCATAGCTAATACTTCGTCTTCAGTAAGAGGTACAGGTTTTGACCCTGGACCTACAAATCCAGTAACCCCTCTTGTGTTTCTTACTATATACCAAGATTCATCAGTCATAATCATTTGTACAAGCACATATCCTGGGAATACTTTCTTTTGTGTTATCTTTTTCTTCCCATCTTTTACTTCTACTACTTCTTCCATTGGAACTTGTATGTCATTGATTAGATCATGCAATCCTCTATTTTCAATTGTCTTTTCTAAATTCATTTTTACTTTATTTTCATAACCGGAATAAGTATGTACAACATACCAACGAGATTTTTCTGCCATATTTTTAGGATGAGGTTATCCCCTCATTCCTACCTCCCTTTTCTTCTTTATTTAGTGAAAATAAGTCTGAAAAGACCTTGAAACCCATAGTCCATCAACCCTATTACTATTGCACTAATAGCGCAAAAAAACAAAACTATTAATGTTGATTTTTTCGTTTCATTTTTTGCTGGCCAGGTTATTCTCTTAGCTTCTGCCTTTATTTCTTTAAAGAATTTACCCAGGCTCATTGATGATGGCTCTTTCACTTGTTTTTTTTCATTCACAGCCATGTTATTCACACCCTTAAAAATTTTTAGTGAATACTAGCAACTATTTAGTTTCTTTGTGAAGTGTGTGCTTGTGGCAGAATTTGCAATACTTATTCATTTCTAATCTTTCTGGATCGTTCTTTTTATTCTTCATTGTATTGTAATTTCTTTGTTTACATTCTGTACATGCTAAAGTTACTTTTACTCTCACAATCTACACCTCCTGGTTCTGCGTATATGCACACAAGTTTTACTACGTTTAACCCAATTAAATATCATATCTAAATTATGTGCTACCTTACAAACTTATCATAAGTTGATGTATATGTCAACTTATTTTTATGTTATACACTTCACTTATAGCTTAATTCATCAAGTATGCCTTTTCACTTCTTTAAAGTTTATTTTCTTTTAAAAGGACTAAGTTTTTCAACCCAGCCCTATTTTTTTTTAAAATTCGACCTTGTTAACTATTCAGTTATAGTAGTAACAACTCCTGAACCAACTGTTCTTCCACCTTCTCTGATAGCGAATCTTAAGTTAGCTTCCATTGCTACTGGAGTTATTAATTCTACTGTCATGTCTATGTGGTCTC
>NZ_JAPPRQ010000119.1 GCF_026719745.1 Clostridium sp. ZS2-4
TCTAAAACAAGGATTATTGGATATAGCATAAAATAAGAACCGTAGGTTTTACGGGGATAGCCTGTGGAGATAGTAGGTTACGAGGTCGTAGAAGCAGGAAAAGTTCTTGGATATACCAAGAAGCCCCCACTTCAGCGTAAGCAAGTGGAGGGAGAGTTCACTAAGATTGACAATTAATAATATATAAATTTTAAGCTTGAGTAAAAAAGCTAGCACATGAATAATCTATGTGCTAGCTTATTGAAATAAGACTAATTTGCTGGAATAATCAATTCTTGTCCAACATGAATCAAGTTAACGTTTTTAATATTATTCTTCTTAGCTATGTCAATGTATTTTACACCAAATTTATCACCAATTTTTTTCAATGTATCTCCACGTTTTACAACATAGAGATTATTAGGCATCTTAACTGCTGGTTTATTAGTTTTTTTAGCAGGTGTCTTAGTAGGTGTCTTTGATGGAGCAGAAGTAATAGTTTTATTTTCTGCAACTTGAATTCTTTGTTCAACTTTAACTGTTTTTATTCCATTCTTTTGAATGTAATTTATAAGAATTTCATCTAAACCAGGCATTTCAACAAGAACTTTACCATCTTTAAGCATAGTATATCCATCTCCGCCTGCTGATAAGAAATCATTTGTAGCTAATTTATAAGTTTTATTTAAGTCTAAAGCTTTTCCATTAATTTTAACATCAAATACTTTTTTTCCAACTTCTTTTTTAGGATCAAATTTGAATGTTATTCCAGCTACTTGAGGGAAGGCGCCTTTTGTTTTAGGATAGTCAGAAACACCATGTTCTAATGCTGCAAGAATATCTGAACCTTTAACTTCTTTAAGAACAAGATAGTTTCCAAAAGGTAGTACTGTGATAACATCTCCTTTGGTAATTGTACCTTTAGCTATTGAAGCTCTGATTCCGCCACCGTTTGTTATTGCAACGTCAGCCCCAGTTGCATCAACCATAGCATTTGTTATAAGGTCAGCAAGATTAGTTTCTTTTGTTCTTACATTTTCTCTTTCACCGTCTAATTTAATATCAGTTTTACCTATAACTACGGAAGTTATTTTTTCATTTTCTTTTTCAATTCCAGCTACAACATCAAGTACAGATTTATCTTCTGGAACAGAAACTGCTTGTTGTTTAGTAAGTAAAGAAGCTCTCATAGATTCTAATTTACTATTTTTAAATAATATGTTTACTTCGCCTAAGTTTTTGTCATATTCTCCTGTTTGAACTACTAAAGTTTTATTAATAAGTGTACCAGTAGGTAATGTTGTATGACTGTGTCCGTCTACTATTAAATCAATTCCTTTAACTTTTTCTGCAAGCTTGTAGCTTGAAGTGTTACCTTGAACACCAAGATGTGTTAAAGCTACTATAACGTCACATTTACCTTTTAATTCTGCAACCATTTTTTCAGCAGTTTTTGCAGGAGTTTCAAAAGTTAATCCCTCAACATTTTTAGGATGAGTCATAGTTGCTGTATCTGGAGTTGCAAGTCCAAATATACCGAATTTAACTCCATTGATTTCTTTTATAGTGTAAGGTTTAAGTAAAGTTTCTCCATTTTTTTTAACTACGTTCGCAGATACTACTGGGAATTTAGCCATTTTAGAAAGCTCTACAAGTCTATCTTGTCCATAGTTAAAATCATGATTTCCAGGAGTCATAGCATCATAGCCTATAGCGTTTAATACTTTTACTATGCTTTCTCCCTTATTAAGTGTAGCTATAGTTTGTCCATGGAAAGTATCTCCAGCATCTAGAACTAAGATATTTTTATTGTTTTCTCTTAATCTTTTAATTTCAGAGGAAATTTTAGCAAGACCCATACCGTCAAAATCTCCTGCTTTAACTCTAGAGTGAGTATCATTTGTATGAGCTATAGTTATTAAGTCATAACCAGTTATATCTTTAACTGTTACTGCTTTAACATTAGATGTTCTTCCATCTTCAGATTTTGGAAGTTGTAATTTATCTTGGTTTATTAATTCGGCAGCAATAGCTCTCTTATATGAATCCCATGCTGTACCTGTTATTTTCCAGTTGTTATCAACTTCAGCAGTTATAACACCTTTTTGAACATTTTCTATATAGTCTTTTATTAATTCTCTTATTGGAGTACCATTCTTAACATCTTTTTCTAAAAGCTTTGGTAATTTACCATCTTTAAATATTCCACCTTCAGCCTTTGAAAGTTGAGAATCGTATCTATAATTGTTTACAGCTAATTTTAATACATCTGTATCTTTTATTGGAGTATCATCTATTTTTCTTAAATTTACTATTCTATTTCCAGGTTCTTTGCTGATATTAATTTCATACTTAACACCTGAGAACATGTCGTAATTGTATCCTCTTATTTCAGGATTAAAGGATACAGTTAAATCTCCAGGTTTATAAGTATTATAGAAGCTAGCTGACCATTCCATATATTGTTTTAATTGTTTTCCTGTAACTTCTAATAGTTCTAGAGTATTAGAATATTTGTAAATTAAAGCTGCATCACATCTCTTTATTTGTCCTTGTTTCATATTGGCATCATTTCTGAAGCAAGCAGCTGCAGCAACATCTGCACCTGTATAGTGCATTTGTACTTTGTTAATTAAATCAATCATTGCTGTATCTTCAACTTGAGCTGTAGGTATTCCTTTTATTTTTTCAGGTCCTACTAAATCTCCATCTTTAAGTTCACCAATAACAGTTTCAGCATCTTTGATAGCTGTTTCGTGATATGTTTTTAATTTTGATGCTAGAGCGTTATCTGGCTCATAGTTTGCTTTTTTTGTTTTAGAATCTTGCATATATAGTAATTTTGAAGTTAAATCTTTTTCTTTATTTTCTACTGTATATTTTCCATTTTTCTTAGCTAATTTTATATCTATTTTAGCTAGGGTATTTGCATTATTTTTGTTTTCTACAAAAAGAACACCATTAAATACTTTTCCGTCAACTGCTTTATGTTCATGAGCACCTATTACAGCTGTAAGTTCTGGGCAAGCCTTTGCCAAATTCTCAGCAGAATCAGAATCCATATATTCTTTACCATCACTAGTATGGTTAACTGCTATCATAATGTCTACTTTATCTTTTATTTGATCTATTATTTTTCTTGTTTCATCTATAGGACTTGTAACTTTGTATTCAGTTAGTCTAGGACCGTCCCATCTAGTTATATTAGGAGTAGTCATTCCAATAATTGCAATTTTAACTCCAGCCTTTTCTACTATTTTGTAAGGTTGTCCAAGTGTTGAACCATCTTTAGTGTGAACGTTTCCACATAAGACAGTTCCTTTAAACTGGCTTATAACTTTTTTTAGTGTAGGAACACCTTTATTAAATTCATGATTTCCAAGAGTTATTGTGTCATAACCCATTTCATTCATGGCAATCATCATTGGATTTGTACCATTTAAGAATAAATCTTCAGAATTGCTTTCAATAATATCTCCAGCATCTACTAATAGAGTATTGGGATTAGCTTTTCTTAACTCTTTTACAGCAGTTGCTATCTGAGCTAAGCTTCCTGATTTATCTTCTGCATTTGTTGCATAATCATAGGGCATGAATCTTCCATGAGTATCACTTGTCCCTAGTACCTGTATAACTACTGTATCGCCTGTCTTTTCGGCGGCGAATACATTTACAGGGGTGATTAATGCAAAAATCATAAAGAAAGTTAAAACAAAGGATGTCCATTTTTTAAATTTTAAGCCTTTACACATCATAATACCTCCTTATATGTTAATATATTGTAAATATATTGTTAATTTTAGGTTATCATAGTAACATATTCTTGTAAATAGATAAATACAAAAATGTTTTATGTTTGTAAAATGATTATAGTTATTTTTTTACTGGGTATGATATAATACGAAAGTAACAAAGGAGGTAAATTAATGAATATATACATCGATTCAGATAACATGCAACCTGTTTTAGTAGTAGGAATAGATAAGGAAAAATCTAGTTTTCACAATATGGTTTTTAAAGTAGAAGAAATAGAAGAAGGAATAGTATCTTATTTAACAATTAAAGAAATAGAAGAACTAATTAAGGTTTTAATACCAAATATTAGCCAAGAGCAGTATAATTCTTTGGTGAAAAGCAGCACACCTTTATTATATTTAATCTATGACATACAAGAACTTTCGTTATTTTTAGCTTGTTCAGAAGTTATAGAAAATGTTAAGAATTATAAAAAAATGGAGAAAAATATATTACAGCGTGCAGCAACTGATTTTTCAATATTAATTTAGACGTTTATATAGGGTAAACTTAGCCACGTGTATTGATGTGCGATTTTAAAAGATATAATAAGAAAAAACAAGTATAGTATATATAATATGGTATAAAGGGCAAAATATAATGTGACAATATTTATTTTTATGATAAAATATTTTTCGTGGTCAAGAAAAATATATAAATTATTAACATGGGTCTATAGCTCAGCTGGTTAGAGCGCACGCCTGATAAGCGTGAGGTCGATGGTTCGAGTCCATTTAGACCCACCACTTAAAAATAAATATATGCGGGTATGGTTCAATGGTAGAACGTCAGCCTTCCAAGCTGAACACAGGGGTTCGATTCCCCTTACCCGCTCCATAAAAAAGCATCTCATTTCTGAGATGCTTTTTTATTATGCATTTTTTTTATTTTTAAATAATAATGTTGCTATTAAAGCTCCAATAATTGAAGGTAAAATCCATGCAAAGCCTTCACTGGCAAGAGGTAATTTATTTATTATATTTGCAATAGCAGCAGTATTAACACCAGCGGCTGAAGCACCATCATATAAGCTTACAATTAGTGTTCCTAAAACAGCACCTGTATACGCAGCTTTTGGTATATAGTCATCAAATATATTCATTAATATAAGTACAATTGCAATTGGATATACTGTAACTAACAAAGGTACAGCTAGTGAAACTATTTTTTCAAGTCCTACATTTGCAAATATTGTACTAAAAATAACAGTTATAATAACAATAGCTCTATAACTTATTGTATTATTGCTTAAATCGCTGAAGTAAGTTCCAACTGTTGATGTAAGTCCTATTGAAGTAGTAAGACAAGCAAGAGACACAACTATTCCAAGAGCTACTTTACCAAAGCTTCCAAATAGAGTGTTAGTTATAGCCATCAATAAATCTGCTTTTGGTTTATCAACAGGGAAAACAGAATTTGTGGAAGCTCCTAAATATATAAGTCCACCGTATACTAGCACAAGACCTATAGAAGCAATAATTCCTGCTTTTATTGTCATACCTATATGATCCCTTTCAGAAGCATATCCTTTAGATATAATTGAATTTAAGACTACTCCTCCAAAAAGCAATGAAGCTAAAGCATCCATGGTTTGATAGCCTTCAGTAAATCCTTTAGAAAGTGGGTTTATAGTCATTTCAGTAGTTGGAGTTCCTAGTGGAGCTACAATACCTTTAATAATTATAGCAAATACCATAATTAAAAGTAGAGGAGTTAGTATTTTAGCTATTTTATCTACCATATCAGATGGCTTAATTGCAAAATAAAGTGTAAGTCCAAAAAATATTATAGATGCAATAACAGGACTTATTGCAGGGAATAAAGGTTTTATACCCATTTCGTAGGTTGTAGCACCAGTTCTTGGTATAGCAAGTAACGGTCCTATGGATAAAATAATTATAATTGCGAAAATTTTACTAAAAACAGGATGTACTTTATCACCTATATGACCTATCGTTCCTCCTGCTTTTGATACAGCGACAATACCTAAAAGCGGCATTCCAATAGCTGTTAAGAAAAAGCCTAAACCACACACAATCCAATTTTTACCAGCTAAGAGTCCTAAGGATGGTGGAAAAATTAAATTTCCAGCACCAAAAAACATAGCGAATAATGCTGTTCCAAGTACTAAAATGTCTTTACTTCTTTTGTTCATTTTTATGCCTCCTTTTATAATAAAAAAATCTTTCGTCTCTAAGAATATATTTTATATTCTTAGGGACGAAAGATTAATCTTCGTGGTACCACCCTAATTTACAGTTATAGAAACTGTCTCATATTCAGATCGGATATAAAGCTTAAATTAAGCATCACATCGAACCATAGCCGTATATCGGTGGCAGCCGTCCGCATCTAATTGAAAAAAATTTCAAATTGGCAGCTCTGGAGCTACTAGTATATATCCCATTAACGCTAATTTTCACCAAACATTAGCTCTCTGTGGTTACGTAGAATATTTTTCTCTCCGTCATTGCTTTGATTTTTATGATCCAATTTATGAATTAATGATGATTATAATGGTATTTTAATGCATTGTCAATATAATTTAAAAAAATTGTGTATAATATGTAGAGATATCAAATATTATATTTTTAATAGTTTATTTGAAAATATAAATGCGAAAGATTATATTTCGTTACTTTGCTCAAAATATCCAGTTCTGTTGAACGTTTTAACATTAGTTTTTTATTTCAAGTATAAATTACTAATAATAAATGTAATGTAACATATACATATGTCTACAGGAGTATGATAATAATTTATAGTAGAACTTCTATATACAAGGAATGATAAAATTCAAAGAAATAGGAGAGAAGATATGTTTAAAAGAGGTTTAAAGCTTGAGCGTATAATTATAGTTGCAATTATACTGATTTACATAAATTTTCTTATGGTGGATTTACAAGGTGGAGATTCTAGAATGTTAAAATACATAAGCATACTTTTATGTTTTATTTTATCACTTTTTATAAGAGACAGAGGCAATGATAAAAGGGATACTAGACTGCTTCATGAGGCATTATTTTTTACTATTAGTGCAGATCTTAATTTAGTTATTTTAAATAACTTTATTTTAGGAGTTAGCGCTTTTTGCATTGTTCAGATAATTTATATAATAAGGCACAGTCGGAATATTTTTTTAAATAAAAGGGATATTGTATTGTTTTTGATTGAAGGAATAATTGTTTCTAGATTAGTGATAATGCTTAATATGCGTATTTATGAATATAAGGAACTATATATTATTGCATGTATATATTCAATTTTATTGCTTACAAGTGTTTTGATGGCTTTTGGAACTATAAAAAGAGTGTTTTATAGTAAAATAAATAGTTATTTTATTACAATAGGTATGATTTTATTTTTATTATGTGATATAAATGTAGGTCTTTACCATATAGGAAAAATCCAGTATATATCAGGAATCTTAGTATGGCTTTTCTATTTGCCGTCTCAATTGCTTCTTTCGTTAAGTGGGTATAAAATGTAGTTATAAGTTATTGGTAGGAATGAAGTGGTTTTTATGCCATAACGAAAGTGATTAGATTAGTTCAACTAAAATTAAAATGTAGTAAAAAACTACATCTGAATTAAGTTTCTCTTTATTTTGATATATGTTATTATTTATACATAAAACAGTTAGATAAAGGAGTGTATTATGAGAAGCATTTTTTTAGATACAGAAACTACGGGGCTTGTACCAGGGCAGATAGCTCAGCTTACGTATATAATTGAAGAAAATAAAGAATTAGTAGGAGCTAAAAATTATTTTTTCACAGTAGAAACTATGAGTATGCAGGCACAGCAAGTACATGGTTTTAGTTTAAACAGGCTAAAGCAATTATCTAATGGTATGCGATTTGAAAACTTATTTGATGAAATATATGAAGACATTAATGAGGCTGTATTTATTGCTCATAATGTTAAATTTGATAGAAAGTTTGTTGAAGCTGAGTTTAATAGGCTAAATAAAGACATGGGAGTTAAGAACTATTTTTGTACAATGGAATATTTTAAGGATATTTTAAAGCTTCCAGCTAAGAGGGGACAAAGCTATAAGAATCCTAGAGTAGAAGAAGTAATGAAGTTTTACAATATTAGTCCAAGTGAAGTTTTACAGAAAACAAAAGAAATATTTAAATGTGAAGATGTATCTTTTCATGATGCCAGATATGATACCACAGCAGTATATATGTGCTGCCTAAAATCAAGGAATAGAAAGATAGATGTATAAGAAAGCACTACTACGAGCGCTTTCTTATACTAACTATGTCTGATTCTTTTATATATGTGCTTTTGCTAACTAATTTTCTAAAATATCTTATTTGCTTATATTTAACTCCTTCCATTTCAAAGTCTTTAACGTCTATTCTGTCTCCTTTGAATGTTATAGGATCTTTAGAAGTTTTTAAATAAATATCTAGTTGCATTTTTACCTCCTTAGATTTTGCTATAAAAATTGTTGATATGATAATTATATTATATCACTAAAATATGATGAGAAATTAAAAAAGGTTGAAGATCTCAAAATTAGATTTTTAACCTTTTTTAATTATATTAAGCCAGCGTAATAAGGTAATAAGATGTTTAATATTTGGAGTATTTATTCTTGTTATAAATAAAATATCTTATTATAAACAAAATAAACAGTATAAGTAATAAAGTAGTAATTATTGATGCTTAAGTAATGATGGTAAAAATCATAATATTAAAATTATGTGATTTCATCAAATAAAAAAGTAAGGAGAAGACACTATGGAGCATAAGAATAATTGTCTAATTTGTGGAAAAGAACTTATTTATTCAGATATGGCAGAAGAAATGAGATGTGTTTATTGTGAAAAAATTCATGTATCAAATGTGAGATGTGAAGAAGGACACTATGTTTGTGATAAATGTCATTCTATGTCAGCAGTAGAAATAATAAAAAAATATTGCATAGATACGGATTTAGAAGACCCTGTTGAAATTATGATGAAGCTTTTAAAGCATCCTAGTATTAAAATGCATGGACCAGAGCACCATTTTTTAGTACCGGCAGTTCTTTTAGCTGCTTATTATAATAAAAAAGGTGATAAAATTAATAAAGAAGCTAAAATAATTGAAGCACAAAAAAGAAGTTCAAAAGTACCCGGCGGTTTTTGTGGGTTTTACGGTGCTTGTGGTGCTGCAGTAGGAACAGGAATTTTTGTGAGCATACTTACAGGAGCAACTCCATTATCTGGTGAACAATGGAGTCTTAGTAATCGAATGACTTCAAAGACTTTAAAAGTTATTTCAGAAAATGGTGGACCAAGATGTTGTAAAAGAAATTCTTATATTGCAGTAACTGAGGCAGTGAAGTTTTTAGAAGAAAATATAGGGATAAAATTACAGATAGTTAGAAATATAAAATGTATATATAGTAATTTGAATACTGAATGCAGAAAAGAACAATGTTTATTTTATCACAAATAAAAAAATGAGGTTTAAAGTTTCTGATAGATTCATTTTATGGTATTATTTTATAATATAATAAAATACATTAATTTTGGAGTTGTTAGGAATGAAAGAAGAAATAATTTTTAAAGAGGACACAAGAATAAAAGCAAAAAAGCCAAAAATGTACAAGGTTATTTTCCATAATGATGATTATACAACTATGGAATTTGTGATTGAGGTTTTAGTTAAGGTTTTTAATAAGAATCCTGCGGAAGCAGCGAAGATTATGTATGATGTACATAAAAAAGGACGGGGAGTTGCTGGAATATATTCATATGATATAGCTATGACTAAAATATCTCAAGTTATGGACATGTCTGAAGAAAGTGGTTTCCCACTAAAATTAAGTATGGAAGAGGAATAATTATGAAGATAGATAGTTTATTGGATGAAATTTTTACAGCAGCATATAGTGAGGCTAAAATAGCAGGACATGAGTATTTTACGCCAGAGCATATTTTATTTGCATCACTGTTTTTTGATGAAGGAACAGAACTTATAAAGAGCTGTGGTGGAAATATTCAAGATCTTAAGATGGATTTAGAAAATTATTTAAATGAAAATATTTTAAAAGTTGAAAATAGAGAACCGGTTCAGACCGCTGGAGTTCAAAACATAATATCTTCTGCAGCGGAGCATGTTTTGGCAGCTGGAAAGAAAAGTATAAAACTTGGAGATATTATAGTTGCTATATATGATGAAGAACAGTATTTTGCAAGTTGTTTTTTAAAGAAGCAGGGAATATCAAGATTAGATATACTTAATTACATTACACATGGTATATCTGTAGGAGAAGATTTAGACTCAGAAATCTGTATGGACTTTGAAGAAGATGATATGGAGGAGTTTACAGAAACTTTTGAGAATGAAAATGAAGGCAAAAAAGATATATTAAGTAGTTATACTGTTGAGTTAACAGAAAAGGCAAGAAAAGGTGAGTTTGATCCACTTATAGGAAGAAATGAAATACTAGCAAGAACAGTGCAGGTTTTATCTAGAAGATTAAAGAACAATCCTATTCATGTGGGAGATCCAGGAGTAGGAAAAACTGCTATTACAGAAGGTCTTGCACAATTAATAGTTGATAATAAAGTGCCAAATTCACTTAAAGAATGTAAAATATATTATATGGATATGGGAGCACTTTTAGCAGGAACAAAATATAGAGGAGATTTTGAGGAGAGAATTAAAAACGTATTAAAGAAAATGAGAAAACAAGGAAAAGCAATTGTATATATTGATGAGATACATACTATAGTAGGTGCAGGCTCCGTTTCAGGAGGAGCAATGGATGCATCCAATCTGTTAAAGCCCTTTTTAACGGATGGCAAATTGAGATTTATAGGTTCTACTACATATGAAGAATATAAAAAGTTTTTTGAAAAGGATAGAGCATTATCACGAAGATTTCAAAAGGTTGAAGTGCCTGAACCATCAAAAGAAGATACTTATAGAATTCTTCTTGGAGTAAAGAGTACTTATGAAGAATTTCACAATGTAATATATACAGAAGAAGCATTGAAGGCAGCAGTAGAATTATCTGCAAAATATATAAATGACAGATATTTACCAGATAAGGCTATTGATGTGATGGATGAAGTAGGGGCATATCATAGTCTTCAAGGGGAAGATAGTAAAGAAAAAGTTATTATTAGAGAAAGAGACATTGAGAAAATTGTATCCTCTATTGCTAAAATTCCAGAGCAAAGTGTTTCAACGGACGATATAGAAAAACTTAAAAAGATGTATGAGGTTTTAAAAAGTAAGATTTTTGGTCAAAACGAGGCAATTGATTCAATAGTTAAATCTATCAAAAGATCACGGGCTGGTTTTAATGAGGAAGGAAAGGCGGTAGCAAACTTGCTATTTGTTGGACCAACAGGAGTTGGTAAGACTGAACTTTCAAAGCAGCTGGCAGATTACTTAGGGATTCCTTTAATTCGATTTGATATGAGTGAGTATCAAGAAAAGCATACAGTGGCAAGACTGATTGGAGCACCTCCAGGATATGTAGGGTATGAAGAAGGAGGACTTTTGACAGATACTATTAGAAAAACTCCATATTGTGTACTACTTCTTGATGAGATTGAAAAAGTACATCCAGATGTTTTAAATCTGTTGCTGCAGGTAATGGATTATGCTACTATAACTGATAATAATGGAAAAAAAGCTGATTTTAGAAATGTTATTTTAATTATGACATCTAATGCTGGAGCTAGAGATATAGGGAAGACTATGCTTGGTTTTGGTTCAAGGGTTGTAGCGGAAGAAGCAATAACAAAAGAAGTTGAAAAGGCATTTTCACCAGAGTTTAGAAATAGACTTGATGAGATTGTTGTATTCAATGGTATAAATGAAGATATGGCACTTAGAATAGCTAAGAAGGCTGTAGCTCAGTTTCAAGATAAGCTTTTATCAAAAAATATTATGCTTAAAGTTACTGATAAATGTTATAAGTGGCTTGCACAAAAAGGTTTTTCAAAAACCTATGGAGCAAGAGAAATTATTAGAGTAGTTCAGCAGGAAATTAAGACTTATTTTGTTGATGAAGTATTATTTGGAAAACTTTCAGAGGGTGGTACAGCTATTATTGATATTGATGATGATAAAATTGTAATAAAGGCGGAATAGTGTATTTATACACTGCTCCGCCTTTATTTATATGGTTTACAAGAAATTCTGAATAATTATTTTACCTGCTGCAGCAAGAGACATAGTTATAAATATAGGCTTTATTAGTTTTGAGCCTTTATTTATTGCCAGAGAGGTTCCAAACTTTGCACCTAAAATCATAAAGAGAGCCATAGGAATTCCTATGGCATAATATATCTCCCCGTGGATTGCAAAAAGAATAAGAGAAGTAATATTACTTGTGAAATTTAAAAGTTTTCCATTACCAGCTGCTTGTACAAAATCAAATCCAAATATTTTTATAAGACCAAATATTAAAAATGAACCCGTTCCTGGACCGAAGAAACCATCATAAAATCCCAGAGAAAATGCTAGTATAATACCTAAGAGTATATTTGATTTTGTTGTACCTTTAAATTTATTTTCAATTCCGATAGATTTTGAAAATACGCTGTACACTCCTACAAATAAAACTAATACTAGAACTAAGGTTTGAAGTATTTTTTCATCAATTTTAAGTACTGTATTTACACCCATAACTGCCCCCAAAAATGTAAAAGGAAGCAAGTATTTGAGAAAATCCAAATTCACCTTTTTGGATTTTATAAACTTAAGTGAACTGGTAAGGGATGCACAGGAAGAACAAAATTTATTTGTTCCCAATGCTAAGTGAGGTGATATTCCTGATGCTAAGAAAGCTGGAATACTAATAAGTCCACCACCACCAGCTATAGAATCAACAAAAGCTGCTAAAAAACCTGCTGCACATAAAAATATTGTTTTAGTAATAATTGAAGTTGTTATCAAAAAAACACCACCTAATAATAAAAGTAAGTTAACACATAGTAAATATTGTACAATATTATTCAGAAGTTTAATAGAGAGTTTATTAAATTTATATTAACAGGTATTGAACAAATAATTAAATATATATTTAATCCTTTGACTAGTTATTATTAGGGCTTTATAATTAAAATATAAGTAGTAGTAAAACGTTTAAATAAGAAAATTTTATTTAAGAGAGGATAATATATGAATATAGCATTTTTTCTTACACCAAAAAGAGAGGTTATATGTGAAACACCAAAATCTACTATAAGACAAGCTTTGGAGAGAATGGAGCGTCATAGATATACTGCCATTCCACTTATTGACGATAAGGGTAGATATGTAGGCACAGTAACGGAAGGAGATCTGCTTTGGAAATTAAAAAATACTAAGGATCTAAATTTTAAGAATACTGAGAAAATTTTATTGGAAGATGTGCCTAGACATATGAAAAATAAGCCTGTACACATAAATGCTCATATTGAAGATCTAATATCACTTTCTATAAATCAAAATTTTATACCTGTTATAGATGATAATAAGGTTTTTATAGGAATAATTAAGAGAAGTGATATAATAAATTATTGTTATGATTTATTATATAATAAAATTAAGCCTAAGGAAATTGTAAAATAGAAAATAAACTGAATTAAACTTAAGAGTATTAATTACTTAAACAAAAGTAAAAAATAATTAATGGTGGTGTAGGGTATGAAAAACAATATACTTATTGAGGTTTGTGTAGACTCTGTAGAGTCAGCTATTGCAGCTGAAAAAGGAGGAGCAAATAGGGTTGAATTATGCACTAATTTAGCAGAAGGGGGTACAACACCTAGTACAGGTTGTATTGAATTAGTTAGAAGAAATATAGATATTGATTTAAATGTTATAGTAAGGCCTAGAGGAGGAGATTTTTGCTACTCTAATTTTGAATTTGAAGTAATGAAAAGAGATATAAGGATGGCAAAAAAGTTAGGGGTAAATGGAGTTGTAATTGGAATACTTAAGGAAGATGGAAACATAGATATACAAAGAACTAAAGAAATTGTAGAGCTAGCAAGACCCATGAGTGTCACTTTTCATCGTGCCTTTGATATGACTTGTGATCCTTTTAAGGCTTTAGAAGAGATTATTCAGTTAAATATTGACAGAGTTTTAACTTCTGGACATGAAAAAACAGCCTTTGAAGGTGAAAAGTTGATTTCAAGATTAGTAGAAAAAGCTGAAGATAACCTTATTATTATGCCGGGTGGAGGAGTAAATGAGGAAAATATAGAGGAAATTAAGAATATAACAGGAGCAAGAGAATATCATGTTTCGGGAAGAAAAAAATTTGAGAGTCCTATGATTCATAGAAATCACAAGGTGGTTATGGGAGGAGCAGGACTTCTAGAGTTTGAGAGAGCCATTATTGATTCTGAGCGTATTAAAGCTATAGTTAATGTAGGTAACTCATAAGGAGATTTTGTCACTAAAACCATATGCTATATCATTTCAATTTTCAGGAGGATGAATAGATGAATAAAAATTCAGTAAAAAACCTTATTTTTAAATTAAGTCATATTTTGGAGATGGCGTTAGCTGTGATAATATTAATTAAGATTTTATTAGGAATTTTTGACTTATCTAGGGTTATATGGACTTCTTATATAAGTGATATAGCAAATCCTGTTGCGTATTATGAAGTTGAAGCATTACTTGGGCATGCTCTTTTATTAGTTATAGGAGTGGAACTTGTTATAATGCTTATTGTACACACACCAGAAAGTGTAGTAGATGTTCTTTTATATGCTATAGCTAGAAAACTATTGTTGGTACCTAAGGATAAAGGAATGATAGAAGTTCTAATAGGAATAGTTGCCATAGCGGGATTATTTGCTGTTAAAAAATACTTGTTTACTAAAAAAGAAGTTTTAAAAGAAAGTAATAGTTGATACTGAGAGTGTGAAAATATAGAAACTAATAAAAGTCATTCATAAGGAATGACTTTTATTAGTATTTTATTGCTAAATCTAGATACAATAATTAATATACAAATAATTATTGTAAGGAGTGAGCAGTATGCTAAAATTATTTAATAAATACAATGGAGAATTTGGTTCTTTAGAAGTAGATTTTGAGGAAAAGAGAGTTAATGATGCTGTACAGTGGAAAATGATTGCTGATAAAGCTCACAATGATTCATCAGAATTCATACATATAACACGAAAAATGTTAAATGAATTATTTGATAGTGAAAGGATAGAATATGCTTTAAAAGATGAAGAAAGTTTAAAATATCAAGTAGAAAAGTATTTGAATTCTCAGGAGGGGAAAGGTGGAATGGATGTGGCTATAACCTATGACAATACGGAGAATTTCAATATGCATTTAGATTTTAATAATGAATCTACGGTGGTATAAATAAGGAATACAAAGTAAGGAGCTGTGGCAAATTGCTAAGGCTCTTTTATTTTGCACATATTTAATAAAAATCAATTGAATCTAAAAAAGAAATTTGTTTAACAATAGGGATTTGATTTTAGAAAAATAAAAGTATATTCTATAATAAAGTGAAACTTAATTTTGATGGAGTATTACAAGGGTTAGGCATGGGAAAAGAGTATAAAGATTTGGAGGGGAGTAAATGAGGATTTTTTTTATTTATTATATAATAGTTAATTTATGTGGACTTACTATTATGTATATTGATAAAAGGAAAGCACAAAGAGGAAAATGGAGAATTTCAGAGGCAAAATTATTTACAACAGCAGCTGTTTTTGGAAGTTTGGGAGTTATGCTTGGTATGAAAATTTTTAGACATAAAACAAAGCATTTAAAATTTATGTATGGAATACCTGCAATGTTTCTTATACAAGTATATTTAATTTATAAATTTAATCTAATGAATTATTAGAAAAATAATTATAAAAGGAGATCAGGTTATGGAGGGAGTAAATTCAATATTTTTACTGTACTTAGTTTTAGGAGTTTTAGCTGTTACTATCGTTGTTTCTATTATAAAAAAGGCTTTTAAATTAGTAATTTTTTTGGTGATGATAATTGTTGCTGTATCTGCCTATAATATTTTTATAAAAGGTGTTTCGCCTAAAGAAGAAATAAACAGTTACAGCATAGATATGAAATATGGAGAGTCTATTAAGGATTATACTGTAAAGATAAAGAATTCTGTAGATAAATTGACACAGATCATTAAAGATCAAAGCTTAGATGAAAATGCATTAAAGACAATAAATAAGGAGAATAAACTTTTACATACGTATCAAGAAGAAGTAGAAGCATTAAAGCATTCTGAAAAATTAAGTTTATTTCATGATAAATATTGTGATTATTTAAAAGGTGTTGTAAGTAGTTCTGATGCTACTGTGCAGGTAGCAAATGCAGCGGAAAATAAAAATATAAAAGTATTAACAGATACAATAAAAAAGCTTAATTCAGGATTAAGTGAATTATCTAAAATAAAGTTAGAGGATATTGCCAATAAAGCTAATTACCTAAGTTTCGTACAAACAAAACTTTATTAGTTTCCATATTATAGTTTCCAAAAAATAAATAGTGGATAATACCAAGCCTTGAAGTATAATTTTCTTACCACAAAAAAATTAAGAAAGGC
>NZ_JAPPRQ010000012.1 GCF_026719745.1 Clostridium sp. ZS2-4
TACCATGACCAAATCTTGAAAGAATTACTGCTGTATCTTTAGCTACTTCTCCATGTGATACTTGCATTGTACTTGTATCTAAATAGTTTGCATGTCCTCCTAATTGTGCTATACCTGCTTCCATTGAGTTTCTTGTTCTTGTTGATTGTTCAAAGAACATTAAAAACATTGTTTGATATGGTAAATATGGAGTTGCTACTCCCATAGCCATTTTCTTTTTAAGATCAGCAGAAACCTCCAACATAGTTTCAACTTCTTCTTTTGTATAGTCCTCTAATGTTATAAAGTGTCTTCCTCTAAATACTGTTTGCATTATTTTTCCTCCCCAAATATTCTTTATAATTTTTATATTAAAGTTCAAATTTTATACTTCTGCAATAACTTCTATTTCAATTGGTGCATTTTTAGGAAGTTTTGCAACTTGAAAACAACTTCTTGCCGGTTGTAACTCATTGAAATATTCTCCATATATTTCATTCATAGCACCAAAATCATTTATATCTCTTAAATAAACAACAGTTTTAACAACTTTATCTAAAGATGAACCTGCTTCTTCAAGTATTGCTTTTACATTTTCAAGACTTGCTTTAGTAGCTTTTTTTATATCATCTACAATTAATTCTCCACTTTCCATGTCAATTGGAAGCTGTCCTGATGTAAAAACTAAATCTCCCATTTTAATTCCTTGTGAGTATGGTCCAATAGCACCTGGTGCCTTCTCTGTGTTTATTACTTTTTTTTCCATAAAAATTCCTCCTTATATTTTTCTTAATAGTTTTCTTACCCATTCAAAAGGCATACTAAAATACCTATTAAGGTTTTATAACTTTCTATTTATTACTCACCTTATAAATTAGCACTATTCATGCCAACTTTATCATACCACCTAACCTGCTAATTTTAAGTAAATTAGGTATTTTTATTTTCATCCTGAATAAACTGGAAGTTATCAAAACGATAATTTAAAAACTCTTATATATTTTTTACTACTACGCACATATATGCTTAAAATAAATTTATCAAAATAATAAATTTTATCATTTTGGTAACTCTTTTTTACTTAATTATAAAAAGGTGTAAATTATCGTAGATTAAACGTAATTTACACCTTTTTTATAAATTTCTTTATTATATTAAAATAGTAGTATGTAATTAACTATTGATTATATTTTCAATCATATATTGCAAGACGACTTTTTATTATTTATACATAAATATTTTGTTTTTTATCTGTATTCTTGTCTGATGAAAGCCTTTCAGGTAAAAGTATATTTAACAATATTGCACAAATTGATCCAGTAGTTATACCTGATCCAAATATTGTTTGAATTGCAGTAGGACATTTACTCAATATCTCTGGTTTAAATATTACTCCTAAACCTAATGTTATTGAAACACATATAATTAACATATTTCTTTTACTAAACTCAACCTCACTTAGCATTTTAATTCCAGAACTAGCTATCATTCCAAACATTACTATACCAGCTCCTCCTAAAACAGGACTAGGCATTGCTGCTACAATTGCTGCAAATTTAGGTAATAATCCTGCTGCAATTAACAAACCTCCTGCTAGCATACCTACAAATCTACTAGCTACTCCAGTAACACTTACAAGTCCTGTACATTGGCTAAAAGTTGTATTAGCACCTGCATTAAATACGCCTGCAATCATACTACCAACGCCGTCACAAAGTACTCCCCCTTGCAGTTCTTGTGGTGAAACCTCATGTTCACAAGCTGCTCCAATAGCTAAAGTATCTCCTACTGCTTCAATAGTAGTTGCTACATAAATAGGGATAAATGCTAAAATTGCCGGTATACTAAAATTAATACCATATTTAAATGGACGTGGTATTGAAAATGCAGAAGCAGAAGCTACTGAACTAAAATCTAGCATTCCTGTAAACGCTGCCAATATATATCCACAAACAATTCCTATAACCACAGAAGCTGAACTTATAAATTCATTTCCAAACTCATTCAATACTATAATAATTATCAATACAGCAAGTCCAACTAATAAATTCTTTATTGAACCATAGTTAGCTGAACCAGCTCCTCCTCCTAACCAATTTATTGCTACTGGTACAACTGTTAATCCAATTAAAGTAACTACTGTACCTGTTACTATAGGAGGTAAAAATCGTTTTATATGTTTAATAAATTTACTAAAAATAACTTCAACTAAAGCACCTGCTATAGTTGCACAAAACAACGCAGCTATACCATAGTTTTTACCTACCATTATAGAAACTCCAACAAATCCAAAAGATGTTCCCATTATTACAGGCAATCTAGAACCAACTTTGCCCAAACCATGGGATTGAATAAGCGTTACTATCCCTGATACAAACAGTGCACAGCTTATCCAAAACGTAACTTCCTTAAATGGAAGTCCTAAGGCTGATGAAACAATTAATGGAACAGCCACAATCCCACCAAATCCTGTCAAAATAGTTTGCAAAGCTAGTACTAGTGCAATTTTTAAAGGCGGCTTATCATCAAGTTGATATACTAATTGACTCTTTTTATTTTTTATTCCCATATTTAATTCCCCCTTAGCTTGTTATTATTTTTATTTTCAAAAACTTTTTTAATTATAGTAAGCTAAAATCCCATATACCCCTTTATCTACCTTAAATAAAAATCATCTTGCAAATGCAGGTATCATAACAAAACTAAGCCAAATACATTTACTATTTTAAGAGTAAAAATAATTTTGTCTTTTATTTAGAAAAGATTAACGAAAGATTTAAAATTAAGTCTTTTAATCCTCCTTCCTTTTATTTAGTTGAATTTTTTATATCTGTAAAATATATACATTAATTTAATTTTATTACAACCAGTGTATTTTTTCAACATTTTGCAAAATTTCAAAATAAAATTCCTTTTTAACCTCACAAGTTTCAAAACATTTATGAGAAATCGTTTCCATTTAGTATAAAAAATAATTCATCCTTAATAGAATGAATTATTTTTTTATACTATACTATTCTTTAACAATTTCTATTCCATCTCCCGGTTTAATATATCCTTCTCGAAGTACTATTGTAAATATCCCTTCTTTTGGCATTATACAATATCCAACCTTTTTTTTGATTTCACAACCCTCATGACATTTCTTTCCTATTTGACTTACTTCCATTTCAGTTTCTCCAATTCTTAATTTTGTACCAACTGGAAGTTCATGAAGTACTATACCTTCTGTGGTTATGTTCTCAGCAAAATCTCCTACAGATAATTCTATCCCCATTTTTTTCATTTTGTCTATGCTTTCTTGTGCAAGAAGACTTACTTGTCTATGCCAATCACCTGCATGAGCATCACCTTCAAGTCCATGTTTTTTCTTAAAAAATCCTTTTTCAATGGGATGTTTTACTACTCCTTTTGTTTCACTTATATTTACTGCTACTACTTTTGCCATAACTTTCCCCCATTTTTAAGTAATTTGTTAAAAAGGAAGGGAATAAAGATACTTAATTTATCCCCTTCTCCTATTTTCTGATCCTTAGTTATTGATGTTTCTCATTACCAAAAAATCATTTCATGGAACCCTAATATCTAGTACCTGAGAATAATGTTGCGATGCAACATTATTCTATTTTCCACCCATAGTAAGAACCATAACAGCTTTTGCTGTGTGGATTCTGTTTTCTGCTTCATCATAAACTACTGAGTGTGGTCCATCTATTACTGAATCTTCAACTTCGTTGTTTCTGTCTGCTGGAAGTGCGTGCATATAGATTGATCCTGGATTTGTAAGTGCCATCATTTCTTCTGTACACTTCCATCCTTTATATGATTCCAATAAATCATCTACTACTGCATCACTTTGGTTGTTAACCCAGCTTCCCCAGTTCTTAGGAATTACTACATCTGCATTTCTGTATGCTTCTTCCATGTTGTGAGTTATTGTGAATGTTCCATCATTTTCTAATGCATTTTTCTTAGCTTTTTCGATTACCCAATCTGGTAGATCATATCCTTCTGGATATGCCAATGTTACATCCATTCCGAATCTTGGGAATAATAATGCTTGAGTTAATGGTACTGATATTGGTT
>NZ_JAPPRQ010000120.1 GCF_026719745.1 Clostridium sp. ZS2-4
AAATCAAGATGCTTTAGAGCAAGTAAAAAGAGCTGGAAAAAAACTAAAAAAAACGATTAGGCTAAGAAAAGAAACAGAGGAAAAACTTAAATTACATGTAGAATAGATTAAAATAGGGGTAAGAATTGAATACATAATATTCTTATTTACTGTATTAAACAAATAATTTAATTGATTCATAACAGCAAAAAAATGTGAGTAAAGGAGCATATATTTTATGATACAAATATCAAGAAAATCAAAATATATAGATTCCAAAAGAAAGTATAATATTTTTATTATGGCAAAACAATTTATAAAAAAATATAGTCATGAAATAACTGCTATAATTATCCTTACGCTTGGGTTATTCAGTATATTACTGGCTCCAAAGCTATCTTATGAGTTTACTCATGAATATTTTTTCCCAGGCGGAAACGGTTCTTATTCGCCAGATGATTTTGATAGAATGGTATATCTTTATGCGATATCTTTTTATATGATAGGCATAATTTTATCTTTAATTAGTATTGTATTTTTCTTTAAGAGAAATAAAGAAATATAGAAGTGTAAGAACAAACTCAACGTGATATATTCTCTTTAATCCTTGCTATGACATCTGCCTTTAGCAATTTAGACGAGATAACAAAGTAAAGCACAATAGCAAAATATGACGAAGGTAGTAGTGTGAAAATTTATGTTTATTGAAACTAATTCTAAAGATAAGGTTTATAGAGATTTAATATAATAGATTTGGCTTTTAAAATTTGTGATGAATTTGTATTAGTAGTAAGAAAAGATATTAGTATAACTGCTAATGTTAATCATGCTTACTAGTTTAGGAGTTAAAAATGGTGAGTATAAAAATAACACTATTGCTATAAATGCATAGAAATTAATGAATAATTAGTATAATTATGTTAGAATATAATCAATACAAAAAAGAGTGGTGAATACAAATGAAGATAGCTAAAATCAAGAAAACTACTATACCTGAACCCTTAGCAGATATTGAAAAACGTTTAAAATGCAATTTTATAGGTCTTGGATGGAAAATTGAGCATATGGAAGATTTGAGAACAGTAGAAGGGAATAGAGTTAAAATTTATTTTGGAGTTACTTCACCTTATGGTGGAGTAAACTTCGTGTCATTTATAAATCATGGAGGAGGATATGTTCCGTATTATATTAAATTCACAGAGATTGATGATTATGAAACCAACGTGCTGGTTGTAGTAACAGGTACAGAAAATGTGAACGGTGATTGGGGTGAGCGAAACAGCAATATCGCAAAGCAAGTGTTGGAAATGTGTGAAAAAGATTGCACGAATAAACCCTTTAAAGAAAAAGTAAGAAGCTTTTTTAAATAAAATTACATATACATAAGGACAGGTGCCGCTTTCCTATAAAAATTATTAACTCGTGGTTTTGTCAGGCGATGCATCGTTTCTACCACTACATAAACATCAAACCGTATTGTGAAAACAGTATGGTTTTTTATTTTTGATTTATAAACAAAATACATCGTATAGATGTAAAGTTAAAGGAGAAAATGGAAACGTTAGCTGAGAAAAATGAAAAATATCAATTGCTCAAAGTACTATTTTTTACTTGATAGGAAATTTTAGATTTTCAAACTATGGATAACTATTTTATAATAAATGTATGATAAATCAGAAATTTTGTTTTTGTCATTTATATTATACTATAATAATATGCTATTTAAATAATATATCATCATCAATCAAATTTTAGGAGGAATATCAAATGAGTGAAAGACAAATAAAGCTTGGGAAAAAATACAGACATTTCAAAGGAAAAGAATACTTGGTTTTATATATAGCTAAACATTCAGAAACTCTTGAAGATATGGTTGTGTATCAGGCACTGTATGGGGAGAGAGGAATATGGGTAAGACCTTTGAGTATGTTTTTAGGTAAAAAAGATATAGGAAATAAATTTGTTAATAGATTTGAAGAAATAAAGGAGGAAGGAATAGTTGAACAAGGTTAATGAAGTAGTGTATATGGGGGGTGCTTTATAAAAACTCAATGTCGGTAGTCGGAACTGCAGTGCCAGTAGGGCTGATAATAGTGTTTGTAGATTTAATAATTAATACTTATTGGTTAATTATTATAACAGGCAAGGCAGCTCAAGTTTTAATTGCACCAAGATTGTTGAAGTCGTTTACAATGTTTTCAATACAAACAATTCTAAGCTATATTGTATGGAGAACGGTTAATAGATTGAATTTTATTTCCAAAATATATAATAAATGTTAAGGGATTTAGCATATAAATTATAGTGAATATGAAAATAATTTATTATTTTCATAAAGGAACTTGTATTCTTATACAAAGTTTATTATAATAATAAACAAAATTAATAAAAACTAAAGAAGTGTTCGGATGAAGGTAGCGGGAGAGAGATGGTTTTCCATCCACCGAAGAAGTCAATCTTTCAGGTAACTATGTTATAGTTAGAGACCGTTATTGGACGAGCCTCTGGAGAGACCCATTTAAATGTGGGCACCGAAGGAGAAAGATAGCAAATATTCTGCTATTGAAACTCTCAGGTAAAAGGACAGAGGATAGGATTATTACACAAATAATCTATTCTCCTCCAAATTAATTCATATCATAAGGAGGATGACAACATGTCAAATGCATTGGAATTATTCAACAAAATCGATCAGGTGGTTTGGGGACCACCGCTACTCGTTTTACTAGTAGGAACAGGGATTTATTTAACAGTAAGACTTGGATTACTACAAATTTTTAAATTACCATTAGCTTTAAAGTATCTATTTGCAAAGGATAATGATTCAGAAGGTGAAGGAGATGTATCCAGTTTTGCAGCACTTTGTACAGCCTTATCAGCAACTATTGGTACAGGTAATATTGTAGGGGTTGCTACTGCTATTAAAGCAGGTGGACCTGGTGCGTTGTTCTGGATGTGGATGGCTGCATTCTTTGGAATGGCTACTAAATATGCAGAAGGACTTCTAGCAGTAAAATATAGAAGCGTAGATGAAAATGGTCAAATGGCTGGAGGACCTATGTACTATATTGAAAAAGGGTTAGGTAAAAAATGGCTTGCTAAAATGTTTGCTATCTTTGGAGTGGGCGTAGCATTTTTCGGAATAGGAACCTTCCCACAAGTAAATGCTATTACTGAAGCAGTTAAGATTACTTTTAACCTTCCTATAATAGTAACAGCAATAATAATTACAGTTTTAGTTGCTTTTGTAACTATTGGAGGTATAAAAAATATTGCAGCGGTAGCAGAAAAAACAGTACCTTTTATGGCTGCGTTTTATATAGTAGGTTCAATTATTATATTAGCTAGCAATGCAGCACTTTTACCAGAAACAATAAAAATGGTAATTAAGAGTGCTTTCACACCAACTGCAGCTGCAGGCGGATTTCTTGGTGCTACAGTAATGAAAGCAGTGCAAAGCGGTGTTGCAAGAGGAGTATTCTCAAATGAATCTGGTTTAGGTAGTGCTCCAATAGCGGCCGCGGCAGCAAAAACAAAATCTTGTGTTCGTCAAGGATTGATTTCTATGACTGGTACATTTTTTGATACAATAGTTATTTGTACAATGACTGGATTAGTTTTAATTTTAACGGGAGCATGGAATTCAGGCTTAGAAGGAGCAGCTATGACAAATGCAGCTTTTAAAGGTGGATTATCTGTTCCAATTATAGGACAAATGATTGTAACTATAGGTCTCATATTTTTCGCATTTACCACTATTTTAGGATGGAATTATTATGGAGAGAGATGTACTGCATATTTATTTGGAGTTAAGGGCATAATGCCATATAGAATAATATATATAGTATTGGTGGCATCAGGAGCTTTTTTGAAGCTTGATTTAATTTGGATTATTGCAGATATAGTAAATGGTTTAATGGCAATACCGAATCTAATTGCTTTAATTGGATTAAGTGGTGTCATTGTTTATGAAACAAAAGAATACTTCAAAATCTTAGAAGAAGAGAAGAAGAATAAGTAAGGAATTATTAAGTAATTAATTATAAAATATTATGTTAGTGAATGAATACTTAAAGATGCTATTGTTCGTACCAATACGAATTATAGCATCTTTTTTGCACGCTAATAATTCGATTAATACGAATATTTTAACAAAAAGAGCTTATAATGTATTGACTTTTTGAAAACGTAGTGTTAACATTAGGCATATCAAGTAATGTAATGTTAACGGAAAATAATGCTTAAAATCATAGATTACTATTTAAAATCAATAAAAAATTGAGGAGGATAAACAATGAAAGTAGCTATAATTTTTGGAAGTAAATCAGATACTAATACAATGAAGGGTGCCGCAGAAGTATTAAAGGAATTTAAAGTTGAGTATAAGGCGTATGTATTGTCGGCTCATAGAGTTCCAGAAAAACTATCAGAAGTATTAAAAGCTATAGAGTGTGAAGGCTGTGAATGTATTATTGCAGGTGCTGGTCTCGCAGCTCATCTTCCAGGAGTAATTGCTTCTCAAACTATCTTACCAGTTATAGGTGTACCGATTAACGCAGCAGTAGATGGGTTAGATTCACTTCTATCAATTGTTCAAATGCCAAAGCCAATTCCAGTAGCATCAGTAGGAATAAATAATAGTGCAAATGCAGGAATGCTTGCAGTTCAAATTTTAGCTTTGAAATATCCAGAATTAAAAGAAGATTTAGTAAAATTCAGAGAAAATATGAAGGAAAAATTTATAAAAGAAAATGCTGAAGGAGTGGAATTATAATGAAAATGTTGTATGAAGGTAAGGCAAAGAAAATATTTGAAGCGGAAGACAAAGACCAAGTAATTATTTACTATAAGGATGATGCAACAGCCTTTAATGGTGCTAAAAAGTCAGAAATAAGCGGTAAAGGTGTATTGAACAACAGTATTACATCAATGATTTTTGAGCTTCTTCATAAAAATGGAGTTGAAACTCATTTTGTAGAAAAAATAAGTGAGAGAGAACAGCTTTGCAAGAAAGTTGAAATAGTTCCGTTGGAAGTTATTGTTAGAAATGTAGCAGCTGGCAGTATGGCAAAGAGACTTGGAATTGAAGAAGGAAGAGAACTTAATACGACAATTTTTGAAATATGCTACAAAAATGATGAACTTGGTGATCCTCTAATAAATGATTATCATGCAGTAGCTTTAGGACTTACTACATTTGAAGAATTAAAAGCTATTTATGATTCTACAGCTAAGATAAATGAGATATTAAAAGAGTTTTTCCTAAAACAAAATATAAAACTCATAGATTTCAAGCTTGAATTTGGAAGATTTAACGGAGAAGTTATTTTGGCTGATGAGATATCTCCAGACACATGTAGATTCTGGGATGCAAACACAAATGAAAAATTAGATAAAGATAGATTCAGAAGAGATTTAGGGGATGTTGAAGAAGCATATTCAGAAATTTTAAAAAGAATTGATAATGCAAATAATTAATAGATTGAGGGGAAGGTTATGAATAATAAGGAATTCATAATGGATAATGAGTTGTTTCAAGATAAATTTAAAGAAGAATGTGGAGTATTTGGAGTATACTCCAAATCAAATTTAGATGTTGCCACTATGACTTATTATGGTCTTTATGCTCTTCAGCATAGAGGTCAGGAAAGTGCAGGAATAGTGGTTGGAGATGGAAATAAACATATCTGTTACAAGGATATGGGACTTGTATCTGAGATTTTTAATGAAAATATATTGAAAGAAATGAATGGTAAAGCAGCTATTGGGCATGTAAGATATTCAACTACTGGTTCTAGTAAAGCAGCTAATGCTCAACCTCTTTTAGGACAGTTTAAGCTAGGTGATATATCTATAGCGCATAACGGAAACTTGGTTAATGCGGATATTATAAGAGAACTTTTGGAAGATGCTGGGGTTTTGTTTCAAACATCTATAGATTCGGAAGTTATATTGAATTTAATTGCAAGAAAGGCCAAGAAAGGTATAGAAACTGCAGTTATTGATGCTATTGGAGCAATTAAAGGATCATATGCAATAGTTATACTTACTGGAGATAAGCTTATAGGAGTTAGAGATCCTAATGGTATAAGACCTTTATGTATTGGTAAAATAGAGGAAGATTATATATTTTGTTCAGAAAGTTGTGCACTGGATGCTATTGGAGCTGAATTTATAAGAGATGTAAATCCAGGAGAAATTGTTATAATAGATGATAACGGAATCAAATCTGTTCAATTTGCTGAAAGAACTAAATGCATGACATGTGCTTTTGAATATATTTATTTTGCCAGACCTGATAGTGTCATAGATGGAATAAATGTATACAATTCAAGGTTAGCAGCAGGAGAGAGACTTTACAAGGAAGCACCAGTAGATGCTGATATAGTAATTGGAGTTCCAGATTCAGGAATACCAGCAGCAGTTGGGTATGCTAAGGCTTCTGGAATACCTTATGGAATAGGTCTTATAAAAAACAGATATGTGGGAAGAACTTTTATATCCCCATCACAAGAAATGAGAGAAAGAGCCGTTTCGGTCAAGTTGAATGCACTAAAAGTAAATGTTGAAGGGAAAAGAGTAGTTCTTATAGATGACTCTATAGTTAGAGGAACTACCAGTAAAAGATTAGTACAAATGCTGCGTAAAGCAGGTGCTAAGGAAGTTCACTTTAGAGTTTCTTCTCCAGTAGTAAAATTCCCTTGTTACTTTGGAATCGATACGCCTTACAGAAGTGAATTGGTAGGAGCACAAATGCAGGTAAAAGAAATAAATGACTTAATAGGATCAGATAGTTTGGGGTATTTAAGCATGGAAGGTTTATTAAGTACTTTTAAAGGTAAAGAAGGATTTTGTATGGGATGCTTTAATGGAGAATATCCAGTATCAGCTCCTATTGAAAATTCAAAGGATTGTTTAGAAAGGTAGGATGTTATGGCAACTTATAAAGAAGCTGGAGTAAATATCGAAGAGGGATATGAAGCTGTAAAACTAATGAAGGAGCATGCAGCAAAAACCTTTAATAGTGGAGTTCTAAATAGTTTAGGAAGCTTTGCTGGAATGTATGAACTTCCGAAGTATAAAAATCCTGTTCTTGTATCAGGAACTGATGGAGTAGGTACTAAGCTAAAGATAGCTTTTGAAATGAAGAAATATGATACAGTAGGTATAGATTGTGTAGCAATGTGTGTTAATGATATTCTATGCCATGGAGCAAAACCGCTTTTCTTTTTAGATTACATTGCTTGTGGAAAGCTTAATGCAGAAAATGCAGCAGATTTGGTAAAAGGAATCAGCGATGGATGTATTCAAGGTGATTGTGCCTTGATTGGTGGCGAAACAGCTGAAATGCCAGGGTTCTATAAAGAAGGAGAATATGATGTTGCTGGATTCTGTGTGGGGATAGTTGAAAGAGAAGAAATTATAGATGGAAGCCAGATAGAAGATGGAGATGTTTTGATTGGAATTGAATCTTCTGGAATTCACAGTAATGGATATTCTTTAGTAAGAAAACTTGTTACAAATTTACATGAAGAATTTGATGGAGACAAAATAGGTAATATACTTTTAACTCCTACTAAAATATATGTAAAAACAGTTTTGAATTTATTAAACAAGTATAAAATAAAAGGAATGGCTAATATTACTGGGGGCGGTTTTTATGAGAATATTCCAAGAATGTTTAAAGGAGACTTTACAGCTGTTATAAATAAGAAAAGCTTTGAAATCCCGTCTGTTTTTAAATATATAATGTCTTTGGGTGTGGAAGAAGAACATATGTATAACACATTCAATATGGGAATTGGTTTTGTATTATGTGTCAGCAGAGAAGATGTTGAGAAAATCATAAGTGAAATTGAGGATATGGGAAGTAAAGCTTACGAGATAGGTCATGTAGAAGCTGGAGGAAAAGGAGTATGTTTAAAATAGCAGTTCTAGTATCCGGTGGTGGAAGCAATTTTCAATCAATAATAGATAGTATAGAAAGTAATTATATGAATTGCAGTATAGAGTATGTAATAAGTGATAAAATGGGGGCTTTTGCAATAGAAAGAGCTAAAAAACATAACATAAAAACTTTGGTATTTGAAAGAAAGGAATATGGGGCCAATCTTTCAGACAAGATTTTAGAAATATTAGATGGAAAAGTAGATTTGATAGTACTAGCTGGCTTTTTATCTATTTTAAAAGGTAATATTATAGATAAATTTAAAAATAGAATTATAAATATTCATCCATCTTTGATTCCGTCTTTTTGCGGAAAGGGAATGTATGGTTTAAAGGTTCACGAAAAAGCTATTGAATACGGAGTGAAAATAACAGGATGTACAGTTCATTTTGTAGATGAAGGTACAGACACAGGCAGTATAATTATTCAGAAGGCTGTAGAAGTTTGTAATGATGATACTCCGGAAATACTACAAAAGAGAGTATTGGTAGAGGAACACAAGGCTTTACCAGAAGCTATAAAATTAATATCAGAAGGTAAGGTTAAATTTGACAGAAGAAGATGTATTATAGATTAGAAAGGAGTACTAAAAATGATCAAGAGAGCATTGATAAGTGTGTTTAATAAAGATGGGATATTGGATCTTGCAAAATTTCTTGTAAATAGAGGAGTAGAGATAATATCAACAGGTGGAACTTTCAGGCATTTAAAAGAAAATGGAATACCTGTTATAGAAGTTAATGAAGTTACAGGGTTTGATGAAATTTTAGATGGAAGAGTAAAAACACTTCATCCTGTTCTTCATGGTGGAATACTTGCTATCAGAGAAAATGCAGATCATATGAGAGTTATTGAAGAAAAGGGCATAAAGCCAATTGATATGGTAGTTGTGAACTTATATCCTTTCTTTGAAAAGGTAAAAGAAGATTTAGACTTTGATGAAAAAGTAGAGTTTATTGATATTGGTGGACCAACAATGATCAGGGCGGCAGCAAAAAACTTTAGAGATGTAATTGTTCTTACAGATACAAAAGATTATGAGGATATTAAGGAACAAGTAGAATCTGAAGGAGATGTAAATTTTGAAACAAGAAAAAAACTTGCAGGAAAAGTATTTAACCTAATGGCTGGGTATGATGCTGCTATAAGCAATTTCCTTTTAAAGGAGGAAGAATATCCTGAATATCTATCACTTTCATACAAAAAATCAATGGATCTAAGATATGGTGAAAACTCACATCAAACAGCTGCTTATTACACTTCTACTGATGGAAAGGGAGCAATAAATAATTTCGAAATTTTAAATGGAAAACAATTATCTTATAACAATATAAAAGATATGGATATAGCTTGGAAAACAGTTTGGGAATTTGACGAAATAGCTTGTTGTGGACTTAAGCATAATAATCCTTGTGGAGTGGCTATAGCAGAGGATGTAGAGAACGCTTACATAAAGGCATACTCTTGTGACCCTGTTTCAATCTTTGGAGGAATTGTAGCTTTTAACAGAAAAGTTAATAAAGCTGCCGCGGAAAAAATGGTGGAAATCTTCTTAGAAATAGTCATAGCACCAGATTATGATGAGGATGCTCTAGAAATTTTAAAGAAAAAGAAAAATTTAAGAGTTATAAAATGTGACGTTAAGCCTGGAGATGAGTATAATGTTGCTAAGGTTGACGGCGGAATCTTAATTATGAGCGAGGATAATAAATTCGCAGATAAATTAGAGGTAGTAACTGAAAGAAAACCTACTGAAGAAGAAATGAAGGATATGATATTTGCAATGAAGGTGTGCAAATATGTTAAATCTAATGCTATCGTAGTAGCTAAAGATGGAACGGCAACAGGAATAGGTGGGGGGCAGGTTAATAGAATATGGGCGGCTCAGCAGGCCCTTGAAAGAGCTAAAGATGGTTTAGTATTAGCGTCTGATGCCTTCTTCCCATTTGATGATGTTGTTAAGGAAGCTGCTAAATACGGAATAAAAGCTATAATTCAGCCAGGTGGTTCCATAAGAGATGAAGATTCTATAAAGTCATGCAATGAAAATGACATTTCTATGGTACTTACAGGTATAAGACATTTTAAACACTAGAATACTTTAATAGATTGACAGTTGACAATTTAATATAATTGTTGGCTGTCAATTGTCCATTGTCATTTAAAAGTATAGTTAAATATTTTAGATTTACGTAAGAGTAAATAATGATAAGGAGTTGTAATAGGGATGAAGATATTAGTTGTAGGATCAGGTGGACGTGAGCATGCTATTGCATGGAAAATTTCGCAAAGTCAATTAGTAAATAAAATATATTGTGCTCCTGGAAATGGTGGTACCGCAAATGAAGACAAGTGTGAGAATGTAAACATAAAAGAAATAAATGAGCTTGTAGATTTTGCCAAGAAACAAAGTATAGACCTTACTATAGTAGGACCAGAAGCACCTTTGGTAGATGGAATTGTAGATGTATTTAAAGAAAACAATTTGAAGATTTTTGGACCTTCAAAGAAGGCTGCTGCTCTTGAAGGAAGTAAAATATTTTCTAAGAATTTTATGAAAAAGTACGAAGTTAAAAGTGCTGAATATGCAGTGTTTTATGATAGAGAGGAAGCACTTTCATATATAAAACAATGCTCCTATCCAACTGTTGTTAAAGCCGATGGACTTGCTGCTGGTAAAGGTGTTGTTATATGCCAAAATGAAAAAGAAGCAGAAGAAGCTATAAACAGCTTTATGCTGGATGATATATTTAATGGTGCTGGACTTAAAATTGTTATTGAAGAATTTTTAGAAGGAGTAGAAGCATCAATTCTTTCAATAACCGATGGTGAAACTATAATTCCTTTTATATCAAGTAAGGATCATAAACAGATATTTGATGGAGATAAGGGACCTAATACTGGAGGAATGGGCGTTATTGCACCAAATCCATATTGTAGTGAAGAGGTTATAAATGCATTTAATAGAGAAATTTTAGAACCTACATTAAAAGGAATACAAGAAGAAAAAATGGATTATGTGGGAACAGTATTTTTTGGAATAATGATAACTAAAAAAGGAGTATATCTTCTAGAGTATAATGTAAGAATGGGAGATCCAGAAACACAAGCTGTTTTATCTCTTATGGACAGCGATTATGTAGAAGTTATACTAAAAGCTTTAGATGGCAGCTTAAAAGACTATGAGATAAAATGGAAGTCTGGAAATGCTTGCTGTGTTACGGCCGTTGCAGGAGGCTATCCAGGAAAGTATGAAAAAGGATTCGAGATAACAGGACTGGAAAAGGTTGAAAATAGGGTTTTTGCAGCGGGAGCAGATTATAAAGATGGAAAGCTTTTGACAAATGGAGGAAGAGTTTTATCAGTAGTATCAGTTGGCGATAATTTAGAGGAAGCTAGAGATAAGGCTTATAAGGATATTGAGAAAGTTTCTTTTCAAGGAATTTACTATAGAAGGGATATCGGAAAGATAAAAAGTGTATAAAGAGGTTTCTAAGCTTCGGGTGGAGTTTTTACTCCATCTGAAGCTTAGAAACCCTTATCTAGGGACGTAGCAGTCGTTATCTCCCACTTTCGAAGTGGGAGTATTACGGCTGGTAGTCATCAGATAAAATCTAATTAGATGAGGAGAAGATATTATGAAAACTATGGTTAGAAGAATATATACGGAAAAGAAACTTCAATATAATGTTGAGGCAAAAGGACTATTAAAAGAGCTTAAGGAAAACTTAAATATAAAATCCATAGAAAATTTAAGAATTTTAAATAGATATGATATTGCTGGAATAGAGGAAGATGAGTATATTAGAGCGAGAAATACAATATTTTCAGAGCCTACGGTAGATAATGTATATGATGAGAGTATTGAGATAGGAGAAAATGAAATAGTATTTGCTGTTGAATACTTACCGGGACAGTATGACCAGCGAGGGGATTCTGCGGCACAATGTATGCAAATATTAACTCAAAAGGAAAGACCTCTGATTAGATGTGCTAAGGTTATAATAATAAAGGGAAATATAGTGGAAGAAGAGGTTAAAAAAATAAAAAAATATTACATTAATACTGTGGATTCGAGAGAAGCTTTTTTGGAAAAACCAGATGATTTAGAAATGGAAATGAATATCCCAGAGGATGTTGAGATATTAGAAGGATTTATAGATAGAAGCGAAGAAGAAATCAGACAGTTTAGAGAAAAACATGGCTTGGCTATGGGATTTGAAGATTTATTATTCTGTCAGAAATATTTTAAAGAAGAAGAAAGAAGAAACCCAACTATTACAGAGATAAAGGTTATAGATACTTATTGGTCAGATCACTGCAGACATACAACCTTTGAAACTAAGATAGGAAATGTAGAATTTGAAGATGATAAATATGTAGAGCCTATCAAGGATGCTTATGAACAATATTTAAAATCAAGAGAATTTGTCTATGGAAATAAACCTAAAAATATGTGCCTTATGGACATGGCTGTAATGGGAATGAAGGAGCTTAGAAAAAAAGGCAAATTAGATGATCTTGAGGAATCAGATGAAATTAATGCTTGTAGTATAGAACGTGAAATTGAAATTGACGGAAAAACTGAAAAGTATTTGATTATGTTTAAAAATGAAACTCACAATCATCCAACAGAGATAGAGCCTTTTGGAGGTGCAGCAACTTGTCTTGGAGGGGCAATCAGAGATCCGTTATCAGGAAGATCATATGTTTACCAAGCTATGAGAATTACTGGAAGTGCAGATCCAAGAAAGCCTATTGAAGAGACTCTTCAAGGAAAGCTTCCACAAAGACAGATAACAATAAATGCCGCTCATGGATATAGTTCTTATGGAAATCAGATAGGATTGGCAACAGGACATGTAACGGAAGTTTATGATGAAGATTTTGTGGCAAAAAGAATGGAAGTAGGAGCTGTAATAGCTGCTGCTCCAAAAGAAAATGTAATTAGAATGAGACCTGAAAATGGAGATTCAATTATTCTGGTAGGTGGTAGAACAGGTCGTGACGGATGCGGTGGTGCTACAGGTTCATCAAAAGAGCATGATGAGAGTTCAATTATGCAGTGTGGAGCTGAAGTTCAAAAGGGTAATGCTCCTACTGAAAGAAAGCTTCAGAGATTATTCAGAAATTCTGAGGTAAGCAGACTTATAAAAAAATGTAATGATTTTGGAGCTGGAGGAGTTTCAGTTGCTATTGGAGAATTAAGTGATGGTCTTAATATAAATTTGGATTTAGTTACAAAGAAATATGAAGGATTGGATGGAACTGAGCTTGCTATATCAGAATCACAGGAAAGAATGGCAGTAGTAGTAAATAAGGAAGATGTAGAAAAATTTATAAAATATGCAGAAGAAGAAAATCTTGAAGCAAATCAGGTTGCAGAGGTAACAGGTGATAACAGGCTTGTAATGACATGGAGAGGTAAAAAGATAGTAGATATAAGCAGAAGATTTTTAGATACTAATGGGGTTATACAAACAACTGATGTTAAGGTTAAAAAACCATCAAAAGAACCTTATTTTAATTCAGAAGCTGTAGAAAATATTACTGAAAAATGGGTGGAAACTCTTAGAGATTTAAATGTTTGCAGTCAAAGGGGATTAATTGAAAGATTTGACAGTTCAATAGGTGCAGGTACTGTACTTATGCCTTTTGGAGGAAAATATCAATCAACTCCGGCAGAAGCTATGTGCGCTAAAATTCCTGTTTTAAATGGAGAAACTTCTACATCAAGTATTATGAGTTATGGTTATAATCCAAAGATAGGTAAATGGAGTCCTTTCCATGGTGCACTATATGCAGTAGTTGAAGCAGTAACTAAGATTGTTGCAGCAGGAGGAGATTATAAGAATACAAGACTTACTCTTCAAGAATATTTTGAAAAGCTTTATGATGAACCAGAAAAATGGGGAAAACCATTCAGTGCTTTACTTGGAGCCTTTTATGCACAGAAAGCTTTGGAAATACCGGCTATTGGAGGAAAAGACAGTATGTCTGGTACCTTTAAAGATATAAATGTACCTCCAACGTTAGTTGCATTTGCTGTAGATGTTGTAAGTGCTGATAAAGTAATTTCACCTGAATTTAAGAAAAATGGAAGTAGAGTTATATTGTTAAAGACATCAATGGATGAAAATTTTATTCCAAATTTTGAAGAGCTAAAGAAAAACTTTAGTATAGTAAGTAAACTTATTAGTGAAGGAAGAGCGTTGGCAGCACATACTGTAAAAGCAGGAGGAGTTGCTGAGGCAATTTCCAAAATGAGCTTTGGAAATAAAATTGGAATGAATTTTTCTCATAATATCAAAGGTGATGATTTGTTTATTGAAAATTATGGTTCAATAATTTTAGAAATAGATGATAAAGTAGAATTGAAGGAAGCTTTTAATGGTACAAATTATACTTTACTTGGATTTACTTGTTCTAAACAAGAAATAAAAATAAATGGAACAAAAATATCTATTGATGAACTTTATGAAGAATGGAAAAGTCCATTAGAATCTGTTTTCCCTACTAAATTAGAAGAAATTAAAGATGAAGTAAGTTTAAATTGTTCTGACAAAAAAGTTTCTAAAGGACCAAAAATAAGTATAGTTAAACCTAAAATATATATACCTGTATTTCCAGGTACAAATTGCGAATATGATTTAGAAAAAGCTTTTGTAAAGGCTGGAGGAGAAGTTGAGGTAGGAGTATTCAGAAATCTGACTGCAAAGAACATTGAGGATTCTGTTGAGAATATGGTAAAAGCTATAACTAATTCACAGATAGTTATGCTACCAGGAGGTTTTAGTGCAGGAGATGAGCCGGATGGTTCAGGTAAATTTATAGCAGCTGTATTTAGAAATCCAAAAGTTAAAGAGGCTGTGATGGATCTGCTTAATAAAAGAGATGGATTGATGCTTGGTATATGCAATGGATTCCAGGTTCTTATAAAGCTTGGACTAGTACCTTATGGAGAAATAACAGATATGGATGAAGAATGTCCAACTTTAACATTTAATAAAATTGGAAGGCATATGTCTAAGGTGGTAAACACTAAGGTAGTATCTAAGTTATCACCTTGGTTCAATAAGGTTGAAGTGGGAGATGTTCATAGTGTGGCTATTTCTCATGGTGAAGGTAGATTTGTATGCGGTGAAAAATTGGCAGAAAAATTATTTAAAAATGGACAGATTGCCACTCAATATGTTGATTTCAATGGAAATCCTACCTATGATATAGAGTTTAACCCTAATGGTTCTATGTATGCTGTAGAAGGAATAACAAGTCCTGATGGAAGAGTTTTAGGTAAAATGGCTCACTCTGAAAGAATAGGAAAGAATGTGTATAAGAATATCATAGGAGAAAAAGATCAGAAGATATTTGAAAGTGGAGTACAATACTTTAAGTAAGAGTATGTAAAGAAGAAAGAGAAGAGAAAAGAAGGCTAAAGAAGTTTATTTATTTCTTTAGTCTTCTTTTTTTTATTTATAAGCATACCATGTAGTAAATAAATATTGTTTACCGATTTAGGAGGAATAATATGAATTTACTAACCAAATTCAGTGATAATAATTCAGATCTTTATATTTCTGATATAAAAGAAAATGCAGAGACACTTTTAGCAATATTGAAAAAGGTTACTTCGACAGAACAAGGTGGCACTTTTATGTTAAAGTCAGTCTCTTCAAGTAACGATGAAAAGGTGGAACCAAGAATAACTAATAATGTACAGGTAGGAATTTATACGGTTAAGGTACTAAAATTAGCATCCATTCAGAAAAATTTAAGTGACGGTTTATATGGAAAAGAATATTCCTTATTGGATGAAGGAAACTACATTTTTACTTTAGCCTATGGAGAAAAAACAGTAGATATTTCTGTAGATGTTAAAAATGAGGATACAAATAGTATTTTATTGGAAAAACTGCTGTATTCAATAGAAAATAGGAATGCTGGAATATATGGTTATATTGAAAGGTATGGAAAATATATAGAAAAACTTGTGTTAAAGGCTAAAAAAACAGGTGAAAGTCACAGCTTTAAATTGTTTGACAAGACTGGAAGAATTATTTCATATACTGGTTTATGGAATATAGTAAGGGAAGCTGACAATGCTAGATTTACTTTTAATGATAAAGTTTATGAAAGTGAAGAAAATATTGTTTTTATGCAAGAAGGAAACTTAATTTTGAATTTAAAAGAAGCATCCAGAGAGAAAATAATGATAAGTGTAAACATAGATGCATTTAGGATTGAAGAAGAAATTCAAAGTTTTGTGAAGAAGTATAATTTATTTTTTAAAAGCTTGAAAAAAATAAAATTAAGTGAAGAAATAGAAACTAAAATGAAAAATTTATGTAAAGTGGAGAAAGAAAGTTTAAGGGATATAGGGTTTAAAATAAATAGTGGTTATTCAATAAAAATAAACAAAAATATATTTAAGAAATATTTAAAGGATGATTATGAAAAAGTAAAAAAGGTATTTGTTGATAAAAATGATTTCTTACTAGAATTGATTAAATTTTGTGGTGAAATTATAGAAAATGAATTAATTACAATGAAGAGCATTGTGAAAGTGGAAGAGGAAAAGAAAGTTATAAATTCAAAAGCAGTATATACAAATGAAGGAAAAGTTGTATCTAATGAAATGGATTTGGGTGAAAAATTTGATTTTAGATGTTGACTAATAAAAAAGATGATGTTATTATACCTAATAGAAAATTAAATAGTATTATATACCTCATATAATTCCGATAATATGGTTCGGTAAGTTTCTACGAGAAAACCGCAAAATTTCTTGCTATGAGTGAATCTGTAGAATTCTAGTGGCGGATTTACTTATATCCGTTTACTAGATTTTTTTATAAAGGGGAGGACAATTAAATGGAAACAGCAAGTGAAGGAAAAAAATCAATTTTAGAAACATTTTTTAAATTATCAGAGAACAATACTGATGTAAAAACTGAAGTATTAGCGGGATTTACTACTTTTATAACAGTAGCATATGCTCTTTTAGTAATTCCTAATATTTTGAAATTTTCAGGTATGAATGCAGCTGGAGCAACTGGAGATGCAGCAGCAGGTCTTACAATTTTGAATGATCCAATAGTAGGCTCTGCTTTTGCATCAACTTGTATAGCCTCAGCTATTGGTACATTGATAATGGGTATTTATGCAAATTTACCTTTTGCATTGGCACCTGGTATTGGACTTACAGCTTTCTTTTCTTATAGTGTTTGTTTAAAACTAGGTTATACATGGCAGCAGGGATTATCGGCTGTTTGCATTTCAGGATTTATATTTATTTTAATAACGCTTACTTCTATAAGAGAAAAGATAGTTGATTCTCTTCCGGATAATTTAAAGTTAGCTATAACAGGAGGTATTGGTCTTTTTATAGCGCTTATAGGGCTAAAAAGCGGACAAGTTATAGTTGCAAATCCAGGAACGTTGGTTAGCTTTGGCAGTTTTACAAATGCACATACTGCATTAACTATAATCGGTATATCTATAACTGCAATACTTATGGCTCGTAAAGTAAAAGGTTCAATGTTAATAGGAATTATTTTAACTACAATAGTAGGGATACCTATGGGCATAACTCAGACAAGTGGCCTAAAATTATTTTATGTGCCGCCAATTGGAAAAACTTTTTTATCCTTTGATTTTCCAGGGTTGTTAAGTCATGGAGGAAGTGGAGTCATCGGTGCAATAATAAGTATTTTGATGGTTATTATAACTTTTAGCTTAGTAGATTTATTTGATTCTGTAGGAACATTAGTAGGAACTGCTCAAAAGTCTGGAATGTTAGATGAAGATGGAAGAGTTAAAAATATGAGAAAAGCTCTATTTTCTGATGCTTTTGCTACAACTTTAGGAGGAGCATTAGGAACAACTACTTTAGCTACAGTTGTGGAATCAGCAGCGGGTATTGCAGAAGGTGGAAGAACAGGACTTACAAATGTAGTAGTAGGAATTTTATTTATAGTTTCTCTTTTCTTTGGAGGATTAATAGGGATTGTACCAGCAGAAGCTACAGCACCAGCCCTTGTAATTGTTGGAGTTCTTATGCTAGGAGCTGTTGCGGATATAGATTTTAGTGATTTTACAGATGCACTTCCAGTTTTTTTCACAATTGCAATTATGCCTTTTAGTTACAGTATAGCTAATGGTGTAGCAGCAGGAATTATATTCTATCCAATAATGAAGGTTGCTACAGGAAAAAGTAAGGAAGTTCATCCTATAATGTACATAATGGCAGGATTGTTTATATTAAGATTTATATTATTGCCGGAATAATTTATATAAAAAATTTAAAGATGCAAAAACTGTATTTATAGAGTTTTGCATCTTTTTTAATTATCATGAAAAATTAGAATATATAAGTTTCACTTTAGAAAATACATGTATTAAAATACCATTAATATAAACCTATATAAAAATCCAAAATAATAGAAAAAAGAATTTATGTGAGGATTTTATATGGAAACTATAGTGCTAAAA